>JAJVHZ010000027.1 GCA_022072255.1 Gammaproteobacteria bacterium | reverse complement strand
TCTTTATCCCGCCGCCCGTTGAAATCATGACCGGCGAGTATCCCGTAGGGCATGTCATCCACAAAGGAAAAGTCTTCGGGCAGTTCGGAATCCGCGAAGACGAATGGCTCCAACACACCGCCATCCTTGGACGCAGCGGATCAGGCAAGACCAATCTCTGCTACACACTCCTCGGCTCACTCCTTCTCAAGAACAAACCCTTCCTGGTCCTCGACTGGAAAAAGAACTACCGCGCACTCCTGCAAAGCAAAGCCCGCGACAAGATCCGGGTCTACACGGTCGGACGCGACGTGGCCCCTTTCCGCTTCAACCCACTCATTCCCCCACCCGGCACCGAACCTTCCTCGTGGGTCAAGAAACTGATCGAGATCCTCTCTCACGCCACCTATGTCGGCGAAGGAGTCATGTACCTGCTCCAAATGGCCCTCGATCAACTCTACCGGAAACATGGCGTCTACAACGGCACGGTCACCGTCTACCCCACAATGAAAGACCTCCTCGAAACCGTCCAAACCATGAAAGTCACCGGACGCGCCGCAAACTGGATGGCCTCCACCCTACGCGCCATGGGAGCGCTTTGTTATGGGGAAATGGGAAAGGTCGTTAATGTCCAAAGCGGCACCAACCTCGCCGAATTGCTGCAACACCCCGTCATCCTCGAACTCGACAGCCTCACCACCATCGACAAAATCTTCCTCATCGAAAGCCTCATGCTCTGGACCCACCACTACCGCCTCAACCAAGGCGGACCCCGCGAGCGATTCCACCATTCCATCATCATCGAAGAAGCCCACCATGTCCTCCACCGCCAAGCCCCCGGCGCGCGCGAAACCATCGTCGACATGCTCTTCCGAGAAGTCCGCGAACTCGGCGAAGCCATCGTCCTCATCGACCAACACCCCAGCCTCATCAGCCTCCCCGCCCTCGGAAACACCAACCTCACCTTCACCTTCAACCTCAAAGCCCGCGAAGACGTCAACACCGCCTCCAACTACCTCCTCCTCGAAGAAGACCAAAAAGACACACTCGGACAACTCCCAATCGGCCAATGCCTCGTCAAACTCCAAAGCCGCCACCCACGCACCTTCCAACTCAAAACCGTCCACGCCCCCATCAAAAACCAAATAGTCACAGACGACGAAATCCGAACCCACATGCAAAGGTATTCCAGCGATACCAGCCCTACAGCATTTCCAATCGACGGGAATCGGTCCGAGCAAGCCCTTCCACAAACAGATGAGGAAAACACGACCACAACCACGGAATCAGTCCGAGACCTACTCCTCGACACGCTCCACCACCCCCTCGCAGGCATGGTGGAGCGCTACAAACGCTTGAAAGTCAGCCGAAGGAAAGGCAACCACCTCAAGGACCTCGCCACCCGCGAGGGCTACGTGGAACAAGTCCGCATCCCCACCCGCTCTGGAGCCATTGTCCTTCTCGACCTCACCCCCAAAGGCCGCTCCCTCCTCGCCAACGAAATCGGCATCCCCGAAATCCCCGCCCGCCACGGCGGTCTCATCCATGAATACTGGAAACACAAGATCGCCGCCGACCTCCGAGGACAGGGCCTCGAAGTCTCCGTCGAAGCCCCACTCAAAACCGGCGGGGCGGTGGACATCCTCGTGAAGACCAAGGATGGACCAAGGGCCATTGAGATCGAGACGGGCAAGTCGGACGCGAAGGCGAACCTGGAGAAGTGTCAACGGGCGGGAGTGCAGGTGATCGTGGTAGCGACGGATCGCGAAGTGGCGAATTCCCTCCAACGACACATTCCAACGGAGGTTCACATTTTCAGCGTCCTCAATGGATCTATTGATTCCTGGTTTGGCTGAGCCAGGTTCTTTTGACTGACAGAATATTCACCCAATAGACACCTCAAAACGTTCTCCATCTTTTTAGACAATCAGGAATTGATTTATTACAATTATGTGGTAGTTTTCTATAAAGGACGTTATCAAAATCACCAAAGAACTCATGGAGCATAGTGAGGTCAAACTAATGGCCACATCCACAGGACAAATCTCTGTACCGTATAACAACTCTGATATGATTTTGGCCAAAGTATTCCGAAGAATCCTACGACTAGGCATATCCTTCATCCTCCCCTGGTCGTTATTCATCGCTACTCTGGATCCAATCCGGGGGCAGGAAGAGTCATACTGGGAATCACGAGCGAAAGATCCAGTTCCTGACGGCGCTAAGGTGACTCTGGAAATCGACAGATGTGAATACTTTCTCGGGGAAGAAGTTTGGATACATTTTGTCCTCGAAAACACCAGTAAAGAGCCATTCGAGGCCTCATTTGGTCATGACTACCGGGGATCAGACCGACAGCTACGGTTTAAGGTCACCGCAACGGATGAAAATGGGCAAGTCGCCGAGGCTCCCTATACATCTGCTCACGATATGGGGGGTCTCGGAGGGCCAAGAGTTCTCAAGCCGGGTGAAAAGTTCAACCAATCCTTGGCTTTAATGCGATATTGCCGGATCGAAAAGCCGGGAAATTACACTATTCGGATCACCCATGACTTTGGTTGGAAGGAAGGCGAGCGCAAACGTCCAGTGGGCGAAACCAAGATCACCTTTCGAATGCCAAGTCCAGAAGAAGCTGACCAGATTTGCAGGAATTTAGCAGCGTTAGAGGATGAACCGAATAGCATGAAGGAGGATCGTCCTGATTTCCGTTGCCTGAGATTCCCAGTCTACATAGACGTCCTGGCAGATATGGCCCGTAAAGGCGATAAGCGAGCCATTGAAGGCCTGAGATATATCCCCACCATCGAGGCTTCTCAGTCATTGATCAAACTGGCGGGAGAGCCGGACAAAGAAGTAGCGCTTCAATCTGCTAAGGTGCTTTATGAGCGTGTGCCAATACCCGAAGCCCAATACACGCGAAATTTACCCGGTTCAACCGAACCACCCAAATTGACAATTCGTGGCCAACTCGTGGAACGTGCATGGGATGACTCTCTTATTCCAGAAGTCCGAGGCGTGGCAACGAAATTACTCGCCAGCGAGGATCTCCCCACCATTGCCTCCGGCGCTTTACTAATCGTCTCAGTAGGGACCCTAGAAGATGCAACCTCAGTACTCAATGCTATCATCAAGAGCCGTGAATCCATAAACAATCCACGAGAAAAACCAGACGATAATATTCTCGATTTACCCCAACCCGTGCGGGAATTGCTGCGTGCAATGGATACATTGTACAAGAGGGGATATTCAGTTGATGAGGTTTTTATAGGTGAAGGGGAGATCCTGTCGTATTTCCACTTTCTGAATGGCACACCATCTCCCCGGTCAGAACGATGGTTGGATCATCTGACTACTTTCGGTGCCTCGGGTTGGTATCCGATTCGGGTCGAAGCTCTGCGGTCGATACCAAAACCCATGCCTGCTGAATGCCGCGATTATGTGAAAGAAAGGTTAGAAGACCAGGACCTGGGTGTCTGCAGGGAGGCATGCAATGTCGCGGGAGAATCTGGACGGTCGGAATTTATTAGTCCATTGCTCGAGATTGTCGCGGCGGAGCGTCACGAATGGCTCCTGAGAGAAGCCAGCCAAGCTGCTCAGAAACTTGGAGCAGGATATGATCTTTATGTAACATGGGCTGACCGCCTTCATGAAGCTGGAATATACAATCTTGCCCTCGATTCGCTACAGTCCATATTAGATATTCAATCCGGCTCTTATTCAGGACGTACTGATTTGAAGCGCGAAGCACGTTTGAAATTACGTGACACATGGAAAAAGTTTCTCTTACAACACTCCGAGGAAATCCGTTCTGGAAAACGTTTCAAGGTCACCGATCCAGCGGTCACACCTGCGCTAGCTGGAGATGCTAGAATATGGCGACTGCCTGATGGAACTTCATGGCCGGAAACCATGGAAACGAGACAACCAAAATGAGAACACCTGGCAAATGTTATTATTGAAATGGTAAGCCACAACATTCATGGAAAGCATTGGGTGTAGTAGGAAGAGCAGCCTGCCTTTTTCCAAGGATTTATCCTACCTCCATTGACCTCAATACTGTTTTTACGATAATCAGCTTTGTCCACGGTTCCCATGCCTGTATTCAATCCAACAGAAAATGGCCAAGTGATATCATGATCCAGAGATTCCAATCTGGAATGGGTCCAAATTGTTCCATCACGAGCCCAACAAATCTCTCAATCCCTACGTGACCCCACCTCCCCACAGGCGCAAGTCTTATAAACCCCAACCTCCTTCTTGATCCCACAACTCAATGACGATGTTCCTGTGAAACCACAGACAACGTCAATCTGGGATTGAGCCTCGCCTCTCCCAAGCCCCGAAGAAGACCTATTCCACACGGAATCGGTCCAGTAAACCGTTTCGCTTCATTTTCGCACGGTGTTCTGGGTAGAGGCAGGACTGTCCCACTCAATTCTCAAAAGAAGGAGAAACAAACACGACCATTTCTCAGTAACACGGATCGCATGGCGATCCACCAGCATTATCAGAAAGGAGATTCATTCCATGAATCTCACCCTCAAACGCAGCACCCTGGCAGAAATCTGCCAAGGCATGGCCAGGATCTTGGCCAAGAGTCCTTACGGCCTGCAACTCATCAGCAGTTCCGGACACATCGAAGGCCGTGCCACATTCCAACAACAAACACTCATCTATAGGAACGGCGCACCAGAGAATGCCGCAGGCGAAGGCACTCTCACCCTCACCAACGACACCCTCAAGAGCATCAACTCTCAACGAGGTGGCGAAGGTTGTATCACCTTCACCACCAACGACAACCAGACTATCCACGGCGAGTGGCAGACCGGAAGTCTTCACTCATGCCACCAATTTCAAAACACCGACTCCTTCCCAGAAATCACACTTTCCAAGGAAGAAGAGTTCACACGACTCGACACGGATAAATTCCGTGACTACTTCAACACCTGTACTCAGGTCATCTCTACCGAGGTGGCCCGGTACCGCATCGATTGCATCTGCATTGATGGAGACAGAAGCCAGATGATAGCCACTGATGGCCGACAGATCTTCATCGGAAACGGCATCTCATTCCCTTGGCAAGGGAAATGCCTCCTTCCTGTAAACGCCACTTTTCCTGACCGCGTCCTCTTCAACGGAGCCAACCTCTCTGTAGCCAGATCAGCCAACGAACTCCTGTTCAAGAATGGACCCTGGATCTACCAGATCCAAACCCCTGAACCCAACTTCCCGGACCCGGAAGCCATCCTCCCACACCCCGGAGATACAGACCTCCTGGTCCAACTCCATGAGGAAGACGCCAGACAGATCGAGGAACTCCTTCCCCTTATGCCCGGCAGCGAAACACCCACACGCTATGTCACCCTCGATGCCGGAGAAGAACTCCAACTGTGTGCAGAATTCCAGGGTGCACAGGCCACCCTGCCGCTCAGGTCCACTTTTTGGATGGGCGACCCCATCCATGTGTCCTTCAACCGCGACTACCTGATTCGGGCCATCCGGCTCGGATATCGCGAACTACGCTTCCAGGCTGGAACAAAGCCTGTCCTCGCTCGCAACAAGGACAGCCTGTATATGTTCATGCCGGTCACTCTTCGTGAAGAAGAGGATATTTCAGTGGACAGTGAGCCGAGTTGTGATAATAACGATGATGAGGCTCCCAATGACGATGAAGAATCCGATTCCGATGACGAAACTGCGGGGGAAGAACTCGAGGAAGACCCCTCGCCTAAACGCGTATCCTGGCTCGAACGAGAATTCACCTGGCGCATGATCGATTACACCGTCGACCTTGGTGTAATGAATCCCACTGATTCAGAGAATGAAGCAGAAGACCTTCTCAACCAGGTCCGGCAGATTCAAAAAGACCTCATTCAAGCAAGGAGGGAGGCTCACATCGCAACTCCAAAAGATCACCTGGTACTGCAGCCACCAGCGACAAAACCGAAGTGGGAAACAGTCGGACAATTCAGTACTGCCGATGACCGAATTCTGGAACTCCTGCGGTCGAAGGATGGATTCTTCAGTGTAAAAAGCAGCGAGAGAATCAACATCACCCGCGAGTACATCGCGATGCTTTTCGAACCACTCCTTGCCAACCAGTGGACTCCCTTCACCCTGGCCCTGTACTACAACGGCCACACCTGGTGGATAGATGGCGAGCACACCCTGGAGCGTAAGGGCAAGACCGCCAAGAGACATCTGACACTCACCGAGTACCGCCCTGCTCATCCCAAACATCTTCACTGGGAAATGGAAATCCTTTCCCACTTACTCAACACCCACGAGGAATATTTACCGAAATCGGTCCGTCAGAAAGCCCAAAGCCGCCTTGAACAACTCGACCACTGGGCCAACAACGACCCTCCGCAAACCCTCGACCTGTTGTCCCTCTGTTTGAAGTTCGCCAAGACCGCCTAACACTTCAATCAATCACAGCACACGGCAGTATTTCCCGAATCATCGGGCACGCTACCGGTGCATCTACAAACCGGCCTGGCCGGTTTGGCTTACAAAAGGAGTAGTCACACCATGCCACTTATCCCAATCAAACAAATCCGGATCGGCGAGTTCATTGAGAATTGCCGTTCCCGCGAACGGGCCGAAGCTATCGACCCGGAATTTGTCCAGTCCCTACTACAAAACGGACTGATCAACCCTGTCGAAGTCCGCCCCATCCGCCAACGTGTAGATGGTCAGAAGATGGACTTTTATGACCTCACCGCAGGCGAACGACGGGTGAGGCATCTGACGTTCATCCTCAACAACTTCCTCGATGAGTTCAAGAACAAGTTCAGCGAGGAAGGCAACGGCTACAAACTTTACTGGGATGGCAACGAAGCCCATGTCGAAGCCTCATTTTTCAAGGGTACCGACACCGAAGCCCAGATCCGCAACCTGGAAGAAAACCGACGCCGCGCTGATCTGCTTCCCACTGAACTTGCGCGGGGTGTCCAGTTGATCCGCCAGAAAGGGGGATCCTATGAAGATGCCGCCGCAGTCATCGGTAAGAGCAAGAAGGCGGTGTCCGACCTGCATGAGTGGTTTCTGAATTCGACCGCCGAACTCAAGAAAGCCACCGATGAAGGCATCATCTCCCTCGAACGCAGCCGCGAACTTTCCGAATGTACCCCGTCCGAGCAACGCAATGTGGTGGAACAAGTACGGGAGATCCTGACCAACGCCCCCGCCAAGCGCGAAGCCGGTGGACAAGTCCGCATGGTCATCGACAAAGTGACCGGGCGGCAGACCAAACCCTCCACCATTGTGGGATTCACACCCGCCAGCACAGTGACCTTTTCCGATGAAGAACAGGCCGCTCCCACCAATGGTACTCCCAAGAATGGCAAACCCACCAATGGCACCATCCGCTGCAGTGTCCGCACCACCGGGGGATTGCGTCAAATCGTCCTGCAACTGGAAGAGAAAATCGACGACTGCCATAAGCGTTTCGATGACGACAGTCTCGAGGATTTCGAACGCAGCCAGGTAGCAGAAAATCTCGCTCGGTTTCAGGGAGCGCAGGAGTCGATCCTGTTTGTTCTGGGCGATGTCGAGGAACTGAGTTTCCTCGCCTGACCTGTAGCACAGATCCACCTCCCGCGTTGCGGGAAACCAATCCATGGGGAACGTCTCCAATCAAGGAGGCGTTCCCCATTCCTTTCATAGGAGAATAAAATGAGTCACCAGAAAGGGAGTCTCCTCTCAGGAGGAGCCATCACTGAGGAAGTCCTCGCCTCTTCGAGATCGATCCTCACACCGAGTAAGTACACGACCGAGAAAGGACTCCAGCAGTTTTTCACCCCCGAACCGGTCGCCCAATGGATCAGCAGGGTGACCCTCCTGGGCCAACCGGTCCTCGATCCAACCGCTGGATCGGGCAATCTGCTTCAGCCACATTCCACGGGCAATCGATACGGTATTGAGATCGACAAAGACTGGACCGGTAAAGACTGTAATTATGAGGCCATCCAAGCCGACCTTCAGCAGGTCTATCCCCTTGCTCGCAGGATCGGCCTTACGTTTCCTTTAATTGTCGCCAACCCGCCTTTTGGAATCACATGGCAAGAGCCTTCAATCAACGAGGGTAAGAACACCAACTCCACCGTCCTCTGTTACCAGTACTGTCTCCAACTGCTGGATGAGTACGGTCAGGGTGTCCTGATCTGTGGACGAGACCGGCTCGACCGGGAAGTCCTGCCACTGGAAGAGAGCCAGCACATCTACGCCATTGTAGATGTCCCGGACCTGTTTGGAAAAGACGTCGATCTCCCCTGTTCGATCGCCTTTTTCGCACAGACAAGGCGCGAACCGATCAGCGACCCATTTCGTATTGAGAGAAAAGCATGTGATTTGGATGAGGATCTGGCCCGCCGCTTGTACAATGAGCGCTATCAGACCTGCACGATGCTCAACCTCTATCAGCAGAGTGAAGTCCAGCGGTTGTGGAAAGCCCTCCGCGATGAGGTTAGGAACCGCAAACACGCAGACGACCACCCGGAGTACAACCTCACCCTCAAGGCGCGGCGTATCCACATCCACTTCCGGGCCTACCAGGAGATCGCCTTTCACCGGCATGACCGTCACCTGCTGCAGATGGTCAAGAACCTGGATGGCCTCAACCCCACCTACTTTGCAGTCAACCGGGGCTTCTGGAAAGACTGCGACAAACTGATCGAAAGTGGATACCTGACCATCGATCCTGTAGCTAAAATCGCCATCGAAAAGATCATCAATGAATCTGATCTCTCCACCTGCCCGCTCTACCCCATCAAACCCCAGCAGCGGCTTGGATTTCTGACCGACGCCGACACAGTCCTTTGCACACAAAGCCATCTCGAAATGGGACTGGAATCTGGGAAGCGATACGCTGTCTTTGCAAGATCGCGGGTCCAAACCGAACACGGCAAGAAACCCAATGTGAACCTCTCTGGAGAGGTCGAGATGCAGGAGTACAAGAAAACGAGGAAAGTCCTCGAAATCCGCATTACGCCTGATGAAGGCCATGACGCCCTTCGTTTCACAGAATCCGAGGAGCATCTCAAGTTCCTGGTGGAGCATTTTGATATGCCCGATCCAGGCAATCTTGGTAGCCGGTTTCCAGAGAAGGTGGAAGCCGAAAGGCTGCGCCTGGATGGCATCGCCAAGCGCTACGGCTTTGCCTTCCGCAACTTCCAACGTGAGGACCTCGCCCGTCTGCTGGTCAAAGGTGGCGGAGTCCTGTGTTGGGAACAAGGCTGCGGAAAGACTCTCGGAGGCATGGCCTTCGCCAAAGGCATCATGGACAAGTCCATCGCCAAATCCGCACGGCGGGTCCTGTTCATTGTGCCGCAGGACCTGGTGCCGCAATGGCAAAGAGAAGCACAACGCTTTTTCAAACAGCGGCTCCAGCTGGTCGATGGCATTGGCGAGGCGCGTAAGTTGTACGATCGGTTTCGGAAAAATTCGTCGGCTGGTGGATGGTACATCACCTGGTACGAAGCCCTATCCCGTAACGGACGTGCTTCAGACATCCTTCCAGAAAAGCGCTGGGACTCAGGCCGCAAAGTCACTCGCTGGAACCCTGAGACTGAGGACTATGAGGAGCACCCAGTGTTCCTCTCCTCGCGGGAATACTGTCCAGCTTGTTCGGCATCTCTTCGTGAAGGTTGGGATCCACCCATCTGCACCAAGTGTGGTTACACGCACTACAAGAAGCGCGTCAAGCCAGCTTATCAGTGGCTCACCAAGGTCTTCAAGCAGGGCATCGTGGTGGTGGATGAAGGCACCAAGATCAAGGCCGATGAAAGCTTGACCTCACTGGCCGTCCGGGGGATCCGCTGCAAACACAAACTGCTGCTCACCGGAACACCTGTGCGCAACTACATCCCGGATGCCTTCTGGCTGCTGTGGTGGGGACTGGGCAACAACACGCCGCGCTTCCCCTTCGACTACACCAACGGCAAGACAAAATTCACCCAGGACTTCGCGGTCATCGAAGCCACTTACAAAGACGGCAAGAAGACTCGCGAGAAGGTCCTGCCAGAGGTGACCAACCTTGCAATCCTATGGCGGTTGCTAGCGAGTTCGATCATCCGCCGCCGCAAGGAAGAGACCGGAGAAGACCTTGTTCCCCGCATCTTCCACGAGATTCGTGTTCCCTTTGGGACTCAGCAGCGCGACCAATACAAGAACTGGCTCAAGGGCTTCCCGGACTGGTATGTCGCCACGCATGAGACGGATATGGGCATGGCTATGGTGGAACGGATGAGCGCCATCCTCGGTCTCTATTGGAAACTGCAATTCGCCTCCACCCTTCCCAACTGTCAGAGCGACGACTCCTGGTGGCGCAGCCCCAACATGACGCCGAAAAACCTTGCCGTGGTCCAACAAGCCATCGAATGCGTCAAACGCGGCGAACAAGTGGTCGTGTTCTCATCGCTGATGGAATACGGGCCACTCATCGCCGGGCTGCTCAACGAGGCCGGGATCTCCGCCTGCCACATCGTGAAAACCAATGGTGAGGAGACCACGACCAAGAGCCCTGGCGAACGTGCCGACCTGGTAACTGACTTTCGGAGAGGGAGGTTTCGTGTGCTGTGTGCTGGGATCAACGCCATGTCCCTCGGCCACAACCTGGACAACGCCTCCTCGGTGATTGTCTCAGGGCTGCCCTGGGATTACGCCACCTTCGACCAGGCGATCGCACGCGCCCACCGGCTCACCTCCAAACGCGAGGTCCACATCTATGTCGCCCTCACCAGCGGCAGCATCGACGAAAAGATGTGGGACCTCATCAAAGACAAGGAAGCCGCCGCCTCACTTGCTCTCGATGGACGTCTCTTCGAACAACAAGAACAGGACATCGACCTGCAGAAATTCCTCGACGACCTCAAGGAATCTTGGCAGGAAGATGGCACCACGGTGGACGAGGAAGAGGTCGAAGACCGGCTCGACGCCTTGATTACAGGAGCGCCACTCGCTGACATCCGCAAAATGGCGGTCGCCTAACAATCAAATTGGGCGCGGGGGATGCCCTGGCTCACCCGCGCCCCTGTCACGTACGAAAGGAGAGTATCATGAGTGACTCAACCCATGTCTATGGCCTTTGCCAGTATGAAGGCGATGTCGAGAAGGTCGAACGCATTGTGGAGGAATGGGGACTGATTAGCCTTCTCATCACCCTCGAACAGGGTGCCTTTATCTTGGATGGCCCCTACCATCCTTCCGTTAAAGGTCCACATGATCCTGTCCAGGAAGAACATCTCCAAGACTGCCTGAACGAGTTGTCTGATGCCATCAGAATCCAGAAAGCAGAATTCCGATGTTATGGTCCCGAGGCCGGTCAAGTCTGGGACCTGATCTATGTTGATGGAGAATTCCTACGAATCCCCCTTGAACTCCAGCCGACCCTCGATGCCTTCGATGACCCGATGGTGCGTGAGTATTACGGGGTTGAATACTCACTGGTTTAATCAGACTGAAGTCCTCTGTTTCGTTTTCTTGGGAGCCTCGCGCTCCCTTTTTCTTTCCATGAGGTAGCGCGAGCTCTGTCCCTTTTTCCACTTTCCACCCTTGCCGGTCACCGCAAATTCATGTCTGGGTTCAGCCTACAGGACCGGCTTTTTCTGTACGATGAAAACAGCGCCCAGACCCCATGAGATAGGGAACTGGGCCTGAGTGAGTGCTACTGCCCATCCAGAAGAGGAGGTGATTCAAGTGTCCAGAGAATCCCATTCCTCACCCAGGACCCACCGGAGGGTGGAGAGTTTCCCGTTGAGCATCCCCCATTCGAAGTCGCTGTAGGGACCGAGATTCGCCTTACCGTATGTGGCCTCGATCTCACTAGCAGCAGATTCTGCCTTTGTCATGGCGTCCGCAGGGAGGGGTTTACTCCCCAGTCGCCGCTCCTCCATCAACAGCCTGTGACGGTCATACCAGATCCTCTCTTCCATCTCCTTAATCGCAGCCCGTATCTCCTCTTTTTCCCGCCACGCATCCCGCTGGAATGTGGTGCGGGAAACCCGCTCCACCTCGGAGGGATCTATCTGAGGATCATCCTTAAGAGTCATCTCGACTCTCCTTTCTGTGTCCTGATTTCGGGTCCTTTGTATCAATGAGCGGTCTCTTCGGTATTCGTGTTCGGACGGGGTAATGACACCACAGACTCGACTAAAGAAAGGCTTTTGATGGGAGACAACAGTCACCCAGCAGATCAGGTTCATGATTGGCAGATCGAAGGAACTCGGCCTCGCCAGGTTCGGTTCACACACGCCTCAATCCGGAAGGATTCCTCCCAGAGAGGTCCAAACTGATTTCGACGCTCCTCGAAGGTGGCTACATGTAGATTCTGCAGACCGTGGCCCAGGAGAATCTCATTAGCACACTCCGGGAAGTACAAAGCCAGGTCGGGATGGATCCGGGGAACCTCAGATTCCAGATTGAAGACATACCCCGACAAGTCGATCCCCTCACAAGCCGATGGAGTCCCGGTTTGGGTGCTGGAACACCCAAGGACCAAGCCTCCCAGAAGGCCGAAAACAAGCCATCGAAACATGGATAGATCCCAGATGCCTTATCCTCTTAAACCTTTCGTGTCCCGGGCCAGGAGTATCACCACATCGAGTTTTTCAAGGAAAACAAACTCCACCGCCGAACAAACCTGACCCGTCTGCCGCTCTCCTGTGGGAGGTACTCACGATGGGACATCCGAAGATTACCGATCTGGACAAGACCCGCTTGGCACTCCTCGTCGAATACGGGGTTCTTACCAGCGAACAAATGTCCGCCTTAGGATTCGGGGTGGTGCGTTCGGCCAGGCGTTGGGCGGATGGCATGGCGGAACAGGGACTTGTTGCCTCCAGCACGAGGGGATTCAGAGGAAAGCGGGGCCAGCCGGAGAAGGTGTTCACCCTCACCAAAGAGGCTGTCAATCTCCTCAAGGAGAGCGCCCTTCTTCGCGCGGATGTTTCGATCGAGCGGGTTCAGTGGGTCTCAACCCGGACATTGGAGCACCAGCTCGCCGTAAACTGGTTTGCCATATCCGTCCGGGAACTGGCCTTGGTGCCAACCTTCCTTGAAGTGCGCTTCCTTACATCCACCAATCCATTTCTGGAGCCACTCCAATCGGGTCATCCTCACATTGCGGGATTCGCGGCCGATTCCGATCTGGAAAGTGAGCTGGAATGGTTCACACCGGATGGAGTTCTTTCACTCACGGAGCCCCAATCAGGAAAGGCGCTGCTTTTCTTCGTGGAAATCGACATGGGAAGCGAGGGCCTTTCCACGGCCACTGGTAGCCAAGGGGCGATCTCGGAAAAGGTCCGGCGCTACCAAGCCTACTTTCAATCCAATGCATACAAGCGCTACGAGACCGAATGGAATGTGAAGTTCAACGGTTTCCGGCTGCTCTTCGTGGCACAAGACCGAACACGGTCCAGTCAGTTGTCCCGGCTAGTCCAGTCGGTTCCTCCCAACGATTTCATCTGGATCACCGACTGGGTTCAGATCCAAGCCAGAGGAATCGGCGGATTCGTATGGAATCGCGCGGGAAACCAGAAAGAGGACAACGAGTCCATCCTGGGACCTTCTCTCGGCAGGGCCTGGCTCGAACACCATCGCTCAGGTGAAATCCAATGAACCATTCACGTATCTTCCACCGGATCCACCCACAACCCCTTGACTGGACCATCCTCAGTCTCTGTCCGCATTGTCCCTTATTGCCTCAAAAGGTGTCCGTTATTCGGGTCAATGAGGACAGAATGCCGTCAATAAAGGACACAAAGGGACAACGCCAACTACTTGAAAACACAGCAGTTGTCTCAGTGACCGGAATTCGAATTCCATTGGGAGAACCCCACCCTATGCATCCGCTTGATCTCTCCGTACGACATTACGTGACGATGAAACATAACGCATGGACGCACCCGCACGCGTCTGTATGCCTCCCGAAAGAGACCGCCGACATTTGTGCCATCGGGGAGTCCAGTTTGGTGGACCGTGTCTCCGGCTTCGCTCGATTTTGTTTCCATTTTTTCTTCAAACGGCGGCCCGATACGTAAACTTTTCCCCCTTCGGGGTCGGGCGCGGCCCTAAAAGTTTATCGATCGTGCCGCCGTAAAGGTAAAAGGAAAAAATGGAAAAAAACCTTCACTCATTGGAGACCCGGCCCAGTCACAGGACTCCCCGCTGGCTTATTCAGCGGTCTCTTTCGGGAGAGTGTCACTACCGGCCAGTGAGCACAAGTTTTTTTCACTTAATGGAGGTGAAAGCATGATGTTCGCCCATTTGAGTAAACGCGGATTGGGTGAAATAAGAATCGGGCGCTTCCTAGTGGGAGTGCATGAAGAAGAAGGAAATTTAGCACTAGCGAGGAGATACAGCCCGTTAGTAACGCCGCCGGAGGTTCGCAAGACGGTTTACTTAAGAGTCATCGATCCGGATCTAAGACGAAAGCGCGGCTATGAACAAGTGGTCTTTTTCCCTTTGGAGGAAATTGAAGTTCTGCAATCAGTCCTTCGGAGAATCAAGGGAGAACTCGATCCGGAACCACTCAAGACAGAACTTGAGGACTGGCAAATCCCGAAACCGTTTATCGTGCCCGTGTATACGATCTACGCGACACGCAAAGATAAGAACCGCGCGGAAATCGGGGCGGCTATTGACCAGGCAAAGCACACGGGGGGGAGAGCATGAACTCCCCCGCTGCTTTGCCACTCATCCGCGCCCCTCCCCGCGCGCCCCACCCCAAAGTAACCCGCGCCCACGGCTTGATCGATCAGGCACTCGAAAGGCTCGCGCAGGATCTGGAGAACGGAAAGAGCCAGACGCTCAAGGAATACCTTTCCACTATGGCGAGATTTACCCGGTACAGCCTGAGGAATGTTTTCTTGATCGGCACACAGAAACCCGATGCCTCTCGCGTGGCCGGGTTTCAAACTTGGAAATCGTTGGGAAGAAACGTCCGGAAAGGTGAGAAAGGAATTCTCATCCTTGCCCCCATCGTCCGGAATAGGAAATCGACGGAATCCGATTCCGAGGAAGAGATCCTTTTCGGATTCCGTCCGGCCCACGTTTTTGACATCAACCAGACAGAGGGAAAACCCCTTCCGGAATTCGCCCGCGTCCGGGGCGATCCAGGCGGACTCCTTTCTTCCTTGGTTGCGACCATTCGGAAGAGAGGAATCGCCATCGAATCCACGCCGGACTTAGGGCTCGCCGATGGGGCCTCATCAGGCGGAAAAATCCTGATTCGGCCCGGCCTTCCCGCCGCTGAGGAATTCTCTGTTTTGGTGCATGAGTTCGCGCATGAAATTCTACACCAGAAACCGGGAGAGAAAAACCCATCCAAGACAGTGAAAGAAACGGAAGCCGAAGCCGTAGCCTTCGTGGTCTGTTCGGTAATCGGTTTGGACACCAGCACCTCATCGAGCGATTACATCCAAATCTACCAGGGAGACAAAGAGACACTTTATCACTCCCTGGAAGCGATCCGGGACACGGCGAGAGAAATCCTCGCCGGCCTCCATGGCTCAGACCAGGCACTCACTAAGAAATCATGCTCTTCCGTCCCCGGCCTAGAAGCCGGTTCGGACCGGGAAGAATCGAAACAAATCGAAACATATCGGAGGTACGAAAACATGAAAGGAGAAACCAAAAGTATCGAAAACCAAATGCAGGACTTGGAGATCAGGCTAGCCGAACTCGCGGCAGAGGCCGGAAGACTCCAAGAAAGCCTCTTTGTACGAAGAGGAGAACCAGACCCGGAAGACCACCGGAAATACCTCTACATGAGGATTGGAGAAATCGAGGCACAAATCCGCAAACTCTGGAGAGAAACGGTTCGACTAAACGCGGAAGGGTACCCGGAGGTGAGAGCATGATCTCACCTTACCCGCATTACGCCCGCTTCACTGGAAAGTGTTGTTGTGGTGGAACCGTCGAGCCCGCCTTTCATTCCGGGCTCGGAGTAGTGTTCTGGAACTGCTTCCACTGCTTCCCCATTTACACAAAGGCAACCGGAAGCCGTCGGCGGCGCTTTCTGAAGAGATTCAGAAAGCAGATGATCCGCGCCGGAGATTGGGACGGCGCCCAGTATGTTCTGGAACGGATTCAAGAAACCCCCACTTAGGGGGTCTCTCTGCACACATCGGGCCAAACCCATTTGGAACCAAAAGCCGAATGGGAAACCGTGGCTTCCTTGGATCGGTTCTGAAATCGGAACCGATCCCCATAAGCCACAGATTGACGCCACCACGCTTCGCGTGAATAGAAAGGCGAAACGAAATCAGGCTCTTCAGTCACCGGCTTTCAAGCCGGTCTGGACTGAAAAGAAACGAAGAATATTGAAACAGAACGGAGGTACGAAAACATGAAAGGAAAAAACAAAAGCATCAAAAGACAAATGCGGGACTTTGAAAAACGTCTTGTCGATCTCGCGGCAGAAGCCAGAAGACTCAAGGAATCCATCGTCGCAAGAAGCGGAGAATCCGGCCCGGAAGACCAGGGGCAGTATGTCCACATGAGAATGAAAGAGATCGAAACCAAAATCCGCGTACTCTGGAGTGAAATGGTATTCCTGAACGCAGCAGCAAACCAGGAGGTGAGAGCATGACTTTCCCCTATGGAATTGGTTCCCGATTCACCGGCAAATGCGTTTGTGGAATGCGAGTCGAGCCAGCCTACAACGCCGAAAAGGGATTCCTGTTCTGGAATTGCTTTCAGTGCTTCCCGCATTTTACGCGAGCAACCGGACCGATCCGCCGTCAATTCCTGAAATCATTCCAGGAGTATATGGATAAAGTCGGAGACCAATATGCCGTATGGTACGCGGAACAACTGCTAGAGGAGGACCCCATTTAGGGGGTCTCCCTCCGCAGATATCGCAACCCCCCTTTGGGAAGGGGAAAAAGCAATGGTTGTTTGGGCCCATTCCAAGACCGGGCTGAACCCCACCCACTATTGACACCATTGTGATTGGAAAACAAGGAGAAACCGTATCTCCTTTACAGAACAAGACACAGCACAAAAAGGAAAATACATCGAAACTGATCGGAGGCAAGAAAAACATGAAAGGAGAAACCGAAAGAACCAACAAAAAAACCCAGGACGTGAAGAGCACCCTCGGAACGTTCATCAAAAAAATCGAAGAATTACAGGAATTGATCTGGAGGAGTGTAACCGACAGAGACCCATACTCCTTCAACAAATACTTCATGTACACGGGACTGCATGAAATCAAAAACGAGATACGAAAGATTATCTGGGAATTGATCATATGGAAAACAGAGCCAGTAGAGGTGAGTAGGACAAGAGAGAACACTGAAATATATCTCACCTTCCACGCGTGGTGCCACTGCGGACTACCTCTTCAACCTGCCATTGATCCCCCAAGAGGGACCGTGTTCTGGAACTGCTTCAAATGCAACCCCCAATACAAACCAGCAACCGGAACCCGCCGCCAACACTTCCTGAAAAGATGCAGGAAACGGCTCCAACGAGCCAACAACTGGAACAGTTCACACCACACCTGGACACTAATCCAACAGGACGCCAAATAGGCGTCCCCCCTTCACCACCCCCACACCCCCGACAAAAAACCCCCCCCTATGGCGTGTGTTGTTTCTTTGGGGTGGTGGTGAAGTTTTTTATAGAGGTGTTGCTGCGTGGGAGAGGCATGGTGTTGGAGTCGGCGATCTATGATGGGAAGCATGCGGCCCTCATGCAGAGTTTTATTTCGGTTTCTTTACGGGAGGGATTCGAGTTTGTGGGTTGTGAGGTGCCTTACAACCACTATGGGGACCGGGGAGTGGTGGACGTGGTCCTCAGGAAGCGTAAAGCGGGAAGGGGAGGCGGGGTCTGGCAGGTGTGCGAACTCAAGCCGGTGCTCGCGGATGTTGGAGAAACCATCCGCCAGGTGCACCGGGCACGCGAATACTTCCAAAAAGCCAGACCAGACCTCTTCACGGAAGGAATGGAAGAGGAAGTACACTTCCTACTCGTTCTAGAAGCCAGCGAACACAACCTAACCGTACTCAGAAACCACACCGACCTCTTCACGGGAATGGAAGTGATCTTCCACCACGAAAACCAAGCTCTTCGCGACCACTGCCAGAGCACCTTCGAAATCCACTCCGCCATCCTTGAAGCCAAACGAGACAGCATCACGCCCCCAATCGTGGCCACGACCCAGTAGAGAAGCCGAATCAACTGGTAAGAACGAGTAACCCCGCCCACCCTCCCCGACGATTCCCTGTTCCTAGGGGATGGATTTCATTGACATTTTCTGGTTGGTTGGGTCTTTGGTGTAGTGCTAGAATGCTCTTTGCTGCCAGTTCCTTGGGAGGTGCATGGATCTTATGGGTTCTTTTCAGAGTCTGACAAAGGCGCTTCAGGAAAGAGAGATCGCGCAGAGAGTTGGAATCCCTCATGACGAGGCACGTATGGGATTCATTTGCCGCTCGAACACCGTCCGAGACTTTGACGATTTCTCTGACATGATCGGACAGTACTACGTCCACCACTACACAACTTGCGTGGCGCGAGGTGCTCAAATCAACCGCATCGAAGCCATCGGACGCGCCAAGGAAATCCTTGAACAAGTCTACCGGCGTCACCAAGGAAACCTCATGACCGCCTTCCGCGACGCCAGCGAAGGAACCAACTCAGGACTCCGAGGCGTCCTCGACAGAATCGCCGACGCTCTTAAAACCGAATCCGTCGAACGATACATTCGCGAAGCCTTCGACGCCCACGTCAAACCCACCGAATGGAACGAAAAAGTCAACATCATCCGCCAACTCTTCCAAGCCTGCGGCCCCAACCTGCCACCGTACATCCGTACCGACCAACCAGAGAAATACGCCAGCGACTACCAAGAACTGGTCCGAGGCTACACCGAAGCCCTAAGACGAACCACCAGCCTCTTCAGCCGCCAGTAAAACAAAACACGAAAAACAGATCGAAGTCATGGGAACCAACCTCGACGATTTCCTCGAAACCATCTCCCCAGAACAAACCTATGACGCCATCTTTCAACTCAGAGACCGAGCCCTCAACACCTTCCACCACACCAAACCAAGCGTCGACGACTGGGACGAATTCAAAACCGTCATGGAACAATTCCACGCCCACCTGACCAACCACCTCCACGACCTAAAGAATCCTCTTGAAGTCCATCCCACCATCAACTGGGGACAAGCCATCCACAACCTCAACGCCATCTACGGACACGACGGCCACAAAGAAGCATTCCTACGAGCACAAACAGGAAGAAACGGAGGACTCTATGGCGTCCTCAAAGAATTTGCCACACACATGGCCGAAAAAATCGCCAACAACCTCATACACGTCCGCGTCACTGAATACTGGGGACAAATCCTTACCGAAAAGAAGTACGACATCCCCATCGAATACGGACAAAAATGGCAACACATCCTCCCCCCAGACCTCACCGAAGACAACTACATGCGCCTACGCATCAACTTCCCACACGCCCTCGCCCAACACCCACGCCTCCTCATGACACTACGAAACGCCATCCAGAAAAAAACATGACCACCACAAACAATACCGCAACCATACACATCCTCATCCCAAGAGAATATCGCTCACTCCCCACCCACCAACTCATCGAACAAATCGTCCAAAACTCGGACACCGCCGCCCTCGAATGCTTCCTCACCACACGCCGCATCTTTCAATACAAAAGCAAGAGGAACCTGATCCTGTCGGATTATCTCAATCAACTACGTGAAGCCCAGATACGCAATGAACCACTCAACAGTGAAGCCGCCGACCTAGCCCACGACCGCGCACTCAACAAATTCATCTCCCTCCCAGGAACCAGGTACGAAATCCACGAAGACACAAAACGCCCCCCCGTCGACTGCCGCAAATACTACAAAGCATTCCTCAACACCTTCCACCAACAAAACCAAACCACCCCACTCGGAGAAATCGAAGCAGAACAAACCACCGCCACCCTTCTCGGACGTTTAGTCTGGAGACACTACGGCCTGTCACTCATTGACGCCCAACGCATCCAAGACCCATCCGGAAGACGATACCAATGGAAAACACCCCAAGGAACCATCAACCTACGAATCCCCAAAAGCATTACCGCAAGAAAGATCAGGGAATGGCTCGAACAAAACTTCCCTCAAGACAACCGCCAAAAACAACTTGACCAAAAAACCATCCAAAAAACAATCGACGGCAGGTTCCGCTTCCCACAACACATCGACACCGAAAACCTCCCCCTCACTAGCGACAACCAAGAAACACTCTATAACACCATCGACGGCCTCCACCACCGCCTAGAAACCGCCGTCATCGAAGAAAAACTCGAAAACTTCGAACGCCTACGCCCCACACTCAAAAGATTCGGAAAAGAATTACTCCCCTCACTAATCCAGATGTGTCTGCGACAACTCACAGAAGGAACATTCAACCTCAGACGAATCGCCGAAACCTACAACATCCCACTCGCCACCATGAGCGAAATCGCCGGAACCCAATGGTACGAAAGCGAAAACCCACGAATCCCCGACCTATGGCAAAACGTCGTCACCGTCATCAGCCAAAACCCCTTATTCCAAGAATCCATTAACGAAGCGGGAATCAACCAAGAAGACCTCATCAAAGCCCTCACCACCAAACCAACCCGCAAGGAACACCAAAAATGACCGACCAACAAAACCTCTACTTCCTCGCCATCCTCACCAAAGCCTACGACGCACCTGACCCCAAGAAGGCCATCGCCGAAGCCCTTGACCAGATCTGTTCCCTTCGCAACCAACCCGAATACCAAGAAGGATACCGAAACTTCCAAACATTCCTCCACGAAGTACTCACCAACAGCGACCTTGCGCCCGACCTCGCCGAAAACATCTTCCACAAAATCGAAACCGGCGAATTCGAGGATATCCCCGACGACCAACTCGACGCACTCCTCGAAATGATACAAGGCGAAACCATCCCATCCCCCGAACCACCCGACACCACATCCTGCGAACTCACACTCCAAAACACGGAAGGCCAACACTGGGAAATCCAACTCCACCCAGGAAAACCCCACGACCTCCAAAGCATAAACCCCAGCGAGTACACACTCACCTTCGCCAACGGACGCGAAATCTGGTCCAACAAACTCGAACCCGAACAACTCCTCTGGAGCCTGGCACACCCCGCTGAACCCCTACCCGCCGCAGCCGCAACCCAACCAAGCGACCTCAAACCCACATCCACCACCCCATTACTTGGCGGCGAGATCCTCCTCGAAGTTTTTCCCGGGATCGAAAACGGAACCCTACGACTCCAGTGGAACAAATGACCCCCAAAGCGATCGGCAAAACTCGAGCCGCCCTTGTCGTAACCACCGGTACTCAAGCAGTCGCCGTCATTACAGAAGTAACAGCCCAAGCCATCAACGACGGAAACACAGAAAGACTTCGCATCACAGGACCGGCCCAATGGGACACTCAAATCCAACAACATATCGAAGAAACAGTCCTCGAATGCGTCCAACGCATCCTAAAAAAGGTCAACATCACAGTCAACGGATTTGAAATCAGTATTGCCAACCTCAACGTCAGCGCCACCCAAAACCGCCCCATTGCAATCAGCGGTTTCTCGGCAGACCTCCCCATCTTCCTCGCCGCCCTCTCCGCAGCCACTCAAGTCCCACTCCCTCAAAACATGGTCGCCACAGGCCACATCGCCGACCCCAACGGCCACACCCGCCTCGTCCACCACCTCCCGGAAAAAATCGAAGCAGCAGCCCAACAAGGCATCACCCACTTCATCCACCCCGCACTCGACACCGATCCCTCACTCGAAAACCTCACACCACGAGAACTCGACCGCATCCGCGAAAAAAGATTTCAACACCAAAACCACATGAGGATTCAATCCATCCACGACATAGCCGACCTCATCGAAACCACCATCGACCCCGACGACATCGCCATCGCAGCCCTCGAGACTGGGTACTATCAGGACCAGGCATCCCTCAGCACCAATGGCACCCCCATCGACAAAACGGTAAACCTTATTTTGATGGACCACAGGAAAAGATTTTGGAACACCCTCGAACACGCCTACCTCGAAGGCAATACGGAAAGATCTCGCCGTACCCTGGAAGCCTTCATCACCCACCAAACGTACACCGGCCAATACCCGAAGAACTTCGGAGCCGACTTGCACAGCCTCATCCTCTCCCTGCCACCCCTCATACGCCAAAAGGAAAACTCCACAACGCTCAGTGTTGACCAAGCAAGCCGGATCGCCCAACTGGCCACCCACGAAAACCACGACGACCTGAAACACATCTTTGAAATCGCTGCAGGAAAAATAAGTGAAAGCACCTGGCCCATCATTAAGGAGATGCAGACAAACCAGGGAACGGATGATGCAGACCGGCTCCTCAACCAGATACTCTTCGAAATCTCAGACGAAAACCTCGCCAAGGAAGTCGGCAACCACTACGACCACGCCCGAAACACCTACCGCCTCGAAAAAATAACTGCCGAAAACGAGGAAGAATTCCACAATACCATCACCGCTTTCTATCTCCACCTCATGCGGCACCTTCACCACCACATCGTAGTAACAGACCTGGAGCAGGCCGCCACCCAAGCCATCCCCACACTCGACCAAGCCTACCAAAACCAAGGCGGCATCCGAGCCGCCACCCAAGAAGCACTCCACCCCACCCACGGAGGACTACGCACCATCCTCGATACCCTCACCAACCACCTCAAACACCAACACATCCACGACTACCGCACCACCCGCCTCACCCAAGCCATCAACCCACTCGACCACCAACTCAAAATCACCCTCACCAAGAAAATCCTTGACCGCCTCGGTGACAACCTCCCCGGCCACCTACACAACGCCCCACCCGAACAATACGCCAACCACCTCACCGAACTACTCCAAACCCTCGCCGACAATATCGGAGGAATAGCGGCATACCTCAAACGGGTCTGATAACACTTCGAGACACCATTTCCCGGCGGAGGGAAGAACCCTTACCTTGACCGAAAAGTTACAATGAGAAGTACAAGGGCGCTCACGTTCGCTGCAACCAGTCCTCCAATGAAAGAACTGGCGTTATCCCACTCAAGAAGCTTTTGGCATAGCATTATGCCGACACCGAACCCAACAATCACGCCGCTGACCGCAAATGGCAATATGAAAGCCGTGACGAACCTTTCGAAAAAAAGAGCGTTGGAACTCCGAACAGAACCCACTATCCCCGTGATGACCGACAAGAAAAGAAAGGACAACAAAAGAGGCAAAGGATCCTCCAGGGTGACCAACCACACCTTCCACACGCCTGCAGCCAAAGACATCACAAGCGAGTACACCAACCAGCACACAGCGGCAATCAGGCCACCCCAGCCAACCAGGATAAAAAGCCAACTCAAATCCACCGGGGGAGGAGGTACCGGGGGCGGGCTCTTAGCCAGATCCTTGGCCTCCACCGAGTCAGGGCAAAGACTCAGGGCTCCACTGACCGCTTCAAAGAAACCATTGCGATCCCACTTTCCCAGCGCTTTGCGAGCCGCTTCCATGCACGCGGCATAGGAACATTTCGTCTTGTCAGCATTCTTCTTAAGATCGCCAAGTCCAGGACAAAATGCCCATTGAGACTCGATTGTTTTCAATTCGACAGCAGCCTCTTGGAATCTAGCGGCTTTTAGATGGACCGCAACACTCTCAAGCAATGCCCGGCACGACTCCAAACGATCCTCAACCTCACGAGCAAGACCCGACGCCTCCTCCGACGTAGGACAGAAACTGAGCGCATCCTGAACCGTCTTCAGGCAACCCTCCAGATCTCCCGCATCGTAAGCCACCGAAGCCTGTGAAAACGACTCGGAATAGCCCGCCTGCTTCTCTACACCCGTGCTCCGCAGGCAATCCATCTGAGAATTATCCTTCTGAAGGTTGTTGACCTGTTCGAGACAGGAGAAGGCCTTGGGAAAGAGCGCGGCTTCGAAGTCCTTCGCAGCCTGATCCAAAAGAGCCTCAACCTTTTTAACACTCTCCAGGATCTGGTGTTGCAGGAGAAGGGCTTCTTCACTCTTTGGTGAGGTTGAAAGGGCTGCCTCAAGACTCTCCAATGCCAAGGCGAGCGACAAGGCGGAAGCGTGATTCCTGGCCGCCGCAAACGCCTTCCTGTACCGATCCTGACAAACTGGAACCTGAGCAAGAAGAGAACGGAGTTCATCAGCCCCAGGAAAACGAGCGAGCCCGGCACGCAATAGCTCTTGACCCTCGCCAAACCGCGCCGACTCAAGGCAAGACTCAGCGGTATGCCTTAGAGACTCAATTTCCGCAAGAACCACCTGCGCCTGAAGGACCTTTTCACAGACGGAACGATGGTGTGGAAAAACCGATAAGACCCGGTTCCAGGAATCCAACGCATCCACAACCCTCCCAAGCCGCCAAGCACGCTCCCCCTCCTCAAGGTCCCCTGAGATCTGTTCCATCCGCCCTCGAACAACCCGCAACAAATCCAAGGCTTCATTCTCGACACTTGGAATCTTCAGCCGGAGGATCTCCTCCAAATCCGTAACCGCCTGGCAAGGATCACTATCAAAAGATTGACGAATCCTCTGCATCCGATCGAGGCCAAAGAACAACCACGCCACGGAGGTTCCACAAACACGGCAAATCTCAACATCCAGCCGATTTTTCGTCCCACATTTCGGACACTCTCGAAAAACCTCTCCCAGATTCGTTCCACATACCGCACAGGTCAAAGCCCGCTCATCTCGATTGAGGTGCCCGCAGACCTTACAGGCCACATCACCGGCACCAGGCAACCCACGCCTTCTACGGTCCACATCACGAAGTAATTCCTCAACACTCTGATACCGCTCGAGGACACCCTTCGACAAACACCTTCTCGTAATCGGCCACCAATCCCCGGAATCCCTCCGAATCACTGGCGGCGGCAAACTCAAGTGCTTGTCTCTCAGTTCCGCCTCGTCACCGTCAAAGGGCCTGGAGCCATCCAGCAGCTCATAAAGAACCACGCCCAAACTATAGATGTCTGAGCGATGGTCGATATCTTCTTCGCGAGCGGCCACGAACTGCTCCGGACTCCGGTACGCGGGAGTCCCCCGTCTCCTTGATGGAAGCTGTTCAAACCCTTTCATGAAGGAAGGCGCATCCACACGCGCCGATGCAAGGTCCGCCACCTTCAACCGGCCTCGAACAAGCAAGAGATTTTCGGGCTTGATATCAAGATGAGCCACATGCACCTTGTGCAAGGACTCGACGCCCCTACAAGCCTCGATGAAGAGATCCAATACATTCTCTAGGTGAAATGGAGATGACGCACGGTTCTGAATCCAGTCCCGCAAACTCCCCCCATCGGCCCACTCCATCGGAAGCAGCGAAAGGGGGCAACCCTCATGCTCGACAAGAACCGGCTCGTACAACCTCAAGATATGTGCATTCTGTTCAACCCGCTGAAAAACCGAGTATTCATAAGCAAGCCACCCACTCAGGCCCCCACCCTCCTCGATCACCACTTTGAGCGCCAAAGTTCCATTCCACTTTAAATCGGTGGCCTGATAGGCCGCCCCAACACCACCACGCCCCAAGAATCGATCAATACGATAACGCCCCCCCAAGATCGTCCCCAGCTGCAACGGTGGAAGGCTGGAAAGAAGGACAGGTGGCGAAAAACAGACAGCATCCAAAACGGAATGCGACGTTGTCTCCGTTTCATCACCGGGGAGTGAATCACCCCCCATCATGGTAAGACCTCAAACTCCTTGACGGGACTGGAGGGAAGCCCAGGATCTTGCCCACGCAGGAGATCCTCTAAGGCGGAATCAATGCTCAAACAAACGGAATCAAACCAGAGACCCACATCCTCGCTTTCATGAAGCAAGCGCCACATTTCCTCGAATCGACAGTTGAACCTGGTAGGTTCCACCTCATCAATCCCACACCGGGATGGGTCCAACACAGCCACAGGCGCCAACTTCGTGATTCCCTCCCTCCTTTGAAGGACGATAACCACAGCCATTCCAAGAGGGACCTTGGAAGAAGTCCCTGCAGATGGTGCAACCAGCCACCAACACACCCTCTTTCTGGTAGTCACCAAGCACTCAATCCCTTCGAATGGCCCATCCAACCGCACACACAAACCCACCCGATCACACGATAACGAGAACGCACCAGAGAACTCCTCAAAAGAAAGGTGGTGCCTATAATTGATAGGAAAGGTCGAGTCCAACAACGGAAACAAACCACATACCGGCCTATTCAATAGAGAACTTACCTGAACAAACCTCACCAAAGCATCCGCTGCCGCAAGGTCATTTCTAATCATGCAACCAACAGAAGCTGCCACAGGAATCCCTTCCAGACGATGAATCCTCTCCACCAAGTCTCTATGTACATCCGGCCCGGAAAGAAGAACCCTATACCGTACGATGGCTTCATGAGGTTCGTTTAACACTTCAAGTAAATCACCTAATCGGTAATGAACCTCCTTATGCCAACGGGACCCCGAAGGAAGGAGACGTTCAAGAGCCAGCAAAGCCTGTAACAATTCCAAAGATTGTTGCCTTGCATCAGCAACTTTAGCACGAGCCATCCAGGAATCCTCCATTAAACCCAGCTCCGCAAGAGGTACTGACAGGTTATACAACTCCTCCCAGTTCCCGGCGTTCTGGGCCTTATCAACTTGGGAAAGCAAGTTTTTCCTCCTGGATGCCACTGCCTCCTGTTCCCACCGCCTCAGAGCTTTCCCTGGCATCGACGCCACACCACGCACACCCCATCCCGGCAGTGTCAGAACCAGCTCCAACCTCTGATTCACCCACCGCCAGACTTGACCCCTCCGATCCTGATCAAATAAAAGAAAAAAATCTGGCGGAACCGGCACGCAAACCAATGGATTTCCAGGCACCTGCATTTCATAGACCACAGCACCCGGAGGCCCCACTCGAACCATACAATCTTCATACCCAGCCGAAACAAGACCAGCACCCTGGATCGAGCCAACAGCATAGAAAAAACTGGAATGTCTCGGAACACACTTCTCGTGAACAGCATTTCCATCAATCACATACGATGCGATCGAACCATCCTCACAGGGATGATACAAACAAATTTCTGCCTCATCAAAAACGAGCTCAATCAATCCATACCCTCGTGGAAAAAGAACTCGCGACCCCTTATAACGCAAGGAAAGGGAACCCACATTCCAAAGGGATAACTCCCCTTCATTCCTATCCGCACCCAGCACCGCCAAGAGACGAGGAGAGAGCGCACAAACCGAAAAAGCACACCTACGGTTAATGGAAACTTCCCGGACCTGCTGGCCCAACCGCAAGTCCCAGATCCGAAGATGACCGTCCGCCCCTCCAGATACCAGGGTGTCCTCAGTCAAAAAGGAAACCGAGAAACACCCCCCACGATGACGCCCGACAGTCTTAACAATTCCAGGCTCGGTGGCCGATACATAACAGACCTCACCTCCCCCAAAACCATTTTCACCACTCCGATGTCCCCATGCGATAAAACGCGCAAGCGGTGACACTGCTACCGCATATACTGAATACACCGAGTCAATCTCAGCAACAGCCCGTCCTGGAAAAGGTCCCAACACATCAGGCCACAAATGAATCCCCGCCGACGGACCCGCCAACGCGAGAACCACAGACCTCGGCCCCAACGCCTGAGACAATGAATCATCCAGAACCGGCTGTGCTCCAACCATCACGACTCCTTGGCCTTTTCTCCAGGCAAACGCTTCCTACGCCCCAAAAGACTTTCCAAACTCTCAGGTTCATTTGACGCCGATCCAAGAGAGGGATCCGGAGGTGCAATTGGTTCATCACAAGGTTCAACAATCTCCATCGGCCACCCATCCCAAATCCGGCCCGATCCAAAAACAGGGAAGGGACTCTCACCCGCCTCCGACTCACCAAGCGCGTTCCCAGCCGCATCGAGCAACTCCTGAGCCCTCTCCAAATCCTTGCGGTTAACTTCCGCAGCTCGATCCAAAAGTTCCTTGGCAGGCCTGGTAACCAAAGGCATGTCGTCCAAAATCTCATCATCCATTTCTAGAAGCGACACAACCTCCCGCAATTCATCCACGCAGAATTTCAACTCCTGGCGCGCATGAAGATACTCATCCTTTACCCGGCGTTGCTCTTCTTCCTCGGCAAAAGCGAAGATCCCACCCTTTGAACCGAATTTCGGTGGACGCCGTAACTCCGCCAAAGCCCGGCGATAACGCTCCATTACCTCACGAGTTCGATCAAGAAGATCCATCGGCCTACTCCTTGAACTCAATCTCGGTATGCTCCAAAACTTCACGATGCTCAGCCTGAGTCTCCTCACTCTTTTCCCGGATCGACTCCTGTTCCTCCTCAGCAGCCTCCAAATACTGACTGTCCTCATCGGCTGCTTTAGCTGCTTCATCCAACTGACGGCTAGCTTTTTCCGTCTCAACCTTCTCAGCGGCATCCGCCGTCTTCTCCGCATCCTCAGAGCTCTTCTCAGCCCGGTCAGTGAGCTCTTCCTCAACTTCCTTACATTCCTCATGAACCTCACTGAGTTCGTCGTCCTGCCGCTCAAACTCCTCGTCCACCTCAACACCCCCCTCAGTGACCAACTCCTTGATCTGGTCGGCGCCATCTTCCGTCCCAGCAAGGTTCAGCTCTTTGGCTGCATCACTGATGTGAACCTTATCCTCCACAACCTGACCTTCTTTCTCCGCTCGCTCCTCAAGATCCTCCTCCCGCTCCTTGATTTCAGACTCGATCTCCTCCCTGCGTTTGGGTTTATCTCCAATCGCCACGGCATTTCTCCTTTCTCTCCGGGACTAGAAGACCAACATTCCGAAGCACCCTCACAAGCCGCTGCGCCTCAAGCAACTCCTTCGAATTGGAACCCCACTTCTCAACCAGACCAGACCAACGGATCTTTACTTGACCCGCCAAATCCTGAGACTCAGAATCCTTTCGCCGCTGGGCCAATCGAACATCCGGATCCTCAAGAACCTCTTCCACATACTTCCTATAAAGCCTGTCCGGATTCAGCTGCTTGTGCCTCCCCTCAAGGCCAACCACAGCATGATCAAAAATGGCCGCCTCCTTCTTTTGACGATCCGATTCCACCTTCGACAACGTCCCGAACCGCCGTAACTCCTTGAGAAGGTCTGTTCTCAACTGAAGGATTCCATCCACCCATTCACCCATCCTGCCAAGCAAGGCTCTGGTCTTCTCTCGACCTCTTTGAAGCGCTCCATCCCAAAACCAGTCCTCCCTTTCCAGAACCGCTCTCAAAGCGGCATCCCGAGGAAAACCACTTACCAGACCGAGATAGCCCAAAGAAAACGGCACCCGGACTCTGCGCGGGCGATACAAACCTTCGGTATAAAAGTACGCCTCCCCAGGTTGAAGGCGGGCGATCTCCTCCGTCTGCGCTGCATCCAGCAGCATTGCCCCCCCAAGATCCTCACGGTCATCCACACTCACCAACCGGTGAGCCAATTTCGAGGACGTGTTCTTGACCACCTCCGGAGCAACCGCCGAAGGAAGCTGATCCGCAATCAACATCCCCTCTCCCAAGGCACGCATCTCCGCCAGCATTCGTGTCACAAATTCCGCCGCATAGGCTTTGGGATCAGCATTTTCCTCTGATGCACGTGCCTCCTGCGTCCGGCCCACCAGGTTGTGGGCTTCCTCCAATACCGTCACATGATGAAGTACCCCGTGCTCCGACACCCTCGCCGCCTTCACATCCTCACGAATAGCCGTGAGGATAAAAAGTGTCAAAAGCGACGCATGATTCGGCGCCAGAGAATCCAATTCGATCAAGACAGGAAGGGAGAGAAGGTCACGAATGGCAGGAAGGTTATCCTTCGAGGAGAACACCTTCCCGATGGCCCCTTTGGTCAACATTCCCAAACGAACCTCTATCATCGCCGACAAGTGGTCACGAACCTCCCCCGAATAGGACTTCTCCTCAAGGATTTGCCTACTCGCCAAAAACAAATCCTTCATCTGCGGAAAGTCCGGAGGATCACAAAGCTCATAAACCCGCTCAATCCCCTCCGCCAGCAACGCCTGCAAAGGCCCACCCAATGGCATGGCCGCCTCAAAACACGAAAGAAGATTAGCCCGATGCAGATCAGGTTCGGTTCCTTTTGGAATAATGAAAGGATTCAATCGAAGCGGAGAAAGCGATTCCTTGCCTGGCGTATAAACGCGAAGCCGGCGCGAAAAATCCTGAACCAAAGGATCCGGATGCTCTCCCAACATCTTCAATATACGGTACTCCGTCTTGGCGGGCTCGATCACAAGAAATGGAACACCCTCACGCGCCATCTGAACCAACAGATGAAAAAGAGCGGTCGTCTTACCGCTCCCCGACGCACCCGCGACAAAGGCGTGCTTGGCAAGATCTGACAAAGGGAGATAAAGATGGGAAACAGCAGCCTCTCTCTCCTCGAACAGCAACTTCAAATCCGCCGTAGGCTTCCAGGCCCAGGAGGAATCATCGAATCCACTCTCAAGGTCCGCCCCGATCATCAACGAATCCGGCCTTCGCCCCATATCAGGATCGGTATCCATGCGAATACACGTAGCCGAACCGAAACCTCCCACCGGCAAACGAAATACCCCAGCCAACTCCTCAACCGTCCCAATCCGGCTCAGGGAACTCAGGTGCCGCCAAACACTCTTCGGTTTCTCCCGCGCTCCAGAAATCCATCCTACCCAGACCTGGTGATCGAATGGAACCGCCACAAAACGGCATGCCAGCACGGAATCTTTCGCTACATCCAAATCCAAACCGGCCTCCATCTGGAGGAGCGAATACTTCCCCTCCTTTAGACCAGACTCAGCTAACGTACCAGCCACAAGCCGGGCAACCTCCCCATGCACCCCAAACACACGAAAGTGAAAACGAAGCAAAGGCTTCCACAACAACTCACGAAAACGCTGGTGATACCGAACAGCCTCATCCGCCAAGGCATCCTTCTCGTAGCCCTGAATTTCCAGTGAATCCCGCTGATCAATTCCCCGAATACGCTTCTTGCCCAAGTCACGAAACGAATTCACTTTCTGATAAGCAGCAGCCAAAGCAATCTGGGACCTCCTCAAATCATTCGCTGCCCAAGACGTCAACATCAGATCCACTACCACCGGAGATTCAACACCCGAAAGAAGCCGGTCAAGGAGAAGTCCGTCATTATCTCTCGAAGCCGAAAAACGGCCAGGAAGATAATAACCAAGTGAAATTGCATTCGGATTATCGGAACGATCCAACAAACTGGGCAACAACATCTCCTCACGAACGAGCTCCCATCCCGAACAATAATCAGCAAGATCCCAATCCTTCGGGAAACCTCCTTCAACCACCCTCTCCAATCCGAAAAAGGGACACAACGGCCCCCTCTCAACCAGATCCACCACCAATTCGGAAGGCATCCTCTCACTCAAACCGATACGCAGAAAAACCCGCAAACGTCTCTGAAGCGGACGGCACGACGGATCAAAATGCAACCGAAGACTCAAGACCACATCCTTGGAACCAAAGGAAGACATAAGACGAAGCACTTGTTCATGAGCTCTGGCAATCGCGGCCCGTGGATTCCCGTGACTCGCCGCCTTAAGCGAATAACGGGAAGGATCAGGAATACTCAACAACTCATACGTGGCCACCCAACTTGGATTCACGACCGCCGGATCAATCTCCACTCGCAACAACGGATCACCCGGAAGCCCAGACTGGCCCCCCGAGACAGCAACACCCTCCCCACGCTCCGGAAGATCTGTCTCCATGACCGCTACCACTCCTTAAATGGACCCGAATCAAACTCCACTCACCGCCGCTTCTTTCAAACTGCCAAACCTCGCAAGTGCGCCTGCCAGGTTGTTGGACAGAACAAGCGCCTCCTGAACGGTGAACCTTTGGCGCATCCTCGTCATGAATCCTTGATAGACTTGGTCGTAAAGCAAACCACGGCCATCAAACCACTTCTCGGAGCCCCCACACTCCCCACCGGGCTCTCCCTGAGTTACGCCGTCCGGATCAGATCCCAGACAACCGGTGGCGAGGAAGACGCTGGAGAAAAGGTGCGCGAGCGCAAGCATCCGATCCCGGCTTGCTGCCACAACTGAGATAGCCACATCGAGGAGGTCTTCAGGCGCAGACCAATACTGGCCATAGCACGACCACGCTTCCCTGGAGTGAGGGAAGACCATCGAAGACCCAGGCTCGAAAAGCCGGCCAACCCACTGCCGAAGATAAGTCGAAGTGGCCCTGTCCTGAAAAAGGCCTTCGGCATCGGGAGCGCGGAAAGTGAGCCTCAACTCCATCGGCGCAAGTCGGAGAATAAAATTTCGGAAGTCCCGCCTTATGGCATTCTCCCCTCGCAAAGCCATAACGAATGGAAGACAGACCGGGGAGACCAGAGTATCCTCAACCACCGGTAAGCCGAGTGGGGGAATCCTCCGCTTACCGCGATAGATCATGGCGGATGGCCGACGGTCTCCGACGCCGACGGCAACCGACCCTGAATCCGGACGGCCTGCAGAAGATTGCGGTGGGACCCCCTTACCCGTGGCAATTGGTTGTGGACTCGGCAGGGATGAGGGAAGTGCGGGAAAACGGAACGGCAGATCAAGGAACTGAATCCGGCGCGCGAGTGAGGTTGTCCAGCACGAAGTACCCGGACTCGGGAAGGCCCTATCGGGAGAGGACATCCCATCGTCTGTCCTGATCCAGCCATCCTCCCGTGAGAAGAGCAGATCGAAGAGGGCTGATTCCTGGGACAGCAGGGAAACATCTGAGTCAAAGAGAGACCACGCCAGAGTCGCGTCTTCGGACTGTCTGGCCAGACTCAGTTGCATCATTGCATACCGGTCTCCCCCCTGGGAGAGAAACGCACCAACTGCCTGCATCAAGGCGTTCCCACACGAAGCAGCCGAAAGGGGTTCTGGACCGCTACCAATCAGTTCCCTGTGATACCGAATCTGGGCGCACATCTTTTACGCACCAGACCCACCTAGATCACCACCCCCTCCCACCCCAGCCAGCTCATTGACCTGAGCCTCAATCTCAGCGGGTCGATCAGCTGGAATCCGGGATAGACTCTCAACCGAATTACGTAACGCCGACTCACCCAATGACAAAAGATAATCTACCAACCTTTCACCACCGCGAGTCTGTAACAGGTATGGGAGCACATGCGGAGCCGTCTGTATCAATTGATTCACCACCTCCCGCTTATTCTCCTCGACACGCTCAATCCGACGCTGGAAGAAATCCAACATCGACTGTTCACGACGTTGGATCTCCTGGTCGATCCTCTCCTGTTTAGCAGCAAAGCCAGCCTCAAGCGTCTGTATCATATTTTCGCACTCCCTAGACGGACCCGGAGCAAAGTCAAAATCATTGACCACCAGATGAACCCCAAAGCAAGCCAGAAGACAATCCGCCGTCTTCTCTAACACCTCATCTCCTGGAGTTGTCTCGCCCTGTATCAATTCCTTCATGAAATGACTGCGAAGATGATTCAAGAATACGCCAGGTAATTCCGTCCTGGCTTGAGCTTTCTTTTCACGATAGTACTTCCACTCCTCACGTGGCCCTTCAATCAAATCACGCATGCGGGACCCTGCTGCCCGTAGTTGGCTGTAGCCAGTAATACTCAACGCGAGGCCGCCGACATCGCCGCCTACCATAGTTGAAGGTATTTGGAGCTGAGCATCAACAAACATACTCGCTACACGGATCTCGGCCTCAATACTCGTATATTTCTCGCGGATATCTCTTGCCGTCTTATTTTTCCCATTCGAGTATTCCACAAATGCCTTTGCAAACGTGTCATTAAAAAGGTTCAACGGCTTTTCATTCTTAAAAATCTCATCCAACACAAGCCCAACAGCTCTATCTGGAAGAGAATTACCAAGTTCTCCGAGCATCGTGCTCTTGAGAGAATCAAAAGACCGAGGACTGATTCGGTATTCCGCCTCACAAGTGAAAAACTCTCTTCCATCCTTGACGCGAACACGAGTGTCCCCCAAACGAGATTCCAGTGCTGACAGATTCAAGACCGTGAATATGCCACTCATCAAAGGAATCCGTAGAGAGTGGTCGATCACCTCGTAGTGCTTATCATCTCTCCGCAGCAACACAACAGCCTTCGTGATCGAGTCTGGGTCCAGGTAAACAAACACAGGCCATGATGCTACCTTGCGGTAATCAAACACATGATAAGACCGTCTGAAACCCGCTTCTGGCTTCTGGGCACGATAAAAGACCGCACACTTCAATCCCGCCTGGGACTGAACAGAAAGCATCAGGATTACCGCTGAAAGGAGGAAAACCTCCAGTAACCGGAAGACGAAAAAATCACCCAAAAACCAAACTTGGAAGGGGAATTGGTAATAGAGGCCCCATTGTGCACCCATGAGGAGAGAGAATGCTGCGGCCAGTGCGACACCGAGATACATTCCCAACAACGATCCGAAATCTGAACTAATCCTTTGCCAAAAGAGGTGAACACACTTCATTGCACTATCCCCAAAAACAATAACGAATACGCCGATTACAAGAAGCATTACCGACGCATGCCACAACACAGCCATGAGAATCATTGAGCAGACAATGACGATTACCGACAGAAAAACACGAAATCCAATCGTAAAACTGTGTGGATCTTCATCCTCTTTAATCCCAGCCTGGGCTATCCGGAGTCCACTCTCTGAAATGATCGAATAAAGGGACCGAAATTTCCCACCGACCAAAGGAATCTTTTCAAAGACTCCGCTTTCAAATTCGTCAGTGGAAAACATTACAGGAAGCCAAAAGCGCCAAGGAGAGAAGTAGAGAAAACCGACGGATGCTACAAGAATCACCAATTGAATACCAAATGAAACAGCACCGGCAGCGCGCGTATGAACTACTGCTACCCAGCGAAATTGGGGACTCTTTTCCGAATCACGCTTAGTGACTTCGAATCCATGGCGGGATGTGTAAGGATCATCAGTGCCACTGATTCGCTTAACCCCACCGAAGATACTTCCTGTAATAACCGGGAATCCTATTATGTTTCCCATTACATCGAAGAGAACGAAGGTTAGCAGCAACCACCCGATGAAAGGAGTGATAATTCGGGAGACATGAAACTGCGATGCGAGTACCTTGTCCCCTATTGCCTCAATACTGACAGGAATCTCTTTGGCGATATCCGGCCCTTCAGATGTCATCCTTACACACCTCCTCCTCAGTGACAAATCAAACGAACACCTAGGGTTTGTGTGAACTGAACGAAACCGAAACGATGCGACCGAGACAAAACATGCAAACAATATCGACAATAAATGAGGAATGATACTCATTACCTTCAGGCGGTCAAGGAGTTTTTTTTCATCTGAAGTTCAGATTTGGCATGAACGGGGGTAACCTGAGAGGCGAAACCGAACAGTGGAGGTCTTGCCTGCCGCTAGAGGATCGGGAGAAAACTAGATCCATGGGTTCAATCGCCGGTGCCATTGTGGAGTACAGCCGTCCCCAGTTCCTGCGGTCTAGCGCTGAAAGGCTCATTTCGGGCGAGATGGAGAAGGGTTGTAGCCCGGAAATCTATCCGTACCCGGTACACCTTGAACCCCGGTACGAACCGATCGTTCTGACTAAAGACTTTGGGAGCGCCCAACGCTTTCCCCTATCGGTTTCCTGTGAAGAAGAGCCGGTCTGGCAGACCGGGAGGGTATGGATCTCACCGAAGCACCCATTCGACTGGGTCCGATCCGAACTCTTCCTCAAGGGGATCAGCGGGCTTACCCACCGGATCCTCTTCGCCGTGGCCGGAAACAAGGAGCGAGTCGACATCCAGTTCTCTGCCACTGTCAAAGACTGGCCGGTTCTAGAAGGAATGTTCGCAGCCCATTACCCCGAATGCCGCCTCATGCCAGATAACAAAACACTCTGGGGAAACCCACGAATGGATCGCCAGGTCATCCACTTACTGGACTACTTCCCCAATCCCCCCTACTCGCACCTACTCACACGACCCTACGAGCTAAAATTCTCCACCCTGGAACCAGTCATCGTCCTCATAGGCCGCCTTCCAACGGAAGCAATCGGCCTCTACCAAGTAGCCTTCCAACCCACCAATCCCACCCACAACTGGCACCACAACGTGGACGTCTTACGGGATATGGAACACTTCATCAAAACCCTCAACAACCCACTCGCCCAGAACCGGCCCCTGATCCCCCCATCAGCCGACAACCGCCAGGAAGCCATGGAAATCGAAAACAAAGCCCACAACGACAAACCCTTCTTCTCAGTCGCCATCCGCATCGGACTCGCTTCCTCAAGCGAACGTCTCATCGATATGATTTCGCTCGACTCCTCAATGTGCGTCTTCCAACACGGCGGACTCCCCCTCAATCGTCTAACTGAGCAAGGCTACGGCGACAACTTCCCGCCTGATGCGATTCATCAAATGCTGCACTTGGGGACCACCTACCGGCCAGGATTCCTCCTCAACTCCCAAGAACTCACCGGACTGGTCCACCTACCACCCGAATCCGCCCTAGAACGCGACGACGTCCCCATGACTCACCTCACCCCCTTCATCCCCTCCGACGCTATTCTAAAAGAAGGCACCCCCATTGGTACCGCCAACATCGCCGGAGAAGACAAAACCGTCTACCTCTCCGAAGACCTGCGTTTCCGCAGCATCCACATCCAAGGCGGCCCCGGTATGGGCAAAAGCACCACCATGCTCACCATGATCCTTGACGACATCCCAAAAGGATACGGCGTCTGCGTCCTCGACCCCCACGGAACCCTCGTCGACAAACTCCTCTACTACATCACCCCCGAACACATCGACCGCGTCGTCTACGTCTCCTGGAAAGATCACGCCTTCGCCCCCTGCTGGAACCCACTCGACATCGGAACCCTGCAAGACCTCGGACGCACCGTCGACGAAATCGTCGGCGCCTTCAAAGGACTCATGGAACACAACGCCTGGGGCAACCGCATGGAACACATCCTACGCTACGGCTTCCACGCCCTCCTCCACCTCCCCGGCAGCACCATCCGCGACCTGAGCACACTCCTACGCCGAGGATCCGACGAAAGCCGGACACTCATCCGCAAAATCCTCAAATCAATCAACGACACCGACATCCAACAATACTGGAGAAACGACTTCGAAAACTACGAAAAAATGGCCTTCCAACCACCCCAAGGACTCCTCAGCAAACTCATCCACAGCGACACCGTCGGCCTCACCCTCTCCATCCCCCAAAGCAAAATTGACATCCCCCACATCATGGAAAAAGGCCACATCCTACTCATCGACCTCTCAGCCATCGGACCCATGATCTGCCAAATCCTCGGATCCCTACTATTCGCAATGCTCCACATCTCCGCACTACGACGCCTAAACAAAAAATACGAAGACAACCTTCCATTCTTCGTCTACGCCGACGAAGCCCACAAATTCGTCACCGACGCCATCGAAGACAGCCTCGTCGAAGACCGCAAAGCCAAAGTCGGATGGATACTCGCCCACCACTACAGCCGCCAATTCACACCCGCCGAACAAGAAGCCCTCACCGGAGCCGGAGCCTCCATCATCATGCGCTGCGACCCCGAATCAGCACACCGCGCCAGCCTCGAACTCCAAGAAGAAGTCACCGCAAAAGACATCATCCACCTCGACCCCTACCAAGCCTACGCCCGCATCCACACAGAAATCGTAAAAATCAGTACCCTCAACGCCCCACCCCAACCCGAAACCCACCACCACGACCAAATCATCGAAAACTCCCACCGCCGCTACTACCTGCCATACCTCGAAGCCAAACGACTCAGCAACAGCCGACACAGATACAGCACCCCACCACCCGCAACCGAACCCACAGCAACCGGCGACACAAACCATACCGAACTCAAATACGACACCTTCCCATGAACCCCACCCAAACCAACCCATCCCCCCTGGAACAGATCCTCGCCGAACTGGACGAGAACCACCTCGCCACCCTCTACGACGAACCCATCCAAAAATGCTACCTCACCTTCCTCGAAACCCACCCCGAACCTACCGACTACCAAACCTTCAACCAAAGCCTGACCGCCTTCACCACCTTGGTGTTCAAAGAAGCCCTCCCCCTCAAGACAGACCTCACCCCAGAACAAGCCTTCGGAAAAGCCAAACAACTCCTCGACCACCACTACCCCGCAGGCGGATACGAACGCGCATACCTCGACGCCACACTACCCCATGGCCCCGGCCACACCACCGTCCTAAAAACTCTCACCGAAGCCCTCATCACCCAACAACACACCCACCACATCACCTGGACCATCATGAAGCACACCGTTACTTGGCAGAGCCAACTCACCCTCACCCAACAAATCCTCCAACACCACCCCCACCTCCTCCCACCCGAACTCACCACACAACCAGCTTGGATACTCACAGACCAGATACCGGAGCTCCTCAGAGCGATCTCGTTGGCGAGTTCAGTCCTTCACACGATTGCCCCTCTGTACCAGATCTCAACCTTTTAGATAGTCACCAAAGCACACCAGGAAACGATTGCGACAGCCGTTCCCCAGGATGCATGCAGAGAACTGGAAGTATTGGAGGCTGCCTCCGATACCCAAAGTGGATATCGCTATCCCAGCAGTTTCACTCCTAGGCCGTCAAAACTGTGTTCATCGAATACACATCTCAGATTATCGGATTCCCCACGGGCCTGATTCACTCCATGCTTCAGGTCAAGACCTTTGAGCCCCTTCTCGGTGGCGCCAATCGGAGGCTGCACATGAGGGGTTCTATCACTTCAAGGGGTGGTCAAGAAGGAAGGGGGAGAGATTAAAAGAACGAGGATTGGCGGGATGACAGATCCCGGAATCATTTCTATGCTGAAGACATGAACGATCAAGACAACCACCACACAGTAGATCCAGTCTGTGGTATGACGGTGGACCCATTAACGGCTCACGGGCCACACCATCACCGGGGCCATGCCTATTATTTCTGCAGCGAGGGATGCTTGCGAAAGTTCGAGGCCAACCCGGAGCACTATCTCGAGGAGAGCGAGGCGCTCAGGCCTGAGGAGATTGCGCCTTCCGGCTCCCTGTACACCTGTCCGATGCATCCCGAGATACAACGAACCACTCCCGGCCCCTGCCCGAAATGTGGAATGGCCCTTGAGCCGATGAGGCCAAGTGCAGCGGAGGAGGAGAACCCGGAGTACCAAGAGATGCTCCGGCGATTCTGGGTCAGCTTGGTCCTGACTGCTCCTGTCTTCCTGATTGCCATGTCTGAGCATTTGAGTGGCCCTGTTCTGGGATCAGCGTTTCTGAGCCATTCATCGGGTTGGATCCAGTTCGTCCTCTCCACTCCCGTAGTTGTCTGGGGGGGCTGGTCCTTCTTCACGCGTGGATGGTCCTCTTTGGTCACTCGCAATCCCAACATGTTCACATTGATCTCCATGGGGACCGGGGTCTCTTATTCCTATAGTACCATTGCCCTTGTACTCCCGAATCTTTTCCCTTCAGCCTTCCGTGATATCCACGGCCATGTTCCGCTCTATTTTGAAAGTGCAGCAGTGATCACCACCTTGGTCTTACTTGGTCAGGTGCTCGAGCTCAAAGCAAGGAGCAAGACCAGTGGCGCCGTTCGTGAACTGCTGAAGCTTGCTCCGGCGACCGCCCGACGCCTCTTACCCGACGGGATTGAGGAAGACATAGCATTGGATCGCCTTCAAGTCGGAGACCGTCTTCGCGTCCGTCCCGGCGACAGAGTTCCCATCGATGGCATCATTCTGGAGGGAAATCCCGCAGTCGATGAATCGATGGTCACGGGTGAATCCATCCCTGTTGAGAAGACACTCGGAGACCCGGTCACCGGAGGAACTCTGAACGGAACCGGGAGTTTCGTCATGAGAGCCGAAAAGGTTGGGGATGACACATTCCTTTCGCAGATCGTGCAGCTTGTTTTGGATGCTCAACGAACCAAAGCCCCGATTCAGCGCATCGCGGACAGTGTGGCAAGCTATTTCGTTCCGTCCGTCGTGCTGGTTGCTATTCTCACGTTCCTGGTCTGGGCGTTGGTGGGACCACAGCCGTCTCTGGCCTACGCGCTGGTAAACTCGGTCGCGGTCCTGATCATCGCCTGCCCATGCGCTCTGGGGTTAGCGACTCCGGTCTCAATCATGGTTGCGACAGGGAGCGGAGCCCAGATGGGGGTGCTCTTCCGGAATGCGGAAGCGCTCGAGATTCTGGGCAGGACAGACACCCTTGTCGTAGATAAGACCGGAACGCTGACCGAGGGAAAACCCCATGTCGTCACACTGGAATCACACGACAGCACAACCGAGGAGAATCTTCTTGGCTTGGCCGCCGGTCTGGAGCGTGCCAGCGAGCACCCTCTGGCTGCGGCAATCGTGACCGAAGCACAACGACGCGGCCTCACAATCCCGGAACCCGAATCCTTCGAATCTTTGACCGGTCGAGGCGTTGCCGGTTCAGTAAAAGGGCAGGCTCTTCTCATTGGGAACCTCCGACTTTTGGAGGAGAAGGGGATCGATCCCGGCCTCCTCCGTGAGAAAGCAGAGACGTTGCGATCCCAAGGCCATACCATTCTTTTCGTGGCGATCGACGGCCGGATGGTTGGTTTCCTGGGTGTTGAGGACCCGATCAAGGAATCAACACCCGAGGCGATCCGGTTATTACGCAAGGAGAATCTGCGGTTGGTGATGCTGACAGGGGACAACCAAACAACCGCTCAAGCGATTGCATACCGCCTTGGAATTCGCGAGGTGAAGGCTGAAATCCTCCCCGAAGAGAAGCGGACTGTAGTCGAACAGATCCAGAAGGAAGGGGGCATTGTCGCGATGGCGGGGGATGGGATAAATGACGCTCCTGCTCTTGCGCGAGCGGACGTGGGAATCGCCATGGGAACTGGAGCCGGAGTGGCTGTCGAAAGCGCTGGCATCACCCTCATCAGTGGCGACTTGCGCGGTGTTGTCCGGGCTCGCGCACTCAGCCGGGAGACCCTCCGCAACATCCGCCAGAACCTCTTCCTGGCCTTCATCTACAATGCACTAGCGATCCCCATCGCGGCGGGAGTTCTGTACCCCTTCTTCGGCCTCCTGCTCAACCCAATGATCGCCGCCGCCGCCATGAGCTTCAGCTCAGTCTCGGTCATCGGCAACGCACTCCGGTTGAGACGCCTGAAGATCTGACCGAGAGGACGGGTGCCTCCTGTTGACTCGCGGTCGGCTGTAGATATCATACCGTGGTAATGAGAAAGCTGATCTCCAGTTTACTTTCCGTGGTTCTGCTTGTCGGCCTGACACCTCGTCTGTGCCTGTGCAACCATTCGGGCACTTCCCCGATTCGCGCGGCAGATGGTGTGGCTGGTTGCTGTGGTACTGAGGGAATAGGTGAAACCAGCCATGCCTGCCCCTCTTGTTGCGAGGACAGCCATGCCGGATCGGATACGGGGTTCCTCGTGAGTTGCTCGGATCAGGCAAACGGGAACGCATCCTGCCGTTGCTGTCTCAACGGTGATACATCAGGTCAGGCTCAATCATCCGTGCCGGGAAGTGAATCCGAGTCCGAAAGGTTCCCAAGGGTGTTGGATCTGCTTTCCAGCCCTGTCAGCGGAATCCCATTGGTCGCAGGGTACCGTCTTTCAGCACCGAGTTACATCGACTGTGTTTTCCACCCCTCTGGTCTTTCACGCTACATTACCAACCATTCCATTCAGTGTTGACCCTTTCCACTCCACCTGATCCGAGAGGAATCCTTCTTTAGCATCTACGTCAGCTGAGGATTTTCCATTCGGTCAACAATCTTTTCGCACCACCACGACACACAGAGTCCAGTAAGGTAACGCCCTGATCCATCCACCGGTCTGAGCATGTCTAGCGCAGCGCGAGATTCAGACAGGAAGGGTCGGGAAGCCGACAAGTAAAAGTCGTTGGACCTCACCGTATGTATGTCCTGTGAGGAGAGACGGGAGAAGAGAAAGGAGACAATTCAACATGAAAACTATCGCTCAAACGGTTAGCACGTTAGCGCTATCACTCGGAGTCTTGATCGCGACGTTATATTCACAAGCGGAGCTCTCGAAGGACAAACGAATCAATCCTGAGGGTGGCATGAGTGACCATCGTCAAATTGATTCTGGAACACCTGGTCTCCAGACTGGAAAGACCCCACCTGTCAATGGGAATCGCTTGTGTCCTGTCACGAAACAGCCCATCGATCCGGAGATCTACCTTGATTATCAGGATAAGGAACGAAACCTTGCAGGACGGCTCTACCTCTGCTGTGAAGCCTGCAAAGACGAAGCAGCCATGAATCTTTCTGGGACTTATATGAAAGCCTACCGAATGAATCAGCGGACAGGCTGGCCTGAGACACCCATTGACCTTCAGAACAATTTCTGTCCGGTGGCGCCAATGAGGCAGGCATTCTCTAAGGTAAGGATTGAGTACAATGGTGTGATCTTCCACTTCCATTGTGAGAATTGCATCAACTCCTTCCTGAGAGATCCTGACTTAGCGCTTCGTAGGCTCAAGGCCAATCAAGAAGGAGAAACGATAACGTTTTCAATGCCACGACAGATGCCACCGTTTCACGCATTGAATCCACCGGAGACGATCTTGGTGTGGCCCGGGATTGATAGCCAGCAGCATTTTTGGCTCTGAGGAATCCATGAAGACGTGAACTGAGAAACCTAGAATACGCCCCATCCATGGGATGCGGGGCTTGTAAGACTGCAGACAAAGGAGAGTCTCAAATGTTAAGAACCAATAATACAGTTGTCGAAAAAAAACATGTGCCGTTTGTTAGGCTCGAAAGACGAAGACCTGTGACGCAATTGTGGAAAGGGAATCCGACACTGGGAGGAGGCCTTGGATATGGCACTCTAAGCGAAGATCCGACGGACCTACTGGATGTTCTGTTGAAACTGCCTCTGGAACATGCTGCGGAGGAGATGATGGCCTGGTATAGAAGCGGTGACCTGTGGCGAGTCGCCATAGCAGCTCACTTCTTTGTCCATTCCGATTTCCCTCACCTCATCGATGACCTGATCAGTCAACTCCGGAGTGCCGAACGAGACATCGTTGAGAAAGCGATAGATACGCTGATTCGGATTGGTGAACCCGTCGTGAGGAAGATCATCTGCCTGCTTTCGGACCCAGACCTGCTGTGGTCGACCATCGACATCCTGGCCAAGATGGACAAGCATGTGGTGCCTGTTTTAGTCGGTTGTGTCCGGAATCAGTCCATGGATATGCGAATCGGCTTGATCTCAAGCCTGATGCAGCGACGGGACCGTGATGAGGTCCCAACGTTGCGTTAGGAGAACCACAAACGTTCTTATTGACATGGAAGGAATGTGTTTGTAGCTTTTCCTTAGAGAATCATGAGACGCTATGCGAGCCTGATCCTTATTTTTTCGCTGGTGCTTGCCTTTCCGTTGGCAGAGTGCTCCTGTGCTCAATACTTGGCTGGCACAGATCCCAGTCCCAACGATGATAACAAGGGGATGTGTGGCTGCGGTTGCTGCGATGGGTCTGATAGTGGGCCGTGCATGTGCGGCTGTACCGAGGCGGAATCCCCTCAACCAACCGTACCAGCCCCGCGGCCAGCTGAAAGAGCTGATGACAACGTGCTCGGGGCAATCATTCCAACCGGCCTTGGCACAGTTGTGGAAGTATCCTCTCAGGCCTATTCACCCTCAGAGGTGGAATGGCTACTGCCGTGCTCTGGCAGCACTCCCTTGTATCTACTCGATAGTTCATTCAGGTGTTGAATCACTCCAATCGACGCGATAGGTCTGTCCACTGAACACCAGGCAAGACGAGTTCTAATGCCTGAGGTTTACTCGGGATCACAGACTTCTCCATCTTTGAGCCAAAACGTAAGTAACCCGGTATCCCATCTCTGAGTTCGTTCATCCTTCCGCGGTTGGACAAGAGTGAGGAGGCTGCGAGATCACCATCCAACACAGTCTGCCGCTTTGTCAGGATTTTTCAGAGGCAAGTGTGATGGATCTAAATGGTTAAAGAATCGAGGAATTGCGCCATGTTTGAAGGAATGAAGAGGAGGCAGGTTATTGCCACTGCACTGCTTCTAATCGGGGTTGTCCTTCTAGTTGGGGGATGTGCTGAGATGGCCAGGTCGAGAGGAATGTACACCTGCCCAATGCACCCGGAGGAGAAATCCGAGTCTCCTGGACAGTGCCCGATATGTAAGATGGATCTTAAACCGATGGGGAGCTCCGTCAAATCCGGGGGATCTTCATATTCGGCTGGTTCCCATATGTCGCATTAGGGTATATCCCAGTAAAGCTCTTTGTTCCACCGGGACCAATGCGAAAAGGAAAGCAGAGGAGAAGCATGATGAAAGCGTCAACTGACTTAAGATCGTTCTCTCTGGCACCAATTGTAGCCTTTGCAGTCGTTGTACTCATCATAGGGTGTAACCGAGGCGACAAGGCAGCGGAGAAGTATTTCTGCCCCATGCACCCCACTTACATCACGGACCGGCCGGGGGACTGTCCCATCTGCGGGATGCGACTGGTCCCAATGGAAAAGGAGAAAGCCCCCACCGAGGGAACAAAATATACTTGCCCCATGCATCCCGAAGTTGTCTCCGACAAACCCGGCAAATGTCCCAAGTGTGGGATGAACCTGGAACCGATGGAGGAACCAGACAACACTCCACCTGCGGAAAGCCCCGGAACGGGTCATGCCGACGGCTCGCATTCCACCGGATCCCCGGTCGCTCCGGGGGATAGGAAGATCCTCTTCTACCGGAATCGCATGAACCCCGAAGTGACCTCACCTGTACCCATGAAGGATGAGATGGGGATGGATTATGTGGCGGTCTACTCGGATGAGATACCGAGTCAAACCGGCACCAATGTGGAGGGTCTTGTTCCCATCACGGTTTCGAATGATGGACTTCGGCTGGCGGGGATTCAGGTTGCCACAGCGACTCAGGAACATCTGGCTCGAACCATCCGAACCGTTGGCTACGTCACACCTGATGAAACCCTCGTCCGGCATGTGCACACAAAGATCTCAGGTTGGATTGAGAAGCTCGAAGCCAACTTCACAGGTCAGTGGGTGGAGAAGGACTCTCCCATTCTGTCAATTTACTCGCCGGAGCTCGTAGCCAGCCAACAGGAATATCTGACAGTCCGTGAACGCATCGGGAAAGTAGGGGGTGTAGACTCACCGGAATTCATGAAGACCGAAGTGGATTTGGTCAAGACAGCTCGATACCGGTTGCAGCTTTTTGATGTCCCGGAGACATTCATCGAAGAACTCGAGAAATCCGGGAAGATTCGGAAGAGCGTAACGCTCACCGCTCCGTCCTCCGGCTTCATCGGCGCCAAGGAGGTATTCGAGGGGCAGCAGGTGGAACCGGGTATGGAGCTGTTTACAGTTACGGACCTCTCGCACATCTGGATTGAAGCGGCCATCTATGAGTATGAGGCAACCTTTGTGAAACTTGGACAGCAGGCCAATTTTAGCATGCCCTATGGGACGATCCCGGAAACGACCGGCACCGTCTCCTACATTAGCCCGACCCTGAATCCTGAGAGCCGGACCCTCAAAGTGCGGTTCGAGATGGACAACCCCAACCTCCTCCTCAAACCCTCCATGTACGTCAATGTTGATCTGCAGGTAGAAGCCACCGAGGGTGTGGTCATCCCGGATTCGGCGGTGATGGATAGCGGCCAGAGGAAAATCGTCTTTGTCGACCTGGGGAAAGGCCGGTTTGAGCCGCGCAAGGTGAAAGTCGGAATCCGCGACGTAGGGAAGGCCCAGATCCTTGATGGTATCCAGCCTGGGGAGAGTGTAGTAACCCGGGCGAATTTCCTGCTCGATTCCGAATCACGCCTTCAGGCCGCTTTTTCCGGAGCCTCCGATAAGGGTGGACACTCCCATTAGGAGCGCGTAGCCATGATCCAGAAAATAATCGAATTCTGCGCTAAGAACCGGATCCTGGTTCTCATGGGCGTTGTCGCCGTCTCGGCTATCGCGGTGTACATCCTGGGGGAGATTCCCCTGGATGCGTTGCCCGATCTTTCGGATACCCAGGTCATCGTCTTCTCCAAGTGGGACCGCTCGCCCGACATTCTTGAGGATCAGGTCACCTACCCAATCATTACCGCGCTGCTGGGTGCGCCCAAGGTGAAGGCCATCCGTGGTTTTTCCGACTTCGGGTTCTCCTATGTCTATGTGATCTTTCAGGATGGAACCGACATGTATTGGGCTCGTTCCCGAGTCCTCGAATACCTGTCCAAGATCCAGTCGCGTCTTCCTCAGGGGGTCCAGACTGAGCTTGGCCCTGATGCGACGGGTGTCGGTTGGGTCTTCCAGTATGCGCTCGTGGACCACTCAGGTGAGCATTCCCTTGATCAGCTGAGATCCTACCAGGATTGGACGCTGCGCTACGCTCTCCAGTCGGTTCCCGGAGTAGCTGAAGTTGCCTCGATCGGTGGGTTTGTCAAACAGTACCAGGTCACGGTTGATCCCAACCGCCTTGCTGCATTTCAGATTCCCCTGGATGAAGTTGTGAACGCAATTCGCAGCTCCAACAACGAGGTGGGAGGGCGTCTCCTGGAGTGGAGCGGACGGGAGTACATGGTTCGTGGGAAGGGATACGCGAAATCCCTTTCAGACTTCGAGCAAATCGTGGTGAAAGTCGGCGAAGGAGGCATTCCTGTTCACCTGGGTGATATTGCTCGTGTTGAGCTGGGGCCCGAAATCCGGCGGGGAATCTCCGACCTGGATGGGAATGGAGACGCCGTCGGCGGGATCGTTATCATGCGCCATGGAGAGAATGCCCTCAATGTGATTAACCGGGTCAAGGAAAAGATCAAGGATCTTGCGCCATCTCTCCCGAAGGGGGTAGAGATTGTTACCACGTATGATCGTGCCGATCTCATCACTCGGGCGCTGGAGACGCTCAAGCACGAGCTGACCATCGAGATGATCATCGTTTCCTTCGTCATTCTCCTTTTCCTCTTTCACATCCCTTCGGCCATCGTGCCCATCGTGACGATCCCGGTGTCGGTCTTGGTGGCGTTCATCCCTCTCTACTACATGGGTTTGACCGTGAACATCATGTCGCTTGCGGGAATCGCCATTTCTATCGGAGTCCTTGTGGATGGCGCAATTGTCGAGGTCGAAAATGCCTACAACAAACTCTATCATTGGCAGGCGGAGGGGAGAAAAGGCGACTTTCATGAAGTCCGGCTTGAGGCGCTCAAAGAGGTCGGTCCATCGGTCTTCTTCTCGCTCCTCGTGATCGCCGTTGCCTTTCTCCCGATCTTCGCTCTGGTTGACCAGGAGGGACGCCTCTTCAAGCCATTGGCCTACTCGAAAAACTTGGCGATGGCGATTGCAGCAATTCTGGCCATCACGCTTGATCCCGCCTTGCGAATGCTCTTCACCCGGATGGATCCTTTCGCCTTCCGTCCGCGCTGGTTGGCGTGGCTGATGACTCGCGTCTTCGTAGGAAAATACTACTCTGAGGAACGTCATCCAATCAGCCGCATAATCTTCTTTTTCTACGAACCCGCCTGCAAGCTCGTCCTACGGTTCCCCAAAACGGTAATTTTTCTCGCCATCGCACTCGTCCTCGCCAGTCTTCCGGCGTATTTCAAACTCGGCTCGGAATTCATGCCACCCCTCAATGAGGGGAGCATCCTTTACATGCCCACCACTCTTCCAGGTATTTCAGTTACCCAGGCACGGGAACTCCTGGAGACACAAGACAAGGTCCTTCGCGGCTTTCCCGAAGTGGAACGAGTCTTCGGCAAGGCGGGACGCGCGGATACCTCCACCGATCCGGCACCCTTCTCCATGATGGAAACCACCGTGATCCTCAAACCGGAGGACGAGTGGCGAGCTAAGGATCAGTGGTATTCCAAGACTGCTCCTGAGTGGCTGAAACCCTTCCTGCGGAGGATCTGGCCGGAACACATCTCATGGGACGAACTGGTAACGGAGATGGACAAGGCCCTTAAGATCCCTGGCACCACCAATGCCTGGACCATGCCAATCAAAGCGCGTATCGATATGCTTTCAACTGGTGTGCGGACACCAATCGGGATCAAGATATTCGGGTCCGACCTAACTGAGATCGAGAGGATCGGAGAGGAGCTTGAATCCATTGTACGTGAGATCCCTGGAACGCGTAGCGTCTTTGCCGAACGTGTGGCGGGAGGGTACTTCGTCGATTTCGAACCTCGGCGCGAACAACTTGCGAGGTACGGACTGACCATCGAACAGGTCCAGATGATCATCAGCAGCGCCATCGGAGGCGAGAACATCACAACAACCATCGAAGGCCGTGAACGCTACCCGGTCAACGTCCGGTATCCACGGGAGTTGCGCGACGATATCGACCATCTACAGCGTGTCCTGGTCCCCACACCGGTGGGCGCCCAGGTTCCCTTGGCACAGCTGGCTGACATCAAGGTGTTGCAAGGTCCTGCAATGCTCCGGGACGAAAACGGATTCCTGGCCGGGTATGTCTACGTTGACATTACGGGACGCGACATCGGAAGTTATGTGGAGGAAGCCAAGCGGGTTGTACAAGAAAAACTTGATTTGAAGCCCGGCTATGTCCTGCAATGGAGCGGGCAGTACGAAAACATGTTGCGTGTGCGAGAGCGCCTTAAGCTGGTGGTCCCAATCACTCTCGCGCTGATCTTCATCCTTCTGTTTGCGAACACAGGTTCGGCCTTCAAGACGACGGTTGTCATGCTGGCCGTACCTTTCTCCGTTATTGGTGCCGTCTGGTTGTTCTACTTTCTCGACTACAATGTGTCGATAGCTGCGTGGGTGGGCATGATCGCCTTGATGGGCTTGGATGCGGAGACCGGTGTTTTCATGCTCTTGTTCCTGGACCTCTCTTATGAAGAGGCCAAGAAGGCAGGACGCCTAACGAACCTCAAGGAGCTGGATGCTGCCATCCTTCACGGAGCAGTCAAACGCGCCCGTCCCAAGATGATGACGGTTGCCGCAGCGTTCATGGGCTTGCTGCCCATCATGTGGTCTAATTCGGCGGGAGCGGATGTGATGAAACGGATCGCCGCACCGATGATCGGCGGCTTAGCGACTTCATTCATCCTCGAGCTGTTGGTCTACCCCGCCATCTACAAGCTCCGGATCCTGCGGACAGATATGAAGGATATTGCTCGAACGGGAACACAAACATGAAGGATTTCGGATCATATTGAAAGATGCTCACATTGGCCTTGCGCTGCAAGGCCTTATTTGGCAGAAAGGAGAACAAAGCAATGATAGGAAACAAGTCCAGAAGTCTCAGAAGGTGGCCAATCCTACTGGTGTTGATGGCCCTCTCCATGGGTACCCCCCTTTACCCGATTCCTAGCACCCAAGCGTGTGGTGGTTGGGGCTACGGGGGAGGAGGCTACGGTCTCTCGGCGATGTATGGAAGCCATCCTTCCCCATGGTACGGGTCCCGATATCGCGGTTCCCAAGGGCAAACCGTGCATCGGAATGTTGGCCCGCGCTCAGGAGGCCGTCATGGCTAAGTTGCACCCGTTGGCTGAAGGGCATCGAGGGCGGGTGGAATGCCCATCTTTTCTCTTCACTCTCCTCCACAGGTATGGTTCCACTTGTCGGTACTGGCGCGATGGTTGACGTCTCATCACTCAATGGGTAACGTTGAATAGGGACTATGATGAAGAGGTATCTGATTCTCTTTTCCGTTCTGGTGGTCACAGGGCTTGGTCCCCAGTGGGGCTATAGCTGTTGCGGAGGTGACTCCACTTTACCGGAATGTAAGTTACCAGCCTGTTCCACCTGCTGCGTGGAAGACGCCCAAGGTCCTCGAGAGGGCTGCCGGAAATCCAAGGGCTGTTGTGACTGCTGCAGCCGGTGTGACCCATCACAGTGCGGCTGTGCCTATGGCCACTGCCGCTGTAATGAACGTCCCACACCCCCACCGGCAGTACCGCGCCCCGGTTCGGAAAGGCTTCCTGAGCATCCGAGCGGGATAATCCCATCAGGCCGTTGGAGACGGACCGTCGGATCCCCCTCGGATGACACAGCTCGTGGAGACTTTTCTCAGGAACTGGTCTGTTTCCTTGTTCCGCCGCCATATCTCTCAAACCACTCCTTCCGATGTTGACCCCCCCCGCTACGATGAGGGGAGAGGCCTGTCCAGCTGGATCCGAATTGCGATCCCACGTGACCGATTCGATGCTGGTAGACTGTCTGGCCGTCTGTCCGTGGTGAAACCGCCGGACGGGTGTCCTCACAATCCCAGGTCCCCTCATCGTATCCGAGAGCCCCGTCATGCAAGCATGGCTTCTTTGACGGGAGTTCGGATTTCATCCATGCAACAGATACCCAGAAGAGGAGTTAATCTCTGATGAAAGCATACAAGTCGACACCCATACTAGCACTGACGACAGCTGTCCTGGTCATGTTCGGAATGGCCATTCTCTCACTGGCTGGTAATGACCATAATCACCAGCACGCTGCGCCCAAGCCACAAGGCAGCAACACCGCGCCTGTCCAGAAGACCACGGCTGAAAAGAAGCTTACACATCTTTACGGTAACCATGCCTGCCCGGTGACCGGAGAGCCAGTTGATCCGGAGTCCTTCTTCCTTTATGAAAACAAGGAGAAGGGGATTTACGCGCGAATCTACCTGTGCTGTCAGGGCTGTGAGAAGAAGGTTAAGAAGACTGCGGAAGAGACTTACATGAAGTTCTACCGAACCGATCCCAAGACTGGCAAATCCATGGAGCCAAGGGATCTCAAGAACGATAGATGCCCCAACACGGGCGAGCCGATCGATCCCAACGCCAAGATCGAGTACAACGGGATGATCGTACACTTCTGCTGCCCGGAATGTGCCAAAGAATTCCTGAAAGATCCTGAAGCGAAAATGGCCAAACTTCTGCCGAAGGCGGATGAGTTCAAGTACGAAGCCAAAGCCGGGTCCCACTCTATGAAAATGAAAGGTAAGTAATCACAGGAGGGGGGACTCTCCGAATGCCTCAATACCGGGGGGAGGGGAGACGACTACGCCTTCCCCCCTTCTTCGGCTGGGGCTATATTCACATAGTTTGTTCCCATCTCATTGCGGATGGTCGTACGCCGCAATGGGCAGCCTGTGGGTCTGTCTAGTCCGAGTTCTGTCAATACGTGTCTCATGCAAAAGGCGGAGAAGGTGCATGGAGATATCCGTGACCATCGAAGACCATATGGGAGGTTACGATCGTGGCACTGCCAATCCCGAAGTGTTTGGTTAGTGAGACTTGCTTTCGATTGGGATCGAACCGGCGCTGGATTACGTGGGTGGGGTCGGTGGCCCTCCTTTTCGCTTGGCATTTGTCCGTCCGTTGCCAGTCGGCTCCTCAGCTTTCACTCCAGGAGTCCGACATCAATTCTATCGCTGTGGTGATGCCCACTGAGGGGTCCCCTGGCCCTCCCAAAGCACCGGTTCCTAACCTGCTTCCCGAGCTATTAGCTCTCGCGGAGAGGAATAACCCAGGGCTGAAGGCGGCCTATCACAGATGGCAGAGTGCCCTGCAGAAGATCCCCCAAGTCACTTCTCTTGAGGATCCACGATTGACCTTCACGGACTATCTCGAGAGGACTATGGAGGTTGCGGAGGAGATTAGGATCACACAGATGATACCGTACCCTGGCAAACTTGCGTTGCGAGGCAGGATTGAGTCAGCGGAGGCCGAAGCCTTGCGTAAGGAATTTGAGAAAGAACGCCTTGATCTGCGGGCAGATGTGAAGGACGCCTACTATGAGTACTACTACCTCGAGGAGACCGTTCGAATTAACCGTGAGAACTTGGATCTCCTGCGGCGTTTTGAGCGAGTAGCTGCAGCGCGATATGGGGTTGGTCGCGGTGGTAACCAGGATGTGATCAAGGCCCAAGTGGAGTTGGGGAAGGTTGAAAACGATGTGAGAAGCCTGGAGGATTCCCGTGCCCCTGTGCGGGCACGATTGAACGCTGCAATGAACCGTCCCACCAGCGAGCCCATTTTGCCGCCTACCGATCTGGACGTCAAGCAGTTGGATCTGCATACCGAGGAGGTCCTTGCGATGTCTTCCCGCCTCAACCCGGAAATCCAGGCACTTGACGCCCGCCTTGGTAAGAGCCGGGACCAGGTTGCGCTTGCCCAAAAACAATACTTCCCAGATTTCTCACTCGGCCTGAATTGGGAGAACGGGAACAACCGAATGGAAGCACCTCCGGGCGATGAGTATATGGCCATGGTGGAGATCAACCTGCCCATATACAGAAAGCGATTAGCTGCTGGTGTCAGAGAAGCGGAAGCCACCGTGCAAGAGGTCCAAAGTATGCGGGAGGAAATGAAGAACAAGGTTTCAGTTGATCTCCAGAATGAGCTCTATCGGCTGCGCAACGCAGAGCGGCAAATCCACCTGTTTACAGACATTCTGATTCCAAAGGCACGCCAATCAGTCCAGATTACCGAAACATCTTACAGCTCCGCGGAATCGGGCTTCTTGGAACTAGTCGACACGCAACGCGAGCTGCTCATGTTCCAGGAAAGCTACTACCGATCGGTCGCAGACTACGCTCAGGCTCTCGCCAAGGTCGAAGCCCTCGTTGGAAGGTCGTTGGTAGATGACGGTTCCCAATCGATTCTAAAGCCTGCTGATCTCAGCCAGTCTTCGTTTACAGATGAACCGGTCGAAGTGGATGTGACCACGCCGGAACAACACGAATAGACAGATCAGACTCGACCTAATCAGGGAGTATCTGGTTGGATGGGCCCAACCCTCCTGTCCCGTTTCTCGATGGGAGGACGAATCTGACAACACCGCCGGGTCTTCTCGGCAAGGACACGTAAAGGGTACAGGCCTTCCGCGAAAATCTTGACAGCAATATGGGTCCGTGTACCCGACAGCCTGTGATCGATCGTTACTTCGAACATGGCTAATCGTTTCGTGCTTGTGGAAACCTTCCTGTGAGATGGTGGTGGTGAAAAGGAAAGATGTGGGGAATCAGTTATTAACCGGCAACATTCATCCACAGTTACGTATGCCAATGATGAATCGGATAGTGGTCTCCTTTCTTTGTCTGGTCCTGCTTCTCGGCCCGATCCCCGCGATTTGCTGCTGTTGCCCCACGGCCGATGCCGAGTCCCACAATAAGTCTCCCGATTCCTTGCGCGCTCCAACCTGCTCTCGCTGCGAACACTCGGGTCGTACCTGCTGTCAGATGCCCTCCTCTGAACGCATGGGCTGCTGTGATTCGGGGTCATGTGTTTCATTCGGGCCAAATGCCTGCAATTGCAGCCTAAGAGAACAGAATCCAATCAATCACGGCACTCTACCCCCAAAGGCGTCAGAGAACGAAACGATTTCGAATCGTCTGCAGTCCTTGATGGCAGGTTACTCAACGTTTTGTGGGGATTTCCTGGCCAGGGGTACCACCCCATCTCTGTTCGATGAGTCCTCGGGTAGTTTCATCTTTCCATATTCGCCACGGTTCTTAGTCAACCACTCCATTCTTCGCTGAACCTCCTCAGTTGAAACCGCTCGAGAAGTCTGTCTCTGCCGCAATCTAGGTGGCGTCAGATAACTTATCGCACGGGCTCGCACCAATCGTCGAAATCCATATTGGCAAGAGCATTAGGCCTCCACGCGGAGACGCCAGCTCCCAAGCCATCTGCCGGTTGAACGAAAGGTGTTCCGACTCGGTTTGGAGCAGGGAAAAACAAAGGAGGTTATTCCGTGACAAGCACGAAAAACGGCTTGGGCTTAGTTCCTAGGCCTTACGAAGCTTCAACTGAAGATGAGAATTGGTTTCCAGCTGATCCGCTGGAACTGATCGAGGAGCTGGACACGATGCCGATTGAGAGATCGGTATCCTTGATGTTGATCTGGTACCGGAGCGGAGATATGTGGAAGGTAACGCTCTCCTCGCATTACTTCGCACAGCACCGCTACCAATCGTGGATCGAAGGGATGGTCGGGGAGCTTTTCAGCGGCGTCGAACGGCGCCAAGTCTCTGTCATCGATCCACTGACGAAATATGGGGAACCGGCAATCAGGCGGATTCTATCACTCCTGTCTGATTCAGTTGTACGCCCGGCGATCATCGAAATCATCGTGGGAATGGATCTCCATGTTTTGCCAAGAGTGCTCCGGGCCCTGAACAAGGAATCGTGGGAAACCCGGCTGAACCTCATTAGGTCATATGTCCTCAGGAAGCCGGAAGCGGCTTTTGAAGTCATGGTTAAGGTTCTCTATAACGCGGGCTCAGAGGTGAGCCGTTTGTATACCCCCAGGAAACTATCCATGTCTCTTCTCTCGGCAGAGCAGGAGGGAGTAGCCACCAAAGGCTCCGTTCGGTCCCTCTACGTCATTTCTCAGGCAGGAGGATTCCAATGAAACAACGCAATCACGCGGTAAGGATCTTAATCCTCGTCTCACTGGGCGCGTTCCTCTTTGGGTGTATGTCGGCAAATGGATTTCGAAGAGGAACGGTCCCCTATGCGGTGAGCGCGTCGAATGACTACGGGTCGGACTACGATTTCAAGCATGCACCCCAGCCATTCTAAAAGAGGGAATCGATGAATCAAAAGCGGATTCGTCCAGGACAGCCCCAGCCGGGGAAGCTGAACCGAGGAGACATCACCATGAAACGGTATAAAACGCGAAATTCGATCACGCTCAACTTGCTGATTGTGGCACTGGTCGTAGTTGTACAGTCTGAAGCCATTGGACAAACATCAACCAGAGATAACCGCTGGCTGTGCGCTCCGGCGCCCAATCCGGACATGTGTTATATTATTCGTCCTAACAGCGACTTCATCACACTGGGAGTCCCGTTCCGGACCAATGAACTTGGTTTTCGTGACCGCCCAATCTTTGAAAAGTCGCCTTCCGTATTCCGTATCCTCTGCCTTGGGGATTCAATCACCTTTGGCACTGGGGTGGCAAATGACCAGACTTTCCCCAATGTCCTCGAGGCACACTTGCAGGCCAATGCCGCACCTGGCGTTGTTGTCGATGTGATCAATGCGGGAGTTAGCGCTTATAACACTCGCAATATACGGGGTTTGTTGGAGACTTATCTCAGCCATCTCAGGCCCGATGTAGTCGTGTACACCTTTGTGGAAAACGACCTGGATGATTCCCTTTCAGTGGGTCCCGGAGGCTTGCTAATGGCGCTTGATCCAAGCAGGTCTGAGGATTCAGCTTTTGTGATGGATGACTTCCCGGGCCTGTGGATGCTGCGAAGGAACAGTGTGCAGTCATCAGGGATTCTCACACGACTGCAGGGAGTGTTTGACAATCAATTTGAGGACATTTGCGCATTACCTCCACCGCTTCTTGTGGGAGATCATCCCGAGACGCTGCATCGATGGAGAGGATTTGCGACGGAGCTGGATCGCATGAAAACCCTATGTGCTCAAGGTCAGACCCCTCTGCTCGTATACTCCTTTGGGCTTCGTGGAAGCGCTGAGCCAGTGGTTGCCCGTCTTCACAAGCTGTGCCTAGAACGGGGACTGCCACACGCCACGACTCTTCCCATCTTCGATTACCCTTCCTACACACGAACTCATTCCTTGGGATATGATCCTCACTGTAATCCGCTTGGACATAGCCTTATGGCGGACCGGCTGCTTGCTTTCCTCGCGACCGAAAGCCTCCTTGCTCCCCGCTTCTTCCAAACACCCATCCACTACAACCAATATGTGGAGCTAATGGATCCTGCAGAGGTACGCCGGCTTGAACAAAGGAGCCTTGAAGCACCTGCGCGGATTGATATCGTGCGTGCAGAAGGGATCATAGGCGTGCTCGGGGGGATTGATGTGGAGGGCAAGATGGCCCGGACATCTCTCTTTCGTTTGGGCGGACTCGGAAATATCATTGAGATCGAGGTTTCGCCGCTGTTTAGTTCTCCAGAAACCCCACAGTTCCTGTCGGCCGTTATCGAAGGGGTGCCCGTCAGCCCACCCGTTTTGATCAGTGGAAAGGATCTGGTCTACTCGTTCCCAGTCCCGGAAAGGCTTCGAGGAGCCCCCGTGGAGATCGAGCTCCAATCTATAGGTCCGTCCTGGATTCCCTCACCGGAAGATCGCCTGAGAGGGGCCTCACCCCAGACCCTGCAGATTCATCGGTTAGCTCGGGTTCAACAGTCGGAAGCAAGTTGATGACCACAGCGACAGCTTCAAATCGCATGTTACAGGCAATCCTCTTGGTCGGAGGCGGCTTGGTGGTGACAGGGCTCCACTTCGCGACAGGAACCGAGAATCATCAGCAGCATCTCGTCCACATCTTCCTTCGAACGCTTTGTCTGCTCATCATTCTGGGCTCGGTACTTTGGTTTGGGATCAGGGGAAACGTGGCTGCAGCCCTTGGGATTTCCGTTCTTTACTTTGTCGACATCCGGGTTTCCTGGCCGGACGACCCCATGGAGAACGCAAACCAATTCACCATGCTTGGGGTCAATGTATTGTTCGGCGGGTTGGGCGGGTGGCCACTTCCTGACGGGCCGCCTGCTTGCGCCTGTGGGCGTTATGGCGGAGCGGGCCAGAAAGATCACCGCTGAGTCACTATGCCAACGGCTGCCCGTTGGAAACCCGGGTGATGAACTGGGACTCCTGGCTACCAGTTTCAACGAAGCACTATCCCGATTGGAGGATGCCTTCGAACGGCAGCGCCGGTTTACCTCCGATGCTTCCCATGAGCTACGTACGCCCCTTACAGCGATACGGAGCGTTGGCGAAGTCGCCCTGCGCGACAACCTCGATTCCATCGCCTACCGGGATGTCATCGGGAGCATGTTGGAGGAAGTGGCCTGCCTTGTACGGTTGGTCGAGAACCTACTGACGCTGACTTGTGGTGATTCTGGTAAGTGGACGGTCACCAAGCAGGCGATTGATCCTCGAGTGGTAGTAGATGAGGTCGTGGATGATCTCTGTGTGCTTGCTCTCAATCACCGCCCTAAATTGACCCACCTATAGTCGACCGGATTGACCCACCTGGGATCGGCCGGTTTGACCCGGGGGAATCGGGATCTACCATCCCTCCAACTCTGATGACTTTGGGGGAGACATGGAGCCTATCCACATGAACGAACTACGACAGATCCTTTACCGCCTGCGTAAAGGGGGTGGTTAGGATCACCACAACACGTTCGTATGTCCCGTGCCGGGTACCTGTCTGACTCCATTTTCTCTTGAGCCATTGCCTGATCCATCCGAGTTTGGTCTTGGGTTTACGCATAGAGTTGCACCTCCGGTGGGATGTTACTCCCAAGGGAAAACGGAGGGGGTACTCAAAGGTTGTGCCGATCCGGAGGAGCGTAGGGGGCCTTGACCGCATTCTATAGGACAGATATATTCGAGTATGCGAATATAATCTTGAACCATGCAGTTGTCCTCCGCTGAGGAGGGACGCCTATAGGAAGGATAGGGCCTCGTCGGTGAAAGATCCTGATCTGAGAAAGAAGTCTGATCTACTGAAAGTCCTCGGAAACCCGACCCGTTTGGCCATTCTGGAGGAACTCCGGAGGGGGGCCAAGTGTGTCTCTGACATCGAGGAGTTGCTCGATGTCGGACAGGCAAACGTTTCGCAACACTTGGTGATTCTCCGGCGAGAGGGTTTGGTGGATTTTCACGAGGATGGAAATCTCCGGTGTTACTACCTGACCAGACCGAGCCTGGTGACGGCCCTGATTAGATTCCTCTCCGAAGACTACCCGCTGAAAACACGATCTGCGGTCTCCGTCCGCCGTGAAGGTAAGTTACGAAGAGTGAAGTGTGACCATGAGTCTGACTGAGGTGCCGTTACTTACACGAAAACAGTATTCGAGTCCTTCGGCTTTCCTGCCAGACAACCTCTTACGGGAGGCTCGCCGCCAGAAGTCAGTTCCTGAAGGACGTGTGCCCTCCATCTGTATCCTTGATCCGGATGGGGATCTTGTCACGTATCTCCGGACTCTCGAACGAGGAAGACCTTGCAGATCCTGGCCCTGCTACCACACGGATCTCTATGAGTTCGAACATGAGGGTCAGCTCTATGGCACTATCGGATGTGCCGTCGGGGGATCGTTCGCTGTCCTGCTTGCCGAGCAGCTGTTCGTTTCCGGCTGTGAGTTGCTGATTAGCATCACATCCGCGGGTCAGATCACAACACACTGGGATCCACCCTACTTTGTGTTGATCGAATCGGCTCTACGGGACGAAGGGACCAGCTATCATTACCTCCCTCCCTCAAGATATGCCCATCTGAACCAATCTATTCGCGAGGTCCTCGTTAACGCTTTCGACCATTTCTCACCTCGGGTGGAGACGGGAAGAGTATGGACGACTGATGCACCTTACCGGGAGACCGAGTATGCAATCGGGGAGGCGCGCAATGAGGGCATCCTTGCGGTCGAGATGGAGGCCGCCTCTCTTTACGCCTTTGCGGAAGCAAAGAAGAAGCCGGTCGTCTGTTTCGCCCATGTCACAAACCAGATGGGCAGGATTCAGGGTGATTTCGAGAAGGGGGGAGACAACGGCTGCGCGGATTCTCTGCGCCTCGTTCACCATGCTGCATGTGCATGGAACGAAGCCTCCACAGGGGAATAGTGATCTGACAACACGTTGGAAAAGACCACGTTGGGTAGCGAGGAGGGTTTGGAATGAATCTGGGCATTGTGATCACTCAAACTGACGCGGAGACAGTATTCAACGTCCTGCGTTTGGCCAAGTACAGCCTGGATCAAGGGGATGACGTGAGGATTTTTCTGTCCGGCCGAGGTGTCGAAATGGATAAGATAGAGGACGCTCGGTTCAATGTACGTGAGCAGGCGCGAATCGTTCTCGACGCTGGGGGACGGTTCTACGCCTGTGAGACTTGCCTGAAGATACGTGAATCAGCGGGTTCCGAAATCTGCCCTCTCTCGACTCTAAAGGACCACTACGAGATCGTCCGCGACTCCGACCGTCTGGTCACGGTCTGACCACCTCCAACCATGAAACTGCGTCAGAGTGGTATGCCCGAAGAGGGCTACTGGGAGACTCTGTTCGATGTACCACTCATCCTTGACCGGCTTGAGATTGATGACAAGCTGCGGAATGTCGTCGAGCTGGGATGCGGCTACGGCACATTCAGTCTTCCCGTCGCAAAACGAATCTCAGGCCTCTTGGGGACATATGATATCGACTCGGACATGGTTGAAAGAACTCGAGAACGAGCTACAGACGCCGGTGTGCTGAACATCAGTTGCAGTGTTCGAGATGTGTTCACTGAGGGTTTTGGTGTTGCTTCAGATTCCCAAGATGCTTGTCTGTTATTCAACATCCTCCACTGTGAGGGCCCTGTTGGAGTCCTGGAGGAGGCGTCGCGAGTGATTCGTCCAGGAGGTCTCATTCACGTCATTCATTGGCGCTATGATCCCTCGACACCTCGCGGGCCATCGATGGACATCCGCCCGCGACCGGAGCAATGCTGTGAATGGTCATTGCAAGCTGGACTGGTTCCTACGCCATCTGGGGTGCTCGACTTGCCACCCTTTCACTATGGGCTGGTTTTCACGAAATCGGGCTGACGGCGTTGTAGATTGGCTTGTGTGGGACTTGGATTGTTTATTACGGAATTGTCTGGCTTTCCCATGTCGCGTTTCGCAGCGGGGCCCCGTGGCCAATTTCGGGTGAGGTTGATGGAGACTAAGGTTCCAGAGCGGGAGGGGGAGGGACCTAATATGGGCAATCCTCACGGGTGGCGAAATGCTTGATATATGGCCGGGGGAATCCGCCGTTGGCATTTGTAGCGGATGCCCCTTGACCGCTCCACGCCTATCGATCCCGCACAGCACCCAGGGCGAACAGATAACCGATCTCGGCCTTGCGTAAATCCTCCATTGCGCGGATGGCGCTACGCTCGTGTTCGATCAAGCGGGTCTGGGTCTGCAAGAGGAGGCTCAGGTCGGTGGTGCCACTTTGGAAGGCGAGGTTAGCGGACTCAAGGGACTTCTCGATTGAAGGCCGCACTTCGGTCTCATAGATTTGCACCGCCTCGCGCTTGGCCTCGAGTCGGATGGCTGCCTGGCCCACTTCCGCCTCAATGGTTTTGGCGAGTGCGCTCTTCTCACTCACCGCCGCCAGTTGTTCGGCCTGACGCTGATAGACCTTAGGACGTTTGTTGTTGAAGACCGGGACCTCGAGGCCGATGGTGAAGAAGTTCTCTGAATCATCGCCTGCCTCTTCCCGGCTGTAACCGATGACGGGGTTGGGAATCCGGTCGCGGTTAGCCGCAGCTACTGAGGACTGGGCGGCTTGGACACGCAGGTTGGCGGCCTGGAGATCACCCCGGTTTCTTTGCGACGGATCCATTCCAGGCAGAAGAAGAGACTGCCTCAGATCCCCTGACACCGCAGGAAGAGACTCACCCTTCATTCCAAGCAGCGCGGCCAACTCCTCACGCGCCAGCACGGTCTCGCGCTGAGCCAGCATGTGAGAGGTTCTTGAATTGGAGTATTCTGCCTGGGCGAGGTTAAAGGGGAGAGGGGAAACGAGGCCCGCTTTGAGCGTTTCGGACACAAGTTTGAGCGAACTGCCAGCTACCTCCAGGCCATGCTGCTCCACAGCCATAAGTTCCAAGGTGGCGAGAACTCGGATGTAAGTGGTCTGGACCTCACTCAGAACAGTCTGAACCTCGCGAGAGAGAGCAGCGCGATCGGCGCTGTACTCAAGGTTCGCTGCCTGGCGTTCCAAACCGAGGACGCCATTGACCGGGAGTTCCTGGCTGATTGTGAGGAGCGGTCCTGTCCCATCGCCGGAGACCTTCTTCACGCCTCCCTCAACAGTGGGATTTGGAAGCAGCCCCGTGGCCATGGATCGCATCTGCGAGGCAGTGAGTTTGGCTCGCTGAACGGATAACCGCGGGCTCTGACGACACGCGAGATCGACAATTGTGTTCAGATCCAACCCAGCTACCGCTCCGCCTATGGCTGGGGTTTCGCCATAGGCCACCAGACCCGCTTCTTCCAGAGGGAGGTCAAGATCTTCGATGGGTGAGAGAACCACTCCGGATTGGGCTGGTGGGACCGACCCTGCAGAGTTCAGGATTTGTGCACTGGTCCCGCTCGGCGTGAACACCGCTGACACCACGAATAGAAGGACCGTCAAGGTTAGGGTGCTTCGAGTCATTGTTGTGCCCTTTCATGCCGTATCCACCGGTCATAGATTCCTGCAAGAAGGTTACAAGATCATAGACATGCCACGTGGATTTTCAAGAGTAGGAGACGTAACAGCCCTGCCAGATTCTATCGCGCGGAGCCTGTCAGACCGCGATATTTCCCTTCGGTGATCTCAATCGAATGGTCCAAACTCAGACTACTGAGACGACAAATGGGAGTCCCCACCCAGACAGTGCGAAGACGCCGCCCAGCATCGCGAATTGGACCTGTACGAAGACCCAAAAGGCGTCGCGAACACTTCACTAAGTCCGTCATGCCAGGCGGCGTTTCCGGTTCTCAAGCCCTATTTGCCATCGTGGTCGGTATGACCTTCATGAGCATTGCCCTGTCCCTCGGGCTTTTTGGGAAACTTGTACTCCTTCGCTTCAGGCAGTAATTTGCGCATACCAGGTTCGGGGTCTTTTACGAATGACTTAGTGCAATCCGCGCAGCAGAAGTGTACGATCATTCCGTTGTATTCGATGGAGGTTTTCCCATCAATGGCTTCGCCACTCATAGGACAGGTTTTATTCTTGAGATCCAGTGCTGGTTTCTCTTTTCCTGTCTTCTTATCGGTTCGGTAGATTTCGGTGTAGTACTTTGCAATGTCTTTCTTGATCTTGTCGACGCAGCCGGCAGAGCATACATAAATACGGGCAAACGCGCCCGCTTTCTTGTTCGAGATATCCGCGTGGAATTGGGGGTCAACAAGGTCCGAGTAATTGCATGCTGGGCAATAGTGGTTTCCGTAGAGGTACTCGAAATCTCCTTCCTTTGATTCTGCGGCGACTACCGGTCTTGCTGCAAGGAACGTGCAAAAGGCAACTGCCATGAATGTGACGACCAGACTCTTAAGAGTGCATCTCATGATTGACTTCCTCCAACTTTCTGAGAGTTCTAATTCAAGGGCAGAAACTCTGCCCCTTGTACACACAACATGTGGGAGCCATCTCTTACACTGATATATCCCCCCGAAGGCATAAGGTTATTAGGCTTCCACCCATTCTACCGCTTCCAAGAATTCCACGATTCAACCGGAATCTTCTTCTCCATCCGACGGGTCCAACTGCTTTCCGAAAATGGAATAGACCGCTGGCAAGACAAGGAGCGTCAGCAGCGTGGATGAAACAGCCCCTCCGATGATGACGGTTGCCAACGGACGTTGGACCTCTGCACCTAAGCCAGTCGAGAGGGCCATTGGAATGAAACCCAACACGTCTGTGAGCGCCGTCGCCAAGACTGGACGGAGGCGTACCAGGGCACTTTCCTGGATTGCCTCTCGAAGGGCTGAACCACGGCGCATCAGGCTGCGGGCATACGAGATGACGACCAAACCGTTCTGTATGGCAATGCCGGATAGCGCAACGAATCCCACCGCCGCCGAAATTGTAAAGGGGAGTCCGGAGAAATAAAGTGCAAATACGCCTCCCACCACCGCAAATGGCACTTGCGTAAAGATCAGGATGGCGTCGCGCACGCTTTGGTAAGTCAGATACAGCAACACGAGGATGAGGCCGAGAGACAGCGGTACGACGAACATCAGCCGGCGCCGTGCCGCTATCAGGTGCTCGAACTGTCCGCCGAACTCGACGAGATACCCATCAGGAATTGACACTCCATCCAAAATCTTTTGTTGCGCTTCTTCCACGAAGGACCCGATGTCGCGACCGCGCACGTTGCATTCGATGGTGATCTGGCGTTTTCCCCATTCGCGGCGGATCGTCTGCGGTCCTTCCTCGAAAGTGAGATCGACCAAGGCCTCGAGAGGGAGGGTCGTGCCATTGGGAGCGGGGACCAAGACCTTTTTTAAGGCTTCCGGCTCGCCGCGGTAACGGTCGTCAAGACGTATCGCTAGATCGAAACGGCGTTCGCCTTCACGGATTTCGCCCACCTTAAGACCCCCGATAGCCTCGATTAGGTCGAGGACTTCACTCCCCGCGATACCGTGTCGGGCCAATGCGGTTTTTTTAAGTTTCGCTCGAAGGATCGGCTGCCCCGTGAGCTGGTCTCTGCGGACATCGGCGCTTCCTTCGACCGTACGCAGCAGAGCGTCCACCTCCGTCCCCACCCGCTCCAACTCCTTAAGGTCATCGCCCAAGACTCGGACCGCCAGATTTGCCCGGGAACCCGCCACCATCTCTGCCATCCGCATTTCGATCGGCTGAGTGAAAACGGCCCGCATTCCCGGAAATGCCGCAAGGGTTACGCTCATCCGTTCGACTAGCTCTTCCTGAGTTTTCGCGCGCGACCAGGTTTCGCGTGGTTTGAGTCGGATGAAGATATCCGAGACTTCCAGCCCCATCGGATCGGTAGCCACTTCCGGCGCGCCGGTCCGGGTCCAGAGGCGGTCAATTTCGTCCGGGAATTCTTTGAGCAAGGCTTTCTCCAGTTGGGTTCCGTAGCGGACGGATTCCTCCAACGAAACTCCGGCCAACCGGACCGTATTGACGACGATAGAGCCTTCAGAGAGTTTGGGCACGAACTCTGATCCGAGGTCGCTTGCCACCCACGCAGAGAAGCCGATCAGGAGCAAGGCCGCAAGGACAACCAACAGTGGGACCTTCAGAGCGACCGACAAGAAGGGGCGGTAGATCCAAAGAAGTCCAGACATCAGTCGATTGGGGCGTGGGCGGCTGCCGCGCTTGAGAAAGAAACTAGCCAAAGTCGGCATGAGGGTGAGAGACAGGATCGAGGAACCCAAAAGGCAGAATAGGAAAGTCAGCGCCATGGGCCGGAACATTTTCCCTTCGATCCCCTCTAACGTGAGGATCGGAAGAAAGACGATCATCACGATCGCCTCTCCAAAAAGGGTCGGACGGCGGACCTCCATACAAGCCTCGCGGATGACTTCCTTGAAGGGGCGTCTGCCGTCGTCCTCCGCGGCGCGTCGGGCACTGTTCTCGATCATGATGACGGAGCTGTCCACGAACATGCCGTAGTCGATGGCGCCTAGACTCATCAGACTGCCCGCGATCCCGTAGCGGAGCATCGCGCTGAAGGCGAAGAGCATCGAAAGAGGAATGGCCAGCGCGGTAATCAGCCCAGCCCTGAAATTCCCCATCAGGAGAAACAAAACCGCAACAACTAGGAGGGCGCCTTCCAACAGGTTGGTACGAACCGTCTCCAGAACGCCGTCGACCAGTGAGATTCGGTTGTAAACGACTTCGATCTCCACGTCCTCGGGGAGAGCGCGACGAACATCCTCCATCTTTCGTTCGAGGTTTTGAGTTACGACACGTGAGTTTTCACCGACCAGCATGAAGGCCAGACCGAGCACGGCTTCGCCTCCCCCGTGCGCCGTAACCGCTCCCCGGCGGATTTCATGCCCTACACGGACCTCGGCGAGGTCGGCGACATGAATGGGAGTTCCATCGAAAGTGGCGACAGGGATGGATTCGATATCTTCGACGTTCTGCGCCAGGCCGATGCCATGCACAAGGATTTGTTCGCCTGAAATAACGAGGTTTCCACCCCCCACATTGGAGTTGTTCTTCCTGAGAGCGTCGACCAACTCCTCCAAAGAAAGGCCATGCTTGGCTAGCCGCAGCGGATCGATAACGACTTGGTATTGTTTGACAAGCCCGCCCCAAGTGTTGACTTCCGCGACTCCCGGAACCGAAGAAAGAATGGGCCGAACCACCCAGTCATGAAGGGTTCGCAGTTCTGTTAGGTCGCGGGTTGTGGATGTCAGGAGATAGTGGAAGACCTCCCCCAACCCGGTCGCGATGGGACCCATCTCCGGTGGGCCGATCCCTTCAGGAAGATCGACGGTCTGCAAGCGTTCGCCCACCACTTGTCGGGCCCTGTAAACGTCAGTATGGTCGTCGAAAATGATGATGACCTGGGAAAATCCGAATTTGGTTAGAGACCGCATCGCGACGATTCCCGGCATTCCGGAAAGGGAGAGTTCGACCGGGATCGTAACTTGCCGTTCGATCTCTTCAGGCGACAGGTTCGGCGCGACTGTGTTGACTTGAACCTGTGTCGGCGAGGTGTCGGGAAAAGCGTCAATCGGCAAGCGCTGAAGGGACACAACCCCTGTAACCACTAGCAGACCAGTCAGGACCAGAACCAGTAACCGGTTCCTAAGCGACCACGAAAGAATTGCCCCGAGAATCTTCAGCATGACTTAGTCGTTTCCACAGCAACCGGCGCCAATACTCCCCTTCAAGATTTCAGTCTTTAGGAGATAACTCCCGGTTGTGACTACACGCTCGCCGGGAACCAATCCAGTGAGGATCACGCGTTCCGTTTCGGTTTCGGAGCCGACGCGCAGTTTGCGTGTTTCGTATACACCTTGAGATTCCTCCACGAAAATGACGTTACAGCAGCCGTCCCATTGAACCGCCTCGCGGGGAACCACGATTGCATCCGGGAACTCTTCTTCCTGAATAGACCCGCGTCCGAATTGACCGGCACGCAGGAGACCGTCCGTATTTTGGATCTCCATCCGGGCTTTGGCCGTCCGAGTCCGTTCGTCGAGTTTCGGCGAAATCCAAGTCACGGTTCCCGTAAAGGTTTCACCGATGAGACTATCAGGCCGGAACGTCAGAGATGACCCAAGGGCGAGCATCGGGAGATCGCTCGCGGAAACATCGACAACTACCCACACGCTGGTCAAATCGGCGACCGAGCAAAGTGGATCCCCTGCTACGACCCTTTCTCCGACCACAGCGTTCAACTCCACCACGGTGCCATCGAAAGGAGCGCGCACCGGAAGGTCCGTTCGGGTGTCATTGGTCAGTTTTATCCGTTCGATATCTTCCGATTCGAGTCCATAATTCCTAAGGTCCTGAGCGGCGATGGCGATCTCCACGCTGGCGGCGTCAAGGGAAGATTTCGCTTCCACTTTTTCCTTAAGGGCAATACCACCTACACTAATGGCGCGGTCGAAAGACTCGTCCATCCAAGTCCAACGCTCGTACTCGGTCCAGGCCCGAAGGTAATCTGCTTTGGCGCGGCCAAATTCGATCGAATCGACATTCGCCAGAACATCGCCCCGTTTCACCGCCCGGCCCAGATCGACTTCCACCGTTCTCACGATGCCACCGCTACGGGGTGAGATCAGAGCGTATTTGGTCTTGTCGAATTGAACCTCGCCGTAACAATCAACAGTCCGATTCCGGTCCGCGGCTTGCGCACTCTCCACCTGCAATCCCGCGCTCTCCGCAATTTCTGGAGAGGCCAGCCGGATTTTAGCCAAGTGAAGGAGGCAGTTCGGATTGATCGATACTCTCTGGCCGATCCCGCTCGCCGCGCTGATTTTCGAATCCGTTCCGCCATCTCCTGAGGGGACGAGCTCGAGTGCCATTTCTGCGACTTGGTTTTGAAGTGAAGATACCAAGCCGTTCTCGCCCGTGGATTGTTTTGAACGGTTCTTACAGATGATGCATTGCGACGCGGGGAGGCCGTGCGCGGAGCACCAATCGCGACCGACCCCAGCCTCCGCTAACTCCTTGTGGCAGAGTGGACACAGAGATTCGGGAAGCTCATGGCCGGCGCACCAGTTGCCTTTCTCCTTGAATTGGACGACTAGATTGGGATTACATTTGACGCACATCGATTCGGGAACCCCGTGAGGCGTACACCAGTCCCCGGAGGCTTTGTATTGCTCGATCTTCGATGGGTCGAAAAGCCCGCCGACCTCGCAGGTAGGATTCTTGGCACCCGGAGGACAACAAGTGTCTCCCGCCGCTTTCACAGCAGAGGCTGCGCCCTCGTCGTTGGCAGGTGGCGTCTCCATGCTCCAGCCATCGCCGGAATCCGTCTCCCGGTCGTCATCCTCGGAAGCCACGGGGCTTCCTTCTGCCACTGCGGTGGGGATAGTGGATTTCCCGGCACCCGATAGAATTGATGCAACCGTCCCAGAATACTCAAGAAGGGACAGTGTCCCGATAATCGTAATAACCAGCAAAAGGCCGGTGAAACTAATTCCCATTCGGCTCATGTTTATTCTCCTTGTCGATTCTTGGCTTCGCATCTTGGATGCGAGACACGCAAATCTTCTTGTGACTCAATCTCGTTGAGACCTAAGGAGAAAGGACTAGATCAGAAGGGCATTCAAGGCGGGTAAGAGGCTCCCTCTATGGAAAAGCGGGAGAAACCTGAGAGGCACCCCTCCTTCGACACAGAGAGCAAGAATAGGGCTTTCGGATGAAGACCCGAGAAAAGGCGGCACCTCTTGAGGAGGCGGAGTCGGATGGGAGTAATCTCCACTTTCTGGAACCAAATAGTGACTGCAGCAACCAGTCGCACACTTACAGTCTTGGCCGTTTCCTGGTGGGACTCTATGATTCTGTTTCTCACGCTCACAATTCTCACAGCAGGAAACAGAAGACGCCTCAGCTGGCTTCAGAAGGTCCACAAAGCCACGGCATGGACAGAGGAAGAACCCTCCCACGAAGAGTGGGAAGAACCACCGTGCAAGCCGATGTGCGAACGATTGTGATAGCATTGCTAAAAGTTACGTTATCCTATTCTGCGATCACGGTCAATCTCTGTCCCCGATCTGGACGTAGGCACCGGCGAACGCTTGGCTGGGGACAAGAGTCAGAGCGACTGTGGTCAACGTCACAACAAGCAAGTTGAGAGTAATCGAACGACCCGCTTTGTACCGTTTCATTGCGATTTCTCCTCGGTTCTACTTTCCCGGTTGGCTGCGTTCTGGGCTAACCAACCACTGGTTCACTGCAATACCTCTTTCAGAATGGCTGAGGCGCATGCTTGAAGTCGTATCCCAGTCCGTAGACATTCTGGTCATATGCTGCAGGTGAGACCGATCCCCTTCGAAATCCGGTTGCCGATGTGCATCCAACGAGGAATACCCCCAGTGAGATGACAATCAGGAGCCTTGCTGTGTGATTCCCTTGTTTCATTGGGATCCTCCTGCGAGAGGAACGTCGTAAAGGAACTGAACTGACCCTTTGCCGACTGCTTCCGAATGGCAAGTAGAGGGAGATAAAGAGGATGATTTCCTGACAGAACCCCGGCAGCTTACCCGCGAACTCTCGCTGTAGAGGAGATCAACCATCAACCCATAAGCTGCTTCTGGTTGGCTGAGGGTATATGACCTAATGAGATTCAGCCGAGTTCCCCACGATGTCCTGCTGAGTTCTCGGATGATTCTGGGCAAGACATGGAGATCCATCCTCCCAATGATTTCGACGGCTGCAGAGCGAAAACTGGTGTCGCCAAAAAGTGGCAGAATTTTCTCAACCGCTGGTTCTCCATAGTTCGCAAGTTGGTCCACCACGAAACCGACTCGCCAGTCAATGCCGCTCCGTATCTCCCCAATCATCCCCTCAATCCAAGACTGATAGCGGCACTGTGCAAAGTAATGGGAAGAGAGCGCCACCCTCCAAATGTCTCCACTCCTGTACCAGGTCAACATCCAGGACGCCGCCATCTCGATCGGCATCGCGTCCAGCGACTGGATAAGGTACGACGGATCATCAGCAAGCCATTCTGCTTCTTCAGTTGAAGTGTCGTGAGGCATGAGTAGTGGGCCCATGCCGGTTTTCATGCTGTTCATGGTGAAACCTCCTTTGTTACCTCTTTGTTCGGACCCGACTCGAGAGCCAGCCCCTCGGCCTACAAGGGAGGTGAGAGCGGGCGCCTCGGTAGGGCACGTCATTTGATCCTGTTGGAATGGGTTTCTGGGATTAGTGTGAGGCCATGCGAATCATCATCCAGCGCAGCTCTTTTCGTGGCGTAGACAGACTTTCCGAGCGGCCTCAACTAAAGGAGGTTCAGCAAAGGATGGAGTAATTGAGTAAGAACAGGGGGTGATATGCAAACCCGGAGGGATCAGGGGATTGCTCGAAAAGCGGTGAGGTGGTGCCACGGGCCAGATAAGCGCGACTGAAGTTCGAGTGGATCGCTGTAAGAAACAGCAAGCGATTCGAACTCGTTCCTTTCTCCAACGCCTTGGGGGGTGGAGTCCCCTGATTGTCAGGGTTCTGTCCTCTTACACAGCAATTACAACCAGTTGGGTCGAATGGAACACAATCCCCCGAATCGCAGCATCCCATTCGTTCAGATGAGGGAATCTGACAGCAGATACAACCCGAGACGTCGCGGTGAGTGTAGGTTTGAGCGAACCAAGCCTTGGGAGAAGTTTTGTGGGACTCGGTATCGACAGTGTGGCAACAGCAGCAGATATCAGGGGTTGGACCAGTAAGGAGAACCAAACAAAGGAAAAGGGATAACCTCCGAGAGATCATGAGCATGTCGTCCTGCGGACAGATCTTATCAGTCACTGACCGATCTGTAGTGCCTCCAGATCTTCTTACCATTCCATACGGTGAGCACTATTGGAAATAAACGATCAGCCACGTTTGGGGTAACGTCTTCAGTCAATCTCACGGAAACATCTATTCTCCACTTCATAGTTGGTTCCATCCAAAAGGTTCTATTGCTGTAACAATGTATCTGTAATCATCCACTCGTCAACTGATACCTCATGTCGACCTTCAAGATTCTCACGACTAGAAACACCTCCGACCTTTACTTCCTTTATTTTCGGTAAAAGTATGCGCATTTCAGTCTCCGGATAATTGTGTAATAAACACGACGCATTACTCAAGAAAGAAACTCACAATCATTCCATTCAACTCGCTAGATGTTATCCCATCAATCGTATCACCGTTAGCCGGATATGGTTTATTTTTGACATCAGTATGAGAATGTGAATCAACCTGAGTTGTGGACAGCGCATGCGGTGTAGGAATAATGTTCATATAGGTATTCAGATTCCTCACGATCATGATGTCCCTCCATATCTTCTCGGGAGTGTCTTTTATGACATATACGAACACGGACTCGGTGTTTTCTTTGGAAATTAAAGGAATAGCAGCTAATCAACCTCCGCCTTGCAAAGATCATGTGATCGGATGCGCACTCCCACTTACTCAGGTTTGATTGTAGTATCAACAATTATCTCTTCCAATAAATCCCTTTTTCATTCTTGTGTCTTGCCCCGACTCAAGTCTCTTCCAAACAAGGAATATAGTGCAGGCAGGACAAATAGCGTAAGAACTGTGGAGGAGATGACCCCACCAATCACCACCGTTGCTAATGGACGTTGAACCTCAGCACCCACGTCCGTGGACAAAGCCATCGGAACAAAACCCACTGCATCCACGATTGCTGTAGCCAGGACTGGACGAAGCCGGACCAATGCGCTTTGGTAAACTGATTGTTGGAGCGAGACTCCTTCTTGCATTAGTTGCTTCATATAGGACACCATAACAAGGCCATTCAAAACAGCGATACCGGACAATGCGATGAAACCGATACCGGCAGAAATGGTGAATGGAATATTTCTCCAGTACAGAGAGAAGACTCCCCCAATGGTAGCCAAGGGAATCCCCGATAAAACGAGAACTGCATCTCTGACGGAATGGAAACTCATGTATAAAAGGAAGAAGATCAATCCAAGAGCAAGTGGAACAACAACAATTAGCCGTTGCTGAGCGGTTACCATGTGCTCGAACTGTCCTCCAAAACCAATATAGTACCCCGTTGGCAGACTCACCTGTTCCGAAATCTTCTGTCTGGCTTCCTTAACAAAAGAACCTATATCACGCTCTCGCACGTTGCATTGAATCGTAATTCTTCGCTTTCCCCATTCCCGTTGAATCGACGAGGGCGCATCGATATATCGGAGTGAGGCAAGTTCACTGAGTGGGAGATTTGCCCCATTCGGGTTCGGAATCAGGATATCTCGTATCCTGTCAGGATTTCTTCTGTATTCTTCTTTGAGTCGAACAACGAGATCGAATCTCCTCTGTCCCTCGCGAATTTCCCCGGCCTCAAGCCCTCCCACAGATCCGATAATTTCAAGAACTCCCCGTCCAGGGATTCCATAGCGTGCGAGCGCTTCCTGATCGAGCGTTGCTTGAAACACAGGCTGCCCAGTCAATTGCTCCGTTGAGACATCCGATGCACCAGGAATCCGCCTCAGCAATGCATCGATCTCCTGGGCAATAGAAGCCAACTTTTGGAAATCATCCCCGAAGACCTTGACCCCGAGCTCGGCTCGGACGCCTGCGGTCATCTCTGCCAATCTCATTTCAATCGGTTGAGTAAAGACCATCCTCATTCCTGGAAATGTTGAGAGTTCAGTGCCCATAGCGGAAACCAGTTCTTCTTGTGAAGACGCTTTCTTCCACTCTTCTCTGGGTTTCAGCGTCATAAAAATGTCCGAAACCTCCAGACCCATGGGATCAGTTGTAATTTCCGGAGTTCCTGTGCGTGTCCATACCTTATTGACTTCATCCGGAAACTTTCTGAGGATCGTTTGTTCAATTTGAGATCCATAGCGAATAGACTCTTCAAGGGAAACCCCCGCGAGCCTTACAGTATTGATCACAATCGATCCTTCTGAGAGTACGGGAATGAATTCGGTCCCGATGTTCATTCCAACCCTAATAGTTATAGCAAGCAGAAGGAGGCAGAGTCCGAGCACAAGCGGCCGAGCTTTCATACTCAATCTCAAAAGTGGGTCATAAATGAACTTGACCCCTCTAAGGATGAAATTCTCTCGATGTTTTATCCTCTTGGGTAGAAACAAACTGGCCAATACTGGCATTAGGGTCAGAGAAAGGACCAAGGAGCCAAGAAGACAGAAGATGACGGTCAGAGCCATGGGGCGGAACAGTTTCCCTTCCACCCCTTCAAGGGTCAGAATCGGAAGGTAAACGATCATGATGATTGCTTCTCCAAAGAGCGTCGGCTTCCGGACCTCGAGCGAGGCGGTTTTGATGGTGTCGATGAACGATCTCCCAGGAGGTTTCTCGGCGATCCTCCTCACGGAGTTCTCCACCATAATAACAGAGCTATCCACAACAATACCAAAGTCGATGGCTCCAAGACTGAGAAGGCTTCCGGCGATTCCCGCCTTAAGCATCAGATTGAACGCAAACAACATTGAGAGAGGGATCGAAAGGGCGACAATCAGGCCCGCTCGTAAATTTCCCATGAGCGCAAACAGAATCGCAATGACAAGCAATGCGCCCTCGAAGAGGTTCTTCCGGGCCGTGTGGAGAACTCTATCGACAAGGTCCATGCGGTTGTATACAACATCGATCTTGACGTCTGGAGGAAGCGCTTGACGCACTTCCTCCAGACGGTCTTCAAGACGTTGTGCTACGATGCGAGTGTTCTCTCCCATGAGCATGAACCCAAGACCAAGTAGAGCCTCGCCTTGGCCCATGGCCGTGACAGCGCCTCGTCGGATTTCGTGACCCACTTCGACATCGGCGACATCCCTGACCTTAATCGGGACTCCATCATGGGAGGTGATCACAATATTTTCGATCTGAGGTATCGTGGTTACCAGGCCTACACCATGAACAAGCACCTGTTCACCGGCCTGGATCACGTTGCCCCCACCCATAGTGGCATTGTTGTTTTCCAAGGCTTCCTTGAGATCATCCATTCCGAGATTGAACTTCAGCAGTCTCAAAGGATCGACCAGGACTTGGTATTGCTTGACAAAACCACCCCAGGAGTTGATTTCGGCGACACCTGGAACGGAGCGAAGAATGGGCTTGACAACCCAATCATGAAGCGTTCTCAACTCCGTCAAATCCCGTTTTGATGAGGACACCACATAGTGGAATACCTCTCCCAACCCCGTGGAGACCGGCCCCAGTTCGGGTGGTCGTATTCCAACTGGAAGCTGCACCGTTTGAAGCCGTTCATTCACGACTTGGCGCGCCAAGTAGATGTCGATGCTGTCATCAAATATTGCCATCACTTGACTGAATCCAAACTTCGAAACCGATCGGACCACGTGCAGTCCCGGCAGCCCGGAGATGGCCAATTCAACTGGAAGAGTGACCTGTTGTTCGATTTCCTCCGGCGAGAGACTCGGAGTCACCGTGTTGATCTGGATCTGAACAGGAGTCGTGTCCGGAAAAGCATCAATCGGCAGTTCCTTTAGCGACCAAAGCCCAGTCAGCACAAGCAGCAGACTGAGAAACAAAACCAGGAGACGGTTGTTCAGAGACCATTCAATGATTTGTGAAAGCATCGTCTAGCCTCCGCAGGTGCATCCGGCGCCGATGCTTCCCTTAAGGATTTCAGTCTTGAGAAGATAACTTCCCGTTGTTACAATTCTCTCTCCTGAGATAAGGCCAGCCTCGACGACATAATTATCGTCTGTTGCATAGCCGATTCGAATCTTCCGAGGTTGATAAAGCACGTCGGACTTCTTCACAAACACAACATTGCAGCAACCATCCCACTGGACAGATTCGCGCGGAACGGTAAGAACCCCATCGTTTTGGTGAAGCGCGATTTCACCCTTGCCAAAAAGACCCGAACGGATTTGGCCATCGTGGTTATGTAGAATCGCACGCACCTTCGCAGTTCGGGTCTTCTCATCCAGCTGCGAACCGATCCAATCGACTTTCCCGTGAAAGACTTGTCCATCCAATCCGTCGGGAGAAAAGACAACAGGCATTTCCTCCTTGACCTTCGGGAGGTCCCTCACAAAAATGTCTAACATCGCCCACATCGTTGATGTGTCGGCCAACGCAAAGATGGGACCACCTCGTTCGATAACTTCACCCGGAACCGCTTTCAACTCTACCACGGTTGAATCGAATGGGGCCATTACGGGAAGGAGGGTGGAAGTGTTGTGATTTTCAACGATCTGTTCCAGCATCTCTCCATCGAGGCCATAGTTCCTAAGTTTCTGAGCGGCAATATCGACCTCGATACTTGCCCCCGCTAAGGCGGCCTTGGCTTCGACCAGGTCTTTCCGGGAAATCGCCCCGCTCCCGTTGGAACTCTCATAGGACTCGGTAACCCAACTCCAACGGTTGCGTTCCGAGTGTGCGCGAAGCAAAGCAGCTTTGGCCTCACCCAGTTCGGCCGAGTCGATGATGGCTACAACCTGGCCCTTTTTCACGGAATCACCGAGGTCTCCTTGAACAGATTCAACGATCCCCGGTGCCCTCGAGGAGAGCAAGACAAACCTGCTCTTGTTATATTGAACCTCCCCGTAGCAGGGTAACGACTCCGTGACGAGATCCATTTTCGCATCTACCACGGCGATCCCTACTTCTCCCGCGACCTCAGGGGATGCAAACAGAATCTGCGTGCCGTGGAGATGGCAGTTTGGATTGATTCCCAATCGTTGGTCTGGTTCGTCCATAGGTTCCACTGCAATCGGGAGGTGCTGAGATATGCTCATCTCCAGACTTTTCAAGATTCCTTCACCCGACAAACCAAGGTCCAATCCGGCATTGGCATAAATTGCCAGTTGTGATTTCGAAAGGGCCAGTTCAGGATGGCAGAAGACACACTGGGACTCGGGTAGATTGTGTTTCTCGCACCAATCTCTTCCGATACCGAGAGCAGCAATCGCCGGTTTGCAGTCTGGACAAAGTGAATCGGGGACTTTGTGTTCCGCACACCAATCGCCTTTTGCCTTGTATTCAGCCGCTAATTGTTGATTGCATTTTGTACAGAGAGACTCTGGGATGTTGTGCTCCGTACACCAATCACCTTTGGCCCTGAACTCCTGAAGCTTCTCCTTCGTGAGGGTTTCGGGGCTGCCCGAATCATGGGTCCCTGACGTTTGAGGCGTAGTGAATCCAATGCCCAGATCAGCCAACTTCCGGTTGCATGAAGTGCAAAGCGATTCTGGAACCCCATGACCAGCGCACCAATCACCGGTTCCCTTGAATCTTGGAATCAAGTCTGGATTGCACATAATGCACATTGACTCCGGCACATTATGAGAGGTACACCAATCTCCCTTGGCTTTGAACTCCGCGACTTTTCCTGCATCGAATTCTGGCAACGCCACATTGGGAACCGTTGAACTCAATTCAACGTCCCAATCCGCGGTGTCCTCCGGTTTTCCATCTGCTGAATCACCAGAACTGTCTCCAGTTGCCTCCGTGGAGGGTTGATCAGACGCAAGTGCTTCGATATACAACTGGTCAAATGCTTTCGCAACAAATCCACTGAAATGGTTCCATCCGTTGACATCACGGGCACCGAAGATCACTGCCGTACCGATTACCAGGAGCACTAATGATACTCCAAATGCGATTTTGAAATTGCTGCTCATTTGTTCCTCCTATTTCAGGTTTCCATTGCGGTAAACCTGTAAGCGTCATAACTACTGCTATCTTGTGGATGAAGAGGAAGTAACGAGCGGGATTCAGATCAGGAGAGAACCCAGGTTGGGGAAGGGGCAACCTTTATATATTGGAGGAGAAGCAAGAGGTAGGAGGGGATATGGGGCCAGCTTACAAAATGCAACGAGGGACTCAACGAGAGGCACAACACAGATAACCGAGAGAAAGGTTGTGGCATGATCCAGGCTCCAATTGCCCCCCCTCTCCGGGGTTAGGCAGGAACTGCAACAGCCACTTTCACACGTCTCCGGGATGCTTCCGGAGTCCTCCTGATCACTCCTCTGTTCGTCTTCGCAGGTTGGGCAACAGAATCGCTCAATGGCATGTGGCGATTGGGAATGGGGAGGGAACCACCGGCAAGGACAGAACATCCCCACCAGGAGAAAGACACCCAAAATCCATCTGGCTATCTTTGAGACCGTCTTTGTTTGGATCATTAAAGTTTATGGTAGATTCTCGAGCTAGATGTTGTCAAGCACCTAGAGGAGTTTCAACGATGGATCAAACGATTCATTATTATTCATAGTAACTGTGATTTTCCGTTGTGAATGAGGTATTGTTGCACCATGCTCACGAACTATTTATGTCAATCTCGTTTCATACCGTTCAGCAACCGAAGTCCGTTGAAGATCACCGCGAGAGAAGCGCCCATATCTGCTCCGATGGCCATCCAGAGAGTTCCATGCCCGCTGAAGGCTAGAAGGACGAACACCAGCTTGATGCCAATAGAGAACGCGACATTCTGCTTGATGGTACGAAGTGTACGGCGGGAGTGTCCGATCAACCAGGGAATCTTACGAAGATTATCCGACATGAGAGCGATGTCAGCGGCCTCAATGGCCACATCGCTTCCGATCGCACCCATTGCGATTCCGAGCGTCGCCACTCCCATCGCAGGGGCATCGTTCACACCATCCCCGACCATCGCGACGGTGCCGTATTTCTCTCGAAGCTCTTTCACCGCGTTGACTTTGTCTTCCGGAAGAAGCTCCGCCCTGGCCTCATCAACTTCTGCAATCCGCGCCACTGATTCTGCAGTTCGCCGGTTGTCTCCCGTGAGCATAACAACCCTCACCACGCCAAGATGCTTGATGGCCTGGATAACCTCTACTGCCTCTTCTCGAACCCGATCAGCTACACTGATTACTCCGCAAATATGCTTGTCATTGCCCACGGCCACTAGAGAGTGACCCGCATTCTCCAAATTGACCGCCAAATCATGGAATCCCTCTTCCTCCGACCCCATCTCTTCCACGAACCGATGGCTTCCTATCCAGAAGAGTTGGCCTTGAATCGTGCCTATTGCTCCCTTTCCCGGTAAAGCCGTTATATCAGAGGCCGAATCAACTGGAATCCCTTCTAAGCCCGCCTTGGCAAGAATCGCCCGCGAAAGGGGATGTGTGCTGTTGGCCTCCAATGCCGCTGCCCGGCTCAGTACCTCCAATTCAGTGTGGTCATTCAGTGGCACAATCTTCTGGACTTCGGGATGGCCGTAGGTCAGTGTCCCAGTCTTGTCCAAAGCAATTGCTTTCAAATGGCCCGCCACCTCAAGATAGGCGCCCCCCTTGACCAAGATGCCAGCTCTGGTAGCAGCAGCAATTGCCGCCACCATACTGACAGGTGTCGAAATGACCAACGCACATGGGCATGCGATAACGAGGAGAACCAAACCTTCGTAAAACCACTTCGCCCATGATCCCCCAGTCACCAGTGGAGGAAGAACCGCAAAGAGGATCGCCAGAGTCATCATGGCTGGAGTATAGAAAACGGCAAATCTCTCGACCCATTGCTCACTAGGCGAACGATTCGACTGCGTTTCTTGCACAAGCCGAATGACTCTTGACAGAGTTGTATCGTTAGCCGGTTTGGTTACTTGGAGCTCGAATGCGCCATCCTGGTTGAGGGTTCCCGCGAACACTTCATCACCCGCTCGCTTAAGCACTGGCATCGACTCACCCGTGATGGGCGCCTGATTGACTGAGGATTCGCCTCTTGTTACGAGTCCATCCAAAGGAACTCTTTCACCGGGCCGGACTAGAACCGCGGCTCCAACCGGGATTTCTTCGACGGCTGCTTCGACTACTCTCCCACTTTCGGGATCAAGTGTTCTTGCCCTCACAGGGGATGCATCAACTAACGACTTGATAGCATGCCGTGCTTTCCCAATACTCCAGGATTCCAGAACAAGCGCGAGCGAGAACAAGAACGACACGGTCGCAGCTTCAAACCACTCCCCGATTGCGATGGCGCCAATTACGGCAATAACCATAAGAAGGTTCATGTCAGGCCGAAGGCGAAGCACCGAGCGCCAGGCCTTGGGTAGAGTATGCCAGCTCCCTGTGACTACCGCCGCTCCATAGAGAAGAGAAGTTCCTAATGGAAAAGTGTGTCCCGGAGTTGAGCCCTCAGATGTCAGAGCATCCATTAGGCTCTTGTGTAGGATTAAATGGAGAAGGAATCCGAGCAGAAGGCACACCCCGGACACAGAACAGAGAAAAGGCTGGCCCAATGTCTGCCAACCGGCGTTTCCGGCCTTTGAGCCATCCAATGATCCCGGTTGGTACCAGGGAGTGGCTCGCATGCCTGTTCGCGAGACCGCTTCAATTATTTTCTCAATGTCCAGATTCGATTCCGATGAAAGCCTGACTGTCATCCTGCTATCGAGAAGATCAAATAGCAGATTCGCCTCACCTCCTGCCAGGGGACCAATTTCACGCTTGAGGATTGCGACCTCCTCGACGCAATCCATGCCACGGATTTTGAACTGTAGCTCATTCATTGAGTTTGCCTCATTTGGAGCATCTTTTCCCCTGGTAACCCGGCAGGTGTGGGCTTGGGAATGTGAAAGCTGCGTAAACTCACTTCGCCAACGCCGCCTCCAGTTCCAGGCTTTCTTCCTCTAGCAGGTGCTCCACATCCATCGCGCCGCCTCTATGGCTGGCCAGCCGTAGGATCGCCTTCTTGCCATATAACGCTGCCGCAGCGGGTGTGATGGTGAAATCCAGCAGCGTTGAGGTGATAAGTCCTCCAAAGATTACCACAGCCACCGGGTAAAGGATTTCCTTACCAGACTGTCCCTTCGCGAGGATTAGCGGGATGAGGCCGAGGGTCGTGACGAGGGCGGTCATGAGGACTGGGGTGAGTCGTTCTTTGCAGCCCAAGAGCAGCGTCTCAGGACTGAAGTCGTGGCCCTCATCGCGGATCAGGGTCACCCAGTGAGAGATCAGCAAGATGCCGTTACGGGCAGCGATACCGCTCAATGCCACAAAGCCCACCACCGCTCCCATGTTGAGGGTGGTCCCAGTCACCATCAGGGCGATGACCGCACCAATCACCGCCTGGGGTATGTTCAGCATGACGATGAGAGCCAGTGCGACAGACCGGAACTCAACTGCCAGTATCGTCAGCATCAGGAAGAGAGTTGCGAGGAAGAGGTAAGTCATCACTTGCCCGGATTCAATCAGTTGCTCATATTGGCCGCCCATCGCCCAACTGTAACCTTCGGGGAATGGCACCCCTTTGATGCGTTCCGTGATCTGGCGGACAGTGCTGCCGAGATCCCTGCCCGCCACGTTGCACAGGACGAAGAGGCGGCGACGGGCGTTTTCATGGTTGATCATGTTAGGCCCGGGATATTTCGCGATTTCCGCGACCGCCCTTAGCGGAACCATTCCGCCCGTGGGCGTGGTCAGAAGCAGATTTCCAATGGCCTCAGAGTTCTCGCGGAGCGAATCTTTGCCTCGGATCACGAGATCGAAATACCGTTCCCCAGACTGCACCTGAGATAGAACCTCACCTTGGAGGGCAATCTCCATGGTCCTGAGAACGTCCGCCATGTGAAGGCCATAACGCGAGAGTTCGAACCCTTTCGGAATGACCCGAATCTGTGGGATGAGGACCTGCTGCTCGACATAATCATCGACTACACCTGGAACAGATTTCATCTCGGCATGGACTTGCTGTCCAAGATGCTGAAGTTGGCTCAGGTCGGGGCCAAAGATCTTGACGATAACCTGCGACCGGGCGCCTCCGATCAAATGGCTGATCAAATGGCCAATCGGCTGGGCGAGCTCTGTAAGAGCACCGGGGACCCTGGCGAGAGCTTTTCGCAGGTCGTTCTGTATCTCTGCCAGCGACCGTGCCCTCTTCCCTTCGGGAGTAACCAATTCGGCCTCAATGTCGGAGCTGCTTGTCGCGTGTGCATGCTCATCGCCTTCTGAACGGCCTGTCCGATGACCGGTCAGGCTGTTGGCTACCTCGGGCACGGATTGGATCGCCACGGACACTGCCTTCGCCATGTTGCTCGATGTCTCCAGATCCGTGCCAGGTGGTGACATGGATAGGACAAAAATGGAGCCTTCGTTGAACTCGGGAAGGAGGTCGAGACCGACCCTGGTTCCTTGCCAGATTGCCCACACCGCCACCAAGCCACCGAGGAGGAGGTTGAGCAGGGGACGACGCGCAGCGCCCAGGACCACCGGTTCGATCGCGCGCTTGAGGATTCGCACAAGAAGACCGTCTTTGCCGTACACTGGCAACCGCTTTCGCAGCAAGTAGGAACAGAGAACAGGGGTGATGGTGAGCGAGACAAGCATGGAAGTGAAATTCGAGACCAGGTAGGCGATGCCGATTGGTCCAAAGATCCTTCCGACAATGCCAGGCAAGGCGAAGAGTGGAATTACCACGAGCAGCGTCATGAGGGTCCCGAGGACAATGCCGCTATAGACCTCTGAAGTGGCATCCGCAATGAGAGGGAAAAAGTGCCTCCTCTCTTCCCTTGGCTTGGCGAGGTTCTCGCGCAATCGGCGGTAAATGTTCTCGGCTCCGACCACGGCGCAGTCCACAAGCTCGCCGATCGCCACGGAGATCCCACCCAGGGTCATGGTGTTGACAGTCAGCCCAAACCAGCTGAATACCAGAAGCGTCGAGATGATCGAAACCGGGATCGCGGTCAGGATAATCACCGACATCCTCAGGTTCATGAGGAAGAGCAGGATGATGAGAGTGACGATGATGGAGCCATCCCGCACGGCCTCTATCACGTTGTGAATCGCGGTCTCGATGAAACGGGCCTGGACATAGATCTTGTCGTGCAGGGTTACTCCCTTGGGAAGGCTCTCTCGGATGGCCTCGATTTCTTTCTCGAGCCGTTCAGTTAGATCGAGCGTATTGGCCTCAGGTTGCTTGAGGACGTTGACGATCACCGCCTCCTCTTCGTTCAACCCCGCCGTGCCGCGCGGAATCTTCTTACCTTCCTGAATTGAGGCAATGTCGCTAAGCCGCACAGAACCATGATCGCCGGTCTTGACCACCAGGTCCTCAAGCTCCGAGATTTTTCCGGGTCGACCGATGTTACGGATCAGAATCTCTGTTCCTTCGCTGAAAATGAAGCCTCCCGGGGTGTTCGTGTTAACCCCTTTCAGAATTTCCTCGACGTCCTTGATCGACACCTCGTATTTGGCCATGGCGGTCGGATCGACCAGGATCTGGTACTCCTTGGCATTCCCGCCGATGGTGAAAACCTGCGCCACCCCTTGGACGGTTAGAAGGCGTGGACGTATGTCCCAGTCAGCGATAGTTCGCAGATCGGTCGGCGAGATGCTTCCATCCGAAGTGAGAGCCATCCGCATCACTTCTCCAGTTACTGAAGACGCGGGAGCCAGGGTTGGCGAAATCCCAGCTGGCAGTTTCTCCTGGGCCATTTGGAGTCTCTCCTGTACAACCTGCCGACAAAGGTAAATGTTCCGGTCCCAATCAAACTCGACCATGACCATCGATAGGCCGACCGTGGAGATCGAACGGACGCGAATCACACCCGGCGCTCCGTTCATGGCGGACTCGATGTGAAAGGTGACCAGCTTTTCGATCTCCTCGGGCGCAAAGCCGTGGCCCTCAGTCATAATGGTCACAGTGGGGCGGTTCATGTCTGGGAAGACATCAACCGGTAGTTCGCGGGCGGTCTTGGCGCCATATCCCGCCAACACGAGCGCCCCAATGATGACATACAAGCGGTATTCCAGAACTATAGAAACAAGGTGCTTGAGCATGAAGAAACCTCTTTAGTGAGCATGACCGGCGTGGGGATCCGCGCCTTCTTTGGGGATGCTGAGCGCCAGATACAAGGATCGGGCCCCCGATACAACCACCTTGTCTTCCGGGGAGATACCCTCCAAAACCTCGACCCTATCCAAGGTTTCGATGCCGGTCTTCACGACGGAACGGAGGAAGTGTTCCCCTTCATCCAAAAAAACAATTTTGTCGAACCCATCTGTCAGGATACTCTTCGTCGGGACCGATAACGCGTTCTCTTTGATCGCAAGCGGAACTCCTACTGTGGCTGCCATATGGTCGCGCAGTGGCATCCCTTCCAAGTTCTCGACTTCGATAACCAGATGAGCCTTTCGAATATCGGGGTGGACCGAAGTGTCGAAATAGGCGACATGCCCATTCACCACGAGGTCGTCTAGCCCCGTTACGAGGACAGGGATCTGGTCGCTTGCTCGCTTGAGGACCTTGGAGAGGTCCAGCTCGGGAACTTCTACGTCAACATACACTTTTCGGTAGTCGATGACGCGCAGAATGGGATCGCCCGGATTGAGAGCCATTTGCCGTTTCGCCAGGACCTCAGTAACCAGTCCGGGCTGCTTGGCGCGAACCGTCAGAAGATCCTCAAGCACGTCTGTTCGGCCGTTTCGAAGGTTCTCTACGAGACCCTGGCTGAAACCGTAGGCCACGAGATTTCGGGCAGCAACTTGCTCGTCGTTGACCGCATCTCGCTTCTTGTATTCGACCTGTCCGACCTCCCTCCGGATATCCGGGGGCAGGGCACCTCCTGGTGCTTTGATGGGTTGCTTGCCCGCTTCGATCTCTGAGATGAATTCAGGGCTCAGGTCGTAGGCCAAGGCCAATGACCGCTTGGCCTCAAGCATCGCCACCGCTGATCTCAGTTCCCCCCTCTTGGTGTTGATGTCGCGCTTCGGGACCGCATTACTGCCAGCCTGCTCTATCAAGGCAAGTTCCTCTTCCAGGCGTAATTTCTCGGCAGCTGCTACCCGCAACTCACCGAGCAGCTGGATGACTTTGGCTTGACCTTCAGAGACCAGGAGGCCTGTAGAATCTTTCAGCTGAGCCTGGTCATTGACAGACGTGAGGATCGCTTTCTGCCATTCTAAGGCAACAGGGACCCTCAGGGAGACGAGAGGGCTCCCGCTTTGAACCATGTCGCCTGGTGAGGCAAGGAATTCCTCAACGACCCCTGCAATTGGCGCATGGATTTCCGTGAGGTCTCCAGGACGGGGACTCACCCATCCGTAGAGATCAAGTGTAATGGTGAGATCGCCTCGCTGCACCGGTGCGGAGACAATCCGAAGCGGTTCCAACATATCGGGCGGAACTTCCACAGCCCCTTCTTCGTGTGCTTCACCCTCCGCGTGATTGTGCCCGCTATGGTCGTCCCCTGATTTGATCTCGATTTCCCAGTCACCTTGGCTTGAATCTGGTGCCGATTCGGAGGATGAACTCGAATCAGGCATCGCCGATGCTTGCGGGGACATAGCCCTCTCCCGTTCTGCCATCGCCCAAGTCAGAACGCTGGCCGCAAGAATGCTGGTCAGAAGAATCCCACTCAGGAGAATACTGCCCTTGCGTGCAAAAAAAGCTCCTACGATTTTTTTCATCTTCTCTCAGACCTCTTTCTTCGTAGCATCTTGTTCCCCCAGCGGATACACCCTTCTCTGGGTGCCGCTGGAGGAACTGAAGACGTGTAGTCGTGTCCGTATATCAGGACTTATCTCCTGAGGTTGGCTGATCCTTTCCATGATCGTGCCCATCGCCTTCATGATGCTCTTCATGTTCCGCGCCGCCTTCAAACCTGAACTCTTTCGCTTCAGGAAGGATCTTCGCCATACTTTTCTCAGGGTCTTTAAGGAACGCCGCGAGACAATCAGGGCAACATAGAGAAACCATCATCCCGTTGTACTCGATGGCGGTTTTCCCATCGATTGTTCCACCTTCAACTGGGCAAACTTGGTTCTTGAGGTCACGCAGTGGCTTTTCCTTCCCAGTCTTTTCGTCGGTGCGATAAAGGCTCATGTAGTACTTGCCAATGTCCTTCTTGATTTGCTTGCCACAATCGGCGCAACAGAAGTAAATGCGGCCGAAGATGTTCTTCTTTTTGTTAGATATTTCAGCAAACAGGTGAGGATCGATTGGGTCTTTGCAGGTTGGACATGTGTGGTTGGCGTAAAGATAATCGTGGACATGCGCATCTTCCACTGCCTCGTGCGCGTGACCGTCCTTGTCACCATGCTCATGTGCCTTCTCTTCCGCTGCGATACATGGAGCTAGAATGGGATTCAGTGAATTGGGCAGGATAGCACCACCGAACAACAAGACGGCGATTGCGATTAAGCTGAAGGACCACATGTTGTTTCTGCTGTTTATCTGGTCAAGGTTTTTCATAGTCCGACTTCCTTCCATGTCTATGGATTGATCGGCGCTCCTAGCGCCAACAAGTATTCGATCTCCGCCTTGCGGAGATCTCCGAGAGCGCGAACAGTGTTGCGCTCTTGTTCGATCAGGCGAGCCTGGGTCTGCAGAATCAAGCTCAAGTCAGTTGTGCCGCTCCTGAAAGCGTCTTTGGCCGCTTCCAGAGCTCTCTGGATGGATGGGCGAATCTCAGTTTCGAAGATCAGGACTGCTTGTTGACGTGCCTCCAACTGACTCATGGCCAAGTCGATCTCCGCTCTTACAGATTTGCCCAAAGCGGTTCTCTCCACTGAGGCCGTTTGAGACTCCGCGATCCGTTCCTGCACCCGGGCCACCTTTCTGTTGAAGAGAGGAATCTCAAGACCAACCGTGAAGAAATCCTCCCTGGAGTCATCTGTCTCCTCACGGCTGTAACCCAAGACAGGATTCGGAATACAGGCCCGGTTCGCCGCCGCAACAGAGGTCTGCGCGGCTTGAACTCTCAGGCTGGCGGCCTGAAGATCAGGTCGTGATTGCCGGTCTGGATTGAGATCTGGCGGTAGTAACGATTGTCCAAGATCCCCGCTTATCACTGGCAGAGCGGGTTCCTCCATCCCCAGCAGGCGGGCCAGCCCCTGTCGCGCCAACTGGAATTCCCGCTCTGAAAGTTGCTTGGCATTCTTTGCACTGGCATATTCGGTCTGGGCAAGACCAAATGGCAGCGTTGAAATCAACCCCACTTTGAGGGTATCCGATACAAGCCGCAAAGATTCCGATGCCACCTCCATGCCATGCTGTTCGACCCCGTCTAGCTCGCGCCGGGCTAACACTTCCACATACCTCGTTTGGACCTCCCCGAGGATGATCTGGATCTCACGGCGCAGGTTGGTGCTGTCCGCATTGTATAGGAGTTGTGCAGCCTGCCGTTCCAAGCCTAGTGCACCGTTGATTGGAAGTTCTTGCTTAACCTCCAAGACTGGTCCCGAACCTTCCGTGTGAGACCGCTTAACCCCAGCTCCAATCTCTGGATTGGGTAGTAAGCCGGTTGCCAGTGCCCGCATCCGCGACTCACCCACCTTGGCCCGCTGCACAGAGAGTTCAGGGCTCTGCCGAAGAGCCAGGTCGAGGATCTCGTGAAGCCCAATCCCATAGACCGGCGGGGGGTCCGCAGATTGCGGCTGTAACGGAACGGCCGGATCTCTCGATGCTGAAAGCAGAGGAAATGCTGGTGTGTCTGAAGCGGCTTCTGGCCAGACACCCTCTTCCTCCAGGGGCGGAAGTGCTTCCTCACCAAGGGCTATCATTGATGCTGTGCCGAACTGAATGGCCAAGGCCACCAGAACGACCATTCGTAAGGTGGTGTTCATATCACTCTCCTTCGACGGGAACCTCCCGACGTGGATTGCCATTGTGCCTTCGGTTGTTATCGGAAAAGTGGATATCGAGCGGGGATGATGGAAAGTCACTAACCCAGAGCCTCCCACAGGCAGGCTCTGTCATGAGTAGACTTTCCCCGCTAAGGAAAGATCAGATCTGGAGAGAGCTGAAAGTGATGTAGGCCTTGCCACCGTCTGGTGGACACCAGGATAAATCAACGCCCGGAAGACTTGCGGCAGATGCAGAACTCATTCCCAGGATGTGTGACGGCAGTGCCACCGTTGGGATCGAGTCCTGGACGTGGTAGCCAGAGGTAGGCTTGAAAAGTTGGCCATGGTTGACGTGACAGTGGCCTTGGTGGGGATCCACCGCACCATTGTGGTTATGGGACAAGGAGTGATGAGAGCAGACATCGCTTGGGTCCACTTCCCCATGAGAAGCCTCTTCAGAATGAGCGGAGATCATGTGACAGTACTCGATCAGCCCGTGATCAACTGTCACATGCAACGAAACAGAAAGAAGCGACAAGGCGCTAAAGAGGGCGGTGAACCTCATAGGTTCATGTTCTGTCACATCTCCGTGCCTGTCAAGGGACATCAAATCGAGAGGATATCCCGACAATCAACCACACCGCCCGGCATGATAATGTATGCTTTCCACCGGACATTTTGTAAGGGGGAAAGCTGTTGTCCTCGGACCGGCTGACGGTCTGTTCTGCATGACGACAAGAACAGGACCGGGAAGAAGGACTGCGCGAAGGAAGGACTTCTTGGCGATTCCTCTGAAGCCGCAATCCATTCCCGCCATGGCGGAATCCTCCCCCAAACGGGGAGGGTTAATCCGAACACCCCACCTTTTCCTACCGCTCCATTGTTTGGCGGGATCTCCCGCCTGGAGGAAGGCGGTGGAAAGAACTCAGAAGGTCGTTTCGCTCTTTCGGGATCGGTTCGTTCAGCGGGAGGACTGCTACCCCCTGCAACGGGCTGATGGCCAGTATGGTTTGGTTCGCAATCCCCTGACCGATGGAGCGATTGTCGGCCATCTCAAGGGGAAACACACCATTGGGTTATACCCCGCCCAGGATGGAACCTCCAAATGGGTCTGCATCGACATCGACATCCTGGAACCAAATACAGTCCTTGCCGTAGGGGAGAGGCTCGGTGAATGCGAGATCCCCTACCTGACCGAGTTCTCCGGGAACAAGGGATTCCATCTCTGGATCTTCTTCGACAAACCCTCCCCGAACCGTACCGCACGAGCCCTAGGTCAAGCGATCACCTCCGACCACGAGGTCTTTCCCAAACAGGACCAGATCCCCCCAAACAGATACGGCAATTTCGTTAAAGCACCCCTCGGAGTCCACCAGGTTACCAAGTGCTGGTGTCTCTTCATGGACGACGATCTGACGCAACTCGAAAACCCTTACGAAGTCCTCGAATCAGTTCCGACCATTGACCCAACCCAGACCCTCAGGGAGAAGTTTCCCGATGAATGGGATCGAATCAACCAACCGATCCCCGATCCCCTCGCTTCTACTCCAGGAGGGACCATGGGGAACTCACGGCCTCTTTTTCTCAAGGACTGTCTCCAGCAACAACTCCGCGAAGGAACTCAGAAAGGGAAGCGGAACAAGGTCGGACACATCCTCTCCAGCGAACTCCGAAACACAGGACTCCCCCAACCCCAGGTCCACCAAATCCTCTCACGCATCTGGAACCCCCACAATCAACCCCCGCTCACCGACAAGGAACTCCACACCCTGGTTAACGCCGCCTACACCAAGGGCTCCTACGAATACGGCTGCCGACCCGACGGTCCACTCCGCCAACACGTCACCTGCTACGGCTTCGGCAAGTGCGCCTATTACAGCGTGCTCAAAACCCAAACCAGAATAGAGGACAGAAAACCATGAACCCCACCATCAACCTCATCAGCGGCTTCAGAAAGGTGAAGACCGAAGACGGCTCCGAGCATTACACCGGTACCCTCAACCTCAGAGCCCTCAAGAAGGCTGGGACAAGCGAGATCCAGGTCGTCCTGCTTGCCAACGAAGGGCTCCCAAAAGGACTACTCGACCTCATGAAGAAAGGCGGAATGGTCCCTGACCTGCTCCTCTTCAGCGAGACCAACCCACCCAAGCCGACAAAGGGAACCGGTAAAACCTTCTGAGAAACCCATGGAGCATCCGAATGCGCCGGATCGACCCCACCACCCTTTATGAGACCCAGGAGGTCGAGGAACTCTTGAGCGGTTTCGTGAGCCTCGACCTCCTGCGCAAACACGGCCTGCGAGCCATGCCGGGACGGGGCTACTGGGGCAATTCCCTCATTGCCAGCATCGAACGTCTCTGCGAAAATGCCCTGTCTCAACCTCGTGGGGTCTCTTCTCGAAAGGAGACCAACGATGCGTTCTTTGAAAAACAGGGTGAAACAGATCCTCATGATCGGCCCCTACGGAGTCGAGCGCCGAGGAGAGAAGTGGAAGGTCAAAGGGGTCGGCCCGCGAAGCGGCCAGCAGTTCACGATCTGGGAGGAGGCCCCAGGGAAGTGGAGAGCCAACGGGATAAACTCAGCAGGCTCTCGAAAACGTGAACGCTTCCCAGCCACAGGACTCGCCGAAGCGGTCGAACAGGGGGCAGCGCTTCTCCATGGGGAGATTCACGATCCCAGCCATCCCCAACTCGACCTCTCGTCCGCATTCGACCGCGCTATTCGTGGCGGTGGTGGCAGTCATGAACACCGTGAAGACCTGTACCAGTTTTCCGGGTACTTCTGCTTCTGGGCCCAAACCAAGAATCTGACGCACTGGCACGAATTGCGGCTTGAGCATCTTACCGAGTACATGAATGGACTGTTCAAGCGCGGACTGAAAGCAAAGACAGTCAGCCACTACTTCGAACCGATCCGCATGGCGAGCCGCTTCACGGCCGCCAACTGGCCGGAACACTACCGCAACATCTGCCAGACCTTGCGCCTCCCGCGCCATGCGGGAAGAGATGGGATCTACCGCAGCGAAGACGGCAACCCATCCCTCTCCTTCGAACAGGTGCTCGACTTCCTGGTGTGGCTCGAATCCTTCGAAACAGGTCCAATCCTCATCCCGGCGGTCCTCCTGCAAGGAATCTGCGGACTCCAACTCCGTGAAGCACTCCGGCTCAGGTGGACCGATGTCGACCTTCGTGAAGGCACGATCACCATCCAAGACCACCCCGAATTTCAGGAACGGGTCAAGAATGAGTATCGCGTCAGACGGATCCCACTCCCGCACATGGTCTGGCAGGCACTCAGAGGAATACCCAAAGGTGACGAGAAGATCGTCCCGTACGAGGGCAACGACAACGCCTTCGCCAAACTCCTCAAACGGGGGCTACGCCGCTGGGATGAGAAATGCGACATCGCCCCCAAGGATCTCCGCAACACACTCCAAACCCACGCCATGGAACACGCCATCGAAGAAGGCTGGAACACGTACCTCGTGGACCGCTACGTCGGGCACGCCCCCAAGACAGTCGCCGAGAGACACTACTTCGGAGACAAGAAAGGGAGAATGGTCGAGGTCTTCCGCGAGCACGTGTCAGGCAAGATCAACGGACTGATCGAGAGGATCGAAAGTGCAAAAGGGCACAAAAGGGCACAGCCAATTTCCATCGTGCCCTTTTTACATGGTTTAGTTAGAGGATAAGTCCTTGGGGGTATTGGACTTAGAACTTGCGGTGACTGGTCGGGGCGACTGGATTTGAACCACAGAACTACGCGCAAAATGGCAACTGCAACACCTTCGACTCACTAGACTTAGGCATTTTGGGACCAGTCGCCAAGTTGCCATTCTGTTGCCATTTGTCTAGCGGCTGCATCAGCAATTCGTCGGCCTTTTCAACAATCTCCGCCCTCATCAGCGCCTCCATATCCGACACCGAACCGCCCACATAATGCCGGTCGGTGATCGATACGGGAGAATGGCCGATGAATCGTTCCAGGGCCAAACGATGCCAGCCACGAAGGGCAGCTTCGCTGGGAATGGTCCGCCGAAGCCCTTTGGGCTCAATGCCAACCCCTGGACGCCAGAGATTCAGTGCACGAGCAACCGCCTTACCATAGGGATGCGACTGGTCATACGAGCTAACCACCCTTTCCGCAACACGTGGCGTGGATGAAAGGATCGCACCAACCAGTTCGGGGACCGGAATGCGGCGGACTGAATGAACGTTCTTCACAACCCCATCCACCACAATCGTCCGCCGATCCAAATCCACTTTCGCCCAGGTAAGCCGCAAGGCTTCACGAACCCGAAGACCACAAAGCGCCTGAAGAGCAACCCCCGGAAGGATTCGCCAGCCATTCGGCTGCTCCCGAAGCCAAAGCAGGAAATCCGCCGCCAGATCAAGCGCGAGGAAAGGCCTCCCTTGCCCCTCGCTGAATCGAATCTCTTGCGAGACCCTCGGCAATCGGAACCCGACCGAGAAATCGCGCACCTGAATCCAGTTCAGCGATGCCCACTTGGCAACCGCTCGCACCGGATAACAGTAATGCTTGATCGACTTCAAGGTCATCCCTCCGTTGGCTAGATTCTTCGCGTACCGCTGCAAATGCTCAGGCCTGACCTGATCAAACTGCGTCAAACCCTCACCCTGCAGCCAGTCCACAAAGTACCCAAGGAACTGGCGGTAGCATCGAATGGACTCCTTTGTGCAAGTTCTGGAATCCAACCAAGCCGTGCACACCTTGGAAATCGCAAAGTCAAGGACGGGCTGTTCGGATCTAAACCCGTACAGGACTCTTTCGGCCTCTTCGATGGCCTCGTCGATGCTTACCGCCTTGATCCAGTTCCGCACCCGTAAGTCTGTACAACTCCTCCCGCTGAGACGGTATGTTCCTGGCCGTATCAGAACCAGACGGAACCTTCTTCCCTTCGTTACGGGAACACTGCCAACGATCGAAAACGCCTTGCCCTTCTTGGTCACCAAATAGTTGGCAACCTGAACCGTCACCTCGTTTTTCAAAGAACGCGTCATGGAATGCCTCCTTTGCGGTGGCATCCACGCCGGAATCAGACACCACCAGCGTACACATCCGGTCCAGAACGTCAATAATTGACTGTCCCCAGTAGCCGCTTCCTGGGAGGGCTCGCAAGCCAGACTTGCGTAACGACTCGATCGATACGAACCCACGGATCACCTCCGAAAGGTCCTTCGAGGAATAAAACCGATGTGGATCAATCGACTTAACGACCATGTCAATTCCCGTCACAACGCCTCCCCCCAAACAAACAGGGGAAGCATTTCATCCGACGTGCCTCATCAGTGGACCATGTGTCAGGAACGTTTCCAACCGTTTGGATCGACAATTCCTAGCGTCAATCCTCGATACTTTTTCACGCATGGATCTTTTCCCCCCTTCTCAGTTTTTCCTCGCGACCCCACTCTGGCTTGAGTGAGGTTTCGGCCTTTGAACCATTTCGGCTCGTCGCTGGCCATCGTCAGGCGAAGGGCGCGACCAATACGGGTCGGTGTCATCTTCTCGTTGATCTCCGATTTCTTCCGCCCCCACCCTCCGTGCGGGGTGGGGGCGACCGAAATCAATGTTGCTTGCTCAGGACCCCAGAGGGGTCAATTCAGTTATCCAGTTCCAGATCTTGCCGTCCTTCGTCGGCTTTGAGCTCACCACAGCAATAACCTCGCGGCCGATGAGGGGGGAGCAATCGAGACCTTTTGACGTATCCATGGCATCAAGGTCAATTCCGAACTTCGTCAGTTCCTCCCTAAACCTGTTTGGGTTGGGAAGGAATCTGTCTACCTGTAACATCCGTTCCCCCATTTTGAGGGTTACCTGGATGAGGTACGTCGTTCCGTTTTCTTCCTCTTTCCGTCTGACCTGCTTGATCACGCCGGGATGTTTTCCGGTCAAGTCGAATTCCCGGGAATCCGAATAATCATCGCCGAGGTCGAGCAGAACAGTGCTGCAATTTCCAGAATCGATTCTCATTCCTTTGTCAATCATCACATTTTCACCTCCTTTCCTTCTGTAGATCCAACAGTTTCTGCAAGGCAGGGAACCTCAAGACCAAATCCATCGCCACATTTCTCGTTCTGATCCCAGAAGCCCGGTGTGGAGCAATCAGGTATTGGGGAAGGAAGGAGCGAAGCAACGAAGCCGGGCCGCTGAAGCAATTCAGTCACTTGAGCAATCACTGCTTGCAGGTCTTCCTGGGTCTCCCAGCGAAACTCAAGGCGCATTTGACCCTGCTTGATCCGTCCCTTCACTCCCGTTGGGAGGTCGGGAATCGGCAAGGGACGAGAAGTAGGCTTGCGATTGCCGGATTTGGGAGAAAGGAGATTCTTGGATAGGACACTGTCCACTAAGGTTCCAACAGCCTCTGATCCCAGCTCTTCCTCGATCACTTTGCGAGCAATCGCGAGTTGATCCTCTTTGAACTCGGGATCCCGCAAACGGCTGAGGTGGCGCAGCACAGCGTGTCCGAAAAGCGAAGCCTTCCCATCTTTCTTCAAACCCTCGTCCCGGATCAACTGAATGAGCTCTGGGCAATTCTTCACATAGGACGCGTACTGAGAGATCTGCTCATCCGAAAGACCAAACATCTCCTTGAGGTCCGGACGAGTAAACAAACCCTCGTCAAGACCCGCCTTGATGTTGAGAGCAACCTCAATAACCAAAAAATCATCCCGCACTAAATTCGCGGCAAGACCCTTCGAAAAGGAATCCTGCCCACCGGATCCCTCATCAACAACGATCACCGGGATTTCTTCAATGCCGAGATGTCTGGCTGCGGCAAGCCGACTATCCCCATCGACCACGATCACATCACCATTTGGGAGGGACCGAACCAGTAGCGGGCAAAGTAGTCCCAATCTCTGAATGCTGCTCTTCAGCCTTTCAATCCTTTCGCCTGAATAATGCGAGATACAACGTTGCTTCCTGTCCGAATGACGGATCTTGTCGATCGGCATCATGCGAACTCGGGAAAAGTCGCTGCCCTTCGCCTTGAAAGGGTTGTGCATGAGTATTCCTCCTTTCCAAAAAACATTCTGGTTATGTTCTCAACCTTGCACCGCAGGATCTAATCCGAAGTAGCAGGCAATCGCGTCCAAGTCCGGGCCGAAGAATTCACGGTACATGGGGTTATTCAAAACTTTCTCGAATAAGGAACGCCATATCTGTCCCAGCTTTTTCCATCCTTCTTGACCACCGCAGCGAGGGGAGCCTGCGAGTCGGGAACGAGCCGCTTCGCTTAGAAAGAAGAAATATTTCTCTATCACTTCTGATCCGGTGAGGTGACGATTGGTGAAGAACTCCACAAGGAAGTCGAGGAAGTAATCGCTGAGGAATGGAACTCCAACAGTGAAGACAAGCTTCTTGGCTCGACCGTGATTCAGCAAGTCTGCGGAGATAGCATTCGCGACCTCACGAAAGATCTTCCCAAGAACTTGCCATTCTTCAGTCACCACAGGCCGCATTGGATCCCTGGCCCCCAACACTTCGAAAATATCTCTTAAGGATGGCTCACCCTCATGAGAGGTTCCTGGGATCGCCTTCACATCCAGCGACACACCCACCCAAGCCGCATAACGGCGCGAAACAACCGTCACCAGGGCTTCAAGAACTTCCCTCCAAGTCTTGAGAGGCAAGACCTCCAAGACGATCGCGGCCACGTTCGATTGCCTGAGGAACCGTTGAAGGTTTTTGCCCTTGGTTGGAATCGACAATCCCGCCATCTTGAGATCTTTCCGACAGAGAAGGATAAGCAAGCGCGCAGCCAGGAATCCTTCTTCCATTTCATCCTGAAGTACACCAATGGCTGCAGACTGCGCCGTGACACCAAGCCGGTCCTGAAACGAGATACCCGCGTCATCCAGCACTCCCTCGAACACCTGCTCGAATCGCATGGGAAAATTACCAACGCAAATCCGAAGCAACTGGAGAAATCTCTTGAACAAACGTGGACGGAGCGCCGACCGGTAAAACGATTCGGCACCCTTCTTCCCAAGACGGTTGGCCCCCAAAGGCATAAGCTGAGAAGCGAAAGTGGTTGACTTCATTTGCTCAAATCTCCTTTGCAATCTGCGCGAAACAGTTCCCTGTCTTGGGAATTCGCTGTATAATAAATTGAACAGGCGCTCCCAATTCTGTGAGCATCACAACACAATCGACTTCAAAACGCCCGGAAGGTTTCCTGAAGACGGAAAGTGCCTTAGATTCCATGGCAATCTACACCCCCTTCTTCCGCCACACGGAAACTCCAGCATGTTCAATTCGATGGAAGTGGTGTTCATAGACGGACCAGACCTCCCCTGCGCTGTATCGAAACAGGCGTCTTTGGCTTGGTAGGAGGACTCAACGAACACGACGCTTTTGAAACTGGGGGACTTGGCGCGTCACCAAGAATCAGAGCGCCATCCCTAAACAGCGGAAGCGCTAATGCTTTTTCTTTGGTTGGCAGATCGATGAGTGGAAAATAACGGCCAAAGTCAGATATACCCAACTTCTGCCCCAGATACCCAATCACCTTGCGCAGAGAGTCTGCAAGATCGGCAACCTCCTCACCCTCATGGATGCACGGCCAGACATCCTCCACCGGGAGCGGACAGCCAAAGTTTGCCAGCAACACCAACAAGAGACGGCCGTAATCGGACTCAAAGGAAAATTTGGGGTCACTAACAAGGGACCCATCCGGCACGACATGCCAGAAGCGCACCTGGGCCGCAAAGTCGAGAAACACACTGAACGACTCACGCACCGCCCGAGCCTTCGCAATCAGCTCCAACGATTCCGTCCGTTCCCCACGAATAAAAGCCAGCGGCCTATCAACCTTCTGATCGAAAAAGAGGACCTCCTCCCCCAACGCCCGGCGGCGAGGACGAACCTCAAGCCCTGACCCACACGACAGAATCGTCTCCCGAAGCTCCCGAAGAAGATGCGAAGAGAAACGAGCAACAACCTCTTTAAGCCAGTCCTCGGAGAGTCGCATTCCCTCCGCATGGGAAAGGCCAGCGGGCACCTCCGCGGAGGTTTGGTTGGTTGCACTTGCCCGTGTACGCGAGCCAGTCCCAGTAGCCGAACTGCCTGGACATACTGGACTTACATCAGCAACATTGTGGGGGTCCGTCTGGACGGAAATCGCCGAATCCGTGGCCGAGAAATGCGAGGCGATGCTAAGCGCAACCGAAATAAATCTGGGATCATCAATCTCAGAATGGTCACGTACCAAGTCGTGGACAAAGGCCACTAGGTCATCCTGAGTGCTGACCGCATCCACAACCCGATGCAGACCCGATTGGATCGGGATCAGCTTCTGTCTGTTTTCTGGCGCTTTCCAGTCCATGGCTTGTGCGCCAACCGGGTGCTGAAGGAACCAAAACCCGGTTG
>JAJVHZ010000058.1 GCA_022072255.1 Gammaproteobacteria bacterium | reverse complement strand
GACTGCCTCACGAAATTGGCGCAAAGGTTCAATTGTTTTGACTACCATAATCAGAACAGCTTTGTGCCAATTTCTTTTTTGTCAAATAGCAAGTCGGTTGTGACTGACTTTTTTGTCTAAACTCGAGGAAAAGGAAAAGAGCTTGGTTTTGAATGTAAAGCTAGTGCGCTTGTTGAGCAGATTCTTGGAGTGTGGAGAACACCGCTACGTCCAGTAGACAAAAAGCTGAAAAAAAACGTTCAGCAATTGGCCGAATGGGAAGCCAACAGTAATCTTGAGGAGTTCTGGGTAATAGCCCCCAATTTCCTTGGGGATACGCGCGGAGATGTAAGGCGGGCGATGATCCATAACCTAAAAAACCGGGTTAAATATACGTATTTTCTCCGATCTTTTGCCGATGTTCAGCGGCTAAGGAAATTTGCAGAGACCTTAGAGCCAGATGTAAAGGGGGATGCAGATGTTTTCAAATTGGTTATGGCGGTGCTGCTTGAGTCCGCATCAAGTGCAGCACGAGACATTTTTGAAGAAGAATATTTTATTGCGAATCCACGCTCAGAAAAAAGGGATGGCTACAGGCTGTTGCGTACAACGAAGGGGAAAATCTACGCGGGTGAGCGAATGAGCCAAGCGGATTTTCAGCGGGTAGATGACTTGTTCGCAGGCTCAATCAAACAAAATCAGATAATGAGTTGGATGCAAATTGATTTGCGACGGGATAACAGCAGGGCAAAACAAAAAGCTATCGCGTGTGTAAGACTCAACAAAAGATCAAAAGAGGGAAAACAATTGAACGAACATGACTGGGAGATCGTCATCAACGAATTCGACCAGATGGTGGCCGACAATGTGAGTAAGCTCTCCGGTCAAGTGATTAAAGGTAATAACGGCTATTTTATTGTTTTTGATGATGTAGAGTCGGCTTTAACTTGTGCAAGTTGGCTGCAAAAATCTGTCGAACATTATAACAAAGGGTTCAATCAAGTTGAGTTTACATTGCCGAAAATTACGATTGACTTCGGACATGTTACGCGGGTTCTTCGATCGTATGGATTTGATTTTTCCGGTCGTCCCGTTTCCGTTTGTGCGAAGTTGATAGACCGTGCTAATGATGGAGATATATTGGTGACTAGAGCTGTTGAAGACAATGTAAGTCCTGTTGTGAAGAACCAGTTTCGGATCATAGAGCAGGGGACCTGGGAAATCGAAGAGCTAGGAAAGACCGAGCTAAGAACTCTTGATTGGCGATAACTTCAGGATGGGTTATTAGGATTGTTATGCCTCGGCCTTCAAAAATAAGAAATAATCCTATTCGTACTACGCTACTAGCCTGGGGGCTTGCTGCTGCCGGCCTCTGTTCCATTACCTATAAAGTGGGTTATTACCATTCCGGTGACTTCTGGAAGAACCTGGTATCAGGCATTCATAATACCTTGTTTGATATTCTTTTTATTGGGATACTGATTTTCTGGCTGAACAGAAGAGGAGAGGTTCGGATAGAAGTACAGCGACACAGAGAGGAAATAGATCTATGGAGAAATGACGACTCCGTGATGGCGAGAAAGAAAAACCTGATCAGCATTAGGCGCTTAAACGAACAAGGCGTGTACGAGATAGATCTTTCAAACAGCGGCTTGCAGCAGGTCGATTTGACTGGGGTGAAATTGATTAGAAGCGACCTTACGCAAGCCCGGTGTTATAAAGCCTTATTCAAAGATGCAGATTTCAGATACGCTATAATGGACGAAATCAACCTTAAGGAGGCGGTTCTCACGACAGCAGACTTAAGGAGAGCGCGTTTATGGGGAGCAATGTTAGAGTATGCGGATTTACAAGAGGCAGATTTACGAGGAGCCGACCTTACCAATGCCAACATTTCAAACGTAATATGGAAAGGAGCCATTTACGATAATGAGACAAAATTCCCATATGACTTTGACAAAAGCGAAATGGTTTTAGCTCAATCTCACCTTAAACTTAAGCTACTCTAGCAATCTTATGCCTATGCTCTTGCCTGAACTAAACCAACTACCTATTCCATTCATCCCATAACTAACATTGGAAAATATTGCCAATAGCAACAAGACAACCATAATGTTACTATCATCAGTTCAAATCGGCCGAAATTCTTAACGCTTCGTCTAGAAATTGAGAGGCGTTTTCCGTACAAGTGTCGTTCTCACATCAGAAATGAAGCTGGCACACGCTTTACTTTTGCTCCTCCTCAAACGGCATCAGGACCAGTTGAAGCACATCTGTTGGGATGGCCCTCTTGCCGTGGCGCTCTTCGAAGCTGCTACGCGTTCTGCCGGAGCTGATCGTTGAATATATTCTTTATCGGGCAGGGTGAATAACCCATTCTTCGATTGATCCTCGGCTTCAACCATTGTGCAAGTTCCATTAGCCCCGTTATCGCTCTGCGCCAGTCGAGGATCAGCCGCAGCCGCACCCCCAATCACGCATTTGGGCTCAACCACAGAAGTCTCTGAAACGATTGGCATCTGGCCGTCGAAGGCAACGACCTTTTCTTCCCCCGCTCCAACAGACTGCTCCGTGAGACTAAGGATTTGATGAACGCTGACCCCGGATTCGACGGGGTGGAACGCCTCTTCATCGAGGTTCGACAATTCGGGAGAGCCTTCGATTTCCACGCCGGCTTTCGTGAGTTCTCGATTGAGCGTATTGAGGCGAAGCCTGAGTTCTTCATACCTGGCCGCAGGCTCAAAGCCCTTGTTCAACTCGGCGGTGATTTGCTGTTGCCGGTGCTCAAGCTCGGCTTGCGCGGCGAGCGACTTCTCCAGCTTCCCTTCCAACCCGCGCAGTTGCGCATCCATTGATTGAGTGACGCCGGCGTCGCTTTCGCCGAGATTGATGCCGTAGCTCGGTTCGCCCTCGCCAGCGCGCAGAAACAGATCGGTCTCGGAAAAGAGTGAACTGAGCGCATCGAGTTGTCTGCCCGAAGCGCGAGCGATGATCTCGAAGCCGCGATAACGGCCGATGAGCCTGGTGATCCCGCCTGTGGACCGGGATTCACGGGCGACGACAAAGCAAAGTTGCCGCAGATGTGCGCCGGCGCGCCCGCGATCGGTGAAAGTGAGGGCCTCTTCCGACGAGACGTCTCGTCTCAACTCAATCGTGAAATCGTCCCGTTCATTTTGATCTCGCGTCGCGATGGTCTTCTGGTGGCTGGCGATTTCGCGCGTGACTGATTCCAGATACGATGGCAGCGATTCCATCTGCCGACGCAGCCGCTGCCGGCTCGCGCTCCACGCGCTGTAGAGCCGTTCGAGCTTCGTCAGTTCGACTTCCACGGCGACCTTTTCGAGAATCTGCGGGTTGCCGCTGGCGATGGCCTTGATCTGCGCGGCGGTCATCACCAATTGATCCACGTCTTCGGCGGTGCGCGCGGTCACTTCACCGGCCATGATCTGGCTGATGAAGCGCGCCTTGCTCTCGACAAGCCCCCACATGAACGCATCGAAGGAATTTTCGGTAACGTAGGTGCAGATATGAACTTCGGGGAAAATATTCCCCTGGCGCAATATTCTGCCTTCGCGTTGCTGAATGTCCGCGGGCCGAAAACACGGGCTAAGGTGGTGCAATCCCACCAACCGCTCCTGAAAATTGGATCCGATCCCCATCTTCTCTGTCGAGCCGATCAACACGCGAATCTTTCCGGCGTTCACCTCGGCAAAAACTCTGGCCTTTTTTGCAGGCGTTGTGTAATCGTGAATGAAAGCGATCTCTTCCGCCGGAATGCCGCGAACGATGAGAGCGCGTTTGATCTCGCCGTAGACGCTGTCGCGGGCCAAAATCTCGGCGGCGGTTTCATACGACTCTTCTGTCAACTCAGTGGAATCGAAGTCGTCAGTCATTGAATCTTCCTTTGATTACCGATTGCCAGGTCTCAGGCGGCGACCGCATCCCAGCCCGCGCTGAAAATGGAACCGCCGTTCTTGTATCCGATGATGTGAAGCGTGGATTGCCGGACGAATAGCTCCGCCAGGGTGAAAGTGGCGTAAACGAAATGATCCGCTTCGCCAAATCGAACGAGCGACGGCAGGCCGCAGGCGCCGAGCGCCCTGCCAGTGGCGGCGGCTTCCAGATAGACATCAAGTTCCACCTCGAACACGCCGCTCTTGTCCGAGCCTTCATAAACTCGCACGCCGGAAGCCGCGGCGCATTCGTCCTCATACCTGGCGATCATTCCGTCCTTTTCTACAAATAGCGTGCGCCAGCCTTCCGCCGGCGCGTCAAAGATACGAACGCTCACGCCGTCACAATCAGGAACAATTTCATATCGAACCATCTGCTACCTCCTTCTGACCGGGACGCCGAGGTCACTGAAGATGGCCTGAGCACCTCGCAGATGTTGCGATTGTTTGTAGAACTCGGCGATCTTGTCGGCGACGGCTTCGATCTTGGAATAGGCAGGGCGTGGCGCATCCGGCATCACCAGGCGGATGTCGAGCGCGGCCTTCCGGCCTTCGGTCGTGATCTTGAGCATGTTGTCCGCCTCGGGCGAAACGCGCCGGCTCTTGATCGCCTCGACGCGAGCCGCCAGGTTTTTGACGAACCGTTTGAGTTCGGGGCTGGCCGGGATCGTGATGACCTGCGGCGCGCCGCCAGCGATCCGCGGGCGAGGCAGATTGAGCTGATCGGCGTTCTTCACATCCAGCACCTGCCGCCAGAGCGCGGCGAGCTCCGGCAGGTTCGTGAATTTACAGAAGCGGGTATTGACCCGAAATCCGGAGCAGTCAGGCTTCATCTCCAGCCCCTGGCTGGTTTCGGCGAAGAGCTGCGTCCAGGCGTCGAAGTGCGCGATGCCCATCTCTTCGAGCGTGTCGAGCTGCAGGAACTTCATCATCACGTAAACTTCGGCCAGCGTGTTGCTCACCGGCGTCGCCGTCGCGAAGACTACGCGCCCGCCGCCGTCGAGCAGCGACCGGACTTTGATGAACGCGTCGAAGGCCCGCTGCGAATCGGCGGTCGGGAGCCCGGCGACGTTTCTCATTTTTGTCGGGCAGTATAAATTTTTGTAGAGGTGGCACTCATCGACGAACAGACAGTCAACGCCCAACTCTTCCCACGTGATCGTGTGTTTGGAGTCGCGCAGAATGGCGCTTTCGCAATCCTTCAGCTTCACTTCGAGCTTCTTGATGGCTCGCTCGATCTCCTTGATCGTCTTTCGATGGTCGCCGCGCTCGTCTTTCGGAATGCTTTCGAGGTATTCCCTGAGCACGTCAATCTCGCGCTGGATGTACCGCGCGATGGTATCGGGTGCGACAGGGAGCATTTTGAAGCTTGTGTGAGGGACGATGATGAGATCCCAATCGCCGGTTGAAATGCGGGAGAGCAGTTCGCCGCGTTGCGACGCACTCAGTTCATCTTTTGACGGAGCGAGTACGTTGATGTCCGGGTAGAGCCGCCGCGCCTCGGCCTCCCACTGCGCGGGCAGGTGATTCGGGACAACGGCCATCGTCTTGTGACAGAGGCCCAATCGCTTCAACTCCATCGCCGCCGCAACCATCAGGAAAGTCTTGCCCGCTCCTACGCAATGACCGAGAAGCGTCGCTTTGCTTTGCAGAATTCGGGCGATTCCATCGAGCTGGTGGGGCCGGAGCGTGATGCTCGAATTCATTCCGGGCAATTGCAGGTGGCTGCCGTCGTAGCGCCGCTCGCGCAGGCAGTTGTACCGCTCGTTGTAGATCGCGCAGAGTTCGCGCGCCCTCGACTCGCTGCTCCAGAGCCATTCAACAAACTTCATTTTGATCTCCGCCAGTTTCGCTTGCGCGGCGACCGTCTCGGTGTCGTTGAGGACGCGCCGCGTTCCCGCCGGCTCGTCAATCTCGTCGTAGATCACAGGCTGGCGAAGGTTAAGCCCATCATCCAGAAGGTCAATCGCATTCATTCGCGCCGTGCCCCAGGTTTGCGTCGCCTCGATCGAGTAGCGCGCCCAGTAATTGGAGCCTTCGATTTTCCAGGCGCCCAGGCTTTCGACGTATTTCACCTGGCCGTCGAACTGCGGGACGATCTCGCGAATGAATTGCCGAACGACATCCGGCGGAATCCAGCCCGATCCGAGCCGCGCGGCGATCTCCTCGGTTCCGAGCGGCGCGGGCTGCACAGCAGTGAGCGCCTCGATGCTCTCCTGAAAGCGGGGATTGAGCGCCGTCGCGGCCCGCGCCTCTTTGAGCTTCTCGACCACGTTGCCTGACAAATACTCGTCGGCGGTCGCCCAACCGCCGGAAGTGGTCTCAAAGATCAGCCCGCGCAACGCGCCTGCGGCTTCTTCCTTCGTTTGCCCCGTCATCGCGGCGATGCGGTCGAGGTCAACGCGCCCCGTTTCGTTCAGACAGAAGAACAGCGCGTCTTTGGGCGAGGAGATTTGGGCGAAGTCTTTGCGCGGGCGGATCGTTCGGGAATGAAAGATCGCCGCGCGTTTCCACGATCCTTTGCCCGCCGGTTCTTCCAGTGCGCGCAGGAAAGGCACGAGGGGTGAGCGGCGGTCGAGATCTTTCAAGTTTTGTTTGGCGTTGATAGGGCCGTACCGCGCCGTGAATCGCAGGTAGAGGCTGTTCAACTCGCGCTGCGCTTCAGCCAATTTCTCGTCCTCGGCGTCGAGAAGTTGAAGCCTGATGACCTGTTTGGCCGCCGAGTAGAGGTCGAGCAGGAGCGAGGCTCGCTGGCGAGAAATTCCGGAGAGGCGGTCGAGATCAACGGCGCCGGCCTTCTCTTTCTCCTGTGCATCCTCCACCGGCAATGGCGCCGAAGTGGATAGATTCGCCGCCGCCGCGATCGCCTGAGGGGGCAATTGCGAAATCAGCGTATCACGCAAGGCGGCGGCGAGATCGCGCCCGTCCGGTTTCAACGTGAACTCGTGATCGCCATACATTCCGCGCGAACATCCGGGGACGCCCAGCATCAGCTCCGGGCGTTCGATGTAGAGCCGGTTGACCGGGACCCGGTATTCCTCGGCGTTCGGTAAGGCGTCCGTATCAATCCAGGCGAGCTTGTTATCAACGCCGCTTGGTGGTGCCTTCCGTCGCAGGATCAACACGTCGGTCACGACTTCTGTGCCGGCGTTCTTGCGAAAGGCGCTCTCGGGCAGGCGCGCCGCGGCGAGCAATTCCGCGTGTTCGGCGATGTGCCGGCGCACGCGCGGATTCACTTTATCGAGCGTGTAGCGCGACGTGATGAACGCGATGATCCCGCCCGGTTTCACCAGCCGGAGGCTGCGCGCGAAGTAGTAATCGTGGATGGCGGCTTTGAGATGGCGCTCTTTGATCCGCGGGTCGTGAACTGCGTAATTGCCGAAGGGCGCATTACTGAGGGCCAGATCGAAGTAATCGTTCGGCAGCGCGGTCTCTTCAAAGCCCTGCTGGAAGATCTTCGCGTTCGGGTAGAGAAACGCGAGGATGCGCGCGGTGATCGAATCGAGTTCGACGGCCACGCGCTCGGCTTTGGCCGCGATCTCCGCCGGCATCGCGCCGAAGAAATGGCCGATGCCCGCCGCCGGTTCGAGCACGCGAAGGGCGGGCAGATTCCCGATGCCCAGGTGATCCAACGCATCGTAGATCGCGCGGATGATCGGGATCGCGGTGTAGTGGGCGTTGAGCGCGCTCGAGGTCACCTGCTCCCGCTCTTCCTCGGTCAGGAGTCCTGCCAGCGACGGATGGATCGGAGCTTGCCGGTAAGCTCCGTCGGGAAAGAGCCGTTCCAGCACTTCACTATCGCCCCAGCCCGAATACCGCACGAGCGTCTGTTGCTCCGCCGGCGTCAGACGCCCGGGCGCGCGGGATTCCGCTCCAAGGGATTTGAGCAGTTTGATTGCGGCGACATTGTGATTGAATCGAGAAGCCGGGCCGCCGAGGTCGGCAAGGTCTTCGCCCGGCGCGAACCGGAAGTCAGCAAAAGCGGTCATCGGAAACTCCCCCCTGATGCAAGTTGGCGATCAGCAGCGGACGGAGCTGCCGCCGATCACCTCACTTGCAAACCGCTTCTGTTTTTCGTCTTGATGGGAAACGCGCCGAGCTCGGCGAAGCGCGTCATTGCGATCTGCCGGAAGTGGGGACTGAGGCGATTGAGCCAGGATCGAACGCTAATGGATGTGATCGGAAGGTTGCGAACGGCAGCGTCGTCAATTCCTTTGACCTGGCTGTCCCACGAAGCGATGCGCGTCGTCGCAAGCGTCCTTTCCCGCCGCATCCGCCTGGCAACGAGTGAAGCCAGATGAAAGCAGACCGCTTCATTTGAATAGCTGTCTTGATCGAAGGCGATCCATATACGCCGGCAGTGTGTGAGTTCGACGAGTGCGTCGTGATTGGCCGTCACGCAGGGCGTTGCGACGATATGCAGATCGGGACGAAGGGCGGAGAGGACATCGGCCTTGAGCACTCCTTCGACGACTACGATCTGGGCATCGCGGGGGAGATCGGCGGGGCGGAATTTGTAATGAAGAGGGCTGCCCGATCCGCACCCGTGCGGCAGATCGGAAGAAGAGAGCCAGAGATACCGAGGACTTTTCTTTACGGCCAGCGGCAGCCGCATCTGGCAGGCCTGAATGCGCCCCGCTTCATCGCGCACGGGAATGAGCAGTCTCGGCAGGAGATAATCTTTCGGCTTCCAGAGATGAATGCCCCGGTGGTCCTTCCAAAATCCTGGGACACCCAGCAGCGAATCTGCGCCTGGGAATCGGTCGCTTATCTCTTGAAGGAGTTGCCGCGCGATGCAGTCTCGCTCTCTCGATCCTGCCGGCAGCCCGCCGTAGTTGCCGAAGTGACATTCACTCAACCCGCGCGCGAGAAGGCCTTTGTCGCCGCTGATGAATGTACTGCGGTAGCGCTTGGCCGGGCTGATCGCAATCAGCCTGCCGTAGACGAAGTCGCGGATTTCGATGGGGGCGATCGGCGACTGCAGGAGATCGGCGACAATCGGGATTTCAATCGCCCTTTCTTCGCTCCAATCTTCGTGCCCATCTTCGTGAATGAAGATCGCGCCGCCGTGACGGTTGATTTTCCGTGCCCCCTCGCTGACGCGCATACAGACCGAAATGGACCCATCGCAAACATAGGAGCACCAGTCCGGCTTCCCACAAATCAGACAGCGCCTGCGCCGATTGACGCGGCGGAAGATGTTTGATGCTGACGTCGGCATGGCATGGCTGCCAGCCGCGCCGCTTCTGCTCAAGAAGCGCGCCCGTCAGCCAAGGATCTTTATTTCCGTGGGTAAATTGAGGAAGACGCAGGCAGTCTTCTGCAACCGAAAGTCGAAAGATTGAAGTAGCGAAACATATGTTTTCTCACCAGGCCGCCTCGACAGATGGTTTGGCCTAACGATGCCCTATAACTTAGAGGTCATCGGATATTGATCATAACTTTGTTGCTGATCTGACCATCAACGTTCAGCAACGTGTCAACGTCTCCACGCCCCTGCAACTCACGAGGAATGAGCGCATTGACCTGATCCAGCCCGAAAAGGATGCCCTGCGGGCCGGCGTAATCGACATCGGTATTTCGCCCGCCCACCATCACCTTCACTGTAGAACGCGCCTGCCGCCATCGAATTCCCGTGCCGAAAAGCACCAGGAAAACTTTATCGCTGGACGAGCCAAGATCAATTGGAACGGCGACAAACTTTCTGCTTATTTCGTCGAAGCGCGCCACCGGCTCGTATACCTGCGAGCCATCGGCTCTGACGCGCAAAACGACGGCCGCAGCCAATCCCTGGCCGCTCGCATCGGCGCTGAACAATGCCGGAGCGACGGGGATCACGTTGATCGCGCCCGCCGAAGTCACACCATTGCCGTTAGTGATCGTCACTTCCGCCTTGCCAGCAGCCGTACCCGGAGGCAACAGGTAGTTCACCTGATTCAGCGAAACGAAGAAGATTGGCGCGAGGCGCTCAATTCCGGCGCGGTCTTTCACACGCACAGTCGTGCCGCCCAGAGAAGTTGGCAGTTCGAGCGAACTCGCCGACAGCGTGACCGTCGCCAGATTGACGCCGAAAGCCGCCACAATCGAATCACGGGCGATTCCGTAAGCATTCGAGTAGTTGGCTGCCGAGAGCGATGCCACTGAGGCGGGTTCAGGAAAGAACTCGAACTTCGAGATCACCGCTTCAGAATCTGGCTCGTCCGAACTCGGAAAGACGCTCCACAAATTGAAGCGCAAACGCTCATCAACCAGTTGCAGCACGGCATTTGGATATGTCCATTCCTGAATCGTCACGCCCGCCGCGGTCATCGCCTTGAAGGCAATGCGGTCTTTCTGCCAATCGAAGCTCAGGACCGAACGCTGCCCTGCGGGCAGATCGAAGCGTCTGATGTTGTTCGGGTTGGTGAACGGCTGAATGACGAACTGGGCATTCATCGCGTTTGGATTTCCGAAACGCCCCAGCTCAATGTCAATTTCACGATGACTCATCGTCGGGTCGAAGCCGAAAGTATAAAGCCCTAGCGTGGCATTGGGCGGCAGTTGATCTGCGGGCGTTTCGACGTAGAAGACGTAACGGCCGCGACCGAGTATGCTCCGGCTCAAACCCTCCCCTGCCTGCCAACGTCTGTCGGAAGTCTTCGTCAACCGCAAATGTAGATAGCCGCGATCACCTACAAACACGTTGTCGGCGCGAAATAAGTTCCCGCCTGGATCAACCGGCACCGGAGACTCTTTGATATCAAGGGCAATACCAGACCAGATGAGGGTCTTGGCTAAAGGGTTATCGCGATGGATGACAACTTTAGCGATCGCTTCACGATCGAAGTCCGATAAATTGTTGCCGCCGAGCACGCAGGTTGTCTGAAAAGACGACCTCACCAGGTATGAGACGATGACTGTCGCCAATTGATCAACGCCGCCTGTGACGATATTGGCTGACCAGGTCCCGTCGGTGCTGATCGGAGTGAATAACGGGGTGCAAAAAGGCTTCGAGTAGTAACCTAGGCCTTCAATAGCTATCAGTACAGCCACTTTGTAGTCGCTGTACCTGTCAGCACTGATGTTTGTCACGCGCCCCCGCAATAAAGTCGAGGAGACCGAGCCGAACTCAGGGATCGAAGTGATCATCAAGTCAGGTGAGTCGGCATTTCCGCCTTGCGCGGCGGCAGATGCAAGAGACAGTTCAAGCACAAGAGACAGCATTAGGGTAATCGCCAAAGCCAATCGGATCAGACTGCAAGAAAATTCGGGGTTCTTCATGAAATCCTCTATAGTCATTGATCCGCAATCGTACTTCACCGTTCACATTCGCCAAGATACGCAGGCATGACAATGCTGGCGACAATTAGATCACTCATTGGCGCTACCAAAAGGAGAGGGAAGCCGCTTGGGCGCTGTGTTCGGCGCGAGTAGGATCTGACGTTCACTATCCTTGACATCATGCATCGAAAACCTAACAGCGCCATTCTGGTTTTTGAACCAACCTCCCCAAGCCTGTTCCATCGCATTCCAGGCAGATTGATTATCCCAGGGGACAAACAGAAGATTGACCTGCACTCCGTGCAGGTCAAGGCGTTGTACTGGCGGCTTATTTGTCCTCACACCTTTGAAATCGTGTTCAAGATCGGAGAAGATGAATAAATACTTCTCACCCTCCGGTTCGCCTTTCAGCCTTTGTGCACAATACTCAAGCGCGCCATAGAGGTCCGTGATCAGGCTTTGATCCATAGCCGAATCGTTCAGATATTTGGCGATCTTCTGTTGATTCGCGGACACACGCTCCCAGATGCCATTCAGCCTCGCTTGTTTCTGGTTCCACTCCAGTAGTTTATTCGTCGGCTGTAAAAGTTCTACCGGCACAGGTGGCATCTCGGCTTGTACCTTGACGTTCTGTTTCGGGTCAAACTTGCCCGATATATGAATCAGTAGAAATACATCCGACGGACCGAGCGAACTGACGATCGCCTGTATCTTTCGGATGATGCGCTCTTGGATAACGGGATCCCGTAGATAGGATTCGCTCACATCTAAAAGCAGATACACTGCGCGCGGGTGAGGCGTAGCAATCGCCCTGGCAGTCGTCTCCAACTTTGATCCAGCTATCACAGCCGGGTTCTCAGTCGCCGCTACTGATTTGCCTGTCGCCGCAGCCGGGGCGCCGCTCGATCTCGACGAGCAAGCCGATAGTAGCGACAGCAATATCAACAAACCAATCATTGATCTCAATTTCATAAATCACCTCTATCCCCTTCGCGGTTGCTAAACCATTTCCACAGCTTCAAACGTTTGTGGTCACCGTCAACCGCCGTAAAAGCTTCGCCGTTCTTACGAAGCAGTGATGAAACACCTTCATTCAGACTATCGGCTGCATGCTTGGCGTATTCCTCGCGCTTTTCGGCAGACTGCCCCACAATCGCATTTGCGGCCTGTTGACCGACCTCATTGACTGCTTTCTTCAAGTGATTGAGCACTTCAGTCAATGACTCCGATACGGCATCACGATGTGCGCTGCTCAACCCCTTTAAATGCTCGATCACGACTTGCTCTTCGTTCCGAGTCGCTTCTTGCGCGGCCAATTCGCGGTCACGCCCTACAGCGTTCACACGTCCTTGATGAATAAGCGCCGCGTCACGTTCTTCGAACAGTTTTTGCTGCTCAAGCGTAGTTTGGTTGATTTGCCCCTGCCACTCCGTTTCCGATTGTTGCAAACCGTAACGATGACCTAGCAAAGCGAGGTCAAGCCTGTTTTGCAGATCTGCTTTTAGCTGCTTTCGTTCAAATCGGCGGCGAAGCAAGTCCCTTTTCCATTCCTGCCATATTTCATAAGCCCGACGCGGCAACCGACCCAGAAAGTTCCAGGCAGTTCGCAGCACCAGACCCAGGGCCTTGAGCGCCGCTTTGCCGATAAAACCTAGCGCACTGATTATGGCCTGTATAGCAATGCCGAGCCTGTCAGCCAACTTGCATTCCGTCGCTAACCAACTCGTCGCATATAGAAGCCCGACCGGAATCAACCCGAAAGCGGCAACTAGCCAGGCCAACGCGTGTCCTGCGAGCATGAATGCTGCGTATACGCCGAGCGTCTCCGCCAAGGCGCAGAGTGTGGCAACTAAGGCTGCCAATAGGGCATCAGGCGAAAAACGGAGCGATCCTTCTTTCGCTGCTCGATTCGTCACCGACCGCGCTGCTTGGTCTTGCGCTGATGACGAATCCTGACCTTCGATGATCAAACTGCCGCCGCTATCAGGAACGACCTCGGCGACTGAGATCAAGTTCACCGAGTCTTCGATAGCGACGGTTCGCAAGTAAGCTAAATAGCCATCGGTTAGCGAAAGCAAGATGAGTAATGAGACTAGGCAAAAGCGCTTTACTCTACCTGTCAACGAATGTAGCAGGACTCCGACTAAAGCTTTGCAGGCGACCAGGATCAAGGCCATTAACCAAGCCTTTGCCTTCAATGGAAAGACGACGACTACGCTTTCGACTAAAATGCTATAGTCTGCACACGCCCCGATTGAGGCAATTGTAAGAGCAAGGAGGCCTTTCAGCACAGGGACAGGATAAACGCCTCTGATCTGGCGCTGATCCCCTTGTGGTTGAGCTTCATCCGGTGTCGTCTTCAGCCAGGCAACCATTGCCGTCCACATGCGGTTAAACAACTTGCGGCAGGCTAATAACAAGTCACCCAGCAGTTCGCTCATCGAAGCAGTGAATTGTTTGGCCTGAACATCAAACGCGCCAAGACACAGAATGACAATAAACGCGATAAACAACAATTGCAGGTTGGCGAAGGAAAACAGACCTCTTCCAGCACTGCTGCTTTCGTCGCTCACCGCGCCACCACCTGCCGGGACTTCTGTAATAGCCAGCACTGTATCTCCGCGCGTTGGAAGTGCAAAACTCTCGGCGGGCAGGCTGTAATCTTCGGCACTCACGACGAGCGCAGCATAACGTGATCCCAAATGAGTCCGCGTTTCCCAGCGGCCTTTTTCATCAATTTGGGTGTAGGGTGTCCTGACAAAGGGCTGGATAAACCAGGTTTCTCCGCCCAATGAGTAGACAACAACTTTGCACTTGGAAAAGTCTACGCCAGTGACTTCTCCAACGATGCGTTCCATTCGATCCTCTCCGCCACCAGCAGAAGGGGCGTGAGTTATTTTGATCGCCGGCGCAGCAGCCTGATTCGAAGTATTTTCTCCGCTTCGGCCAAGCGCCGGCATGAACAACATCAGCGCTAGGAAGCAAGTCGAGAGTAACTGTCTTTGAATGTGTAAACTCGCTGCATTCCAGTTATGTATCTGTGGAAATCTCATGATTTTCTCCCTCCGGGTCGGAACAGAAACGAAAAGCTTTGAAGACCCAACGCTGCGAATAAAAGCAGCCTAATTCCCCTTCATTAGTTCTTACGCCAGCAGGGAGAGAGGGTGAAAAAGCCGAGGCATGGATTTTAGATATACCTGGCGGATTTCTTGTGGTCAGGTTTGCCTCTCGCAGGAATTAGCATGAAATTTCGGGAACTGAGCTAAACTCGTAGAATATAGCGTTTTCGGTTCGAGTGTTCAGCCGTTCCCTCACGGTCGCGGTACTGTACCGCGCGCGTAAGCAAGCGGTTCCTGAACATCCGATTCGAAATTGCTGTAAGTAGGCAAATCACTCGCTTCAGGGCTGAGACGTAATTGAAAATGGCCAGTCAGAAGCCGAGAATTAGACGTCAGGCTCTTTAAGAATTATCAATCCTGTCTTGATATCAGCCTAAAACCCCATGCTGAAGTTGAGACTAATTAGATTGAGCCTTTTATCCAACCTGTGAAAATCTTGGAAGTCGTATCTAATGGAAGCCAGGAAAGTCGTTCGACGATCTCCTTTGCTGAAGAATTTGGCGTTTAGACTCACGCCGATCTTATAGTTTTCGAAATCATTCCTGCCAGTTTGGGCCACATCATAGCTGAAAGGGATCACTAAATGTAAGAACGCTGGCTTGCTCTTGTTCGGCCGCGCTTCTTCATCGAGAATCCGACAGAGTAAGCTCACGTTCGTTCGATATTGAGAGTGCTGTTGAGAGCTATCTCCTTCGACATCAGCAGTGAAAATCGTCGGCTGGACGGCTACGTCAAATATTCCCTTCTTGCCAATACCTTTGAGAGCCATTCCGACAAAGTAATCGTGCCTTGTAATATCCACGGGACCAAATCTCTCTTTATCTCTCAATGCGCCAGCGGTTAAATCCAGGCCGCGTGTCTCAAAGCGATTTTCATAAGCCGCCTTAAGGATAGGTACCGGTCTTAGCAACTGGTAGGTCAATTTTCCAGCCATAATAGACCTATCTCTTTTCAGCGGATTTAGTGTCTTTTGATCGATATCGTTATACACATAGACGAGTTCGAGACTCGCTTTGTCGGGGCCAAAGAAACGGGAGATAGCTGTATTGGCCTCGTAGTGGTTGATCTTCTCCAGATCATTTGGGTTGAATTCAATCAGCCCTCTACGTTCGGCTCGTCTATACGCGCCGCGAACAAACAGATCGAAGAACGAAGAGAAGTTGGAAGTCTTTTCAACAGCGACTTCGAATTCGCGGAGTTTTAAATCGTTGAATCGATCCGGCACGTAGAAGTTGGTTATTTGGGCATCATCAATAGCGCGGTACTTGTAGGAGAAGTCGAAAGCGTAACCACGTTCGAAGCGAAGGCGAAGGCGATTGATGCTCTCTACTTGGTCTTTGAATCGAATGATGCTCTGCAACTCCGCTTTGGTTAAGGGGCCATTTAGCCTCTTTTCGCTTGAGCTAAAACTTGCTTCCGCGGTGAAATCCCTCACGTCACTGATACGTTCTGGATCGGTGGTTAATCTGGCAGCAGTATTGATCGAGCTGAAAAAGGCAGAAGGTTTTTTTATGGCCTTACCTGAATCAGTTGAACTCAAATTTCCATGCCAGAGAGGAAATCCGTCTCTCTGATAAAGAGCCACTAGTCCTCTTTCAAGTCGTCTTTTGGTCTCGCAATCAAAGGATTCATCCCGTGTCGGGTTTGGTGGGCAATTAAAGTCGATTTTGCTGAGCTTTTTCCAGGCCTCAAAATAATGCCGTTCTGCGTCTCCGAAAAGAGGCCTTTGCGGCCCTCTGAAATTTCGCAGGTATTCCGCATAAAACAGGTCAAAGGCCGGTTCAATCTCATCTACCTTGTTATTTTTCTTTGCATTTTCAGCCGCCGTGATAGCGTCTCGGTAAAACTTTTCGGCCTCATAACTCCCAACTCTTTTCAGGAGTTCTGCCAGCTCGCAATTGGCATAGGGGTTTTGGGAATCGAAATTATTGCGCCTGGCTTCGATTTGCTGACGAATCTGTCGAAGAGTCATTCCCTTGCGGGCATGTTTCAGAATCAATGATTTGTACTCATCAGTTAGCTGAGCCTTGATCACTGTTTTTAGGAGAGCTAAAAAATCCTCCTCCTTCTCCATAGCTTCCTTACTTTTTATGGTTTTCAAATCATCTAAAATCCCTTGGGGAACTCCTGCCGATTTCATATTCTTTAAAGACTGGCTGGTTACCCCAAAGCCTTTGTTTGCGTCCGGACAAGAATAGGGGTTCTGCCGTGGCGCCGGATTGTTTCCTTGCGCCAACACAGTCAGAGAAAGGAACGCTAGTGCGATCGTTGCGACGAGTAATCTCATTATGCGCCTCCTATATGCAAGTTTGCAGTGACGCATGCTCTATGTTTGGGATTTACAAGTGGCTGAAGCTGGCCGTTACTTCAACTGCAAGTCGTTCCGTTTCAGTCACAGTATCATCGAATTAGAGTTCATTTGGCATGTTCGCCGACTGGTTTATGAATGTTTGTAGTTTGTTTTCGTCCCGCCTTCCTCTACAGCTTTGGATTAAAGAGGGCCGATCGAGTTTCTGGCTGTAAAGACTATGGTGGCGGCAGAAACTCAAACTTGCTGATGATAATCTCCGTCTCCTTACCGTCAGCGGGACGCCCACCCAGCAGCCAAAGATTGATACGCGCATTCTCATCTCCTGCTCTGGGAATGCCCCGAGTGAAAGTGTGCTCGTGGATGACAGTATCCGGTTCTGGCGGAACAGAAGAAAGACCCTTCAGACTCTGGCAGAAAATGCTTTCAGCCTTCCAGGTGAATGAGTGAGTGGTGGTGCCTAACCCGATCGGAATCTGGAAGCGCACGATGTTTTGTGAGCGCGTGTAAGGCTGCACGACGAATTGCCCGTTTTTATTCTCGGACTTCCCCCAACGGGAAATTTCGATATCAATCTCGCGATGGTTGTATTCCGGTGCGTCTGACCAAGTGAAGAGACCGAGGATCACTTTTGGGTCCATCTGATCTACATTCGTTTCGACATAGAACCGATATGTACCGTAGCCGAAGTTTCGTTGCGAGATGACCTCGGCACAATACCAGCGCCCGTCGCGTTGAGTGATGCGCATATGCAATCTCCCCTGGTCATCAACCGCGACGTTCTCTTCACCGTCGGAAAAGTAATTGGGGCCAGGGCCGACACGCTTGTCACTGGATTTCACTCTCCATTCATATCCGGAGAACTGAATTGCTCTCATTTCAGTGGCAGGATCGGATTTGAATGCCATAGCTGTATTAAGCGCTGGATGTTCCAGAGAAGCTACTTCAATTTCAGACTTAGCCAATAATACAGGCTCAACGCGATCACTGCTGGCAATCACTGCTATGATCACAAACAGGAGCCCAGCTCCCGTAAAAACGTTCTTCATCCTCTCTCCCTCCCCTGAACAGGACATCGACAGAGTAAACGTGAGGGCGGTGGATTGAAAGTGGCCGCCCTCACAATCCGACGAACTTCATTTCTTCGCGCGCGCTGTGGCGATCGCTAACACGTCGCCGCCGACCTTGGGCAAATTCCAGGTTTTGTCGGGTGGCTTGTAGGAAGGCTTTACCAGCAACGCAGCGTACTCGTTGCCTAGATGAATGTCAGTTTCCCACTTACCCTGACTATCAATTTCTGTGTGAGGCGAAGCAATGAAAGGCTGGACATACCATTGATCGGTGCGGGAGAAAATCACCACCTTATGCTCCTCGAACTTCACTCCGCTGACAGCCCCGGCGATCGGCTCCATGCGATCCCCCGGTTCATATCTCGGCGGGACAGTGGTAATTTGGACACTTGGCCCCTCCGCCTTGTTCGCTTGTGCTTTGTCATTGGTTTGGCCCATCACTACCTGAACCAGTGTAGCTATCGAAGCGATAAAGATAGCCCTGACCATCAGACTTTTGATACATCGCGAATATCTCATACGTGCTTATCTCCCTTCGTTAAAATTTCGGGTCTGCTACCTCACGTAACCCATACAGGCAGAAATCAATCTTTGCGGCTACTTTCTACCTGAGGCCGTAATAACTGCCACGACGTCCCCGACAGCACCGGGCAGGTTGGAAGTTTTCTTCGGCGGATTAAAGGATGGCCTGACCAGCAATGCGGCGTACTTGGTTCCCAGATGGGAGTGTGTACTCCAACTGCCATCCTGGCTAATGTCGGTGAAAGGCGCATCTGTGAGTGGCTGGACGTACCAGTAATCTGTCAGCGCATAAACCACCACGCGAAACCTTTCAGACTCCACTCCTGAGACCACGCCTGTAATCTCCTCCGGCGGCCCCCCGCCAAGCGGGTTGTAAGAGGGTGCGGTGAGAATACGAATTGTTGGCTGGCCCAAAGGCCCCGGCTTTTGGGGGGCTATAGGTGCAGGTTGGTGCCCGGGCGGCAGTGCAGGTGCGATCTGCCCGGAATCTCCGCCGCCAATCCGGTTTTGATCTCCTCCTCCCTCTGTTGCTGCCGGCCCTGCGATCACCTTAACGATCACCCCTTGCGCCAAGATTGTTTTTCCATCTGCCAAGACCTCTAGTGTGACTTGATCTTCACCTTGCTGGCTTGGCGCAGTGTAAGTCGTTACAAGATCGCTTGACGACTGCGGGTTGCACTTGCCACGCGTGGCCCGCCAGCGATATTTGACACCCGGCGGGGGGTTTTTTACATAAACGCCTATTTGCGCCGTCTCCCCAGCCTTAACCTCCGGCTTGGGCCGAACAAACATTTCCACGACTTCGAACTCATTACGATTGCGGCATCCGGCGAGCGCGAAAACAAGCGCCAGCAGGATAAGTGCCTCGCAACTGCGCAGAAGGGTGTAAGCTGTCGGTGCCATATCGCCAATCTCCTTCAATCAGGGTATACGCCGAAAAGGGCCTAGAATGAAAAATCATTTCTGCGCCTCTCACTTCTGTTGGTAGGGCAACCAGATCGAGAGCGGAATCTCCTCAACCGTCGTATCCGGCAGCGGGAAGAAGAGAAAATGCCGATGCTGTCGTACCAACTCAATCTCGCCATTGAACCGGTCACCGTCTTTCTGTTCGTCACTATGTTTTTTCAATGGGATTAATATTTCCCCTTTGTGATGAGGCTTCTGTTCTAGCCCGTTTTCCCAGTTCCGCCAGTACTCAGAATTCAACTTAACTTTGAAATCATTTGCGGAGTCGGTGTCGAAGGACAAAAATAACCGGTCGCCCCCGCCTGAACCTGGTGAAGTATCATTTCCCCACCAGCATTCACTATAATTAAGCTTTGGTGAGAGCGGTGGAAAAAGAATTCCCCAAATACCTGGGAGCGCTATCAGCACTATTGCTAACATTAATGCTAATGCTGTAGACCTAGCTTTTGTGCGACCATCAACCAGCCCTCCCAACTTAGCGAGTACCTGTGCCAAATGCCAATAGCAATGCAGGCGTAATTGGTCGCTCCCGGACGCATGTCCTACGAGGCTGGATTCAGTTGAACTTGCTCGGCTGATGCCCGATCTACGCAAAAAGGCCCCTCTCTGAACGGGTGCGATCATGTCGGTGATCTCGGGATGGGCTTGGGAGACAGCGATTTTATCCTCTAATCGATTGATCCATTTTATAAACCCCCGACCTGTGATTTCTCCAGTCCCACTAAAATTGCGAAGCATCTTTGGCAACTGATCAAAGAAGCGATACCACAACTGAGACTGTTCTGCAGAAACAGGATTCGCTCTATGTAGCGCCAGTAGAATTCTTACGCATAACTTAACACCAAAAGAGGGGCCTTTGATTTCAAGTGTCTGGCCTGCGCTGCTTCTGCCAATCAATAAACAAATTTGGCTTCGCATCAGTAACTCTGCCCACTCCTTTGCTTTGGCTTGTGCTCGCTGTGCCTCAATAAGATTGAGGATCATCACGCAGAGCAAAGGTAGCGCTGGTAGAATAATAAGCGCCCACGAAATCGGTGCGAGCAGCCGATCATCAGTGAAATATTCGTGAACTTGGGTGGTGGAGAGGAAATAAGGTGTTGTCAACGCCGTTGCCCATCCTAGCCCTGCCAACGCCCAGCCGACACACAGCATATTCCGAAGCCAAGGAGGACGATGCTTCCACCCAAGTCCCGCCCAATAAAAAAGAAAAATTACTAACGCCAACCCGCGCAGAGCACTTAAGGCTGCTCTGCGCGAACTGTCTAGTGGCAATTCACTCGTTTTTAGATTGATAAATTTATAAGGAGGGTCAGTCGCATCTCTGAGGATTACGACGGCAGAAAGGGGCTTAATGTTAGCTATGCTCCATTGGCCTTCTTCTGGTGACAAAATGATCAGATTGGCGTATTCGCGGTAAGATTCCCACTCCTTTCCTCGCCAGTAATCGAACAAAGGCATCTGCGCCATTTGCATCAGCACTAACCGTCCTGACCCAGGCCATTTGAGATGCGCTTCTATCCATTCTTCCACCCAATGCGCAAAGTCTTTCTGCCCATCCTCCATTTTGCTCAAGACACTGGCAAGTTGCTCTATGTCTCCACGCTCGTCCAAGGATAGCTCTGTATCCCACCAGTGCTCCCAGCTCTCTCGCACACGGAACAAAGGTTCTGATGGTAGGTTGCCTGCGGCTTTTTCCCATTCGACAAACTCCCAGAACCGAACAAACCATTTCTGCAATCCATCCGATAAGTTTGAAGACATAAGGCAACCTCCACCTCCGACTTGAACCAGCAGCCTCACCTTCAGCAATTTCCGCCGTTCCGGTAACGGGACGGAGGATGAAGCGGAATGGAAGTTCCTCCCATTCCCAACTCTTTATTCCTTGCCACGCTTCCTGTAATTCTAAAGGTAACTCCATAATAAGTTTTGTTTCTTGATTGAGCGGTAATAACCGTGGTGATCCAAGTGGCTCCCCTTCCGGAACAGTAAGCAAAACTAGCTCGGCGCTCTCCCTGGGATTAAAACCCGATTCTGCTACCCGGACTCTAAGCACTAGGTGTCCATCTCTGCCAACCGCAGGCTTATGCATTAATTCAACCCGGGCTTTGACAATTTTGTCTTCTCGCAGCACGCGAGCTGGAACAACACATAACGCAGGTGTGGGCGGTTCAACTACAGTTCTGCCTTGAACATCCGCATATCCCTCAGCACCTCCTACAATACCTAATTCGGGAAGACTAATAGCAGGTGGTTCATCACGCAGCATTGCCCAAACACTGTGTAATTGCTCGCGCTTCTGCGTCCACCACGATGGCGCGCCCGCTCTCGCAGCCATTGTCTGTTCTTCATCCTGAACGCGAAACCGCTCGGCACCTGGTGGCGGTGGTATTTGCGTGGCGGCTGCCTGCAAAGCTAGCTGGAAAATTTGCTCTATAGTCATTGGCGATTTCATGTCTTTGCCACTTCCGTTCAAGATTTAACTTCTCCCCACTCTTCAAGAAAATATTCGCTGAATCGTGCTTTAGCATGCCGTTCGTGATAGCCTATGTTCTGCTCGGTGCAACCTTCCATGCTAGCGACCTCCGACCGCGAATATCCAAATACGTATCGCAACCAAAGCACATAACGTTGAATCTCAGGCAACCGCTTAAGAGTTCTCTCCACTGCTATTTTGAGAGGCACGTATATACTAGGATCCACTGCAGTCGGGTCAGCAGTCCCTTCAATTAAGAGACTGACCCCTCCATCTTCATCCTCAGTTACCTCGTCGGTAGAATCCATCTGGCTCCAGGCTAACGCTCCCCGACGCTTCTCCTGCCGCAACCAGCTCTTGCAATGATTTTCTGCTGTCTTGGCTAGATAAGCTCCAAAATGACGCTCTGGATCCAAACGCTTACGCGCCGCCCAGACCTTATCACATGCCTCTCCTGCCAGCCGTTCTGCTTCGTCCATATTCCATACGAAGCGGTAACAAAGCATGCAGACGCGATTCCAATGGCGGGCCACCAATTGAGCGAAAGCATTGCCATCGCCTCCCCGGGCCGCCGTAACTAGCTGCTGCTCATGCTCATCATCCTTTAGTTTGACGGCACTGGCGGCTTCCTGGTCGAGTACTGATCCCTCCGAAATCTGGCCTGCGAGCCGCGCCTTACGTTCGGCATCCTTGAGGTATCGGTCATCGAAGCTCGACCCAGACATAGACGTTAACCACCTCCTTACCGCCGTTCGAGCGGCTGACATAGTTTGCCGGCGTAAAAAGCGAACCCGTACTCACGGCAGAGGTGCAGATTGGTTTGGAAAACTGCCTCTTGCCAAGATTGGCCCAGCCGCTGGTAGAAGGCCACTCGATCATTGAACTCAGATTCTGTAATTTCATCCACCGCGATCTGCTCCGGCGTATCTGGGGTCTGTGCCACCATGAAAAGATCTTCACCGCTCTGAACCACACAAATCTTCATCTTCCGACTAATCGTGATTCTAAGGTCGCCTGGGCTGAAGGCTACTCCCATCGTCGCATCCTCGTATGGATGAGTATGGAAATAGCCTAGAAAACCACTCGCACGCATTTCCTCATCCTTAAGAGGGAAAGCTATATAGCTACCCGATCTAGCCGCCGCGACGGCCAACCGACCATTAACCTCCACTAAAGCGGCCCCGTGTTCTTTCATTGGTTGAACCAAGCTCAGACCCCACAGACTGCGAAACCATGCTGATAGATATTCGTCAAACCGCACTTGGCTTGGATAATTATCTCCTATCTTCAGTGCTCGCAGCAGATTTTGCAATGCTCCTCCCAAAACCACCTACACTTATTCCGCAGCCCTTACAGCCTCCCCCTCCGTTCACCATCCCTAATGGCTAATACGCACAGGTTGCTAGAAAATGAAAACGACTTGTCTGTGAAATCTTGGAAAAGCATAGACGGCAAATGATTGGTATAAAAGAGGTTTAGGACGCGTCAGATTATTTCATAGCTGCTCCTGGTGGCAAAACCCCAAGCGTTTCAGTGTCGCCAGCACTGATTTGAGGCGAACTGCTCTCACAAAATCCTCCTTTATCACGCGTTCAAGCTGAAGACTGGGAGCAAAGATTCTACCATCATCGAAAATTACTGGCGGCATCACCCAACCTGATTGAGGAGGCAATTGGAGAGAAAGTCAAAAGGGCTTGCCCCGTGACTCAGGTAAACATGGACAGTGCTCGAATCGAAAAAGTAAGCATTGGAACGCGCAGGATCGGTTTCCTGCAATACCGAAAGCGCCAGCCGAAAAAGTTCACCATCGGTGCCGGAACCATTCATTTCATCTCTTCGGAAAGTATCGTTATTACACGGTCTGCGATCTGAGCTTGATCGTCTTCGCCCACTCCGTGTTCCGCTAGCACACCAATTATCTGCAGCCGCGCTTGATCCTGATTCGCCTTCAAATGCAGAATCACAATCGCGTTCACTTCCGATTCCGCCGCTTGCAAGTTAAGGAGCGTCAATCGCCCGTTTTCTGAAAGCCACGATGAGAGCTTTGGGTAAGCGGCACTGGCCGCAATGTTCACAAAGAATGCTACAAGAACATTCCACACAATCAACTCTACTGCGTCAGGTGATGAAAGTCTTTCTGAAGCTGAAAAGATTACCGAGATGTCGTCAGCCAAGCGTTTGCCGACTCTTTTGTGTGTATTCGCAATTGAAATGCTGACTTCGGTTGTGTCCATCGTGATCATCTCCTTAATCGCTGCATCTAAAGGCTTAGTACCCGATCGTCAAGAGACGCGGCATAAACCGATTTCAATTTCCCCACCAGAACCACGTACTCGGCACCATCGAATCGTGGTAAAGTGTGTCTCGTCCGCACAAGGCCTTTCCCTCTAATTACTTCTTCTTTATGGCTCTCTTGACGGCCTGCTTCTGAGCGGGTCGCTTGCCACCCTTCTTTCGCACATACCCTTCGATCTCAGCTCGTGCGATGACGTAGCCGCCGTCATAATGAATTGGCGTCAGGTCGCCGTTATTGATCATGGCGATGATCCGTGGAGGCTTCACGCCATGGATCTCCGCCGCCCGCTTTACAGAGACGAAATTCTTGAGGTTCATTGCCCGCATTCCCCTCTTTATTCAGTTTTCTTGACCAAACCACTTGAACAATTTGCACCGATGTGAAATGCTATTAACATAGTTAATAGCATTAAAGCAAGCGGCGGGCATTTTGTCGGCCGCTTTTCGTTTACTGGCTGATCATGCTGCGCCGAAAGTGCCCCGAGCGCTGTGAGCAGAAAGGCGGCTGCAATGGCCGTCTCTCAAATTCATTGACGCGAGAGTAGATCGCTCGCGGTCCGCGCCTCTCCTCCGAGATGGCGCGGTCGTTCATACAAACGTTGCCCGAAAATACGGCCCGATAAAGGCGATCAAGCCCCGTCCGCTCGCCTTCGACGTCCGGAGGTGCACCATGCGCACGTTCCCACTGAGCACCGCGCCGCGCGCGGTGAATGCCCTGCTATCGCCTGCCCGAAGAGTCACCCTCTACGGCGCACGCGCATCTTCCCTCTCTCTGCATTACGCCGCAGAGACAGCGTGCGAAAAGAAACCCGTCGTCTTTATCTGCGGTGATAACCGCTTTAACCCATATACGGTCGCGCGCCTGGCTAGACAGTTCCATCACCGCCAGGAGGAGGCGCTCAACCGGATTCTCGTGGCCCGCGCTTTCAACGGTTTCCAGTTCAACGAGCTGATCCAGCGGCTGAACCCGGACGAAGTGGCCGGGCCGGTCGTCATTTCGGGCATCTGCTCGACATTCATGGACGAAGACCTGTCGCACAACGACGCGGCTAGGCTCTTTTACCGGGTGTTGTGGCGGCTGGCCGAGCTTGCCGGCAGGGGCATGTCGTTCCTGCTCTGTGAGAGCCATGAGATCGAAGGCGCGCGGCGCGCCCATTTTCTGAAGGACCTTTACAAAGCCTCGAATTTCATCTTTCGCCTCGACGGGGAGCATTCGTATACGCTGGAGATGCCGAATTACCGCCCGCTCTATCAGCTCGCCTCGATGGAAAGACATCTACTGGCGTAACCCTATGGGCCGAACTGTGACACCATTCAGCATTGTGCTTTCACAGGAGGAAGCCCGGCTCAAAAAGTTCCGGAGAGCGCTGCGGGCCGAGGACCGCGAGCATTTCGATCAGCTTTTCGAGCACGCACGGCGGAACATCCAGGCCGCCGTCCAGGCCGCCGCGCCCGAGCCGATGGAGTCTATCTTTCTCCTGATGCTGATCGAGATGCAGAAAGAAATTCAGGAATTGAAGGCCCGCCTCGGCGAGGTGGAACCCAAAGACCGATTCGCATTGATTGCCCCGAATGAAGAAACGAAAGATTGATGGATGGCTGTTCGATGTCGATGAGCTTGGTCCGGCGGTCGCGCTGTGGATTTATGACACAGGCGGAAAGCTTCACCAGCTCACGCGCGAGTTCAGCCCCGTGGTTTACGCCGGCGGAGAGAGGGAGAAGCTGAAGCGGCTTTCTACCGATCTGTGGCGACGGGGCTTTGTTACCGGCGGCCGATGGGAAGCGCGTCGAGAGTTCTGGACCGGCGAAGAGGTTGAAGTCCTTCAGCTCAACGTCTCCGATTCATCGAACCTTCCGCGGCTGCGCGAGGTTGCGGGCACTCTCGACCAGGCGATCTCTTTCTACAACCTCGACATTCCGACCGCGCAGTATTACCTCTACCTGAACGGCCTCTTCCCCACCTGCCGCCTCGAATGCGAAGCCGATGAATGGGGGAACGTCATCGAGATCGCCGCGACGAATTCAGCTTACGACCTTCACCACGAATTGCCGGCGCTCTCCGTCCTCAGGATGCGCGGCGAAAAAATGCAGCCTTTATCAGCGCAGAGCCGCATCCTTGTCGAGTGGAACAATGCGACGAGCGTTTTTCATCTCGCCGGCGGCACCGGCGTCATCCATGCTTTCAATGAACTGATCGAGCGCGCAGACCCGGACCTGATTTTGAGCGAGCGGGGCGATACGCTTCTCTTCCCTGCCCTGCTCTCTCTCGCCAAACGCGAGCGCATAGATCTTCACCTTGACCGCGACCGCGTCAAAACACAGCGGAAGATTGAGACCGAGGGCCGCACGTATATGAGCTATGGCAAGGTGATTTACAAAGGCCCGAGCTACCCGCTCTTCGGCCGCTGGCACGTTGGCCGCAAAAATTCCTTCGCTTTTCACGAGACGCAGCTTGAAGGGTTGTTGGAGATGGCTCGGCTCGCCAAAACGCCCGTGCAACGGGCTGCACGCCGATCACCTGGAACTGCAATGACAAGTCTCGAAATCGAGCGGGCTGTGAAAGACGGCATCCTCGTGCCATGGCGCAAGTCAGAACCGGAAAGATACAAGACGGCGCTCCAGCTATTGACCGTGGATAAGGGAGGCCTCACCTACCAGCCGAAAGTCGGCGCGTTCGAGGGAGTGGCCGAGATCGATTATGCGAGTATGTATCCGAGCCTGATGGTGACGCGCAACATCTCGCCGGAAACGGTGCTCTGCTCTTGTTGCGATAACCAGGTCGTCCCCGAAGCGGAATACAACATCTGCACGAAGCGGCGCGGCCTGATCCCGCTCACCCTCGCCCCGCTGGTCGAGCGCCGGCGGCAACTGAAAGAGTTGATGCGGGGCGCCGGAGACGAACGGGCGCGCGCGGTTTACGACGCCAGGCGCACGGCGATCAAGTGGATGCTCGTAAGTTGTTTCGGGTACATGGGCTTCCGAAACGCGAAATTCGGCCGCATCGAAGCGCACGAGGCAGTCACAGCTTTCGGCAGGGAGACGCTACTCTCCGCCAAAGACATCGCCGAGGAGCGCGGATTTCGGATGCTGCACGCGTTGACCGACAGCCTGTGGATTTCAAAGGCAGGAACGACGGAGGAGGAACTTCGGGCGCTCTGCGGCGCGATCACCGCCGAGACGCAGGTCGAGATGTCTCTTGAAGGCGTCTATCGTTGGATCGTCTTTCTGTCATCAAAGGTGAAAGAGGGCCGTCCCGTGCCGAATCGTTACTTCGGCGTTTTTAGTGACGGCGCGCTGAAGACGCGCGGCCTCGCGCACCGCCGGCGGGACACGCCGCTTTACGTCAAGGAGGTTCAGGAAGAGATGCTCGCGATTTTAGCTGAGGCCCGGACGCTCGACGATCTCCGCGAGAGGCAGAGAGCGGCGCTCGAACTTCTGGAGCTGCGGATCGCAGAGCTTGAACGCGGAGAGGTGGATATCAAGTGGCTCATCGTCGAGCAGGTCTTGAGCCGCGACATCGAAGACTACACCGTGGAGACGCGCGCGGCGCTCGCCGCCCGCAAGCTTCGCGACGCCGGCATCCCCGTTCATCCGGGCGAGAGCGTCGGCTACGTGATCGCCGACGCGAAGGCGAAGGACAAAGCCAGGCGTGTTACGATCGGCGGCGACAGCGATGAATTACGCTACGACGTGGAAGAGTACGTGAAGCGGCTGCGGGATGCTGGCAAAGAAGTATCTCCATTTACAGGAACGCGGTAACTGCACCGGAATTGCCAAGCTCACGTGGTCGCTTTCTTCAAATTCTTGCCGATGTATTTCGAGATGGTGCGACCGCCCTCTTTGCGGTAGCCGTACCAGTACGGGCCGTGGCCTTGCCCATCGTTGCAATGGCACCCTTCTTTTCCGCAACGCACAGCTTCGAGCTGATAGGTCCAGCTTCCTTTCTTCACCACATCTATCACTTCACGACGAGACTTCTTTTCGACGCGCCCCACTTGCGTGAGCCTATCCAGCCTGTCGTGGATCCACTGATCAAGCTTCCGGAGGTCGTCGGTCCCGAGCTGCGCCGCCATCAATTTCACATCTCTCAAAGTCATTGCTCTTCCCTGCCCTGCTCCGTCGTCGCAAATCTTATGTAACCACACACAGGAATATACCCCATTCGGTTACATAAGACAACCGCAAGAGCCGTCAGTGCGTCATGCGCGATGAGCTGTTGATTTTCCGGCTGTACTCGATTCGCTGTTTCAATCGGTTGAGATAATGGAACGCCTCGAACCGGCCCGCCTCGGCCGCGGCGACGTAGGACCGGATCAGCTCCTCGGTGATGTACTGGTCGAGCCAGGCTACCATTTCGGCGCACCGGTCTTGCATTTCAGGCTTCGGTCCGAACACAAACTCGAACATCCCCATCTCGCGGAGCTGGTCGAGGTTCAGCTTTTCAAGCTCATCCAGTTGCTTGTTCGCTTCTTCAATCTCTTCCGGCGTCGGTGGCCGCCGCGGCGGATGCTGCCGGCGCAGAAAGCGAGAGACCGCGCCATACTCACCGACGTAAACAGCCGCATTCGCTCGATCAACCAACAGTGCGTGCGTCGGCGGCTCGTCGTCGTGGCCGAGACTGACATCGAAGAGGTTGATCGCCACGGCCAGGTGATCTACAAAAGGCTCGTAGGCGGCATAATACGAGAAGGTCGCGCCGGCGCGCCCGTCCGACCAGAAGGGCTTCGAGCCTTCATACGAAAGGCTGAAGAAACGCTTATCGCTGCTGACACCCACAACACTGGGGAGCATCGGCGGCATCGGCGCCGGCAGCAAGCGAAAGTCAGCCGGGACGGTCAGGTTGTCTTGAGTCGTGTCGTCCATAACTTTCCTTTGCGAAGTCGAGATCAGTCTTTCTGAAGCCAAGCCGACAGCAGCTCCTCGATCAGCTCGCTCGCGTCTTGCTTGGAGCCCTGCTTAATCAGTTTGACCTTTACGTCGTTGATGGTTCGAGTCCGGACGTAGGCTGTAATCTGAGTGTAGCCCGGATTGCTGCGCTTGCCGGGCGGGCGACCGCGCTTCTTCGATTCGGATGTCGCAACGGTCTTCTTCAACGGCTCCGGCGACACGGTCTTTTCCACAGCAATCTTTTGTTCACGGTCGGATCGCGCTTCCTTGCTTCCCGTTTCTATTTCTACGCGTGGTTCACGATTCACCGTGCGCAGGACCTCGCCTTTGGCGTTGCAGATGTCGACGCGGATAGCCCAGGGATCGCGGTTAAGAATTTGATCGGCGCGCCGACGGACTTTGCGCCAGAGGTCGGAAAAGGCGTACAGGTGTTCCCTGATGGTCTTCTCTTCCTCGCCGGCAACGATAATCACTGGTTGATCCGGTCGTTTGCTCCAGCCCGGCGGCCGCCGCCCGATGAAACTCTTCATAGCAGCAGGAATTATAGAATTTCAGGTACGCAAAAAGCTAGATAAAGTTCACTCCCAATTATCCGCATTATTGATCTTCGTCAAGCGTTTAAGGATTGATTGGTTGTTGTGTCCTTCATCGCTTAAATTTTGCTTTCACTGTCGCATTTGTCTGCTTCTGCGTTTAGCATCAAAAATCATACGAGGTTTTCTATGGCCTTTTGTATTTTTGGAGTGCATAAATGGTCATACCCTGATCAAACCCTTGATCTTTGTGGAAATCGGAAATGTATTCATTGTCAAAAAGTAGAGAGAGGCTTAGGTGAGCATGTATGGGGTTACTCAACTTACCTATCGGGAGGACATCCAGATTATATGACCTATCACTCCAGTCGCTTTTGCAAGAGGTGCGGATTCAATGGAGGTGACAAGTCTTGGGGACAGTACGAGGAAGAGCCAGAACGGTGGGTTATTTCCAAGTAACCTGATGAGAGAGGTTTTTCATAAATAGACATTACCCTTCAATTCCCCCCAAATATTTGCTGCCGCGCCCGCTCCAACCGATGATAAAGGGCCGTGCGTTCAACCCCTAGCCGGCGAGCTGCCCGCGAATGATTTCCACCGACGCTATCACGCACGATCTTGTAGAGCGCCAGCTCTTGCCGCTTGAAATGCTCATCGAGCGACTCGCCAGCGCGAAGCACGGCCACATACTCGATGTCGCCCGATGCGTCTTTCTGCGTAAGAAAAGTTTCGGCTTGCACTTGCCCAACGGTGATGACACCGCCCTCGCCGGCACAGGCCGCCAACCGCTCCAACATCGTCTCAAGCTCCCTCACGTTGCCGGGCCAGTGGTAACGACAAAGCATTCGTACCGCGTCTTCTTCGATCTCCGGCCGTGTCGTGAAGCTCAGTCGCTGCCCGAGGAGGTCAAGGAAATGGCGTATGAGAAGCGGGATGTCCGCCTGGTGTTGTCTGAGCGGGGGCATCCGGAGCGGCAGCACGTGCAACCGATAGTAGAGATCATGACGGAATCGTTTCTCGCTGACCTCCCGGCTGAGATCGCGATTGGTCGCGGCAATCACTCGCACATCGACATCTCGCTCATCGTGCGCGCCGACGGGCCGGACTTTGCGTTCCTGCAAGACTCGCAGCAACCGCACCTGCAGGCCTTGCGTGGTCTCGCCGATCTCATCGAGAAAGATCGTCCCTCTGTTCGCGGCTTCGAACAGTCCCTTGCGATTTACCGTTGCGCCGGTGAAGGCGCCCTTCGCGTATCCGAAGAGTTCCGATTCGAGCAGTGATTCGACGAATGCGCCGCAGTTGACCGGGATGAAAGGCTCTTTCGCGCGATCGCTCAGATGATGAATTGCGCGCGCGGCGATCTCCTTGCCCGTTCCCGATTCGCCGCTGATGAGGACCGTCGAACTGCATCGGGCCGCAGTTATGATCGCGTCTTTGATCCGCCGCATCGGTTCGGAATCGCCGATCAGTCCTTCGATGACCGGCGACAATTCCCTTCCCTTCCCTGCTCTCTCAGGACGCAATCTTCTTTCGGCCAGCAACTCGATGCGGTGCGCGGCGAGGTGAGCGGCGTCTTCGATCTCAAACTTGACCGCGTCGTCAGGCGAGCCGCGGAGCTGCAAGACGAGTCGCGTTTGTCCACCCTCGACTCCGATCTCCAATTCGCTCACCCTTTCAGTGGCGATCGCGGGTTCCTTGGATCTGAACTCCCGGTCCAGCCCAGCGCGCACGACCCGGATGCTGTGCAGGTCGATTCCCTTCCCTGCCGCAATCTCGGCGAGATCGCCCAGGACACTCTCAACACTCGCGCTCCGCGCCAGCCTGGCCAGTGGGCGCACCGTGACCGGGCGCATATCCCCTTTTGACTGATGATGGTTTGGCACCATTGAACTGTCTCCTCCTTTACTGCGATGAGTGAAACAGCCACACGTGGGGGATATATGATGATAGACGTGGTGAAACCTCGACGCGCAGGGTGGGCTTTAGCGCGTTCGTTCATATCGTTAATTTTTGAATCTAATGCTCGCTTGTAGTGTGAGCCTAGCCTAAGTTTAAAGAACTGTCTGTCAGATATTGACTCTGTCAGTTTCTGACATAGGTTCGGAAGGAAGGTAGGAACTGATTGTCTGGCTGATGATGCGATAGCACTCGCAACAGGCGCTTTCGAGTCCTTTGCGGTCGAGGATGGTGATCCGGCCACGGGCGTAACGGATCAGTCCTTTCGTTTGCAGCGCGCCTGCCGCTGAGCTGACGCCGCTGCGCGACATGCCGAGTATTTGCGCGACGGTTTCGTGCGTGAGAGTAAAAGCGTCGTATCGTGTCCGATCGTTCGCGAGCAGCAGCCATCTCGCCAGCCGCTGCTCTTTCGCATGAAACTGATTGCAGACGACCACCTGAGCGATCTGTTCGTTCAGAGCGTGCGTGTAGTCGAGCAGCAGTTCATAAAACTCGCATCCATGCTTGATCATTGCTCGCAGAGTTTTCGCTTTGATCCGCAACGCTTCACCCGCAACCTGTACCTGGGCCCGGAATACTGTCCCATTTCTTCTCGCAATTCCGGGAAAGCCGATCACTCCCTCGCGCCCGATCATTGCGGCCTCGACGGTGTCGCCCTCTTCCGTGATAGACAGCAGCGAGACGATCCCGCTGGTGACAAACCAGGCATAATCGACCGCGTCGCCAGCGTCATAAAGAATATCGCCTGCGTCCAGGCGGACTCGTTTCAGACCTGGGGCTAATCGCTGATAGATGGCTGGGGGGAGAACAGCCAGCAGTCCGTTTTTATTCGCGGATTGCATCGATCTTGCTAATACCTCAGTCCTATCTACGAGGATTAGAGTTCGATTGGATGAGTCCCCAGACTGTGCCTAAATTCTTAGACAGCCACGCTTTCACCCTCGCCGATGAGCGATCGGGCGTCCGCGACCTGTTCTCCGGCGCCGGCTTTTAGTACTAACCCGACATCTTCTCTTCCCATCGCCCGGATGCATTTGGAGAGCAGATCGATAATCTCCCGGCCGATTGATTGCGCCTCTTCGTCAGGAAGCTTCAACAGCCTGTACGCTACTTCCCTGGCGTCGAGATTCGCACCGGGGACATCGTAAATTGAGAAGTCTTCGATCGATCCCGCCGGCTTTTTTGCGGAGGATGTTTTTGATGATTCCGACTTTGATTTCATAACCTTCACGCTCCAATCCCAAGATTTGCGTCGCGCTGATATAGCCCGCAACCAATCTCGACTCTTTCCCGCAATCGCGGCAAGGCACACGCCGCAGGATCTCGTATCCAGTCCGGATCCGCCGCCCGACCTGCCGCTTTCCCGACGGGTTCAGGACGTGTTTTTCAGGGATCGGCGGCTTCCCTTTCAGGCGCTTCCAGCTTTTCGGATCGCTATTGATAAGCTCTTGCTGCGCTGGCACTTGCGGGGATTTTTTAGTACTAAACGGGGCATTCTTGATGATCCTAAATTGCGAGCTATCTTCAGTACTAAAAGTTTCACTGGCTTTTAGTACTGACGGACGATCTTTTGCCAAAACAGGGCCGTCACTTGATTCTTCGGAATCGACGCCGGGCTGATCTGTCATCGTACGGCCGCCGAAACTGCTGGCATCGTCTCTCGCCGATTCGGTCTGAGACGGTCGCAATCGCGCCGGTGAACCATTCACCGTCACCGGCAGTGGCCTGGCAAATGACGGCAGAGGGGCACCCGGACTCACCGGCGCGATCAGTTTGGGAGTCTGTCTCCATCGCGACCGTCCACTATCTGATTGCCGCGCCAGACCGCCCGCGGCTTCTCCCGCTCTTCTGGCTTTGCGCTCTCCGTGTGAGCTTCCGCGCCTTCGATGAAGCCAACGATCTCCTTGGCATGCTCGATGCTGGCTTGCTCAAAGAGGGCACGGCGCGCCGCCGAGACGCGCGGCGTGTCCATACTTTCGCGGTACGCTCCCACCATCAACGAGTTTTGCTCGCGCTGCACCTCGACCAACTGCGAGCGCAGGTCCGCCTCAGCCTCCAGCACGGCCACGCGCATCGCGCTCTCCGGCGCCGCATCGTAGAGCTTCTTCCACAACATCGGCACACCGACGATGGCCAGCGGCAACAGGTAAGACGCATAAACGCTCATCAGCCATTGCATCGTTTCGTTCGAGGTCGAGCCGAAGGCGAAGTGCGTGACCGAGGTGGCGGCGAGCAAAATCCAGATCACCCAGGAGGCGATGTTGGCAATACCGCGTTGCTCGCTCGAACGAAACCAGTGATGACGCCCGTAGACGAGCGCCAGCGCCGAGCCTTCCAGCAACGTGACGGGAAGCACGGCCGCAAAATCGACCCACTCTTTCCAGAGCGCGCTCGATTGCATTCCTTTGTGGGTCAGGGAATAGGTCATCGTGCCGGTGACGACGACGCCCACGATCATCATCGCCCAAGCCATCGTGCCGCCGCCGATGAACCCTTTTTTCGTATTCGCTTCGTGAATGACCGCCTTCATTTCACGGGTATAATTTTCCAGAGGTCTCATTATTGATGTCTCCTGGTTGTGCTTCTGATGACAACACTGCGGGCAAAAGCGAGCTGGCCTGCAAAGCGGTTTTAGTGCTTTACATGCCTCTTCTAACTTAGAGGCTTGCCATTATACCAGTAAACCAGTAAAGAGTTAAACCATCAGAACCCCTTAGCAGTAAGCCTGCAAAACGCTACAATCTCATCCCGCAAATAATCTTGATTTGATCCATCATTGAAGGACATAGAAAAGGAATCAGGAATGGGGGTTCAACAAGTTGCCCAGTAAAAAAAGAACTCGTTCCTCGGAGGACAATAGCTCCTCGGAGAAACTCATCAAGGTTTCGTATTACATCCGCGAAGATCAGGACACGATTCTTGAGGAGATCAAGCTCGAGGTACGGCGAGCTACCGGGGAGCGCACGGACAAGTCTGCCCTCATTCGGGAAGCGATTGACCTTCTTGCGAGCAAATACAAACTGAAGTAAACCGAAAGGAAACTACCCTACCCTGCTTTAGAGCCGGATTCAGAAAAGGCCATAATCTAAACCGCATTCACTCGATCCGACGATCTTCAATAGACCAACTTGACACAGAATGCAGGCGGGCATCAGCTTGTATAGAACTAGCAGCTTGACTAATTTTTTAGTAGCCCCTAAATTCTGATTATGACGGAACGTTCGTCTCATCTGTTGGATCACATTCTCGGCGCAAAGAGTAAGGTCGCGGCGCTACGGGTTCTCTTTAACTCCAAGGTCGGGCTTTCGGGGAGCACTGTGGCAAAACGCGCGGGGATGGGACTGCTCGCCATCCAAAACGCCCTGGCCGACCTGGAGCGGCTCGGAATCGTCGAGGTGGAGCGCGGATCGGTCGAGCACCGGTATCGTTTAAATTTCAAGCATCATATCGTTCAGCACGGGCTGCGCGCGCTGTTTGAAGCGGAGCGGGGCATGGTGAAGACGATTGCCCGCGAGCTGCGACCACTACTAGATGGAGTGGTTGTAACCGCCGGCTTGTTCGGCTCATTCGCCCGCGGGGAGGCAGGGACTGAATCGGATATCGACCTGCTCGTGATCGTCGAGACGGCGAAGCAACGCGAGCGCGTCAGCGCTTTGCTCTCCGACAAGCTCCCTGAATTTGCCGACCGGTATGGATTGCCTCTCCAGCCAGTGATTTTCGAACGCCGTCGCTTAACGAGGGCCAATGGTGGAATGCATGACCTGATCGAGAATGCCGAACAAGATTGGACTCCCGTTGCCGGCGAGGATTTCAAACAGATACGCAAAATGCTTACCCAACCCAAGTCAACTCGGCGGAGGAGCGCATGAGTGCAGCGTCCCCGCGCCGGCGGGTCGCCCGACACAGGGCCAAGGACTATTGGCAGGTGGCCACTCATTTGATGGAGAGTGCGCGGGCGCTCGTTGCGCTCGGCGACGAAGAGTACGGAAACGCCATCGGCATCTGCCTGATCCACGCCGTCATCAGCGCCAACGACGCCGTGACCATCAATGCTGCTGAGGTTCGCTCGTCGAGCGAGCACCACGCGGACGCCCAGAAATTATTGCAGGAGGTTGTTCGAAAGGTCCCGGCGCAGGTCTCGCGCGCATTCGCCTCGGTCGTGCAGGCGAAGTTCGAGTACGAGTATTCGGGAGAGGTCTTCACACAAGCGGCGGCAAAGCGCCTGATGGTCAAGGCCGAGAGGTTTTATCAGTGGGCCGAAGAACAGGTAAGCTGAGTACACGAGTTGCCGCAGTCAGTTACGAATTGCGGAGCCGCCGCACGACGTGGGCGCTGTACCGATCCTTCTTGATCGCGATCCGTTGGACGTAGACGCGAGTGGTCGCCACATTGCGGTGACCGAGCGCATCCTGCGTCTCGGTCATTGAGCCGGTCTCCTCGGCCACGATGCGCGCGAAACTGTGTCGGGTCTGATGCAAATGAACATCGCCAACCCCCGCCTCATGCGCGTACCGCTTCAGGTTCTTGACGAAGGCATGCGATGTGAGCGCCGCTCCCGGACTTCCTGCATGGTCATGCCGCGTCCATAACGGTCCTCCAGTCTTGAACTCGCTAATTCTGCCGGCAGCCGAAAGATAGTCAACCAGGGCTTCTTTCAACATCGAGTCGTTCACTTCCCTGCCGACGTAATCGCCGCCTTTCACCTTGCCTGTAATGACGATGGACTCGCGCTTGAGTTTGATGTCGCCACCGCGCAGGCCGATGACTTCCTGCCGGCGCATTCCCGTCACCAGGTAGAACAGCAGCAGCGCGTAGTCGCGCTTACCGACCAGGTCGCCTCCCTCCGCTTTCTTCCGTACGACCTCGACGATAGCCTGCAGCTCGTCGTCGGTCCATGCCCTGACGCTTTCGGTCTGGTAAGCCTTTGGAGCTTTCGGCATCGCCAGGCGCACGGGATTAGTTTTGATGTACTCGTTGAGAGCCGGCTCGCGCATCGCCCATTGGAAGAAGGAGGAGAGGAAACAGACGCGCGTGTAGATCGTGGTCGGCTTTAGCCCGCAGGCTTCGAGGTGTTTACGCCAGGCTTCGACATCCACCGGCGAGATGGCCGCCGGGTGTTTGGCCGCGAAGGCGAAGAATGCGTCAACTACCTTCTGTTTGTATTGCAGGATGTCCCGCCGCTGTTCGGTGGAAGACGCAGTGACCGCTTCGGCCCAGAGCCGCAGCGCATTGCTGAGCACGGCCCGGAATTCGCCATGAGCGGAGATTATTGATATTTGAGTGCGGTCGGCATCCATTTTTTGAAGCGCTATTTTTGATCAATCAATCCGGGAAAGAAATTCGGTAGAAGCCGCTTCAACTCGGCCAGTACATCTTCACACGCCGGCAGCTCGGGCACGAACGGTCTCAGGTTGCCCTCCCAGTTCCGGCGCGCCTCCGCCTCCAGCTCGGCCGTGAAGAAATCGCCAAGAGAGCCGTATGACACGCCGCGATGAGCGCTCTTGCGCCTGAGCAGATCGCTCAACTCGACACCCTCGAGTGTCGGTCCGAAGTCGCGCAGGATTCGCCACAGGTCATAGTAGTCGCGCGCTCGCGGGCGGTTCCATCCGCGCGCCATCAGCCTCTGTTGTGTCTGAAGCAGCGCGCGCATCTTCTCGGCGACGATCTCGGCGAGCGGGTAGCAGCGCAAGCTCGCCGCCATCGTCTCATCATAACCGTGAATGAGCGCGCGCGGCTCCGCTTCGAGCAAGACCGGCTCGTCGTGTGTGATCTCAACCTTGATCCGGCACAACGGACTCGGATACCACGGGAATTTCACCCTTGCGACGAAGGCGTCCTGGCCGCCGGGATGCGGGGCGCGCTCCGTGTAGCGCTCCGTTTCGATCTGAAAGGGGCCGTGGGCGGAGAGCAATTGCGTCGCCTCCCGCACGGCCTCGCGGATCGCCTCTTCCAGCGCCTGCTCGCGCGGTGCACCCACCGCCGAGAAGTCCAGGTCCTCGGAGAAACGGTAGTCGCCGAAGTAGAGTTTTTTGAGCGCCGTCCCGCCCTTGAAGATCAGCGTCTCGCTCAACTCAGGAGTCGCGGCGATCCCGGCGAGCAGGTAGCTGAGCGCATAGTCCTTCTCGACGACCATCTGAGAAACCCGCATCCGGAGGGCCGCCTTGCGCAATCTCGCCCGTAGAGGCTTCATCGCACGCCTCCCGCGATCAGGTTCTCCTGCACCATCCAGCGCTCATTGTATCTCCCCCCGCGCGGGCGCGTCGGGTCGAGCACTCTCACCCCGTCCATCGGAAGCCTGGCGAGCGGCGCCGTCACGCGGCGTGGCGCGCCCGTCCGGTCGAGCGCCCACCCCAAACGCTTGGCGACCGACGCCTTGCCGTAGCGCAACGCGTATCGCACGAGCTTTTCGAGGTCGAGATCGCCGGCGTGCTCTTCGAGGATGCCCAGCGGCTCACTCAAACTGCCGAAGAGCCGCGGCGCGGCGAAGCCGTCGAGCAGGCTCCGCTCCTTGTCATAGATGGGGACCCGGAAATGTTCATCCACCCAGACTTCTTCGATCCCGAAGAAGCGATCCGGGCCGACCGTGTAATATTCGTACTCGACTCCATTGATCTCCCAGGTATGCCGCCCGGATTCTCGCCCGGATGGACCCTCTCCCCTTTGTCGAGATTGGGAATGAACGGAAGGGGCGCGCATACTCGGAGTGACGACCTTCTTCGGCGTGCTCGCCGTCACCTGGCGCGGGACCTGCTCGGTCAACCCGTGATGATGGAGTGCCGACCAGTGGCTGATGGCGGAAGGAGAGACCAGATTCACGGCGACCGCAAAAGGGTGGACCTCGACTTCGCCGGGCAACCTTCCCATTCCGGCGTAGAGGCCTCGACGTAAACGCAACAGCCACCCGCCCGCCGCCAGCTTCGAAAGAAGCTGCGGGAGATAGGTCTCGGGGATGGCGAGATCCGCGGCGGCGGCCTTTGCGTCTTCGGTCGTGAAGATGAAGGAGCCCCGCCCGGCCAGTTCGCGCAGGAGCTTGACGCCGAGAGTCTCGCCGTATCCTTCTATATGGGCTGTTTGGGAGTGATCTGCCATTGCTCCAACAGTTTACTACACAAATATATGCTACACAAATTATCGCAGTAAACTTTTCAATTAGATTAAGGTTACAGAAATGATCCCTTCGTGTAACCTCATTTTCAGATTTTTGCAATTTTGTGCTTGCGAAGCATATAATTCGTTCCACGCTCATTTGCAAGAGCAAATTTGGGGTTAAATGACAGGCTTCGGAATTTTTACCGCCGCTTCAAAAGATGGCGTGGAACACATAAATTCGGCATCTTCCGGGTGGGGTTTTGCATGCGCCGACGGCAGCGACAAAATGATAATCTGGCCAGTCCAGCGGCCGTCCGTATGATTCTCGCCGAGTTGAGAGAACGATGCCCTGCCCTATCGGCCTTCAATGACCGGAAGCTGCGGAAATTGCTGCTTGCCGTCCGCCACATGGAGACCTACCCTACTACCGACACAAAACGCGGCAGGCCTTCTGGTTTCGACCGTGACCTGCTCCAGGACGCCAGCCGTCATCTGAAAGCGATTCTGGAGCGCGAAACTGGCGACCGAATCTCGATACAGACATTCGCCGGCCACTACCTGCCGATCCTCGATTGGCCGGATGATGTGATCACGGCGCTCGATCGCCGCGACTTGAGCCGGCTGGAGGCGGCGCAGGTCGCGCGGCTCACCGCCGACCGCCTGGGCGTAAAGCAGCGCGAGGCGCGGGCGGTAAGAGATGAGATTATCAGCAACCATATCCGCTCCGGAGGATCCCAGACCGCGCTGCGCGAGCGAGTGCGTGAGGCACTGGGCGAACTGACCCTGGTGACGAGCGAGAAGATGACCGAGGCGGTCGAGAGGATTGACGATCTGCTGAGAGTCGATCCAAGAGACCGGCGTCACCTCTTCTACGAGCAAATGAAAGACTTCTTTTTTGCCCTGCGCGACATTCAACCTGACGAGATCGACGATGCGACGCTGGATACGCTGGTCGAGCGGGCCGACGGATTGATGGAAGTGATTCATGCAATCCAGTGGAGGCGCAAGCAGAAGGAGAAAACGATCCGGAAATTTTCCATCTGATTCTTTTCCCGTTTAGATAATCTCGAAAGCGACTTGTGCATGTGGCTATCCCCTTCCCTGCCAAGGCGAAGGAAAAAGCGTTCTCCGATATCGGGGTGCCGGATCGATTGAGGCATTGGAAGTCGCGATACGGATCGGAAACCAGATTCAAGGTGCGTTGAGAATGCCGCCACTCACATCACCGGGCTACCCCCCGCCGGCGGGTTCACCGAAGGTAATCCAGAACCCGTTGAGGTCACGGATGATGAATTCCCTCATCCCATAGAAGGTGTTGTGAAGCCCTTCCCGGATTTCAACCCGGTCCTTCAGGCGCTGGAAGAGTTCATCGATGTTCTCCGTGTGGATGTACAGATCGACCTCGCGGCGGTCATGGGCGCTCGGCTGTCCGCCCGCGCTGAACATGATCCTGCCATCACCATAGGACAGTTCCGCCCAAACCATCTCACCGTCGTCATCGCCGGTGTTGATTACCAGAAATCCGATTGATTCGTACCAGTCGACCGCCGCCCGGACGTCCGGCACATGGATCATTGGCGTGACTCTTTGCTCCATGCTTTTCTCCTCCTTTTCGATCCAGCGAGATCGCTCTAAGTCTGCCCAACTCGGACTTCATGTGCTGAATCTCGAACTCCCGCTGTGGATCGGTATAACGCGTTATACCTAACTGGACCGGTATAACGCGTTATACCACTTTACGGATTTTGGCTTTTCACTTATCTGTCTATTTCTTCTTGACTTTAGCTAATGTCATGGTAGCTTCTTCCGATAAGTAATAACTTTTGAAATGTGCCATAAATCAGAAAATACGATGTTTGAAGGGATACTTCCCGGGGAGTGATAAATGCCTAGTATCATTACAATCGCGAACGAAAAAGGGGGCGTCGGGAAGACTACGACGGTGGTAAACCTTGCGGCGGTCTTCGCCAGCATGGGGCGCTCGGTGCTGGTTGTAGATAACGACCCGCAGGGAAACGCCACTACATTGCTTGGGGTCGAGCGTGGCGATCTCGGATCGAAGATGCTCGGCCAGGCGATGCTCGACAAGGCCCCATGCGACGACTACATCGTTCCCACGAACATCGAAGGGGTGAGCCTGCTGGCCGGGACCCCGAAGCTTCGCCAGGTGATCAGCGAGCTGGGGAGCGGCCACTGGCAGGACAAGTTACTTAAGAAGGTCTTCGAGACGGACAAACTCGACGAGTTCGAATTCGTGCTGATTGACACCCACGGGTCGGTGGATTGCCTGCTCAAGTCCTCGCTCGCGGTCTCGCACTACTACTTGATTCCGCTCTTCGCCGAGCCGGATTCTGCGCGGGGTCTCTTCGACCTGATAGAAACGATCAGCGACGTGCGCGAGGCCTCCAACCAGCGATTGTCTCTGCTCGGCATCCTGATCACCAAGTATGACTCCAACAGCTCGACGCACAGGGAGTTCGCGGAAGAGATCAGGAGAGTGGGAAAGAAGGCGCGTGTCCGGGTCTTCGCCAACATGATCCCGGCGTCTAGGTCCGTTTCGGCGGCTTCGCGCGACCAGAAGTCGCTGCTTGAATTCCGCGGCAGCCTGCCGATCAGCCAGGCGTATATCGCTCTCGGCGGGGAACTGATGACGATCATCAAAGGCAAGCGGACGGGACGCCCGGCGATCCCTGACACAGAGATTCTGGGCCCAGAACTGGAAGAGATGGAGGAGATAGTCTTCGCAAAGACAGGTGAAGAGGTAACGGCCGGCAATCCGGTATAACGCGTTATACCGGGCCTGAAACCCGGCGGCGCCGTAGCAGGAAAGAGAATGTCAAAGAGACAGAAGGCAGCAGATGTATTGAACAAGATCGCGTCTGAGGGGAAAGACCTCAGCGTGGCGGTGAAGCCGCCGGCGGCGAGAGCGCCGGCGGAGGACGCGGCGCTCCAGGCGCTCAGAAGGAATCTGGGCAAGGTCGTCTCGGTTCCCGTCAAGCGGCTCGTCATCGAGAAGAACGTCCGAACGATTCTCGACACCGGCACAGAAGAGTTTGAGGTCTTGGTCGAAGACATCCGCCAGAACGGTGTCAGGCAAAATATCGCCGTCGAACTTCACGAGGATGAAAAGGGCGGCTACCGGCTGATCGTGGTTTTCGGCCAGCGCCGGGTGCTCGCGGCTCAGAAGGCCGGGATCGAGATGATTCCGTCGCTGATTGTCCGGGCCGGCGACCCTGCCGATCGCATCTTCCTGGGACTGGCGGAAAACCTCTTCCGGACTGAGATGCACCCGCTCGACAAGGCCGAAGCTTACCAGGAATTGATTGACGCGGGTTGGTCGACGCAGATGCTTTCGGAGAAATTCGAGAGGAAGAAACGAACAGTGCAGGGTTTCTTACGGCTGGCTCGATTCCCGGAGAAGGCGAAAGCCGTGATCCGCGGGAGCCCGGATCATTTCACAACTCATTTGCTCTTCAATCGCTTTCTCGGCAGGGCATGGGAGAGCGAAGCGGAACTGGCGCAGGCCCTCAAGCAGGTGATCGAGGGCCGGAGCAACAACGGCGCGCCCTCACGCAAGATCGTTTCGGAAGAGGCGAGCAAACTGGAGCAATCCGCCGTCCAATATTTCGGCGTGGCGTGCAAAGCCAGCGGGACCGCCGATTCCGGCAAGTTGGTCTTCACCTGGCAGAGCAGGGAAGAACTCGACAAATTGAACAAGCTGTTTCAACAAGAGTGAACGAGCAACAGCGTGTTGCGCGTGAAAGGAGAGCTGAAAAGTAATAGAAAAAGGGAAGGGAAGTGCCCTAAAAAATTGATGGCCTGAGACGATGTAGCCGCGAAACTCACGTCGTCTCAGGCCGAAACCAATTAACCTGACTGGTTCCCGCGAAGCATTGGCAGTGCTGCGCACGGGATAATTATTGCAGGTTGCAGGCGTATTCTACCCCGCCGCACCCTGCTGTCAAGGAGTATCCGTCGAAAGCGGGGGTGCAATGAACATTTCTCCGTCATTTATCATCCACACAGTTTTCATCCAAACAGTCCGCGCAGAGATTCCAAACACGCATTGGCGATTGCCCGATCTCCAGCCTTGCAACGCTCTCACCTCGTCCAGGCCTGCCCACATATCCGTTTTCTCCATTTCCTGGGCGTGTAGTAACAGGGAGCAGCAGGCGTGTAGTAACAGGGAACAAAGGCGTGTAGTAACAGGGAGCAAGGGCGTGTAGCAACAGGGAGCAAACCGTGTAGTAACAGGGAGCATGACACAGGCTAAGTCATTGATTTTCAAACCATTTTTTGGTGTCTATAAATTAATAAACATGCTGTATAAAAAAGCAAATAACAACAACAGTCGGCGCGCATCCGCAAGCAGGATTGTTGTTGCTCTTTCCTGAAGGGGGAGAGCAACTGATGTCGCTGCCGCTGTTCCAAACGCTCACCGAGACGCAGGTGACATTATCTCCAGCAGGGGTGAACGAGTACCCGTTCTTCTGCCTCAGCCGGAGGCCTGCCCACCTCAAGCGGAACATCGAGTGGAGCGGTGCCGACGACGAGGGGAGGCGATTTACGTGGAAGGTCAAACCGAACAGCGACGGCCTGCCAGGCGAGGCCGCCTGGGAAATCTGGCTGACGATCATCCAACCGCTCCTGCACGCCAGCCAACCGCTCAAGCACGGCTTGCTCATTCCGCTCGGCGGAGTCCGCCATTGCCTGCGAGTACTCGGCTGGACGATCAGCGGCGCGAATGCGAGAGTACTCACCAGGGCGCTCAGCCAGATCGCCGGCGCGACCGTCGAGTTCGACCTCTGGTTGCCACTCCCGCGACCAAAGCCGGAGGGAGAGAATTTCCGGCGCGTAAGAGGCCGGGGTCCGCGCATATTGTTTTACAGCATCGGCGAGTACCAGGTAAGCGAAGCCGAATTGCAGAGCGGGGAACTGGCCTATGACTACGATCTCAACGATGTGATCTCGATCCGCGTCGCGCTCGAGGCCGATCTCCAGCAGAACGTCCAGTACCGCCCGCTGGACCAGGTCTACGCGCGATCAGTCTCTCCATCGTCGCGGCGCTGGTACGAGCTGACCGCCGGCTCGGTCTTTGGAGCAGTTTCGCACCCGAATAGCCGCGGATATTTTGATGTCCGTTATTCCTGGTATGTATCGCGCCACCACACGCTCGAAGCCCAGACCGGACTGCGGCGTATCAAAATGCAGATGGAGAAAATCACGAAAGACCATTTGAAGAGCGGCTACCTGCGCAAGGTCGAATACTTCGAAACGGGCGAAGGCGACGATGTCATCATTCGATATTTTCCCGGCGCCGGCGCCAGGCGTTCGATCAATCGCGTCAAGTCATTGCTTTCAGGCAGGAGGGGATTGATCTCCGTCGAAGACGAACAAGTGGATTCAGCGCCCGTGCCGCTGCCCGATAGTAAGGCAGAGGCGCTGATCCTGAAGATGATCAGTGAATATGGCCTGATCGAGAAGATCGCCCATCGGCTAGTCGAGGAAAACGCTGACGAAGCGCGTAAACAGGTGGAAGCGTACCCGTATCGTAAGGCGAAGCCCGACAACCCAGCTGCGTTCCTCGTCCAGTCAATCAGAGAGAAATGGCCGTTGCCTGAAAAATACCTGGCCATGCTGGCCCACAAGGCAAACGAGGCGACCGCGCAGACGCAGACGGAGGCTGAAAGAATTGCTGATATGCTCGCGGAGGCCATTGAATGTTTGCAGCGAGCAGCGGCGAACATCATTGCTTCGGAAAGGCCTGCGCTCTATGACGCTTGCAGCACCGCCGAGAGGGAACTCGGCGATCTTCGCGACCGCATTACAGCAGGTGGTGAATGTTTGCTGGAAGATATCGAAAACAAATTGACAGCCGCTGAGGACAGGATTACGGAGGCGTTATGGCAATCAACTGATCCAGAGGACCTAGAGACAATGCTGAAATCTGCAGGTAGTGAGTTGCAGAGGTACAAGGCCGGAATGGAGCCAGAAGTATTCAGCGAAACCTTGCGACGGTCTGTCACAGCCAGATTGCGTGAGCAACATCAGATTCCTCGTCTAAGCTTGTTTTATCTTTGAGGAATGTTGAGGAATCAGTAGTGAAGGGAACTAGCCTGGAGAATCATTGGCACAGCAGAAAAGGGAAGGGAAGGGAAGTCGCGCGGATCGAGATCAGGTTGCAGCAGCATTTCCATGTGTTGGTGGCGACTGGTTGAGCCAAAGCCGATCGAAGCGCAAGGTCGCGAATGCGCTTCGATCGCGAAGGTCTGCTGCGCCGGGCAGAGTGCCGACCAGGTGCTGCCGACAGGTTTTGATCAAAGTTTGTAGGAACAGATGGGACTGCGATCTACGCACAACCACGGGCGAATCAAAAGATATAAATGCGCGTGATTATCCGCGAGATTCATTATGTGATTTCGCACGGATTGGTTGTATTGACCTGCGTCTGATAACGGTAGAGTGTCTAGGTTTTTCTGTGGATTGGACCGAAGGCTTGTTGTTCGCGACAATTCGTGCTTCTGGTGGCAAGCGGGGCTGGTGAAGTTGGAGGGATATTTGTTATCAGACGCTTGTCAGGCCGATAACAACAAGCCACCCGTTGCCAGCCACGCAACCAGATTTGCGAGTCGGTCCAGGGGTCAGATGTTTGTCAGAAGTGTGATATCGGCGATCATTTGATCGAGCAGTCTCGGCAAGCAATCGATTGATTCCAACGGGCAGGTGCTTGATGTCGCCACGCGTTTTTCGCTGTCCGGTACGGAAAAGGTCTTACAATGGTGGCTTGTGAAGGAAGGGAAGGGAATCAGAACAGAGAACATTCACCACAAAATAGAGCTTAGGCATCGGATGAATCCATCTCAAACAATGATCTATACCAGCAAGATTATCAAAGCCGGGGCGCTTCTGGCGGATACGAAAACTCTCTTCACGCATTGGAGTGAGCCGCATTCAGTCGCTGAGAATCTGGAACGCTTTAGACGGGACAATCTTTTTGGGAAAACATCGCGCTCAAGGGTTGAAGATATTCTTGCCATTTTTCGACAGCGTTATCTGGCAGACACACAGCTTACCAGGGCGCTGATCGCGCTAGTCAAAGGGCATCTTCCGGCGAAATCCCTGGACAGCGTTCTTTATTTTCACGCTGCTCAATCAGACTGGTTGCTGCATGATTTCGTGACTGAATTCCTGGCCGCACGCCATCAGCAGGGAAGAAACGATCTCGACATTGAAGATGTGCAAGCAGTCCTTGCCCAATGGGTAAGGGAGGGAAAGACGACAGGGCAATGGTCGGAGGGGACAATAATTCGAGTCGCGCAGGGACTACTCTCCACACTTAGAGATTTCGGCCTCTTGCAAGGCGCTGTAAAGAAGCATTTGACCTCGCCTTATGTACCAGTAGAATCATTTGCCTGGGTCGCCTTCTATTTGCGGAAGAGGCAGCCTTCCGGAGAGCGGTTACTTCACGATCCTGATTGGCGGCTGTTTTTCCTTGCCCCACAAACAGTCGAACGCTTGTTTTTAGAGGCTCATCAGCGCCGTTTACTGGAATACCATGCCGCCGGCCCCGTCATTCGCATTTCATTTCCTGCAGAGTCACTTGAGGAGTATGCCCGTGTTATCGCTCAAAGACCGTATTGACTTTCTTGAACGAGATCTCAAAGCCGTGCCTCAGCGAATCAGTGTTTACAACGATCTCCCCTTCGCCATCTTGCGTTATGACCCGGGAGATGAGTGGGAGCTGCGGCGCCAGGCCCGATTACTCGCCACTCGGCTAAACGATTGCGGCAAGGAAGTGCATCTGATCTCGCTGGCCGAATTGCTGTGGGAGGTAATTGAATCGTCCGAAGGCATGGAAGCGGTTGTCGATTTGGAGAGGCAACGCGGATTCGAGTCGGCACAGGAACAAATAACTACCTACCTATCTGACGCGGAAGATTGGCGGGCCCTGCCCGACGCGCTCACCGGACGCCTGTGCCGTCTTGATCCGGAAAAGCACATCGCTTTTCTTATGCGCGCTTCTGCAATGGCCCCAGCGATCTACCACATGTCGAAGCTGCTGGATGAGATGCAGGGGCGGACACTCGTCCCGACAATTCTGTTTTACCCGGGCACACTTGAAGGCACAACCGGACTGCGATTTATGGCGCTCAAGGATCGGGAGGCGCTGGGAAACTACCGGGTGAAAATTTACGGTTAAGCCAAAGAGGGCACCCATGACAATAATTCGAGAACTCCTCGCGCGTGACCTGACGCAGAAGATCGAGGAGATCATCAAAGTTGACCAGGCCGACGCCCAATCGGTCTATTCTGAGATTACAGAGTACGTCGCTACCGATAGAATCAAGGAACAATACCGCGATCTCCTCCGCGCCATCGCCGAGGCGCCTTCCGACCCACATGAAGGTGTGGGCGTATGGATCTCCGGTTTCTTCGGCTCCGGCAAATCTTCTTTCGCCAAAATTCTCGGCTATGTGCTCGCCAATCGTGAGGTGCTCGGTCACCGCGCGAGCGACCTTTTCAATAATCAGGTAGACGATCGGCAGATCAGTGAACTCGTGGAGTTCATCAACGCCCGCATCCCGACCGAAGTCGTGATGTTCGATGTTTCGGTGGATCGCGCGGTGAAGAAGGCGACCGAGCGCATCGCGGAAATTATGTACACAGTGCTGCTGCGCGAACTCGGCTATGCGCAGGACTATGATATCGCCGAACTCGAAATCGAACTGGAGGCGGAAGGAAAACTCGAGAGGTTCGTTGAACTATGTCGAGAGATGAAATACGGCGAGTGGACGATGGTGCGGAAAGGGGCGCAGAAAATCTCCAGGGCGAGCGCCATTCTGCACACGCTCGATCCATCAACGTATGCCACGCCGGATTCTTGGTCTCATTCCCTGCGCGATAAAAGCGCAGACATTACAGTTGGCAGGTTCGTGGAGCGAACGTTTGAGCTGACTGCGCGCCGGCGGCCGGGCAGAGCTTTGGTCTTCATCATTGACGAAGTGGGGCAGTACGTCGCGCGGAGCGCCGATAAGATCGAAGATCTGCGCGCCGTCGTCGAGCAGCTCGGCAAAGAGAGCAAGAACCGGCTCAAGGCCAAAAAAGCCGTGGCCCCGGTGTGGGTAGTGGTCACTTCGCAGGAGAAGATTGACGAAGTCGTCGCCGCAATTGATTCCAAGCGCGTTGAACTGGCGAAACTCCAGGACCGATTCAAACACCGTATTGACCTCGCCCCGGCTGACATTCGCGAAGTTGCCACAAGGCGAGTGCTGGCGAAAACACCCGACGCCGAGAAGTCGCTGCGTACTCTCTTCAACAACTCGCAAGGGCAGCTTAACGCGGCCTGCCGGCTGGAACGGACAACGCGCAAGAGCGAGGTTACGGAAGAAGATTTCATCCAGTTCTATCCCTATCTGCCGCATTACATCGAGATGTCCATTGACATCATGTCCGGCATTCGCCTCCAGCCCGGAGCGCCGCGCCACCTTGGCGGCAGCAACCGCACGATCATTAAACAGGCGTACGAGATGTTGGTCTCACACCGCACAGCGTTGGCCGATAGGGCGGTTGGAACATTGGTGACGCTGGATAAAATCTTCGAGCTGGTCGAGGGAAATCTTTCGTCCGAAAAGCAGAAGGACGTCAGCGACGTGAGCCATCGTTTTGAGAGTGACGGGCAGGCCGGAGTAATGGCCGCCCGGGTTGCCAAGGCCATCTGCCTGCTGGAATTTGTCTCGGGAATTCCGCGCACCGAAGCCAACATCGCTGCCTGTCTGGTGGAGCGAGTGGGACAGCCGGCGCCGCTCACCCAGGTGCAGGAGGCCCTGAAGCTGCTCGAAGCCGCCCAGTTCGTCCGCAATACCGAAGAAGGCTGGAAGCTGCAAACGGCTCAGGAGAAAAACTGGGACACCGAGCGGCGCGCGATCGAGCCGCGGCCGAAGGACCGCAACGAGATTACGCGCGAGACGCTGCGTGAGATTTTCGAAGAGCCGCAGCTCAGAAATTACCGCTATCGTAATCTTCGTACTTTCACTGTCGGCATCAGCGTGGACGGCGTGCCCGTCGGGGCAGGAGGCGATGTACCGCTTTCAATCTGGATAGCTGACGCGGCTGAATCTTTCCCGGTCCGGTTGGAAGAGGCGCGCGGTGAGAGCCGCGAAGGAGCGCGCCGCAACGATGTTTACTGGGTCTTCGCTCTTACGTCGGAGATAGACGACCTGCAGGCCAGGCTCTATGCCTCGCGCCAGATGAACACCAAGTACGAACAGCTTCGCGCCCAAAACCGCATCACGAGCGAAGAGGCGGCGTCGCTCTCCGCCGAGAAGCACGAGGCCAATCGGTTGCAAGCGCGCCTGCGAGAGAAGATGTTGGACGGGCTGGAAAAGGGGCAGGGGCTGTTTCGCGGCGTGCAAAAGGACGCCGCGGCGTTGGGCAACAATGCGGGCGAGATTTTCAAGAAGTTGTTTGATTTCGCCTTTCCCGATCTGTACCCGAAACTGGAGATGGGATTCCGCCCCCTCACCGGTAAAGAGGTTGACGAAATTCTCAAGGCTGCCAACCTCAATGCGCTCTCACCAGTCTTTTACGACGGCGAGAAGGGTCTCGAACTCGTCATCAAAGAGGGCGCGAAATACGTGCCCAATCCGTCAGCGCCAGTCGCAAAAGAGATTCTGGACTACATCCGGCGCGAACATTCCTATGGCAATAAGGTCACGGGCAAGAGCCTGGTGGATCATTTTCACGGCATCGGATATGGGTGGGAGCCGGATATGGTGCGACTGGTGATGGCAGTGCTGCTGCGCGCCGGCAGCATCGAGGTCACGCATCAGGGCCGACGTTTCCGAAATTATCAAGATCCAAACAGCCGCGCCCCCTTTACGGCCATTCCCGCATTCAGAGCCGCGTCCTTCGCCCCACGTGAATCCATTGATCTCAAGACGCTCACCTCGGCGGTGCGACATCTGGAAGAATTGACGGGTGAAGAGGTGGAGATCGAAGAGAGCGCGATCGCCGCCGTCTTCAAAAAGGTCGCAGACGATGAGTTGAAACTGCTGCTGCCAGTCGCCGCAACCGTCCAGGCCAATAATCTGCCTGTCGGCGAGATGCTGGAAGAGTACCGCCAGACGCTGACCGGTGTTCAGGCGGCCGGATCGGACGATTGTGTGCGGATTCTGGCCGGGGAAGGAAAGACGTTCAAAGAGACGCGCGACCGCGTTCGGCGCATCCGCGAGGCCGTCAGCAGCCAGGGATTGGCCGCCATGCGGCAGGCCCGCATGGCAGCGAGCCGAATGTGGCCGCTGCTCGAAGCGCGGGGGCTGCACGCCGACCTGCAAACGGAGGCAGAAAAGCTGCAATCACTCCTCACGTCGCCAGCCTTCTTTGAAGAGCTTGTGAATATCTCAAAGCTGTCGCAACAGATCGGCGTGGCTTACCGAGCTTTTTACACAGAACTGCACGAGCGTCGGACTGCCGCCTTCGCACAGGCTGTCGAAGAGATTAAAGGCCGCGCCGAATGGGGCCAGTTGGAAACTTTGTCTGAGGACACGTCCCGCACAATCCTCGCCCCGCTAGCCGCGCGCGCCTGTGACAAGCTGGATTGGCAGGAGGGCGCGACCGAGTGCCAAAACTGCAAGGCTTCCATTGGCGAGATGGAATCGGATATCGCGGCTCTATCAGGCCTGAAAGCGCAGGCTCTTGCCCAAGTGCGAAAGCTCACGACGCTATCCGAAACCGAGCATACGCGCATCGCACACGTCAATCTTGCAGAGTTCTTTTCCGAGGCTCTCGATTCTGAACAGTCAGTCAACGAGGCAGTGGAGCGGCTACGGGACCACCTGCTGAAGCTGATTGCCGAAGGCGCCAAAATTATTCTGGAGTAGTCGCATGCTCAGTCCCCGTCAACAGTTTGAGGATAACATCCGCCCAGCCGATCTGCTGCTGCGCGTATACAGATTGCTGGAAAACGATGAGGTCTATACCCAACACGATCTGATCAACTCCCTGCGCGGATTGCTGAGCGCCCGCGCGGACGAAGAACTGATGCTGATTCACAACAGCATCTTCATCGGCCTGATTCGCGAAAGTGCGCAAATTACACGCTCTTCGCTGAAGAAAGCATCTCTCTGCAATCTTCTGCGCCAATCCGTAGTGACAGCTTGCACAGCGCTGGAAACTTACCTGCCCTCTGTGCTCAGGGAGAATTTGCCAACAGTCATTGCCGTCAGAGGACGGGCCTTTTTTCCTTCTGATAAGGACGTGCAGAAGACATTCGAGGGGATGACGTTTTCTTTGGCAGAAACGCTCAGACTAATAAACGAGGAAGATGCTCCACAGTTTATTGCAAATAAGCTCCTCAGCTACCTGAGCTTCAAATATTTGAGTGGCAGCAAGGGGATTTACACTGTGGCGACATTGCTTTCGATTGACGACGCGTGGACGCAGATTTCCCAACGCTTAGGGCAAAACGTCGAAAGTATCAGGAAACAGATTGATGATACCGTCAGCCGCCGCAACGACATCGTGCACCGCGCCGACCGTTCGCAAAAACAACCTGATGGCAATCTGCAGGAAATCGGCTATGCATGGTCGAAACAGTCTGTTGATACGATCGAAAACGTTTGCTTCGCACTGGACGAACTGGTGGAGGCGCGAATCAGGGAATTGCGAGCAATGCTTCCTGCATCTGCCACCACATCAACGAACTAATTTGAAGCTTGAGGTTTGATGGATAATTCACCGATTCACGAAATGACTTTGGAAGCGCGGCATCTGCTGATAGCGGAAATACGCGAGCAGTTGGAGGGGATTTACGGGCTCTCTGTTGATGGACGTTTCGAGCCGATAGACAGGCTGCCAGTTGTGCAGGCAATGAACGCCGTGCGGCAGACACGCGAGCGGCTGGAAAAGTTCTTCAGCGATGAAGCCGCCGCCGGATTGAAAGGCGCTGAGGCGGTGGCGAAGCTGACTAAAGAAGTCGCGTTTACGCATCTCAACCGGCTGGTAGCGTTCAAGATGCTCGAAGCACGTAAGCTGTTGCGCGGCACAATTGATCGCTATCACGATTCCGGCGCTTTCAAGTTTTATTTGGTAGAAGAGGCGCACGCCGCCGACCTGGCGCTTTATGAAGCGGGTGATATGCCGCAGGACGCTTTTGGCGAAGGGCCACGCGACCAGGCTTATCGTCATTTTCTGCTTTGGCAGACGGGACAACTGGCGAAGGAGTTGAAAGTACTCTTTGACCCGGACAACCTCGCCAGCCATTTGTTTCCTCGTCCACGCGCTTTGCGGCAACTGCTGGGATTGTTGAATCAACCAGCTTTGCAGGAAGCGTGGGCAGTGGGCAACGAGGAGACGATTGGCTGGATATACCAGTTCTTCAATGAAGAAGAGAAGGCTGAAGTCTTTGACCGGCTTTATCGCCAGAAGCAGAAGATTCGCCGCGAGGACTTGCCAGCCGCGACACAGATCTTCACGCCACGCTGGATTGTCAAATTTCTCGTTGAAAACACGCTGGGGCGGTTGTGGATGGAGATGCATCCCGATTCCACTCTGGCGGAAAAGCTTGAATACCTTGTGCCGCGAGAGGCGCAAACTGCCACCGGCCTCAAACGCGCATGTGAAATTCGAGTGCTCGATCCCGCCTGCGGCACAATGCACTTCGGTCTGGTCGCGTTTGACCTGCTGGTTGAAATGTACCGCGAGGAATTGGCGCGCGCCGGACAGGAAGGGTGGTCGGCATTAGCCTCAGTCGAAAAAGAAGAAGAGATTCCAGAGGCCATCGTTCGCCATAACCTTTACGGGATTGACATTGATTTGCGCGCTGTCCAACTCTCAGCTTTGACCTTGTATCTCAAAGCCAAAACACTAAACCCCAAGACACAACTCGTCGAAAGCCGTCTTGCCTGTGCCGACATCCATATGCTCAACGGTAGCAGGCTCAAAGACTTTCTGGCCACTGCCGGAATCGAGCGCCCGATTTATAACCGCATTCTGACTGCGCTCAACGAGCGACTGCGCTATGCCGATCAACTCGGCTCCCTACTGCGACTGGACGTAGAGATTCGCGAACTGGTTGAACAGGAGCGCAAGCGTTACGAGCGTGAGGGGCGCACGCCGGATTTGTTCGGCTGGTCGGCGGAACAATTCGAGAGCGAAGCTGGACGCGAAGAGTTCTGGGAGATGATCGAGGTGCAAATCAATCAGGCTTTGGATCTCTTCGCGCAGCAGCAGGCGGCGGAAGGGCGTGATCAGTCTTTCTTTGTGGGCGAGACGACGAAGGGCTTACGGCTGCTCGAAGTTTTGGGCAATCGCTATACCGTGGTGTTGGCGAATCCACCTTACATGACAAGCCGCAATATGAACGCGGTGATGAGCGAGTATCTGAAGGATAAATTCCCCGCCGCCAAACGTGACTTGTATGCCGCCTTCATTCAACGTTGCGCCGAACTGCTCGCCGACGAAGGGCGGATGGGTTTGATTACGCAACAATCCTTCATGTTCATTTCCTCCTACGAGGCATTGCGCAAATGGCTGAGTGAGCGCGTGGCGATTGAGACGATGGCCCACACGGGGCCCCGCGCCTTTGCCGAGGTGACGGGCGAAAAGGTCAACACGACGCTCTACGTGTTGCGGCGTGAAGCGAGCGAAGTAAATCGGAACGAGGCGGTCGGCACCTACTTTCGCCTTGTTAAAGAACCGGATGCGGAAGCCAAGCAGCGGCGTTTTGAGCGAGCAGTGAAGGCGTTGCAGAGGGGCGAAGATGATGCAGCAGTCTATCCCTATCGGCAGGGGGATTTTGTGGCGATACCCGGCGCGCCATGGGTTTATTGGATCACGCCGACCCTGCGCCAGCTATTTCAAACGCTGCCTAAATTGGCTGACAGTGCCCAGCCACGACAGGGGTTAGCGACAGCCGACAACTTTCGCTTTTTGCGCTTCTGGTGGGAAGTGGGGACAAAGTGCATTGGCTTCGGGTTCCTTGACCGCGGGGCAACGCAAGCTTCTGGCAAGCGTTGGATTCCTTATATGAAAGGGGGCAACTTTCGTCGTTGGTTTGGAAATCAAGAATTCGTTGTCAACTGGGATAGGGATGGTGCGGAAATACAGAATCTTGGTATAGAGACAGGCAAAATTGCATCGCGTCCACAGAACACAGATTTCTACTTCCAGCGTGGGGTGACGTGGACTGATCTTACAAGTGGGCGTTTCAGCGCCAGACTTTCACCTGGCGGTTTTATCTTCGACGTTAAAGGCTCATCAGCATTTCCAGACGATCTTCCATTGGTGTTAGGCCTCCTGAACTCTTCATTCGCCCACTATATTCTTAACCTCATCAATCCAACCGTTAGCTTCCAGGTTGGCGATCTTTCGCGATTGCCAATTCCTAAATCATCAAGCAGCACGTTGCGTGAACTTGTCGAGCAAGCCATTGTCTTAGCCAAAGCCGACAGCGAAGAAGACGAAACCACCTTTGATTTTATTATTCCCGCCTGGCGAGAAGCGTTGGCGGAAACGCCAAACACATTGCTCGAACGTCGCGCGCGTCTTGCTGCCATTGAACGCGAGCTTGATGAAGAGGTCTATCGGCTTTACGGCATCAGTGATGAAGACCGCCAGGCTATCGAGAGCGAATTGTCAACAATTGGCGAACAGTCTTCCGAGGAAGACGAGGCTTCGGACGAAGGTGAAGATGACACTGACGGTGCTGAACCCGACTCCTTGTCTGCTGACGATTCGCAATTGACCTTCGCACTTGCCCGCCGCTGGATTTCCTACGCTGTCGGCGTCGTGCTGAATCGCTTTCAGCCTGGCATTGACGGCGCTTTGGGACGTGGGCGATTTGATCCCGAAGTAGCCGCTGCGTTGCGCCGCCTCGCCGATCACGACGGCATCGCCACGTTTGACGAACATCACGAAGACGATTTGGCGCGCAAGGTCGAACAGGCGCTCGAACTGATGCTGGGCGAAGCGGCAACAGGTGAAATCATCAATGCCGTAATTGGCGAAACAGGCGAACCCGCCACGGTGCGACTGCGCCGCTACCTCGAACGTGATTTCTTCAAATTCCACGTCCAGCAATATCGCAAGCGGCCTATCTACTGGCTGCTGCAATCGCCGCGCAAGAGTTACAGTCTTTTGCTCTTTCACGAGCGAGTCACCCCGGACACGCTGCCGCTGGTGCAAGGGACGCGCTATGTCGGCGGCAAACTCAATCATCTTACTGATCAGATCAAAAGCACGCGCGAAGCGGTGACTGCTGCTGCGGGCCGCGAGCGCAAACAACTCGAACAAAAACTGGAAAGACTGGAAGACGCGCGCAACGATCTGGAGAATTTCAATCAACACATTCAGGCGGTGCTGCAACTCAAAAATGAACGCGGCGAAACCGTCGGCTGGTCGCCGAAGATTGATGACGGCGTTATCCTCAATCTCGCGCCACTCTATGAGCTTCTGCCGTCGTGGAAAGCTGAACCGAAGAAGTATTGGGGACTACTGCAGGCAGGAAAGTACGACTGGTCGGCGACTGCTCGGCGCTACTGGCCTGATCGCGTTCTGGAGAAATGCAAGACGAATAAATCTTATGCTATCGCCCACGGTCTTTACGACGCGCCTGAAAAACGAGATTAGTGAGTTCCGCAGTAGTCGCGACCGGACGCGGTTACGCGACCGCGAGAAGCGAAGAAATACTGGAAAGAGTTGTAAGATGGCAAGTACGAATAGTCCTCTATCGGCAAACAAATGCGCGAGAAAGGACTGGTGAAGTGATGCCGCGCACGATCCCGGAAAAAGAGTCCATGACCGTCGAGTTCAAGAGCGACCGGCAACGGTTGCCCGACCGCGAATTGATCGCCGCAGTGGTCTGCCTGGCGAACACGGACGGCGGCGAGCTTTACCTGGGCGTTGAGGATGACGGCACGATCACCGGCCTACACGCGGATCATCGGAATCTTTCCACGCTGGCCGCGATGATTGCCAACCGGACGAACCCGCCGCTCAGCGTACGCGTTGCGGCGCTTCAGGAAGATGGCTACCCGATCGCCCGGATTGAGGTTCCGCGCTCTTCGCGGCTGGTGGCTACGTCGGATGGGCTGCTTCAGCGACGCCGCTTGTTGGCCGACGGGACGCCCGAATGCGTGCCTTTTTACCCGCACGAATTTGCCGGCCGGCAGGCCGATTTTGGAATGCTTGATTATTCGGCGCTGCCGGTCACGGGCGCTTCGGTCGCCGACTTCGACCCGCTGGAACGCGAGCGGCTGCGGCAGATGGTAGATCGCTATCGTGGGGATCGCTCGTTGCTCTCCCTGACGGATGAAGAGCTGGACGGCGCGCTGGGTTTCGTGCGGCGCGACGGCGGGCAGCTTGTGCCGAGCGCAACGGGGCTGCTCTTGCTAGGCCGCGAATCGATCCTGCGCGAATTGATACCGGCGCACGAAGTCGCCTTTCAGGTGCTGGAAGGAACGCAGGTCCGGGTCAATGATTTCTATCGCACTCCGCTGCTTAAGACCTTCGAGCGGGTGATGGAGCAGTTCAAGGCGCGGCTCGAAGAAGACGAAGTGCAGGTCGGATTGTTCCGCGTGCCGATTCCGACTTTCGACGAGCGGGCCTTCCGCGAAGCTTTCGTCAATGCGCTGGCGCACCGCGATTACACGCGGCTCGGCGCGGTGCATGCGCGGCGGGAAACGGACGGTTTCATCATCAGCAATCCGGGCGGGTTCGTCGAGGGCGTGACGCTGGAAAACCTGCTGGTGGTCGAACCTCGCCCGCGCAACCCGGCGTTGGCGGACGCGATCAAGCGGATCGGCTTGTCGGAACGCACCGGGCGCGGCGTGGATTTGATCTATGAAGGATTGCTGCGCTACGGTCGCCCCGCGCCTGATTATTCGCGCAGCGACCGCACCTCAGTGATTGTCCGGCTGAGCAGCGCGGAGCCTGACATTCCCTTCCTGCGAATGATTCTGGAAGAAGAGCAACGCACCGGCGCGCCCGTGCCGCTGGATTCATTGATCGTGTTATCGCAGATCAGACAGGAGCGGCGGTTGAGCGTCGCCGAAGCGGCCTCGGCGATCCAGAAAGATGAGGCCGTTGCGCGCGCGGTGCTGGAGCGCCTAGTGGAAACGGGACTTGTAGAAGCTCACGGAGTCAAACGTGGACGCACCTACACGCTGAGCGCGAAGGTCTACCGTACGCTCGGACAAAGCGCCGGTTACGTGCGCCAGGCTGGCTTCGATCCGATTCAGCAGGAACAGATGGTGCTGCAATACGTCGGCAAGCACGGGCAAATTACCCGGCGCGATGTCGCCGACTTATGCCGGCTCACTCCCGATCAGGCAAAACGATTATTGAGCAGGCTTGTGGCCCAGGGAAAATTGGAGTTGCAGGGGAGCAGAAAGACAGCTTATTACCGGCTCCGCCCATAAATTTATGGGCGCGCCCATAAATTTATGGGCGCGCCTATAAATTTATAGAAATGCGCGCGGTTGATCGCAGATTCCGCGAGCTAAAGTATTATTGACCACATTTACGCATCGTCACCGCGCTCAAACTTATGGGCGGACTTTTAATGAAGAGTAACAAAATATGGGTCTCGTCACGGAACATCTTCGGCGGCTGATCACCAAGCAGGTGGACGACCATTCGATCGTGGTCTGGTTCGATCCGGAGAAACATTACCAAGCGTTCGCCGCGGAATTGGAGATCCCGCAAACGTCCATCGTGCGCTACGACGGCAGTTTCTTTGCCCTCCGCCACCAGATCGAGCCGCTGTTGGCTGCGGACGAGCCGCCACGCCTGGTGATTTACGTGCCGCTCGCCCAGCCCGACACGCACAAGGCATTGATTGAAGTTGAAACATTGGGAGTTGTCATCAAACCCGGCCAACAACCCCCTACGCGCAACACGCGGCTCTCGATCGTCGCCCGCAACGCGCTTAAACCGCTCCTCGGCGAAGAGTCGGCGACGGCGATTGAGAAGCAGGTCGAAGCGGGCAATCACACTCTCGGCGACCTGGACCGGCTGGCCGATCAAGGAAAGGGAATCGCCACGGGCGTGGTTTCGCTCATCTTCGGAACCGGCAATCCGCCAGATGTCGCGCTGGAGTTTTTGAGCAGCGAGCGACGCCCCGCCCTGGATGCTGAAATCGCGAGCAAGGGCGCCGGCGCTGAACTGGCCATGCTGCTGGGCGCGGCGTTTGAAGTGGATCTGCCAGGGACAGAATCGCCGGCGGAGATGCGTGCGCGGCTGGCTCGGCATATCCTCGCAACCGATTTGCTGGCCAGCCTTCAGGGCGAGATTCCCGCGCAATTAAGGACGGTCAAGGTTGCGTCAAGGCCAGCCATGCGGCAAACCTGTGCGACGCTGGCTCGCGCCTGGCGGTTGCGGCGCGATCTTCGCGACAGCTACGTGGCGCGTGCGACGCGCGTCGCACAAGAACTCGGCCTGGCCGGTGTAGCTTTCGAGCCATCCTGCATCACCGATGTGGAGACCTTCCTGGAAACGGAGCGGAGCTTGCAGCGCGGTGTCGAGGCCAAGCTCCTGCAAGCCGCAACCGGCGAGATGCCCCATTTGATCGATCTGGCTCAGTCGCGACAGTCGAGTTTCTGGTCGGAGAATTTACCGGACGTGCAGGCCCAGTGGGCGCTGATTGCAGTTGCGGGGCGGCTGCTCGTTGAGGCTGACCGCATCGAAAGAGAGTTGAAATCGCCGGCCAGCAGCGCCGCGAGCGCCGCCAATCTTTTCGCGGCCTACACCGAAGGCGACCGCCCCTGGTGTTTGCTCGACACACATCACCGGCATATGGAGCGCCGTTATCATAATTTTGATTTCGACGCCGGCGACCGCCATCAGGGACTGCAACAGCTTATAGTCAAAGCCAGAATCCGCTATATGGAAATAGGCGGGGCTTTGGCGGAGCATTTCCTGAGCCGTTATAGGGAGGGAAAGTTTCAACTGGGAAGCGTCCTGCGTCAGACGGAAGTTTTCGCGAGGAAGGTCAAGCCGCAAGCCGCCGAGGGGAAGACCGCCTATGTTTGGGTGGATGCGCTGCGCTTCGAGATGGGCCGCGAACTGGCCGAAACTTTGGCGAAAGAGCTTGAGCTGGAGCTTACGGCGGCGGTTGCCGCGGTACCGACAATCACCGAAATCGGGATGGCGGCGCTTCTGCCCGGCGCTGAAAGCGCGAAGGTGGCAGCGGCCGGAGATGGTAAGCTGGGGCTTGAGATCGATGGCGCAATGATTAGAGACCGCGATGACCGAGTCAATTTTTTGAAGGCGAAAGCCGGAGGGAAAGTCTACGATACGAAGCTTGAGAGCCTGCTGCCAAGCCCGAAGAGGAAAGTCGAGGAAGGCATCAGAAGCGCGGACTTAATTCTGATCACTTCACAGGAGATTGATGACCTTGGAGAGCGCGACAACATCCCGCTCGCGCGGCGCGCGATGGACGGCATGCTCTATGAACTGCAACGCGCAGTGCGCGTATTGGGAAATCTGGGCGTGAAGAAGATTACCATTGCCGCCGATCACGGTTTTCTGTTTGGCGACGAACTCGAAAGCGATATGAAATTGGACGCGCCCGGCGGAGAGACGGCGGATTTGCACCGGCGCGTCTGGGTCGGACGGGGCGGCAGAGCCGATGACGGCTATCTGCGCGCCCGCCTCTCCGATTTCGCTCTGGGCGGAGAATTGGAGATCGCCGCGCCCTGGGGCTTTGCCTGCTTCAAGGTCAAAGGCGGGGGGACCGCGTATTTCCACGGTGGTCTGTCGCCGCAGGAACTGGCGATCCCAGTGATCGTCGTCACACCCAAATCGCAGGGCGGCGCGGTCGGCGGAAGCCCCTTCTCTAAGATGGAATGGAAACTGACGCCAGGCAGTCAGAAGATCAGCACGCGCTTTTTCTCTGTGCAGGTCAAGGGCGTGGCGAGCGACCTTTTCGAAGTGACGCCGCCGAAAGTGCGCGTTGAAATCCGCGCCAGGGGTGAAAGCCTTTCAACTCCGGTGAGCGCCTCGTACGGGTTCGAGGAAGCAACCGGCGATGTGCAGCTAAAGCTGGCCGAAACCGACGCACGGGCGATTGAACCGAACACCATTACGCTGGCAATCACCGGAGAGACGGAGCAAAAGAGCGTCACGGTCTACCTGCTTGACGCGGCCAGCGGATTTGAGCTGGCTCGCCTGGAGAAGATCGAAATAGCGATTGCCATTTAATCGCATTTAGAAGGGGGAAGAGTTATGCCGGAACTTGATCGCAAAGCATCAACGATTTTCGCCGGTAAGGTCGTCCGCAAGGACCTTGTGCGGAAGGTCAAAGTCGGCGCTCACGTCCCGGTCTTTGTGCTGGAATATTTGCTAGGGAAGTATTGCGCGACCGACGACCCGGTCGCGATTGAGGCGGGCTTCAAGGTGGTCAACTCCATGCTTGCCACCAACTTCGTACGCCCGGACGAAGCCAACAAGGCGCAATCCTTCGTCCGCGAAAAAGGTAAGCACACGCTGATTGATAAAGTAAAGGTGCGGTATCTTTCGGACGATGATAAATACTGGGCCGAGTTCGTCGGCTTCGGCCACCAGCATGTTCACATTCCGGATCATTACATTCGGCAATATGACCGGCTGTTGATGGGAGGGATTTGGGCGCAGGTGGAGCTGCGGCACGAATATGACGAGGAGGCGCGCGGCAAACGCAGCCCTTTCTGGATAGACAGCCTGAAACCGATACAACTGGCGAGCTTCGACCTGGAAGAATATCGTCGAGGCCGGCGCGAGTTTAGCTGTGATGAGTGGATAGACCTGCTCATCCGCAGCATCGGTATGGAGCCATCCCATTTTGACCGCCGACTCAAGCTGCTTTTCCTTACCCGCCTCATTCCTCTCTGCGAACAGAACTTCAACCTCGTCGAGCTTGGCCCGCGCGGGACTGGCAAATCGTATGCGTTTCAGGAGCTCTCGCCCTATGCGATTCTGCTTACCGGGCCGACGACAGTTGCGAACCTGTTTTACAACATGGCGTCGGGCAAGATAGGACTGGTCGGACTCTGGGACGCGGTGGCGTTTGATGAGGTCGCCGACCTGCAAAAGATGCCAAAGGAGGTTGTGACCACGCTCAAGACCTACTGCGAGTCAGGCACATTTGCGCGTGGGAAAGACGCGCTGTCGGGGGCAGCTTCGCTTGCGCTTTTTGGGAACACGAACCAACCGGTCGAGATCATGGTGCGCTCTTCACACCTCTTCGCGCCGATGCCGGAGGTGATCCGCGAAGACATGGCTTTCCTTGATCGGTTGCACTTTTACCTGCCAGGCTGGGAAGTGCCGAAGATGCGGATCGAGTATTTTACGGATCATTACGGATTTGTAGTTGATTACCTGGCCGAAGCGTTGCGGGAACTTCGCCGGCATAATTTTACCGAAGTGATTGATCGGCATTTCTCGTTTGGCTCACACCTTAACGCGCGCGACGTCAAGGCCGTTCGTAAAACCGTCGCCGGGCTAGTCAAACTAATTCATCCCGACGGCGAAATGACAAAAGATGAATTGGCCGAGTTGCTCGATCTGGCGCTTGAGGGACGCCGGCGGGTCAAAGAGCAACTGAAGAAACTCGGTTCGTTTGAGTATTCGCAGACATCTTTCTCTTACATTGATGCGGAGACTCGCGAAGAGCGATATGTTGGTGTGCCTGAAGAGGGCGGGCGCGATTTGATTTCGACCGACCCACTGGCCCCCGGATCAGTCTACGCCGGAGCAGTGGATGATCAGGGGCGGGCAGGGTTATATCGCCTGGAAGTCGGGTGCGCATCTGGGACCGGCAAACTCAGAGTGGCGGGCGGCATTGACGGTACGATGAAGGAATCTATTCAGCGGGCTTTCGCTTACATTCAAGGTCATAAGGTCGAGATGGGAATCGCTCAGGCAGTGGACAACACGGATTTCCATATCGAGGCGATTGACCTGCTCGCCAACCGCGTTCCCTGCGACGCCGGAATCGGCTTGGTGGTCGCGATCTATTCGGCGATCAGGAAGCAATCGGCCCGGCCCGGCCTGCTTATCCTTGGAGATCTCAGCATCCAGGGCAATATCAAGGCCGTTCGTTCGCTCACAGAGCCGCTGCAACTGGCGATGGACAACGGCGCCCGCCGCGCGCTGATCCCGATTGAAAACAAGCGTCACTTTCTGGATGTGTCGGCAGACATTATGGAGCGAGTAGACCCGGTCTTCTATAGTGATCCTTTGACTGCGGCGATGAAGGCGCTAGGTATGACTTAAGCTGAATGGGTAATATGACCCAATAAGAACAGTCTTTGGGGTCAAATTTTTTGAGGCTACTGAGCACTGCATAAATTGCTAAACCTCTCAGAGATCCAATCCAGCGCCAGCAAAGAACGATTGGATCAACTGAGGCTTCTTCCGCAAGCGGTCGATGGCAAGGTTGAGTTCCAGAGACAAATGATGCAAATCATTGCAGCACAGATTTTTCATTTCCACATATTTCAGATGCTGCCAGACCTGCTCATCGGGATTCAGGTCTGGCGCATAGGGTGGAAACTGCTCCAGATGAACAAACCCGGCTCCACCAGCCGCCAAGAATTCTTTCACGAAAGCACTGCGGTGAATCGGCGAACCATCCCAGATGACCAACAATTTGCCGCCGATCATTCGTCCCAAATGGAAGAGAAACGTCACACTCTCTGCGCTCGTCAACGGTTCTGTTCGCCTCAAAGTATAAAGTTGGCCTTGGGGCGTAATCCCGCTCATCACAGACAAGTGATCGCGCGTCAGAAAAGGATGCAAGATCGGTGTCTGCCCACGCGGCGCGTAGGTTTTGACTACAGCCGGAAGCAGGTAGAAGCCAGATTCATCAATAAAGACAAGCGTGCGGCCTTCGCGACGCGCTTTTTTTTCAACTCTCGCCAAACCTTGGTGCGCCATTGCGCGATCTTTTTCTCATCGCGTTGTAAGGCGCGCTCGATAGGCTTTTGCGGCGTCCAGTCCAATTCTTTCAGTAAGCGGCCCACGTGGTCCTTGTTGTATGAAACTTCAAACTCGATCTCGATGACTTTCGCGACACGCGCACAAGTCCAAACTTCCCCACGAAAGCCGTATGACTCGGCTCCGTGCGAGAGAAACTCCGGGATCAATTCCTTCTGCGCAATGATCAGTTTTGGGGGCGCGCCTGGCCGCGGACGAGTGTGGAGACCTTCATCTCCCTGCTCCTGCACCCGCTTCATCCATTGGCTAACCGCGCCTTTTGTCACCGCCAAGGCTTCTGCGATTTCTTCGTGCGTCCAGCCGTCGCGTTTGAGTTCCAGCGCACGCCACCGACGCCGCTCTTTCCAATCAAGTGTGCGGGGATACGTTGTCGCCATGCCCGCACTTTTACCATGCGCTAACAGGTTTAGCGACTTATGCAGTGCTCAGTAATTCCCCGGTCGGCTCAAAATCAGGAAATAGAGCACCGCATTCGTAAACTCTCAACCAGATATTTTTCCCGTACTGCATAACCTTGCGGATCGCGCCAGAAATCAATCCAGGCATCGTTGAGTCGATCCCCCTGCCAGGCAGCGCGTACTGAATTCTTCAATCCGGAATATCCAGCTCGTCGCCCAATATGGCAGCGCCTGCGCGATTGGCGCGGGCGCTGCCTGGACGATTGGCAGCGACGAATGGCGCACCGATTCCAGCACTGTCAGTGGAACAGTAAACAAGGCGGTCATTCACGATGGTCCCCACATAGCGACTATCTGCGCCAAAAACCTTGTTTCCCCTGATACGCCCCACCACTTGACCTGACCGGCTGTATACCGTGCTACCTGAGACTTGCAGGGGCCTTCCATTCTTAGTGTATAGGTCCATATGTCTCCATTTGCATCATTGCAGCAAATCGATTCGGGAATTGAAGCTAAAGATTAGTCAACTAGCCAAGCAGGGACGGTCAACCGATAACGGCCGTTCTCCGATCTGAACGGATCTTCGAAACCAAGGCCCTTCGTTTCCAAAGCCGCCTTGATGAGCTTATTGGCAGCCGTTTTCGCCGATCTGGCGGCTTGGTCACCATCCTCGCGACCTGGCGAAAGTTGCTCAGCAAGATCGTGTTTGTTGATAGGAGTTGATGCGCTTTTTGCAAGTATCTCGACGAATCGGAACGCCTGTGTTTCCGGTTTCAGTTCAGCAATCTCGATCCCGTCGAACCAGATTTTTCCGAGCCGAGCATCCACGATTAGGCGCGCATTTCGGGGCGCTGTTAGCAGCGCGGAAACCTGCCCTACGAGATTGGATGCGGCAATGATGTCCCGGACGACACGCTGACAATCCGGAAGTGCCTTGTCGAGGAGGATCTCGGTGATACCCGTCGAGTCCTTGATGCCCTTCGGTAACAAAAGCACCGGGGTCGTACTGGCGCTGAGTTTCTTGATGTCCGCCGCAGCATCGCGGGGTGGCTGCCGGAGGGCATAGGAGATGCGGAATTCGTGCTCACAAATGCTTAGTACGCCAAGGTCCAAGAACCAGCCGTCCGCGGGCCAGGGAGTCGCGTTGCCCGTAATACTCAAGACTTCGCGCAGATGGCTCTGAAAGGCTGGAACCGTGAGCTCAAGGCCGTCGAGGTCGGTCGCGCTCAAGGATTGTGAAGGGATTTCGGGTGTAAGGCTCACACCTAGGAACTCTATAGGTGAGATCTGTTCTGCCTGAAGGATGCGACCTGCTCCAGAGTGCGCGGCTGGCTCTATGTACGCCAGCTGCGTCTTTGCCAAGACTCCTTTCTTCACGAGTGAATCGGTGTCCGCACCGAAGCAATACCGCCATGTGCTGATAGGCTGACGCCACGGATAAAGGTTCCAGAGATCGTGCTCTGAAGCTCTCGCGTGTATATCGCGGATACCGATAGCGGACAGCACCTCGTTGACCAAGTTCTCATGACTAACCTGACTCACCTCGATCCGGCTCGGCACGCGAACCGTGACAGTGACAGGGCGTGCGCTTTTCCCAATGACCTCTATCTTGAACTTGGCTTGAAGAAGCTGCCCCTCGCTTAGCGGAAGTTTGAGTCTTTCAATGCTATCAAAACAATCAGCAGCATAAAAATTCAGTCGCTCCCTGTCCCCCCGCTCCCAGATGCACTCCGTCATCCAGACACGGCCAACGCCAAAAACGCCGTGGTTCGCAAGCGCCGCGCGTCCGCGGTTCTGAAGTACGCTCAGACTGCAGACGGGAGGGCCATCGAAGAATGTCTCATCATCGAAGAGAACACGGCCGAATACTTTTCGATAGAACTGCACGATTGATGACGCGCGCGCGGTGATCCGCAGGCGACCGAGCGCGGGTTCATAGCGCACGAGGTCTGCGTGGACGGGCCGGTACTGAATCTTTGCCCGCGACGCGAATCCATCCATGACCGCCAATGGTGTCCTTGTGTGATGGCTGCGCATGATCTGAAAACGGCAGGTGCCATCGTCATCGTCAAAATCGCGCAGCTGGACATGATTGCCAAGGTCCGCTTGCTGGCAATATTCGAGGATTGCGCGTTCGAGCGTCTGGCGTTTGCTTGGCAGATCCCGAATGTGTTTCGGCTTTTTTCCGATGAAGTCATTGAAACGCCGGTGGTTTCCTTCCTGAATCTGGATTTGTGCACGTGAGAATACTTCCGCGAGCGCGCCATCAGTGCGTTGAGAGAGGAACAGACGTAAGGCCAGTTCGCGCTCGCCAAGGCCTTGGGGCAGTGTGCCGGAGGGAATTTGGCGGTCGGCCAGCATTTCGCTGATGGTTTCCCTTCCCTCAGGCGTTCCCAGATCGTGAAGTGTCTCGATTGCCTGCAGCAGCTCATCGCTCAACACGTCGCGCTGGAAAGACAACACGATCTCGTCATAGGTCAAGGACTCGCTCTTGCCAAGGAGTGATGCCGGCCAGCCAAGCGCATCGAATAGCTCACGCCACAAAGGAAGAGATACTTCCTCTATGACGACTGGATCGGCGAATGCCAAAGGTATCTGCATCTGTGTACCTGAATCTAACCGTTGGGCTTGTGACGGGCAAGCCCGCAAATCCTGCAACCGGGCGTCCCAGCCAGGCGATTCCGCCGGACAGTTCCAGTCGTGAAGTCGAAACCCAGACGCAAGGGCGGATCTTCAGCGCCTGAGAATTCAGTAACGACGCGCAGGAATTCGACGACGGCGGCCCCGGCTATTAGGGTATTGAAGGCCACAACGCTCGGCTGGGGAATATCGGCGCCGCTGACATACCCTTCTGCCGCTTGCTGGTCGCGTTCGTCCGTGGAGAGCGATTCAATTCGAATCCGGTTCGCATCGATGTGTCCCCAGCAGGCTAAGCAAGGCCGGCCAGGTCCGATCACGACGACCCGTCCTGATCCCACCGTATCGATGCCTTCGCAGACTCGAAAGGCGCTGCCCATGTCGAAGAGCAACACTCCCTTCTCGTAGGACAGACGATTGAGAAGGGCGCGCGGCAGATGGGCATCGACGCATGAAAATACAACGTCACAACCGGCGAGAACTTCTGGATCAACGTCCTGTCCCAAATGTCCGCGAATAATATTCACCGTGGTATCGAGTCCCGCGGCCGCGGCATAGCGGGCCGCGACATCAACCTTCAAAGTCACGCCGGCATCTGCGGCCGTTGCACCAAAGATGCGACTGATATTGGTGTCCTCGATGCGATCGCCATCGATCACTGTAATCTGGCGGACTCCCAGATGCACAAGCTGAGCGAAGGTCACCGAGCCAGTGCCGCCAAGCCCTACTACTGCGACATGGAGTCCGCGAAGGATATGCTGGCCTGTATTACCCAGAGCAAGGCGCTGCCGGTCAAACCAGTGCTCAATGCCGCAGGCGTCGTCGGATGACGTGACGCGAAGAGTATTGCCGATTTCATGCAGTGTGACTGGAACCACATTGTCTGCTGAGGTCCAAGCACGACCGCATACAACGCCGGCGTTGCCGGCGACGACGAGCGAACCATGAGGACCGGGCATCTGCGTGAATAACGACGGCATCAAGATAGAGTCACCCGCATCGTCGGCAGCGGAGAACCACGGTGTATCCGTCCCTGGGTGTGTATGTATTGTCAAGACTGAAAGCCCTTGGTCGCGCGCTGGCCGCACGATCCGATTGAGCGCGATTGGATCGATACGGATGCGGTCTCTCCGCCTGATAGCGTATGCAGCCTCAGGGATCGCCGAGAGATGACGCGCCAACAAGACGCTGTCGCCGTGAAGCCGTTCGGCAAGGATGATGCCCGCTGACTCAACGTCCGTTCTCGCACACAGCGTATCAATGAACGGACGCCATTCTGATTTTAACACGCGAAGCTTCATAATGGTCTCCTCTAGTCTTTACGCAGTAAACGCCCAGCGATGCAGCGCATGAAATCCCGCAGCGTGCTGACGCCCGGTTGCCACGCTCCGGCGCTCAGGTGCCATGAGAAACGCTGCCAGTCCTTGCCGAGCAGATTCTCGATGCAGGTCGCGCGGGGGAGCGTTCCGGAGGCTGTCTTCACGGCCGGGTGTACCCAGAACATGTCCGGCTGCGCGTCGGGGAAGGCTGGCGGCACTTTGATGAGCAGATCGACCGCTTGAGGCTCGAAACCTTCGGGGAGTTTGTAGCCTGAGATTACGAGGAAGGACCATCCGCCAGGTTGTGCGTGAATCGTGGCAAGGGAGCAGTCGATTCCCGCCTCCCCCAGCTCGGCCTGTCCAAGGCCGTAGTCGGCGGGAGGCTGGCTATGAAGATGGTCGCCGTTCTTCAACGTAACTTTGGCGTCATTGGCGATGACCTCATCGTCACCGCGGGACTGTAAAAAGAGAACATCCTGGAGCGGGATGCCCGCAAGATGCTTGAGGCTTGCGCCCGTCTGAACCGGGTTGTCCAGCTCGAACTTGCGCTTATTAATGAAGATGTGAATTGATTCGTGATGTGACATATGTCTCTCCTATTCGTGGTTTCATCTGGCGGGACCCCGTGTCCTGCCACACTGTCCATAATAGGGAGAGGCGGCCCGAATATCTGTAATCGCGTTGTTGCATGAACATCCGACCGGAGCGAACAGCGGCGCAACAAACATACGCCCCCACGCCTGAGGAAGGAGCCTAGCGCAGCGATCACCTGATAAAAGGCAATATTAGCAGGAAGAGAGAGCGCATTTACCTCATTCCTGTATCACACCCCGCCTTATACCTAACTCTGACCGCCGTGACAGTAATGGCCAAATGGCGCGAAGTAAGAACCCTCGGTTCGCTCACTCTTGCAAACGGTTGTAGATCAGCAAGTTGCGAGAGCGCGTTTTAGCCAGTTTTGAAAGCTCAATCCAGTGTTTTCAATAACTTACGACCGGAGTGAGCGAACCGAGGGTAAGAACATAACACTTCTTATCGGACGCAAATTCTATCTCGACCGCCAAGCTAACTCCTTTTCCTTCACTCTTGATCACTGGAGCCATAAATTAGTTCCAGACCGCTCAATTCTTTCCGAGCCATGCTCTCAATTTGCTGGGGTTAGGGGCATCTGTTCAAATCCAGATAGTCTCACTGCGAAAATGCCATAGCAACCTTCCAAAACAGCGCGGTTGCCCTCCCATTTGTTCAGTACACCTTTGATTGATTATTGACCCCCGAATTCAGCTGTCGCAGAATTGATTATGTCATCCCTAATCAATCGCTCTCACAGTTTTTGAGTTTTCTGTATAAATCAGGATTAAACGCCTTTAATCTCACCTTTTCCAGGCTGCGGTTCGTAGAGCCGTGTTCCGTAATATTGAGAATCGCATCATTGGCGGCCCTTGCGTGTGAAGTCGAACTTCCCGCAGATTCCCAGCGTTGGCGCGCCCGTAGTCGGCGCATTTCTCGTTCCAGCAGAGGGAATTGGGGGACGTTAACTCATCGTTTTTTCAGTGGTTTATCCGGAACTTCCATGCCTGGCATTGTAAATCAACTCAGGGCCCGGAGATCACCAGAAATCGAAAACCTCTCTATTTACAATAGAAACTGTGTGGTATACTCTGATATGTATTGAGTATTCAATGATTTAGATAAAAACATCACCGACAGAGAGGCGACAAATTGTCTTCAGAGGGGGATAGAAAAAATGGAGCCCCAGTGCATCCCAATAATACTAATCACTAAAAACCAAAGCGAGGTTTCCTTACAAGCCGAGGCAGAGGTATTAGCATATATTTCTGTTGACGAAGTCATTAATCGCAAAGGACAGATAAGTTCGCCAGCAGACATAGTCGTTGTTGATCTAACCGCCGGGGCCAAGCAAAACCTGGTCATTTGCTCGCTACTGCTTCGTAACGCTGGACGGTCTGTTGTTATATGTGATATCGAAGTATTTCCAATCCAAATAATCCGAGATCTTCACAAGTTTTATCTAGATGCCAAAGCAACTAACAAAAAGGTAAAAACGGAAGTGCTATTAACGGAAGAGGCAATGGAAAGCTTGGGGGACATCTCGGAAGACATTGATTTCTTCGAGAAGAATTATCTGGCTAAGAGCACACAAAGTGAGCAGACGTAATTGCAGTGATTAGCCATAGAAAGCCGCAAAGCATAATAATCATGTCCTTAAAAAGAGGGATTGCAAGTAGATTCATGCTTAAGCCTTTGCCGATATTGAAGGGACCTGGGGAATTTGAAAATATTCCAATCAAAGAATGTGATGAGCCACTTGTATCGTTAACATCTGCTCCCCAAAACCGGATCAAAACCTATCCCCAATATTTCCATCATGGCTATAAGATGGCATCGCAGACAATATATCTACGACAGGGAGTGCTGAAATTACTAGAAAAAGCTGTCAAGCTCCTACCCAATGGATACTGTTTTCTCGTATATGACGGCTGGCGGCCAGTCGCTTTGCAAGCTGAACTTTTTAATGAATATCGATCTACTGTTGAAAGTAATAACCCAAATCTGAGTGAAGCAAGTGTGATAAAACAAACTAAGATGTACGTTAGCTATCCTTCTACAAGTCCATCTGCCCCGTCTCCACATTTAACCGGTGGGGCAGTCGATTTAACAATATGCAATTCTAATGGGCAGGCCGTTCGTATGGGAACGGAATTTGACTTCTTTGGCCCTGAAGCAGAAACGAGATTCTATGAACAGAAGGTAGAAAGCTATAAGATATTATCGGTTGAAGAACAGGAATGCTTAGAAAACAGGAGGTTACTTTTCTACACGCTCACAGATGTAGGGTTTACCAACTACAGGGAAGAGTGGTGGCACTACGATTTGGGAAATCAATTTTGGGGTAGTGTAAAGAACAAAGAGGCCTTTTATGGAGCTGCATCTGTTGCCTAGCCCTCAATTCGAAAAGAAAAGATCGGTGTATCTAAGCGCTAACTAAAAAATTACACGACTGTCACTAGTCATAGGCTGATAATACCAGTGTCGACAAAACTACATATGTTGTCTGTAGCAAAGCCTAAATTTGGCCTTGTACAAACCAAAGAAGTTATGGTGCGCTACCTTCTATCGGGAGAGGCGGGAAATCCTGTACTACTCCTGCACGGTTGGGGTGGCTCGGTAGAGAGCTGGCGCCCTGTTTTTGACGAATTGGCAAAAAGCAACCTAGTTGTTGCAGTTGACCTGCCGGGCCACGGAGAAAGTGATACCCCCCTTTCGCCATGGGGAGTTAGCGACTATGCTTCGTGCATGTTACAGGTGATGGAGTATTTGGGTTTAGAAAAACCTTGTGTAATAGGTCATTCATTTGGTGGAAAAGTCGCAATACAAATGGCCGCGCTTTATCCAGACTGTTTCAGTAAAATGATTCTGGTAAACAGCGCAGGAGTCAATCCGTCTCGTCCGCCTAAATACTACTTGAAGGTGGTTTTGGCAAAAACAGGTAAGCTTCTTGCAAGATATCTAGGTAAACTGGGGCGGGTAGCTCGTGACAGTATATATAAAAGAATTGGCTCGAAAGACTATGTCAGCGCAGGGCCGCTACGAGCAACTTTTGTGAAAATAGTAAACGAAGATTTAACTAAACTCCTTCCCCAAGTGAAGCTACCTACCCTATTGATCTGGGGAAAGGACGACAAAGACACCCCGCTTTCTTCTGGTGAAGTAATGAGCCGTTTAATCCCTAATGCTTCACTTGTTGTTTTTGATTACGCGGGTCATTTTGCATATTTAGATCAGTATAACAAATTTATGCTTCTGGTTAAGCAGTTCTTGAAAAGCTGACGCAATCTGTCAAAGAATTTTACTAGTCTGCTCGATTCAAAGAGATGAATAGCGAGATATTATTGGCTACATTTGCCTTTGCTTCTTTAGTTGTAACGTCGATTTGGGTTTGGAAGCGATGTGTTCGTTCCCTCCACTTGCTCCAGCTTGATAGTTACTCTAACGCTAGATTGATTAAGTGGCTCTGGTTTGCGCCGTTGGACAGAATGTTTGATTATAGGCTGGCCTTATTAAACATCGGCCTACTTGGTATATATCTAATGCTAAGGAAGTCAGACGCTGCCTCTATCTCACATATGTATATTGTGTTAGGGCTTTGGATGGTTGGGAGTGGGCTTATGCTTTTCCACAAGCACGAGCAAGAAGTTAAAAAACCGCTTGTTTACACTTCCAGAGCGGTCAGGATACTGTCTGTAGCACTGATCACTGCTGCATTGACATTAGGACTTGCTGGCACCTACATTTTCCTATCAGGCGACCTTGCTGACGTTGCACGATTCACGGCGCTAACTTTATTGAGCAGTTTGATGCTGATTCAGCTATGCCCTGTGTTTATCATTTTGTCTAATGTGGCTCTTATCCCAGTACAATCCGCCATTAATAAGACGTATGTGCGGAGTGCTAAGAGCAAGTTGAAGAAATCCCTGCCAATTGTAATAGGTGTGGCAGGAAGCTATGGAAAAACGTCGACGAAATATTTTCTAGCGACCTTACTGGCTGAGAGATACCAAGTCTTGAAAACCCCACAGAGTTATAATACGTTGATGGGTGTGTGCCGGGTTATAAATGAGGCTCTTACGCTAGATCATGAGGTCTTCATAGTAGAAATGGGGGCATACAGAAGAGGAGATGTAAAGGAAATCGCAGACTTGGTAGAGCCAAGAGTTGGGATAATTACCTCGATAGGTCCCGAACACTTTGAGAGGTTTAAAAGTATTGAGAACATTGAGGCCGCGAACTATGAGCTAATCCAAAGTCTTCCTGCATCTGGAATTGCAGTGTTTAACAGCGACATTGAAAACTGCAGAAAACTTGCCGATGCCACAAACCACGTAAAGGTGCTTCGTTATGGGATCGAGGATATGCGGAAGGGGCTGCGACTTCGTGCGGAGGAAATAAAGACTGGGGCTAATGGTCTCTCATTCACTTTGGTCGACGATGAGGGAAACAGAGTTGAGACGAAAACCCTGATACTTGGCAAACACAATGTGTCAAATATCGTAGGAGCTGCTTGTATTGCTCTGGAAATGGGGATTTCTCTTCAAAGAATAGCTAGGGCTATTGCAAAGATCGAACCTGTACCTCATCGTTTGCAATTAATTCAGGGGTCAGGGGGAACAATAGTAATAGATGATTCGTATAATTCAAATCCTTTGGGAGCGGCAGAGGCGCTGAATGTCCTTAAGGAGTTTGAAACTGGCAGAAAAATACTTGTAACACCTGGTATGGTTGAGCTTGGCACACTTGAAGCACAAGAAAATAAAGAGTTCGGCATGCGAGCTGCCCATGTATGCGATTATGTCATTCTTGTTGGGCACACGCAGACACGACCTATCCTACAGGGACTTGAGCAAGCGCACTTTGCTACTGATAACATACGCACGGTGAAAGATTTGTCACAAGCAGTAATTGAGATGAATAAGATAGTCCAACCTGGAGATATAGTTTTGTTCGAAAACGATCTGCCCGACTTATATTCGGAGGGCTAGGTCACCTAGTTATTTTTACTGGCCATTGCGGTACAAAGTAAATCTCAACTGGCAACAGCAGGTCCGCTGCAAAGAAATTTGATTGCATATCATGAAAATCAACGCCCAGAAATCACACGATTTGATCATTGGCGTGATCTTCGGAGGAAGATCTGTCGAACATGAGGTTTCAATAATCACTGCACATCAGGTTATGGATGCTCTGGATACTAGCGGGTTCAGGGTATTGCCGATATATATCACCAAAAATGGAGAATGGTATGCTGGTAATCCTTTATACAATATTAAATTGTACAAGAATACTTCGTTGAATTTAGAAAGTCAGAAAGATGTTTATAGAGTTAGTATTAGCCCCGATAGGACTGTGAGGCAACTTATTCATCATCCGAATGATACTTCTAGGTGGTCTTTCAAGAAACCGCCGCATATGTGGGCAGATGTTTTCTTCCCGGCGATTCATGGAACTTTCGGCGAAGATGGCACAATCCAGGGATTGCTTGATTTGGCTGACGTTCCTTATGTTGGGTCTGGCACGGTAGCATCTGCGATAGGAATGGATAAAGTGAAAGCCAAATCACTTTTTCGTGACGCCGGCATTCCTGTCTTAGATTGCATTGCTATTTCTCGCGACGAATATGAAGATAGCCCAACAGACTTCATTCAGAAAGCAGAAGGATTTTCGAGATATCCGCTGATAGTTAAGCCAATAAGCTTGGGAAGTAGTATAGGTGTTAGTCGATGTGCGGACTCCCGCGAGCTAGAAGAAGCTGTTGAGCTGGCCTTTAAGATTGATAACGGGGTATTGGTAGAAAAAGCTTTAACAGAGTTTGTTGAGATTAATTGCTCGGTTATTGGCCCTCCTGGTCACCCCTCGGTTTGTGAACAGCCATGCAACGATAGCAATTTACTGACATTCGAGGCAAAATATAAAAGGGGAGGGAAACAAAGTAAAATGTCTGGCAATACTGAGGGGATGGCCTCTTTGGAACGTATTATACCGGCCCCGCTTCCGCATGAAATGACAACTAGAGTTCAAGAACTCTCGGTTAAGGCTTTCAAAGTAATCAATGCCTCTGGTGTGGCAAGAATCGATTTCTTGCTCGAAACACCAACGAACAATCTCTACCTCAACGAAATAAATACTATGCCAGGCTCAATTGCTTTTTATCTATGGGAGGCGTCAGATCTGTCTTTCAATGACCTCGTGGCCAATCTGGTTAACTTGGCATTGGAGAAACATCGTTCAAGAAGGAGGACCAGATTCTCTTTTGAAACTAACCTGCTGAACCCATAAGTTCTACGCAAGCCTGAGTTCGGCACAGAAACCGCATAGTGCTTGTCTCTCATCCTGAGTACTATTACCTACTAATATTATTGTTTCTCGGTGATTTTGGCATTGTAGGATATTATCTATTACTACAACGAGAGTTTATTGATTCTAAAGGGCTTACTGCCGCCGAGATTCGGCTCGGCCGACTGGCGAAAATCGCTGAATGGCCTATCAATCTTGGGTTTTTTAGCAACCAGTAATAAGTCGTTTAATCAATTTCTCGTTGTAATATCATTTGTCTGTTGAATACTTGCTGGGCTATTTAGCCTGTATAGAAAGTAGTTATTAACTTCAACAAAAAGCTACCTTAGTCTGGAGTTTAGTCAAAAATGACTACTAAAAATCTGCCGGCTCGCATGTTTGATCTAATTATCCGTGGTGGAACTGTATACAACGGAACAGGAAGTGACCCTGTAACGGCAGATATCGGAGTAAAAGGTGACCGAATAATAACGGTCGGAGATCTCAAAGGTATGCCGTGCAGTCAACAGATTAACGCTGATGGGCTGGCAGTGGCACCTGGGTTTATCAATATGCTCTCTTGGTCAACTGAGTCTCTTATCTTGGATGGCCGCTCTCAAAGTGAGGTCAGACAGGGTGTAACTACTCAGATATTTGGCGAAGGTGAATCAATGGGGCCTCTTAGTGAAGAGATGAAGCAGCGAGCACAGAAAGGGGTGAAATTTGAAATTAAATGGAATACGCTTGCTGAATATTTGTCTCATCTCGAAAAACTGGGGGTTTCACAAAATATTGCTTCGTTCATTGGGGCCTCGACCATTCGAGAGTATGTGATCGGCCTGGAAAACAAGCCAGCCACCGCAGGGCAAGTGGAACGAATGAAAGAGATTGTTCGAAGTGAAATGGCAGCCGGAGCGCTTGGTATCGGATCAGCCCTGATCTATGCCCCTGGATGTTACGCTTCAACTGATGAGCTTGTTGAATTATGTAAGGCCGCTGCCGAATACAGAGGTAAGTATACATCTCACCTCAGAAGCGAGGGGAATTGTTTAATCGAAGGAGTTGAAGAGTTAATTAACATCAGTCGCCGTGCAAGGATACCGGCCGAAATATACCATCTTAAAGCGGTCGGCAAATATAACTGGCACAAGATAGACCACGTAATCAAAATGATTCAAGATGCGCAAAGCCAAAAACTGAAAATTACTGCCGATATGTACGTCTATACAGCGGGAGCGACCGGGCTTGACGCCTCAATCCCCCCCTGGGCTTTGGATGGTGGGTACGATGCTTTATTCACTCGAATGGAAGACGCTAGGACACGTCAATTGATTGGTGAGGAAATCAGAAAAGAGTCTACCGAGTGGGAGAATCTCTACCAAGCTGCTGGCACGCCGGATCGTATACTCTTAATTGAATTTAGATCAGATGAATTAAAACACTTAACTGGGAAAACACTAGCCGAAATATCTACTATGCGAAATCAAGATCCAGTCGAGACGATTATGGATCTGATGTTAGCAGATCGATCTCGGGTCAGAGCGGTTTATTTTATGATCTCTGAAGACAATATCAGAAAGCAGCTCAGACTACCTTGGGTGTCTTTGTGTTCAGATTCCCCGTCAGTGTCGGCGGAAGGTGATTTTCTACACTCCTCTACTCACCCGCGTGCTTACGGTAATTTCGCTCGCTTTTTAGGTAAGTTTGTACGTGATGAGGAAGTCATATCCTTACAGGAAGCGATCTGGCGATTAAGCGGTCTGCCTGCTACAAATCTTGATCTTCAAGGGAGAGGGTTCATCAAAGAGGGGATGTACGCAGATATAGTAGTATTCGATCCTACGGCGATTCGCGATAACGCTACGTATGATAACCCTCACCAATACGCCACCGGGATACTTCACGTTTTTGTAAACGGCGTACAGGTACTTAAGGATGGTGAGCATACAGGTGCAAAATCTGGAAGAGCGTTGTGGGGAATCGGGAGAACCAAATGAAGTCAAGACCATTATTATCCTTGCATCAGTAAAGCAGCACCCGTTATGGTGCGGATGGGAGAAATATGGATTTGTTTGCTATAGTCTGTAATCGCAGTAATCCAGACACTGGACATCAAGAGCTGAGCGAAGTGATTAGCAAGCTGGGGCAATACTGGAGATGCTCAGAAACAACCTGGTGTTTAAAAACTGACCAGAGAGCAGATCAGATACTTAATCAACTGTCTCGAATCATAGAAACTGGAGACAGTGTCATCATAGCCAAATTATCTAATGAGGTCATTTCTATGGGGATTAATATGCCTGCCTGGCTATTAACTCGGAATGGTTGAATAATAACGAAACTGGCTTTTGCGACCAGCCATGGCAATGCCATATCTCACTATAAGACTTGCACTCCGTTCAGTATAGCAGGTTGTCTTATTTAGACATCCTATCCCAGCTAAATGTAACACCGCTTACCGGAAAAATCCATTTATTCCTCATCATCTGGCGGGGCTGTATTGTAACTCGCTTGATGTCTTCTCTATGATCAATATCAGTAGAATCAGAAAAAAACTCAAACACTTTTACGTTACTTATATCGCCGGCTAAATAGCTGAAAGTAACAACTGGATTCTTGCATGGTTCAATAAGTCTTATCGGGTAATTTCTAGACTCCCTACTCATTAGAGATATTACCTTAATTTCATACTCAGCCAGTTTTGCAGTATTCTTTTTTGCAATTTGTTGAATTCCTTTTAGCCGATACTCGATACTTTTTCCATCTCTAATAACTGAGATTTTATCAGATTCGACAACAGTACCATTTATCTTGATTTGCAGCTTAAATATACTACAAAGAACGTCATCAACTTTTATCTCCCCGCTTCGTTTGGTGAGGGTATCGATAATAATTTGTCTGTCTTGCTCATTCAAGCTCACTACATCTCTAAATAGACAATCATCTTTGTCGAACCAATATTTAAGCTCCTGACTGTCATCTAACAACACACATCCTATTGTAGTCAGATTGTTACCTAACTGCCGTTCATAGCGAAGATGGACATCAACTCCATAGTAAGCTGCCTTGTCTAGAGTTACAAAAGTTTCTTGGCCGTTTTTAGACTTTATCTGAATATCATTTTTCAGATCACTTATAACTACATCATATCTGAAATTACGGCGGAAGGGGCTAGTACCAACAATATACCCTTCAACAATCCCATCAAAAATTGCCTCACCTTCCTCCTCACCCAAATGAGCGGTAAGAACGCCACTAACAAGGTTTTTACGTGCGTCTTCCTTAAGATTTTTGGCTAGTGGGCCCGAGTAAAATAAATCTTGAATCTGCTCCTCGAATTCTCTTGCCAGTTTCCTACGAAAGAATATCTGGAAAATTAACCCGAGGAAACCAGCTGAAATAAGCTGATTTGCTAGTTGCTGTGTTATTACTACCTGAGCAGCCTTAGGGTTCCAGCCAAATTTAGCTACCGATAACTCTAGTACAACCGAAATCGCACCTCCTAAAAACAGGATTGATAAAGCTATTGCTGTTGTTCTCCATAAAATATCGTTGGCCTTTTTTTCATTATTCTTTTTCTCTCCCAAGGTGACCTCCTAAAAGAACTCATTTTCATGAACGCAACGCAAAAATGTCGGCAAGCATTGGTAACAAACATAATTGCTTAAAAGGGTAGGTTCCGGATTTACAGTTAACGGCATGAGACCAATACTAAGTCAAATTATATCTTTGAAGGCGGGATCCGACGACGGGTGATTGCAACGCTTCCTTCGGTTCATTGCACAAGCCACCGATATCGCGTAATTTGTCGCTAAGTTGTTGGGAGTCGAAAGGCCGTGAGAATCGTTACTCGACCACACTAACTGGAAGTTCTACTGTCACGTCGTTTATATCTAGAGGCACTTGCCGCCTTCTGACTGGAGCTTATACTAATATATCTGGACAATTTTTATTATACGGCGGTTGCTGATCACGCTGGGTAGTGACTAGTTCTAGTTCTCCTCAATGCATAAAAACACGGCTGGTAGAGGTTTAGCGCTCTAGAAAGCCTGTTAACCGGCTCTCTTTTAGGAGCGGGACAACGAGGTATAAAATTTGATATCCTCAGGTGTGAGGGGGGCCGGATCGGCGCAACCATAAGCGTAACCTGGGCACATTACGCCCTCATATCCACACAAAATACAATCTCCTTCTCGATAAGGAAAACTTCTTGTTGTATCTTGATGGCAATATGGACACACATCCTGCAGGAAGTAGTGTCCATTATCGCAGGATTTGATCATTGCACTCTCTGTCACAATCAATCTCCCGTTTACTGAGTGCAATCCGTATTGGACCGTATGTCCATTACCTCTGCACCCACTTCGAGTCTAAAGCATGGACTTTTCGGGTAATTGTTGTCAAGGCTTTTCTTAGAGCGATTCTGCTCACATCAAGAGCGGCGATCTACTGATTGAAAGTGAAAAATCGGTCAATCTGGTCAGTATTTCATCCTGTGCCTCATGACGCACTTTTAGCAGAGCATAACAACACATATTGGAGTTCGGCATACACTTCTCTGCACTACCGGGGAAAATGGCATATGCTCAACCCATCTAATGTATAGATGGGATTAGCTTTAGCAGATTCTGCGTTTAGCCCATGGGCACCGTTTCAAGGATGAACAGTTGCATATGGCCGAGACCCATCTGGCGGCCACATAGGTGGCGGGAAAATTGCGCGAAGACGACCGAGGATGGATTGAGGCTCATCAGAGAAAGTGCGAACGTTGCTTCGACAAGATACACTAAGCTGCCGAATACAGGCGGTGTTCGCATTGACAATCACCGCCGAAAGCCAACGATTGATAGCTGCAGTTACTCCTGCCTTTCATCTCTAATATCAAGATCAAGAACCAACTCGTCGTCACTACGCCGGCAAGTAATCAGAGCAATGAAGGCCGATTAGTAACGCAGCGTCAGCCCATATTCGGCATCACGCGCCACATTATGACCTACCGCGCTAATCACGGAAGCGAGCGCACGCAATCTGGCGGCCTCGAATGCTGAGTCGCGAGTCTGTGTCGCCGCTTTGACCGATCCATCGAAGACTGCCCTGTTCGCCTGCCGTTCAAGCGCAGCCGCCTGATTGACTCCGCCAATAGTCACACTCGTGCCGCGGTTAACGCCACCGGCAGCCTGCCCTGCCCCGGCATTGGCTGCGGAGATTTGCCCTTGCGCGTACCCTCGATGCGCTTCGGTCATCTGCCTGAGGTAAATATCCTGATTGGCGCTCTGGCCTTGTGCGGCTCTGGTCTGATTGCCAATCAGTCCTTCAGTCGCGCGGTTGAGGGAAAGTTGTTGGCCTTCGGCACGGTTTTGAATTGAGCCGTACTGCTGCGACAGCCCGTAGGCGGCCCCGCCAAGTTCAATCACGGAGCCGACTGCACGCCCGGAGAGAGTCTGCTTGCCGTTTCGATCAGCCAGCGCCGTCCGCGCAGCTCCGCCCAGCCAATCTGCCCCGGTCATCACTTTGCTGCCGACCCAATATTGCGTATCGGCGGCGCGGTTGGTTTCGAGATTGGCGCCCTGCTGGTCGCGATTGATGTTGTATTCGCCAATGTTCTGCGCGGCGCGCACTTGGATGTCTCCCTTGCTCAGTGCTGTCGCGGCGGACGTAGAGTTGACGCCGAAGAGCATTCCGGCCTGCGCTGTCATAATCGCCTGCGTGCGCCCTCCGTAGATTTGTCCGAGCGAAGCGATCTGGCCGCCGTGGGCTGAAGCGATGGATGCGATCTGCCGGGCGCGAACGCCCAGATTGCCCGCCTCGAGGCCGGCTTCCGCGCGCGTGACCTCCGCGCTGTATGCCCCCTGCGCCTGCGTGCGTTCGGCTTGGTTGTGGATCGCCGCCGCCATCTGCGCGCTGTAAAGCTCGACGCCGGCGCCGACGAGCGCGCCGACCCAACCCGAGACGGTCGTCGAGACGCCTTCATAGACCTTGCCCATACTGATCTGATAAGCGATCACTGGTGACATCCAGAGCAACAGCCCGGCGACAGTCATAATCGCCGCGGCGATGACGATTGTATAAACCGGCTGCGAGAGAGAACTCGTGATCACCTGCATCGTGGCCGGATCCCAGGTATAAAGCGGCTTATCATCTCCCAATGCCATCGCCACGTTGCCCGCGAGGTAGGCGAGGGCGCGGATCAGGTAGCTAACGACCGGCCAGACAAGCGTCAGCACAATCACTCCCCAAACGAAAGGATAGGAAACCTTGTTTGCGAGGCTGCGATCAATCGCCACCGCGATCATCAGCGGCGCGGCCAAGCGTACGGCGATCAACAGAAAGCTGCCGAGCAGCATCAGGTAGAAATCCCCGAAGTCGATGATGCCGCGCGCGAAGTTCAGGACGCTGAAAAGCAACGGCATATTCCACGAAGAAATATCGAGTTTGCGTTCAACATCCTTGATTGAGGACTCCTTGTCATATAGCACACCGACAACGGCTTCCGTCCCGCCCGGCCCAGGTTTGATGGGCACATCCTGCCCACTGACTTTGACGGTGAATAGCCCGTCGCTGAACTTGATGTAGCTCCTGTCGAAGCTCTCCCGCTGCGTGCGATAGAACCTGGCGAGCGCCGATTCGCCGATACTCTCGTTGCCGGCGGCGATCTGCTGGCCAATGCTGTTTAGATAGTTGATGAGGTAAGGCCCGCTCCCCAAGAGCGCAAAACAGACAGCCAACCTCCCGAACCACCAGAAGACGTCAGCGCCCGCGCCGGCGTTTTCGCGCCACAGCCGCGCGAAGCTGAACATCATGATGATTGCGGCGAGAACGATGGAAATCTTCTCGAACCAGTCGAGCAGCGGGCTTTCGACTTCGGATTGCAGAACGGGGACGAGTTCGGCGGCGCGGATGGCGAGCGCCGCAAGGTTTTCCGAAAAAGTCTTGCCGCCGGCGCTCGGTGAACTTGCCGGCGCCGGAGATGGGGATGGGCCTGGCAATTGAGCGGGCGCACAGATACTCAGACATGCGACGAGGGCGATGATCCGCGATGCGATCAGCAGTAGTTGTCTGAGCTTGCCTGCACGCATAATTGCTTTGCCTTACCGCGAATTGCGTCCTTCGATCTGGTTGAGGAGTTTTTGTACCTCATCCTTTGTGCCATTGAATTCAGTCCATGCCTGATTGACGGCTTGCACCTGCTGGCCGAAGTTAACGCGCTCTTCCAACACGACGTTGTATTTCTTTACGCGGGTCTCAATTTCGGTCTGAAGTCGAGTGATTTCGCTGTCGAGATGCGCAATCAAAAGTTCGCAGCTAGAGATTTCCTGCTTAATATCCGAGATACAGGAAGCACATCGCGCATCTTCCGGTTTGGCGAGTTCACCTGCAATATTCTCTAAGGCCAGTTTCTTCTGTTGCTCCACACCGGCCCGTCTGAATTTCGCGACTTCGAGGTCATGCCGCAACCTCTCAAGCTGATTGTCCATTCGCGCCAGTCGTTCAAGATTGGCAACAGTATCCTGGCTGCTCCGACCGATAGAATTTCGCAAATACTCTTCAAAGTCGCGCAGATCGGCTTCAGGATCAAAGATGCCGTTACGCAAGCGGTCATTGATAGCATTGAGCGCACGTATGCGCGTTACGACAAGCGTCTCAAGCTGATTCTTTAGCCGATACGCTCCCCTTACCGTTTGCCCAATATTGCTCATCGTGGCGATCATGTTCCGTTGTTTTGCCACGAGGTCTTCAGTGGTTTTGAGAATCCCACCCAAGGTTGTCACCTGCTGCGCGGCCTTTTCATATATTTCCGCGTAGTGCCGGACAGTTTCGAGCCAGCGAGTCGCCTCATCAATCTTCTTTTTGATCTGGAGGGCATACTGTGCCGGGTCATAGACTGTCCACTGCGCCTGTGCTGTCGTCGGCATCAACAGCGCACCGAGCAGTAAGCCGATTAAGAGTTGGCATGCCAAAGAGGGCTTTCTCATTACCTTCTTCCCTTCACTTATTGAGCACAGCAGATGCGAACTTGCGTAAATTGCCCAGTGTCGCCATATCCAAAGTAAGTTCTGTGGGTCCAAGCCGCATTTCGACTGCTTTTCCACTCGCGACCTTGCTCAGAGCGACTAGAGAAACAAAGGCCGTAATATCTCGCGCCACTTTTAAGTCTGGCGTGGGAGACGCCTTCGGGTTGTAAGGAATACCAACCCCGGCTGCCGCTCCTCTCACGCGTTCTCCATCGACGATGAAATTCAATTCAAGAGGTTCCTGGTATGGATTCTCTCCGGCTAACGATGTGAACGTCACCTTAACCGTCTCGTCATCTTGTCTTGGCCGCTCTCCCTTGAAAGTCGCCTCAGCTGACATTTCCAGCACTTGTCGCGGCGATCTGCTGTCGAGAACCCGCTGTGGTTTGAGTTTAACAGTTGTTTCATCCTTAAAGCGGTCGTATTTCCGCTCGATCAATTGTCCGGTTGAATCTGCACGCTTGTCCTGACCTAACGCTGTCGCCGCTATCACACACATCAGGCAAACTCCTACGCGAATCAGCAACGCTTTCATTGGTCTCCTCCTATCAAGTGATTTAGGCCAATAAGGACTCATCAATCTCGATGAGTCCTTGCGATGCTAATCCTCTCGGATAACAGGCGGCAAGCCACATGATCACGTTGGCCAAGGGCCATTCAGGTCTGAGCGCCGATACTTGCGCTCGTGCATTACGCTCAGATGGGTTTGTCGTGAAAGTCCAAAGTTCCGCCGGCGACAAATCCATCTGAATCATCTCGACCGTCTGGTCTTGCCCCGACCCCAGCGCCATCACGTACTGCGCATACTCGCCGGCGACGTTGCGGATCGCGCTGACCGCCGCTGCCGCGTTCTCCGACAGCCCCGCGTCGGCGACGAGCTTCGAGTAGTCGCCGATCTGTTTGCCGATAATCTTCACGCCGGCAGTCTTCGTGATGTCGTGCAGGCCTGTGAAATCTTCGTAGGTGTGTGTGGCCAGCATCGTCACCGTGTTTTCGCGCCGGCCCGTGCGCGCGCCTTTCTGGATGACGCGCATGATGCCCGGATACTGCTGGACGATCTTCCAAACTTCATCAAAGACCAGCAGCGTCGGCGTGCGCCGGCCATCGGCTTTCAACTGGCCGATTGAGCGCAGCACGCGTGCGGCGACTCGCCCAGCGAGCGTCTCGCGCACGTCCTGCGGAAAAGCGTCGAGGCTGTCGAGCTCATACACGTCGTAGAGTGAATCAACGGCGAAGTCCGGGTGCGTCGGGGCATCGAGCCAGGGATGGTTGCGATACTTTTCAAGGGCGAGCGCCAGCGTCGCGGCGCGATCTTTCACCACGCTTGACTGGAACGGGTAGCTTTCAAGCAGCGCGAGCAGGTGCGAATGCGTCGGCTCATATTTCTGCCTGCCTTGCCCGTTGCGCGGGACCTCGTTCTTATAGACCTCGGTGACGACGTTGGTGAGGATGTCTTCGGCGATGCTGTCGTCGGGCTTCACACGCGCGAGGCGCATCGCGTCCATAACGACGAGCGCGATCTGCGTCTCGTCCGGGGCTTCACCCAGTTCCAGGCCCGGATAGTCCCAGATGTTGATCGTGCGAGTGTCTTCGAGGGAGAAGCGCAGGTGACGACCGCGTGCCACGTCAACGTGCGGCGCGAGCGACTCGCCGAAATCCACCGCGCGCACTCGCGCTTCGGGCAATGTGGCAAGCACGTCGTTGATAATCCGCGCCATCATCGTGGATTTGCCCGAACCAGGCTCGCCCAAGACCACCACGAGCGGCGAACTGATCTCGGCGCGGTCGAAAAGATCGAAGCCGATCAGCCTTCCCGTCGGCGTCGAGCAGAGCGTGTGCGGCCGCCGCGCCCCTTCCCAGGCCGATTCCGTGGGGATGAGCGCCGCGAGTGAATGCGCTACTTCGGTGATCTCCCTTCCCGTCGACCGCGCGTCCGCCTCGCCAACCAGGGCGCGATGATAAAGCACCCGCAAACTGGCAGGCTCTTCCCGGGCCGCTTCGACGCCGGGAATTGATTGCATCGCCGTCACCATCTGCTCGCAGTAGCGATCGAGATTGTTGAGCGATTGCTTCAACTCTTCTCTTGTGCGCGCCGGTTCCGAGTAGATGACCGCGTAGAAGCGCGCTTCGATGAGGGCTTCGCGCGAACCGGTGATGTGATCGCGCACGCTCTCCAGATCGAACAATGCCGCCCTCGCTTCCGGCGTCTGCCGCTGCCGCCCGTCGGCGCGGATGTGTGTGCGTCGCACTTGGCGGATCCTCCGGTCGAGCCGCTTCGCCGCTTTACGCTGGTCGAGGTAGATGAACTCAGCGACGATCGTGTGACGAAAGGTCAGTCCCGGATGCAAGGTGAGCGCCCGCAGCGCATCGGCAGTGATCACGGGCTGCGGCGGGACGAACATCGAGACAATCGCCGCCGGATGTGAGCCGTGCATCACATACCATTCGTCCCCATCAATCGTCTCTCCGCACAGGTAATCGCGAATGTCCAAGCCTGGCGCGTCAGGCAAAATCGGAACGTCGCGCGCATTCTGCCGGTGGCCTAGATAGACTGCCTCCCACAACTCTTCGCGGCTAAATCTCTTTAGCTTGAGCGGGCATTCACGTTCGATCAGGCGAAAGACCTTCTCTGCCTTCTCTCGCGCCGCGCGTTCTTCGGCAAGAATGCGCCGCACCACGCCGTCATCCGCCGTCTCCGCCCGCGCCCTTCGCAGCGTACCGCCCAGGTTCGCCAGGCCATGCTTTCTGACTTCACGAGCAGCGGCGGGAATGAAGGCGCTCAGGCCCCGATTTGTGTCGTCACCTGGCTGGCGCACAGGCACACGCGCCCAGACGGAAAGCACGCACTGGCGATATGCCCCGGCAGCCGTGGCGGCGCAGTAGTAATCGATATTCATCGCGTGAAGACGCGCGGCTTCCGGATGTATGAACTGGCCGCCGTCATACGCGGTGAGATGCCGCCGTGTGGCGTGGCCCGGATCAGGTCCCGACGAGAAGCGGAACTGCAAGATCGTGCCGGGGGGCTTCTCTACGCTGAGCATCCGCGCCAGTTCGTCACAGCGCGCCTCAACGACCGGATCGTGCGTAAGCATCGTCGGCGCAAGTTGTGCTTCCCAGGCGCACGTGTACGATCCTTCGCTGTGCCGCAGCTCATTGTCACAGATGCCAGCAATGGAAGACTCACGCCTGCGGCCGTCAGGGCGTACAAGCTTCACCCCTTGCCCTTCGTCTTCTGTGAACCGCTGGAAGCCTCGGGACTCTCCACTTCCCTTCCAAAGCCGCAGATCGCGCTGCGCCTGAAGACCGATGGGGAGCAGTTTTGCACCGATTCCGGCGCCCAAGCCGGCGCCGGCCGCCGCGATGATTCCGCCGATGATCGTCAGAGCTTCCATTTCACTTTTCCTTCATTGCGTGATGAGCCATCGCCTCTTCGGCCGCTCGGACCAATCGCCTGGCAACGCGCGCCGGTGTCTTGGGTTTTCAACCAGCGCGCGCAATCTGTGCTGCAACCAGTAAGACCGCCGTCCGATCCGCGTGTAGTTGAAAAACACAATGCTCAGCGCCGCGGCCATAAGCCCTGTCCATAGCTCCAGCGGCACCCCCCAGAGCCTCAGGCCGAACAGGAAGGGGATCGTATAGCCCGCAAGCGTTGTGGCGAGCACGAATTTCCAGTCCGAAGAGATGACGCCGAAGCGCACCACGGGCAGATAGACATTCGGTCTGACAGGTCGAGGTCTCATAACTTCAGCGGCCCAGATCCGTGTCGAGATTGACGGCGTTGCCCTGCGAGAAGCTGTAGACGAGCGACACGACTCCGCCAAAACCCAGACAGAGCAGTCCGCCCATCATCTGCCGTCCCCAGGCCTTTTCCGTCATCAGGTTGAATGTGCCCCAGCCGATGCCGACGATGCCCAGCAGGAAGAGCAGATTGCGCCCCCACTTGATCGCTTCCCGCACGCCGTTGCCGAGAGTCTGATCATTGCCGCCGAAGACGTTACCGCCGGGCGTCTGCGCGAAAGCTGGTTGGACAAATGCCAAGCTCATCAATAGACCACTGACGATCAGCGCGAGCACCGGCTCGACTGCGCGAATGAGCACAGCTAGCTCGACTAAGCGCTGGCCAGCCCGCGCCAGGCTCGATTGTTCGAGCAATTCATCATCAACTTTGCAAGCATCTGTTTGCTGAACGATCCATCCGAAGCTTTTCATAACTTTGCTCCTCAGTTTGATTAAAAGCTTTGACTCGAAGCTACCCACCTCCCCGCTTGTCGAAGAGGACTGATCGCACTTATCCCGAACCACGCTCCGGGACCGGAACGGGTGAGCTTCACCAACGCTGCTATTCAAAATTCGTGCCAGCACCTTTTTCGCGGCGGCATCGTTTTTGCGGCTAGCCTCGGGCGACGAAAGGATTGATCGAATGAAAAGGCTGATATGGATGTGTGCCGCCGCGCTCGCCTTGTTGATTCTTCCGATGAATGCGCTGGCGCAAGACGGCCCACTTCTGAAATTGCTCGTTCGCACTGAAGGTAAGCACCTCCGTGCCAGGCAAAACCTCGAGCAGATTCTGCGGGAGCATCCTGAATTCTGGGTGGAGTTACAGGCGGTCGCGGCGCGTCTTGAGACTCAACCGGCGTGGCTGCTCAACGTGATGGCGAGCGAATCGCTGTTTGTCGCTGGCGCGCGTAACCGGCTGCCCGGACAGACTGCGAGCGGCCTACTGCAAATCATTGAAGACACAGCGCAGGGCCTGGGAACGACCACCGCCGCAATCAGGCAAATGAGCCCGGTCGAGCAGTTGCGTTTTGTCGAGAAGTACTTCGCGCCGTTTCGCGGGCGATTGGACAGTCTGGCTGATGTTTACACGGCGACCTTTCGCGGTTTCATCGTCGAAGGCGGAGAGATGGCAGTTGTCGCGCCCCTCGACGACACACGCAAAGAGCAGCGTATCTATGCGTTAAATCAATGGCTTGATCTCAACAGCGACGGGCGCATTACGAAAGGCGAATTATCAACAGCCGCACTCAGTATCGGCAGGTTCCAAGCCGCAGATTTGGCAGATCACAGACAAAACAGAGAACCGGCGAGCCACAGCGCAAGCCTCTATTCGGGAGCTTCTGCGCCCCGTGACCGGAATTTTGAAAGTCGCCAAACGCGCTCGATCTATGTCCGTGATTAGCGCCCAGGGTGTGACGCCAGCGACACACATGGGGTGTGACGTTTCACACACACCTGCCGCTCTCGCGCGTGACAGGGATCTCGCTGGATTGCGGCATTTCTTTGATGTTTGCGGAATGGCATACGGCTTGTTGATTACCGCAAGCAGGGCAAATTGGAAGGGCTGACCAATGGGGAATTCTCTCAAAGAGTTTATTGACGCCTTCCTCAAAGAACACGCGCTCACGACCGAGGGCGAACTGGTGCTGGATGTATCGCCGGAAGAACTTGAGGAACTCGGATTGTTCTTTGTGCAGGGGATGTGCGGCTGGGCGCTCGGGTTGCAGATGGAGCGGCAGCGCCGCCGCCTTGTCGAGGTCACCGATCAGATCGAGCGGAGACGCGAGCCGGCGGAGTTCGGCTTCGATGATGACGGCGACGATAAGGATGACGAGGACCTGATTCATTAAATGCAAAGGTAGGGAGTTGTATGAGCACGAATTCGGAAGTTCTCGAAGCGCCCATGAGTTTCGATGAAACTATAGAGAAAGAATCAAGCGACATCGCGGATCGCAAAGCAGTGACGCCGTCTTTCCAGGTCCTGCATCGCGACCCTGCGGATGTGCGAACCGTCCTGAGCCTGGCATGGACCGCGATGCTGCTCGTGCTGCTGCTGCTTGTGAGCATTGCCTTCAATTTCTACCAGTACGTCCGCCGCCCCGACCGCATCGTCGTGGATCGCTCGTCGGGTCGCGTGCTGATGATCAATGACCGCAACTACGGCGAGACCGAAGCCGTGCAGCTCGGTCCCGACAAACTCACGAACGCCGACAAACAATACATCGCCGGCGAATTCGTCCGCGCGCTCTACCAGATCGATCCGGCCACGCGTCCGCGCGACATCGAGCGCGCCCTGCGGATGATGATTCCGGACAGCGCGCTTAAATTCGCTCGTTACCTCAAACAAGAGGGCATCCTCGACAAACAGCGCGCCGAAAGCTGGCAGGCAGTCTGGACGCCGCAGGACATTTCAATTGATCGAATTGATCCATACACGGTGCGCGTCATCGGCAAACAGGTGATCACGCGCGTCGTGGCGGGCGCGGCCCAAGGCGAGTCGCGCCAGTTGAACCTGACGCTCAAGCTCGTGGCCGATCCGCAGCGGCGCGCCGACCGCAACCTGCGTTCGGGATTTCTCGTCGCCTCGATTGATTACAAAGAGTTAGGCCCCCCTTCACTGGCGCCGGCAGGTGTTGACGCGCCAGGCCCTCGATAGTCTACCGGGCAGCCCGGATTTGTAATTCCGACCTCTTCGGTAACGGAGGAAGTTATGTTTCATCATGCGCATCGCATTATCATTCTCGTGTTAATCGTCGCTGTTGTCGCCTTCTATGCAAACGCGCAGACAAAAGGAAAGCGCGACAAGCGAGTTGAAGAACGCAGCGCAAAGTCGCCGCCTTCAGTCACTCTCGTCGAGCCGCCGGCGGCCGATTACCTCTCCGGCGAGGCGAACGTCGCGGTAAGGGGAAACCAGAATCCGGTCATACGCCTGGGACTCTCGCCGAACGGCGTGACGATCATCGAGTTCCCTGTCGCTGACCGCTTCTTCGCCCTTCATCCGGGTAACAGCGACCTGGTGACGATTGATGAATCGCCGACGAAAGCGACCGATCATTTCATGGTCGTCCGCGCGGGCAGCGGCTTCGCCTCTCCGGCGACGATGGCGAATGCCAGGCGCGCGCCCGTGACCTCGATCATCGCACAGATGCAGAGCGGGATGGTCATCACCTTTCTCTTCTACCCCGTTCAGCAGCTCGCCGAGCAAGCCCATCGCGTCGTCGTCACTTACGACCGCAATGAAGTGATCTCCGCCCGCCGCGCGGCCGGCCTGGCGGTCAATCTCGACGGCTCGGAGGAAGAAAAACCACGCACGGCGTCGTTGCGCGTCGCCGCCCCGTCGCCTGCTCCCGCCTCAACCGAGACGACGCCGGCCCGCGCGCAGGACGCGCGCTCGCCGATCAGGTTGGTCGCGGATACCGCCCAGGTAGACACCTCGGAGCCTCCCGTAAAGCTGGGCCGCAAGAACGGCGATCCGATTCGCGCGGCGCTCGACGAGGCGGCCAAATCGCCGAAGCAGTTCAAACGATGGAGCGACACCACACACGGCCTCTCGCTCTCCGTCTCGCCGGTGCAGGAAATGGATAAGCGCTCGCAGCTCGTGGTCATTGCGGTCCGCAACACAAAAAACTACGACGCCCGCATCCTGCCCAACCAGCCTGAGATCACCGTCGAGACGATTGATGACAAAGGCAAGCCGCTTCATATCGAGGTCGTCAAAAAGCTCGGCATCCAGACGACGGCGACAAACGATGTGATTCCCGGCGGCGCGACCGCCTACTACGCGCTCGCCTACGAATCGCGGGCTTTGGGCGCGCGGCAGCGATTGCGCGTCGCCGTCGGGCAGACGATTGCGGCGGATGAGCCTGCGAGTGCCGGGATCGTTTCCACCAACCGCTAACGCCGGAAAGGAGCCTTACGATGAATTCCAATGGAAATAACGGATGGCATCGGAATGGCGCGGTTGGCGTCACAGAGCATTCTCCCGGCAACGTACAAGACAGCGAAACACGGGGCGACCCTTTCGCTGACCCTTACATCGCCTTCGATGATGATTCGGGTGAGACCGGAGACGCGACAAACCAGTTGCCGCAGCGCCGAACAAGCCGCCGGCGCAAACGCGTGATCGGCGGATTGCTGTGCATGCTGCTCGTTGCGGTTACCGGCGTTTGTCTGTGGGTCGTCACCAGTGATCGTGGCAAAACGAAGATCAATCTACCGGTAAAGGACGCGAGCGCGCCGCAAGGCGCCAGTGGAATCGCGCGCAATCCCGACGACGTGACGGCGGAAGCTATCGCCGAAGTCCGCAGCGCCGCAACGACAGCAACGCCTGTGATGTCTGCGTCTCCCCTGCCAGCCGACGGCCGTATCGCGCCGGACACACCTGTGACGGTACCAATTGAGAGCATCGGTGGGACAGTACTCTCGCCAGGGCGAGAGGCAATCCCCGAAACAGCCGCGAGGCAGACCATTAACTCAACTGCGGCAGTGAAGCCTGGAGCCGCAGGCATCCCGTCCGAGCGCAACCCGGAACGCTCGATCCGCTGCGCTGTAACCGCGCCGGTTTCGGTCTCACGTCCAGGCGCCAGGCCTGAAAGCTCGCCTCGTTCAGCAAACGATCGAGCGCGGGAGCCGGAAACCATTCTCGCTACCCCTATCGCCCTGTCCAAAACAAGCGTCGTGCTTCCGAGCTTCGGCTCATTGCTGCCGGTGCGCACGCTCGGCACGATCTACACCTTGAGATCGGGAAGTCTCGCGCGCTTTGAACTCACACGAGACGTGCGCGGGCCGGGATGGGAAATGAAGAAAGGCGTGACGATCATCGGCCGCCAGCAGGGTGGCGAATACGACCGGGCTTACATCACGCTCGTGGGCTTCATTGACCCGGCATCGGGAAAGCTCGTGAAGATCGGCGGAGATGTTTTGGGGTCGGACGGCGCGCCGGGACTGCGCGGCAAGCGTAGACAGGTCAACAGCCGGTGGACGCGTGTCCTGGGGCGAGCAGCGCAGAGCGCCGTTTCTCTGGGTCAGGCCGCACTTTCACGCGGCGGAACAACCGTCATTTTACCGGGCGCGATCTCGCCGGAATTGTCGCCCGGCCTCAATTCCATCAATCGCCGCGAATTCGTCGAGATCCCCGCCGGCGCTTTCGGCTATGTGATGATCACCGACCTGCCGCAAGAGACGCGCGGCGTAGACGCCGATCCGCTTGCCAAAGCTGACGGAGAGACGCTCGCGGATGAGGAACTGGCCGAGCTTCTCTCATCGGGATCGCCGGAGAAGATTCGCGCCGCGCTTCCGCGGATGAGTCCGGATATGAAGCGATTGGCGCTGATGGTTCTACAGGAGAGGTAAGCACGCTCTATGCAACCAGGCGACCCGTCCAGAGTGAGCGTTGACCCGCGCCGGGCGCTTGAGCGTGAAGGAACGGGTGCGCTCGCCCAATTGCTCGCCGGCGCAGGCTACATCATCCAGCGCCGCGCGCTCACTGATCTTGCGCACGCGCTTCGCAGCTGCAAGCCGCTGCTTGTCGAAGGACCGCGCGGCGGCGGCAAAACAGCCCTCGCCGAGTCGTTAGCCGGAGGGTGCAACCTGGCGAGCTTCTACCTGCAGGGGATGGACGATCTGACCATCGCCGACGTGCTCTATTCGTGGGATCGTGAAGCGCAAACGCAAATGGTCAGGCAGGAACTGGCGGCAGGCACGCCCTTGCGTGAAGCGCAGGCCCGGCAATTCACGCGCGAGTACCTGATTCTCGGCGAAGCGCTCGGAGCGTTCGATTACGCCGCCCGGTCCGAGTCGCCGCCGCTGCTGATCATTGATGAAGCCGACAAGCTCACCGAGAAGATCGAGGACATGCTGTTGCAGCTCCTGGGGCGCGGCTGGGCGCATGTGCCGCGCTTTGGCGACATCGGCGTCCACGATCCGGCGCGATGGCCGATCGTCATTCTGCTCTCGAACGACATCCGCCACGACCTGAGCGCGCCGCTGCGCTCGCGATGTCTTTACACCTGGCTCGATGCGCCAACTCCGCGCGAAGAGGTGCGCATCCTGCGCGCGCGCGTGCCTGAGGCCTCGCCCGACCTGATCGGCGCCGTGACCAGGCTCATCAACTGCATCCGGCGCGATATGCCGGCGGTCCGCGACAAGCCCGGATTGCGTGAATCCATCGATCTGCTGGAGGCATTGACGAGAAATGGCGTCGAGGCGCTCAACCAGCACGTGATTGACGAGCATCTCTGTTTCCTGGGCAAGCGGCGCAAGGAGCTGCTCAATTTGCGACAAGGCATCGCGCGCTTGGAATTCGCCGCGCACGCGCCCGACCGCGAGATTGATGAATGGGTAGCGTGGGCATTTGCCAATGAAGCCTGTGTTTTAGAGGAGGCTGCGTGAACCGTCTCGGATGGAAAGTTTCACCGGCAATCGTCGCCGGCCTGACGGCGGCGCTTGTCGTCATTGCGCCGTTCGCAATCCGCATCGCTCTCAATGCGAGAGCGACCACGGTTGATCCGCGCGTTACGCTCGACTCCGCGAGACCGCTTACTGCAGTGGGACTCACTACGGCCGCGCGCCCGCCCGAAGTCGTCTCCGTGATGGACGGCGAGGTGTCGCGCACCGCCGACCGGATCGGCGAAGCGACGGCCTTGGCGCTGGCGTCGAGCCTGTATGCCGCAACCGAGCAGATCAAAGGGCGCGCGCCGCGCAGCGTGCAAGACCTGCTCTCCGGCCTTGCGGCGCGAAACCTGCTGCCGCCGGGCCTGGCGATCACGCAATCCGAAGGGACGCTCTCTTCGACGTATGGCTCGATCTCGGTTCGTTATCGCCCAATGCCCTTAGGGATAGAAGTCGTCGCGCTCGGCCGTGAGCCGGCCGACGGGCCCGCATTGATGGTGCGTGTCCCGGATGAAGCTGCGGAGAAAGGTGAAGCGAGGCTCTACATCGCGAACCGGCTGAATGGTGTGAGTATACCTGCGCCGTTTGCGCCGGCGGCGGAAGTCATCGCATCGGGGTGGTCGCCTGAACGCCTGCGCTCAATCAAATGATGTTGAAAGGGTGAGCGATGTCACTGGATCATCTCTTCAAACGAATCGATGCGCGCTACCGGATTCCGCGTCCGGCCAATGCCCTGCATCTCGACTCCTACCAGGCCGGGTTTCGCGTGCTGCGCGACGCCGGCGAGGGGATGATTCTCTTTGCCTGCGGCCTGCTAACTGCGTTTCTGCTCTGGAAGATCGCCGGCGTGATCGAGGCGAGCTTTGAAACGCGCCTCTTCTTCATCTGCGGAATGATCCTCGCGGCGCTCATCAGCCTGGCCGAAGCTCTGTCGCTCGTAATTCCCTACTATCGAATCTCACAACGCCTGACGCACGGCTCGGCGCGCTGGGCTGATGTGCCGCTGCTCAAAAGCTTGGGACTCGCGCACGACGCAAGGAGGCTTTTACCGAAAGGCTCGCTTCGCCTCGGGCGCCTGACGCGCCGGTACGATCTCGTCCTGCCCTTTGAAAAGACGCTCTGCCACGTCGCGCTCTTCGGTCCGCCCGGTTCCGGCAAATCGTCGAGCTTCATTATGACGATGGCGCGCGACTGGGCGCGCGCGGGATCGGCGATCTTTCTCGATCCGAAAGGCGAACTCTTCAAGCACACGGCGCGCAATTTCAGGCGTGTCTACCGACTCGATCTCGCTGAGCCCTGGTTTTCAGACCGGTGGAACTTTGTGCCCGCCTGCAAAGGAGACGCGGAACTCGCGCATGAGATCGCCTCGATTGTGGTCGGCTTTGACTACAACAAGCATTACAACGGCGATCCCTTCTGGCCTCAGGCCGAAACCGCTTTGATGACCGCCCTGCTGCTGCACCTGCCGCAGATTGTCGACGCGCCCACGCCGGCGATGATCGCGGAGTTCATCGCGGGGCGCGGCTTCGATCAGCTCAACCACGAGATGCTCGATTCGCTAGATCCGGAGGCCCGCGTCCAGTGGGGCATCTTCAAGAAGGCCGACCGCGAGAAGACGCAGGGCGGCGTCTTCGTCGGCCTCGGCACGAAGCTCGCTCCCTTGCGCGCGCCGCACGCCATGGCTGTGATGCAATCGCCTACGGCTGAAGAGCGCGAGCGCGGCATCCGTGAGATCGACCTCCATGAACTCAGGCGACCCGGCACGGGCATCTACGTCGTCGTGCCCGAAGGCGACGCGACGCGCTACAGGATCGCGCTCTCGATCCTGTTCGGTCTGGCGGCCAGCGTCGTCCGCAAGACGAGCAATGACGAGCGGGGAGCGCCGGTGCTGCTCGCGCTCGACGAGGCGGGCAACATCCCGCTGCACAATCTGAGCGAAGCGCTGGGCGTCGGGCGCGGCCGCCGGTGCGGGATCGTGCTCGGCTACCAGAACATCGGCCAACTCTACAAACAACATGGGCGCGACGGCGCGCAGGCCATCCTCGGCTCGATCGGCACAATGGTCTTCCTGCCGGGCGTTGACAGCGAGACGGCCCAGTACGCGGCGCGGCGGATTGGGCGCACGACGGTCCTGCAGCACACGACCGTCGATGCGACCGGGGTCGTCTTCGATAACCAGCGCGAGTCCGAGACCGGACGCGATCTGCTCGACGCGGCGGAGCTGCGGCAGATGCCCGAACACACGCAAGCGGTGGCCATCATCGGCGCCGCGCCGCCCGTGAAGTTCGGCTTTCCGCCCTACGGCAAAACGGGTGAACTCGCGCATCCATTGCCGCGCGAGATCGCTCAACCCATGTCACTCCAGGAAGCTGAAGCGGCAAGGCGAGGTATGGAAGAGCGTGGTCTCAATAGGAATTCACATGAGGATATTCGCCCGGCGCGCCTCTTCACTGCTGATTCCTTACGCTTCTCCGAAATGGACGAGTCATCGCCAATCCCGATGCCGCCGGCGGCTGACCTGGCTGATTCACCCGATTTCGACTCGATTCTCAATCGAGCCACGCGGCGCGGCGCGGCGAAGTCCTCCCCCACTCAATTCAAGGAGGCGACGTCTTGAACCAGACCGCCGGCAAAACGCGACTGCGAATCTCGTTTCTGATGCTCGGTCTTGCTGCCGCGGCGCTCGTCATCGTCTATGCGACCGTCGGCTTGCTCGACGCCTGGCGCGCCGGGCAACAGACGCCGCGCCTCGCTGCCGATAGCCTCGTGAAAGCCTTACGCGCCCATCACCAGCAAACCGGGCGATTCCCCGCCGACTTCCGCGAACTCGAGGCCCGCGTCTGGAAGCATAAGAAGCCTCCCGATTTCGGCGCCGATGGGCGCAGCCTCTCGGTCGCTAACTACTACTACCTCTACCACCCGGTGAACGCTCAAGGATGCACGATCTGGATTGTGCCCACAGGCCCGCGCCGGGAGGAGGCATCTACTCATTTCCTGCTGCTCGCGCCCGCCAACTTGCGCCGGTGGAAAGGCGCGCCGCTCTCTCTCGACGAAGTCAGGAAGCTGCCGCCGGCGCCGAGCTACGCGGAGATGGCCGTGCTCGGCATGACCGAACAGCAGCAGATTGTCCTCGGCGGAAGGAGGTGAGTGAAACGCCATGCGCGCCGTTGTCGTGGTCAAATCCAATGGCGGAAAAGGCGGAGGCGCATCTCGCGCGGCTCGCTACATCTCAGAGCGCGATCGCGATCCCGGACGCGAGGGCGCTCGCCCGCGATCGCTGTTTTCAGATCGGGACGACGATCTCACTTATCGCAAGGCCAACCGGTTCCTCGGCAATGGACAGGGCGCGCCCGGCAAGGATGATCTGATTCACTTCTCGGTCAGCTTCCTCTCCGAAGATTACGAACGCCTCGGCGCAAGCGGCGACCAGCGTAAAGAGCGATTGCGCGAAGTCGCCCGCGAAGCGATGGAGGACGTGAAGTCCGATCTCGACGCAAGCGACCTGCGCTGGGTCGCCGGCATTCACCTCAACACCGATCACCCGCACCTTCACATTCTCATCCACAAGGAGATCACCGGCCGTGAGGAGGGTGAGTCGCGCCGTTTGGGGAGACTTCCCAAGCGATTGCTTCCACATCGCGCTCCGGCCTCTGACGGCGAAGCGCGTGCAGTCGAGGGAAGTATCGGCGAGCGTTTCGTCGCGGCGCTCGACCGCGCGCAGGGGCGCGCCGGTTCGGAAAGAGAAAGCAACACCGAAGAGAAAGCGGAAAAAACCACCCCCGCTGAAGAGCGTTTGCTCCAGACCGCTCGTTACAATCCCTCTATCGCCGGGCGCGAGCTGGTCGAAGAGATTATCCTGCGCGGATCGGAGCCTGGGTCGAATGAGTCACCGGAAGCAATGAACCTTCGCATCGCTTTCCGAAATCCGGGCCTGGATGATCCCGATTATCGTACGCGCCCCGAACAGGCAGATTGGTTGAACAGACAGAGCCAGGATTTGCGCGATCTCTATGAACGAGGCGCATGCGTCAAAGACGACGTGCTCGTCATTCCCGCCGAAGAACACGAGTTACCGGACGGTCAAGATCAACCTTTCATCACGAGCCTCTCTTACGCTCTCGGGCGAATTCGAGACGCGGAACAGGCGCGCGAGTTTCACACGCTTGCTCGCTCCATCGCCGGAGAGAACGCCGATCCGAGGGATATCGAAGTCTTTCGTTACTACTACGACCAAATTGGGCGCGACGCCGCGGCGCTCGAGCCAACGCTTGATGAAATGCGTCTCCTTGCCGGAGAGATGGCAAAGCTGGAAACGCAAGAAAGTGTTGAAGTCTTCGCCGACATGGTCTCTCTGGAAGAGAAAAGAGAACCGCAAAGTTCCGCCGGCGCGTTCAATACGGCCGCGCGCAAAGTGCGCCTGGACGACGAACGATTGCGATTCCCTGCTGACTTGAGCGTGGAGACAAAGGAGCGGCTTGTCCGGCTCACGATCCCTGCGATTGATGGATTGATTGAGGGCGGCATGCCGCGATCGGCGATTGCTCCCCGCATTGACGCGGCCATCTATCACAGGGAAGCGCCCGAGACAGACGATGAGCGGCACCGTATCAGCGGCTTTCTCAAAGCCTATGTGGACGAAAGGCTCAAAGACCCGGAGACGCGCGCGCTCAACAGGTCAGCGTCTTTCCGGCAGGCGCATTCGCAGATCGTCGCCGCAACCACGCCGGAAGAGCTCAACCGAGTGGCGGAAAGTTTCTTGCGCCAAAACCTCGAACGCAGCACGGCGCTGCGCAATGGCCAATCTCTGAAGCCGAACGAAACACCGCTCAGCGCGCGCGAGCGTAATCTGCTCTTTTTCGGGCGCGCGCCGGAACATCACACGGCGGAGATGCTCGAGCTGCGCCACGCCTGGGGATTGTCGCGGGCCGAACGCGCGGAGCAGGTTGCAGCGATCAGCGAAGGGAGATTGGAACCATCGCCTACGCTCGCGAGGATGCTCGCCGAACTCGAATCGCGTCGTTCGGTCTCCGCGCTTCGCCATTATCAAGCCTCGATCCTGAACGAAGAGATGCGCAATCCGGGCAAAGTGAATCTGCGGCATCTTTACGAGCGGCTCCCGCCTTACGAACGCACCTATCTGGTTGAGCAGATCGAAGGAAGAAAACAAGCGATCACCCGGCCTTCAACGCTGGGCGCGCCGGCGCGAGAGCCGGCACAAGAGGCTTCCGATCGTGGCATCTCTTCGCCTCACGAGAGCGACTCCTATCGCGACTATATGGCGGGAGTGACGGAGATCGAGCAGCGCCTGCTCAATGAAGCCGCCCGGCAACGGCAGAAAGGCGAGGGGCGATTCGGCGTGGAAGGAGCCGGTCTTTCAACCGAGGAAGCGCGCGCCCTTTTGCCAACCGAAGAACAGACCGCGATTCGCAATCGAGCCTGCAATCAGGCCTGGGAGCGGCTTGCGCTCCCCGAAACCTATGATGCGCAGCCCGGTTCAGCAGCGCAGCAACTTGGCGACGCCATCGCACAACTCCAGGAGGAGATCCAACCGCGCGCGCGGCTTGCCGCCCGGGCGCTCGATGATTTCCTCGAAAAGAAGATCGGACACCACAAGAACGATCAGTCCCGCGAAGATGCCGTGCGCAACCTGTCTCCCGCAGACGCGCAAGCGTGGAGAGAGTTGGAAGCTTATGCGGCCGAAACGCGACGGGAGTTATATCGCGGCTTTGAGTCGCTCGACCTACTGCGGCGGGAGGTTGCAAGATCGCGAGCCGAGATCGCCGTGATGACCACTCACGCAGCGCCCGAACCTGCCGGCACAAAGTCGTTGGCGAATGGAAGATCAACTGAAATGAATCACCGGGAGCACGGGGAGTACGAAGCAGTGAATCAAGGGTCAGAACGTGCCAACCCCATGAGTTTCGTGTCCCCCGTGCCCCAGTCAGTTGAGGACGTTCCATCGGATAGGTCCCTCAGCCGCTGGTTTCGCGAAGTGACTCAGGCTCACAGCGCGCTCGATTCGTGGGATCCGGAAAACCCGGATGCATTCGGCAAAGATTCCGAGACGCTGCGTGATCGCCATCTTCTCGGCCAGGCCATTGAGACAACAGCGCGCCGGGAGCTCGCCGAACTGAATTACAACCTGGCAGTGGAAGCGGGCGATACCTTCCGCTTCGAGGTGCGCGACGAGAGCAGCGGCGAGAGGCGCGAGATTTCGGACTTCGATGTCCGCAGGCGCGCCGGTGCCCGTGGCTCACGTGCCGCGGACGAGGGTGAAATCCACACGACGCTCGAACGGCGCGCGGCCGCGCAGCAGGTTGTGGGCCGCGATCTTGCGCTGCACGCGGAGACGTTTCACGAACTCGGCGAGATTCGCCAGGCGTTGGTTGAACGGCTGGAAAAAGCTTTCACATTGGCGGCGCGTGAAGAGACCGAAGCCAGCGCGCGCGCACAAACCATTGAGCGGAAGTATGCCAGCGAGGGACAAGAACCGCCTCCGCCGCTGCTCGACCGCGGCGCACTCGCCGAATTGCAGGAGAAAGCGACAAGCCACAGTCTCGCCCGACGCGCTGAGCAGTTCGAGGCCCTGCGCCTCGCGCTTGCGGCGGAACACAACCAGCCGGCGCGTACCGATGAGGAGGCCGCCCGGCTCGCGGCGCAGCTTTTCACGGCCCGCACCGAACTCGCAGCCAGAGAAGCACGCGCGGACAGGTTCGACCAGACACGACACTTGCGGCAATGGGAGATCGGCGACGAAAAGTGGTCGCTCGCCGATCTCGACCGGCAGAGCGAACGGCAAACCGATGACGCGAAACTGCTCGGCAAATATCAGATTCATCTCAGGTCCAACGGCCGCGAGCGGGCGGGCGAAGAAGTGGAGCGCCTGGCAGCCATCCGGGAAACGGTTGTCGGAAGAATCGCCGCCGAGCAGCGTGAGATGCAGGAGGAAGTACAGGAAGCGGGCAAGCTGGTCGAGACGCTCTCTCGAATCGAGACCCACGAGTCGGCCTTTCGCGCACAGGCTGGGCAGGCGATGCCGGAGCCGCTCTTTACGCGCAAAGAACTGGATCGCGCCGCGGCCAATCTAGAGGTGACGCGCGACGCCGCGACGCTCCGGCAGTTGCACGAATTCGAGAAGCAGTTCAACACCTACGCCCCCGTGAAGGAACGCCGGTCGCCGGAGCAGGAGGTGGGCCGGGCGCTTGCCCGCGAGACGATGGCGGAGATATTTCAGCGCGAGTCGGCTGAGCGAGTGGTCAACTTCCAGATGCGGAGCGATCTGCAGCCGCTGCGGATTGAACTACCCGGCGGAGGCCTTCTTACGAAAAGGTTGGAGGACACAAAACCCAATTCGCTGGCTGAACGCGTGCTGCGTCCCCTGATCGAAAGAGGGGCTGAACGCGAGCTTCACGATTCGATCCGGACCGCGTTCGATCAGTACCGCAATCACCTTCTCTCCGGCCACGAAAAGAGCCTCTCCTACTTGGCGGCGGCCCGCGAAATTGCAGGACTCCTGCACGCGGAAACCAAAGAGCACACAGGAGTGGAAAAGGCGGCGCCCGACTTTACGCCGAAAGAACGAATCAACATCGAAATTTACGCCGAACGGCTGACCGACCCGAAAGAACGAGAGCATTACCTGAGACTGTCGCGCGGCGAGACGACACCTGACAGATCCTCGCGCGATCCGATCGAGCGCGCATCCGGCTCTGATTCCGACAGGGGCCTGGCGCAGATCGCGCATCAGTTCCTTTCGCAAGGCGCTGGACGAGCGCGCTGAATTAAGGAGGAAAGGAAGATGAAGAACAATTCGTACTATCGCCCGCTCAGCAGCCAAGCATCTTCATTCCGGATGTTTGAGGACAATTATGATGAGGTGATGAAGCTCTGCCAGGCGAGCGGCCGCAAACCCGCCGAAGAGCTGCGGGATTTGATTGACGAAGCGCTCCGCGCGCGCCGTGCCGCCAATGGCGAACAATCCGGTATTCAGTCGCCTGAGAATGGGACGCCAGCGGAGAACGGCGGCGATCTCCACCAAACACTTCAGCAGTCGCTTGAACAGTACAGGGCGCAAAGCCTTCATCTGACGCGCGAGCTGCGGGAGTACTACGGGCTATTGCTGGAGGTCCTCGCCGGTTCGTATGGCGCGCGGCGTCTGATCTGGAACTACATCGCCGAACCCAGGCTGCGCCAGGCCGGCCACACGCCGGAGCAGATCAAGGCGCAGTTCGAGGCCGAGGCGAAGGGCTGGAACGCCGAGCGGGATAAGACGGCCGACATGCTCGAACAGGCGATCCGGAACCTGCCGCTGCCCAAATGAGAATCCCGTTCCACCAGCGCAGGCGCTTTTTCCAAACGGCAGGAAGAAAGAGGAAACCATGCTGAAACTTGAAATCAATCCGGTAGATGAATATGGCACAAACCAGAACGGCTTGCTGATTCGCGACCGCGTTGAAAACGCATATGAGCGGATTGCCGGAAGCAGTGACTACCAAAGAAATGACAACAGTCTGCGGCTGATCCAAATTTGCGTCGTGACGCTTTCGGCCGTCGCTACCGGCTACGTCAACGCCTTCGCGCACCAGAAAAGGCTCGGCTGGATTGGCGCGAGCATCCTGGCGCTGCTCATCATGGGTTTTGTCGAAAAGTTCTACTTCACGCTTCGTCATGGGCTGACGACGACTTACAAGTCGGGCAGACAACGGCTCGTCGCGACGCTCTGCTATCGCACGATCCAGGCGACGATGATCCTGAATGCAGCAGTCCTTTGCGCTTGGGTGGCGGGCGTCGCAATGCCCGGCTTCCTTACCCTCTGGAATCACTGGTCCATCGTCCTGCATTTCGGTCTGGCGCTTCTGGGCGTTTCGGCCGTCCGTGACGCAGATTCGGTCGTCGAGAATCGCATGCGCGAACTGAAAGCCGAAGCCGCGCCACTCGACATCCTCACGATCCGAAAGGCCGCGGCGGCCGGCAATCCGCTGGTCTTCCTCGCCGCCCGGCTGAGAGGCGTACTCGACGGCGTCGCCCTCGCTTCAAAGCTGCTCCGCGACAAACCCGATCTTCCCACCGGCGATCTCGACGGGAGCGGAGGAAATACGGATGCTTCGAACCAGGTGAGCAAAGAGGTAGGAGCAGGTGAGCGCCCCGCGCAGGTGATTCAATTGTCCGCTGCTCACCGGCAGCCCTGCTCACCGGTTGCCGCGCTTATGACATCCGCGGAATTAATCCTGGACGATCACTTTCCAGGTGAGCAGATGGCGGGTGAGCCAATCTCGGGTGAGCAGGATTCACAATGGGTGAAAAGCATCTTGCCTGATCCGCTGGATGGATGGTGGGATGTGCGGTCCAGTGGGGATGGGTTTTCAATCAAGTTTCGCTGGCGCGGCCCGAACCAGCAATCGCTCACCTTCCCCCGGCTGACCGGTGAGCAATTTAATACTTTGAGGGAGAGCAGCCACGACCAGGCCCGCAATATTCTCAGTGAGCAAATTACCGGACACCTTCGCGCTCTCTCCCTCGATCCAGGCAAGCTCGACAAAGCCCAACTTGTCGCCCGAAAACTGGGGATGAATCTTGAAGACAATTAGGCGGCTGGCGCCGCCGCCAAGTGAGCGATGAATTTTCAGCCGTCTACAATCTGTCTCTCTTGTCTATATTTTCGTCTTTCTTGTCTACAACCGCTCCGCTGCTCCGGGCATCCCTTTCCGCCTAACCTCTTGATCGCAAACAAGAATGACAAACGAGACGGTTGTAGACGGGTTTCCCGCGAATGCACTCCTTTCGTCTCACTCCTGTCTCGCTGCAAACCCTGATGGCTCAACGAGAATGACAACTCCGCAAAATTCGAGACAGCCCTATCCTGTCCGCTCAAAATTTCTTCGTCTCTCTTTTTGTCTCTTTCCCTGTCTCGCTGCTCTTCTGGCATCTCCCGATGGCCGGCTGGCGCAAATCTTCCGTCTGCCGCCGGCGCTAAAAGGGATGGATCAAGCGACCTCGCCGGCATACTCCAAGGTATACCGGTCAATGCGCCGGCGGACGTTCGGAGTGCATTGGGAGAGAAGCGCTTCGAGGTCTGACCGGGACCTGACTGTCGAGAAATCTTTCCTCGCCGAAACGTAGACGACGACCAGTTTGCCGGCAGCCACCATTCGCGCGACATTAACCATTGTGCCGCAGCTTTGCCCATCCCACAGCATCAAGCTGACATCAGCCTCGCGAGCCATCACGGAATCTTTGGCTGTGAAGAATCGGAAGTCTCTGGTGTGATGCGGCGGGGGCGCTGAGGTGACCGGCCACTCAGCCACGTTGTTTCGACACTCGCCGCCGGTGAAGAACACGATCACGTTCGGGTACTGCCGTTCGCTGAGGTAAGCCTGCACTGCTTTGTCGGCGCCGCTTGCGTCTCCGACGAGAATCAACAGTTCCCGCTCGACCATTCGATCAATGCGGCGCGTCACCTCAGCGTCGAGCCGGCTGATGCTTCGCGAACCACCGATGAATACTTTTTTCATGAACGCCCCCTGGTTTGTGCAGCGGCGGATGAATCTTGCCGGTTCATCCACTCGACCGCGGACTTGATCACATCTCCGTGGCAGCCGACATCCCGGCCTTGTTCTTTGCACCAACAAATCAGAACGAGATCGCCTTGTTTGGCGATATCGGCCAATCGTTGCAGTTCGCGATAGACATCGCCGCGAAGCTCGATCTGCCGCCACAACCAAATGCGGTATGCCGCAATTACTTCGTGACGCGATCCGTGTTCGCCGATTTTGAAGGGATTGCCGAGCGGCGACGGTCTACCGATATAGACGCCTTCTCCGCGATAGGTTTTCTTGTTCTCGATGCGAATCATATGGGTCTCCTTTCGACCTGAACTCGCATCGCTACCAGCAGCTAGAATCTGTTTGCATTCAGTGGGAGAGTCCGAACCGTTGTGACTTGAAGGATAAATTTGCCGTTTTTGAACCATAACTTTGCCGGCAAAGTTATCCTTCAAAATTTGTGCGGCAATCTTGTGCTTCTAGTTGATTTTTCTGTTCTGCTTATAAGGTCGGCAGAT
>JAJVHZ010000023.1 GCA_022072255.1 Gammaproteobacteria bacterium | reverse complement strand
GCTAGAGCAGGTTGCCGAGGTAGGTCCAGGCCTGATCGCCCAGCACCGCCGCGACCGTGAGCACGATGCTGAAGTAGACCACGGTGACCGCCAGCCAGAACAGGGCTCCGAACAGCATCAACCCGTCCTGTTCGAGCTCCGCGACGCAGACGAACAGTATTGCCAGCCCGGGCAACGCATTGTTGAAGGGCAGGCCGAAGAAGGGGATCGCCATCAGCAGGCCCGCGGCCATCAGCACCAGCCCGGAGTTGCGGCGCCCGAGCGCGCCGGTGACCAGCCGCGTGTAACGCGGCCGCGTTATCTTCCTGCTCCAGCCGAGGATCTTCAGGCACACCCGGGTCGTCACCTCCCAGGTCTGCGCGCCGACCTCGATCCGGCGCACCCGCTGCGGCAGCACCGGCACTTTGTGCCCGCGCCACATCTGCCAGCCCATCGCCGCGAACACCAGTCCGCCGGCGGTGGCGAGCGGGCCAAGCGAAACGGGCGTCAGGAACGGCAGCACCAGTATGATGGCGAAGAAGCAGAAGCTCGCCTCCTCGATGGAATCCAGCACCTCGCCGAGCGTGAGCGCTCGGCCCTGCGCGCGCTCCCGGAAGCCCTCGAGGGTGGCTACCAGCGTTGCATAGTCAGACATGTCAGGACCCCCGCGGCCAGTAGTACCACAGGCACAGCGCGCCGAACAGGATGCGATACCAGGCGAAGACCGTGAAGTCGTGCCGGGATACGAACCGGATGAAGGTCCTGACGGCCAGGACCGCCGTGATGAAGGACGCGACGAAGCCGATCGCCAGCACGACGGCGTACTGGGCGTTCAGGTCGCCCAGGTTCTTTGCCAGATCGAGGCCCGTCGCCGCGAACATGACCGGGATGGCGAGGAAGAAGGAAAACTCGGTCGCCGCCGTGCGCGACAGTCCGCACACGAGGCCGCCGATGATCGTCGCCCCGGAGCGCGAAGTGCCGGGAACGAGGGACAGCACCTGTACGCAGCCGATCCTGAAGGCGTCCCACGGTTTCAATTCCTCCACTGTCTGCACGCGCACCGGCAGGTGCATGCGCTCGACGATCAGGATGATCACGCCGCCGACGATCAGCGCAATGGCGACGGTCAGCGGATTGAACAGCAACGCCTTGATCGCCTCGTGCGTGATCAGCCCGACCACCGCCGCCGGCAGGAAGGCAACCAGCAGGTTGAGCACGAACCGCTGCGAGTCGCGGTTGCTGCGCACACCGCGCGCCACGGCGAGCAGCCTCGCCCGGTACAGCCAGCAGATGGCCAGGATCGCCGCCAGCTGGATGACAATCTCGAAATTCGATGCCAGCGGCCCGTGAAAATCGATGATATCGGCTGTTATGATGAGGTGTCCGGTGCTGGAGATGGGCAGGAACTCCGTTACGCCCTCCACCGCACCCATGACCACGGCCTTGAGGTATTCCAACCAGTTCATTCGTGATGTCCTCGGGGCGCTTCAGTAGCTTGACCCTGGTTTGCGCGCCACGTGGCGCCGGGCCGCAGCCGGGTCGGCAGCATGCATTGTCCGTCTTGGGGGGAGGGTTTCGATGTTGATTGCCGACTTCGGCGAGCTGCTGGTCATGCTCGTCATCATTCTAATTGCCGCGGAGGTGTTCACCAACGCGCTGGAACATTTGGGTGAACGCCTTGGCATTTCCGAGGGCGTCACCGGCTCGCTGTTCGCCGCGGTGGGCACGGCCATGCCCGAGAGCATGGTGCCGATACTGGCGTTTTTCGCCGGCGGCAGCAACCCGCAGATCAACGAGGAGATCGGCGTCGGCGCGATACTCGGCGCGCCGCTGATGCTCTCGACGCTTTCGCTGTTCCTGATGACCCTGTCGGTGCTGAATCGTCGCGGCCTGGCCGGCCACCTGCGTCCGGAGCGCACCGGGCTGGCGCGCGATCTCAATTTCTTCCTGGTGGCGTTCCTGATCGCGGTCGGCGCACTGTTCATCCCGCACGAGGCCAGGGCCGTGCAATCGATGCTGGCGATGGTGATGCTCGTCATCTATTTCTTCTACGTCCTGATGACGGTGCGCGCCTCGGCGGACCTCGTGCGCAACGGACACGCAACCGAGGCGCACAAGGAGATGTACCTGTGCCGCCTCGGCATGCCCGACAACATGATTGTCGTTGTACTGCAAATCGCGCTCGGTCTCGCCCTGCTGATACTGGGCGCCAAGGGTTTCATACACGGTGTCGAGCAGGCCTCCGTTCACCTCGGCGTGTCGGCACTGTTCCTGTCGCTGCTGATCGTGCCCATCGCCACCGAGCTGCCGGAGAAGGTGAACAGCATCCTGTGGATCCGCCGCGGCAAGGATACGATGGCCTTCGGCAACATCACCGGGGCGATGGTCTTCCAGGGGACCGTGCTGCCTGCCATTGGCCTGCTGCTCACGCCCTGGGAGCCGCGCAAGGAGGTGCTCCTCGGGATCATCGTGGCGCTCGCTGCCTCCGCCTGGCTGCGATACTGCCTGGCGCAGGGGCAGCTGGTCGTCTGGCAGCTCATGCTGAACGGAATGCTGTACGTCGGCTACATCGCGGCGATGCTGATCTGAGCAGCGGCAGGCGCGTGCGGGCGGGCCGGGATCCGATGGTTGCCACGAGGCGTGCGATGCTGCGACGGACCGTGACGTTATTGGCCGCGGTGGCCGTAACGGCGCTGATTCCGAGCGCACCGGCGCGCGCAGTGACGTCCGGGGATCTGCTGCAGGCCGAGAGGCGGGGCGCGGACTGGCCGATGTACGGCCGCACGTACGGCAGCACGCGCTACAGCCCGCTCGGGCAGATCGACCGGCGCAGCGTGCACGAGTTGCGGCCGGTGTGGACGCAGTCGTTGGGGACGCTCGATGGCCTGGAGTCCACCCCGCTGGTGGCCGACGGCGCAATGTACGTCAGCAGCGCATGGGCGCACGTGTTCGCCTACGACGCCCGCAACGGCAGACGGCTATGGCACTTCGCACCGCAGTATCCGCAGGGGTTCGGGAATTCAATCTGCTGCGGCCCGGTGCATCGCGGCGTGGCTCTCCGTGAGGACCTGCTCTACGTTGCGACGCTGGACGCGCAGCTGGTGGCGCTGGATCGGCGCACCGGCGCGGTGCGCTGGCGCAGGCCGATCGGCGACTGGCAACAGGGCGTGGTGACCAACAGCGCGCCGCTGGTGCTCGGCGATCGGGTCGTCGTCGGCGTCTCCGGCGGCGAATTCGGCGTGCGCGGGTACATCAAGGCGTTCCACGCCGACTACGGCTACGAGTTGTGGACGACCTACACGATCCCCGGGCCCGGCGAGCCCGGGCACGAGACCTGGGGAAGCGAGGCGTGGAGGACCGGCGGCGGCCCGACCTGGCAGACCGGTTCCTACGATGCGGCCCTGGGACTGCTGTACTGGGGGGTCGGCAATCCCTCCCCGTGGCTGGGCGATCTGCGCCCCGGCGACAACAAGTGGACCAACTCGCTGCTCGCCATCGATCCCGGGGATGGCGCGATCCGCTGGGGATTCCAGTACACCCCGCACGACAGCTGGGACTACGACGGCAACAACGCGATCGTGCTGGCGGATTTCCGTCTGAACGGCGCGCCGGTGAAGGCGGCGCTGCAGGCCAATCGCAACGGATATTTCTACGCCGTCGATCGCGTCAGCGGCAGGTTCCTGTACGCCGAGCCGATGATCGAGGGCATCAATTGGGCGCACGGCATCGATCCGGCGACCGGCCGACCCCAGGTCAACGAGGCGATGCGTCCGCACTTCGGCGGCGGCGAGGTCAAGGTCATCGTCCCGAGCATGTCCGGCGGCGCGAACTGGTTCCCGATGGCCTACAACCCGCACACGCAGGTCGCCTTCATCCCCGTCAACCACTGGGGAGTGGGAATGCGTCCGCTCGAGGCCGACGAGGTGATCCACGAGCCCGGCAGGAGCTTCGTGGGCGCGGAGTCCTGGACCTACCGGATCGATGCGAACATCGGCCACCTGAAGGCCTTCGACGTCGCGCGGCGCAAGTGGCTGTGGGACTTCGCGAGTCCGCAGCCCCTGCACGCCGGTGTTCTGGCCACCGCGGGCGGACTGGTATTCACGGGCGATCAGCTCGGTTTCTTCATGGCCCTGGATCAGCGCTCCGGGGAGGTGCTGTGGCGCTACCAGACAGGTTCGGGGATCAACGCATCGCCGGTCACCTACAGCGTCGATGGCGAGCAGTACATCGCCGTGCTGTCCGGATACGGCGGCAATCTCACGCATTTCTTCCGCGGGCCGCGCGGCGGAACCCTGCAGGTCTTCCGCCTGAGCAATCTCTCCCCGGCGGAGGCCGGCGCGGGGGAGTGGGGGCCGGAGGAAAACCCGCACGTGGTCCAGCCCTATCCCGAATCGCCGTAGCGGTCGGCCCGCGCGCGCGGCACGGGCGGGGCCGGTGGCACCGCGCGCTATAATCGCGCCCTGGCAACATGGCGCGCGGGAATGGCACAGAGCGGTTTCGGGCGGGACTGTTGTGACGTCGCATGGCAGGGTAACCCCGTGCTCCTGCGGCTGATGGGGCTGTGCCCGCTGCTCGCGGTCTCCGACCGCGTCGTCACCGGCCTGGCCATCGCCATCCTCTTTGCGCTGACCATGCTGTGGACCCAGTTGCTGGTGGCCATGCTGCGCGGCGTGGTTCCGGTGGCCGTGCGCCTGCCGTGCCAGGCCGTCGTCGCGGCCTGCGGCGTGACCGTGCTGCATATGGCCGTGCAGGCCGCCCTGCCGCCGCTGGCCGCGGCCCTGGGGGTGTACCTGCCCGTGCTGGCGGGCTGCTGCCTCATCCTCGTGCGCGCCGGGGAGTCCACGTGGCGGCGCCCGGTAACGTCTGCGGCCCGCGATGCCGTTGCACACGCGGTCGCCGTGCTCGCGTTCCTGGCGGCATTTTCCGCGCTCCGGGAAGCGCTTGGCCACGGCACGCTGCTGCGGGACCTGGCCTTGCTCGTTCCCGGCGCCGGGGGGAGCGGCTACCAGATATTGCCCCGGGGCTGGCGCCTGCCGATCGCGGCGATGCCGGCAGGGGCGCTGCTGCTGCTCGGGGCGGTGCTGGCGCTGCGCAACCTGACCGCAGCGGGACGCGGCGGGCCCGCCGTGCGCGCATGAATGCGGCCAAGCGCGCGGCAATCTTCGAGAGATTGCGATCGGCGAATCCCGCGCCGCGCACCGAGCTGGTTTATTCGACCCCGTTCGAACTGCTCATCGCCGTAATCCTCTCGGCGCAGGCCACCGACGTGAGCGTCAACAAGGCCACCACCGGGCTTTTCGAGATCGCCAACACGCCCGCGGCCATGCTCGCGCTCGGCGTGGAGGGGCTGAAGGAGCACATCAGGACCATAGGGCTGTACAACGCCAAGGCCGCCAACATCATCGGGACCTGCCAGGCGCTCCTGCGCGATCATCATGGCGAGGTACCGTCCGACCGCGAGGCCCTGGAGAAGTTGCCCGGGGTCGGGCGCAAGACGGCCAACGTCATCCTCAACACCGCGTTCGGCCAGCCGACCATCGCCGTGGACACGCACATCTTCCGGGTCGCCAACCGCACCGGGATCGCGCCTGGTCGCAACGTGCTTGCAGTGGAACGGCAACTGCTCAGGTTCGTCCCGGCGGTCTACCGCCAGGACGCGCATCACTGGCTCATTCTGCATGGCCGCTATGTCTGCACCGCGCGCAGGCCGCGTTGCGCCACCTGCCTCATCGGTGACCTCTGCGAATGGCCCGCACGAAGCCGGCAGATGGCCGGGGCGGAGGCCTGAACCATGTTCGTGCAGGACCGCGACGCCGCGCGGCGGATGTTCATCGGGGCCTGGCGCAAGCGTCAGGCCGGAGAGGTTCTGGAGCCGCTCGAGGCCCTGATCGCCGACGTCGTCGCCCTGCACCCGGAGTACCACGCGGCCTTGACCTCGGGGGAGGCGGCGATCGCGCTGGAGTACACGCCCGAGCACGGCACGACCAACCCGTTCCTGCACATGGGCATGCATATTGCCTTGCGCGAGCAGGTGGGCACCGACCGGCCCGCCGGCATCGCCGAGCTCTACCGGCGGGCGGTGGAGCGGCGCGGTGACCCGCATGCCGTGGAGCATGACATGATGGAGTGTCTGGGCGAGGTCCTGTGGCGGGCGCAGCGGGACAATGCAGTGCCCGACGAAGCCGCCTATTTCGAGTGCCTCAACCGGCGATTGTCGCGATGAGTCTCCCCGTGGATCCAGACAGGACCGTGCCGCGCCAGGAACGCGCCATCGAGCGGCAGGTGCGGGTGCTGGCCGAGGCCATTCAGGAGTTCGCCACGTCGCTCAACCTGCAGGAGACCCTGCGCAACGCGATTGCCACCTTCATCGGGCAGATGAACGCCGATGCCGGTTCGATCTTCCTGCTCGAGAACGAGAACACCGAGCTGGTCTGCCACCAGTGTGCCGGTCCCGTGGACATCACCGGTCTGCGCCTTCCCGCGGGTGAGGGCATAGTCGGGCGCACGGTGGCGGAGCGGCGCACGCAGATCGTCCGCAACGCGCAGGACGAAACGCAGTTCAATTCCGCCATCGACGCCGGCACCGGCTTTCTCACCCGCTCGATACTCTGCGCGCCGCTGGTCGTGCGCGGGCAGAGCATCGGCGCGCTGGAGCTAATCAACAAGCGCACCACCGACGGCCAGTTCGAGGAGGAGGACAGGCACCTGGCCACCGCGCTCGCCTCGGCGGCGGCGCTCGCCATCCACAACGCCCGCATGGTCGCCAGGCTGGTGGACCAGGAGCGCGTGCGCAAGGAGCTGGAGATGGTGCGCGAGGTGCAGGTCAACCTGCTGCCGCGCCCCACGCACATGGAGGAGCTGCCGATCGTCGCCATCAACATACCGGCGCGCGAGGTCTCGGGCGACTTCTACGACTATTTCGCGCTGGGAAGCTCGCGGGTCTATTTCAACATCGCCGACGTGTCCGGCAAGGGCATGAACACCGCGCTGTGGATGGCGAAGACGACCGGCCTGCTGCACTGCCTGGCCAAGACCACCGACGATCTCGGTCGTCTGCTGGCCCGCGTCAACGAGGAGGTCTACGAGACCTCCTCGCACGGGATGTTCGTCACCGTGGTCACCGGCTTCATCGACCTGCAGCGCGACGAGATCGTGCTGGCCAACGCGGGCCATCCGCCGGCGCTCTACCGGGGTTGCGACGGCGTGTTCCGTGAGCTGCCCGCGGACGGTCCGCCGCTCGGCGTGGTGCCCGAGGCGGAGTTTCGCTGCACCCGCTTCCCGCTCGCCGGCGGCAGCCTGTACATTTACACGGACGGGGTGACCGAATCACCGGACGGCAAGGGTCGGATCCTCGGTGCCACGGGGCTCAGACGGATCATCGATTCGGTCGCGTCGTTGGCTCCGCGTGCCCGCCTCGAGGAGCTGGTGGCGACCCTGCGCGACAGGGGCCACCGCCAGCGCGACGACATCACGCTGATGCTGATTGAACGGGACCGTCGATGACCGGGGAGCGCCTGCTGAAGGTCAAGTTTCCGGCCGATCCGCGCATACTGCGCAAGGTGCGCGAGCACGTCCGCGAGGCCTGCGAACGCGGGGGGTGCTGCGAACAGGTCGTCAGCCAGATCGTGCTTGCCGTCAACGAGGCCTGCAGCAACATCATCCGCCACGCCTACAAGGGCAGCAGCGCTGGTGAAATCATCCTGGAAATCTTCAATAATGGCCGGGAACTGGAGTTTCATCTGCGGGACTTCGCCGAGCCCGTGGATCTCACCTCGATCGGTCCGCGCGATCCGCGCGAGATTAAGCCCGGTGGTCTTGGAACGCTGTTTATCCGTGAGATCATGGATGAGTGCGCTTATGGTCACGTGCAGGGGAAAGCCGGGAATTTCCTGCACATGAAGAAGCGCATCGCCTGACGGCGGCAGGCATGTCATGTCCGGCTGAGTGCGGCAGGAGTGCGTTGAGATGAGCTACGCGGTGCGCGATGACAGTGGCTATGCGATCGTTGAGCTGACCGGGGACGTGGATTTGTCCGCCTCGCCGGAGGCGCGTTCCGCCATACTCGGGTGCCTGGCGCAGGCGCGAAACGTCCTGGTGGATCTGTCGCGCGTCACCTACATAGACAGCTCGGGCGTGGCGAGCCTGGTCGAGGGCTACCAGACGGCAAAGAAGAAAAAGCTGCGCTTCGGCCTGATCGGCGTGAGCGAGGCGGCCCTGAGCGTGCTGAAGCTGGCGCGTCTGGACAAGGTCTTTCCCATCCACGCGACGATCAACGAGCGCATCAGGGCGGATGGCTGACACGGCCGGGCAATCCCCAGCGGTCCCCATCGAGCATCTCGGCCGGGCCGCCGTAGCCGGCATCGAGGAGTTCGGCTACTACTTCCTGCTCTGGCTCGAGAGCCTGTATTGGCTGCTGTTCGGCTGGACGAGGAAGCAGCCCGTTCGGCTGGCGGCCATGGCCGCGCAGATGGTGACCATAGGCATCGCCGCCACGCCCATCGTCACCATCCTCGCGTTCACGATAGGCGTGATGCTCGCCATCCAGGGCATAGCGACGCTGAAGACCTTCGGCGCCGAGGAGCAGGTCGTGATGGGCATCGCGCTGTCGGTCACGCGCGAGTTCGCCGCGCTGATCACGGCGATCGTGGTCGCCGGCCGCTCCGGCTCGGCGCTCGCCGCGCGCATCGGCACCATGCAGGTCTCGCAGGAGATCGACGCGCTGCGGGTCATGAGCATCAACCCGGTGCGCTACCTCGCCGCTCCGGTGCTGGCGGCCATGATGGTGATGGTGCCGTCGCTGACCCTGATCGCCGATTTCGCCGCCCTGCTCGGCGGCGCCGTGTTCACGAATCTCGAGCTGGGGCTGCCCTACGCCGCCTACCTCGACCGCACGCTGAGCTCGCTGGTGTTCGATGACGTTCGGCAGGGACTGGTAAAGAGCCTGGTCTTCGCCACGATCATCACCGTGATCGGCGTGAGCAACGGCTTCCAGGTCACCGGCGGCGCCGAGGGGGTCGGGCGCGCCACCACGCGCGCGGTGGTGCTGTCGATCTCCTACATCGTCGTGGCGGACATGCTGTTCACCTATTTCCTGAATCGCTGAGTCGCCGTGACCCGAACCGAGACCCAGCCCGTCATCGAGGTCAGCGCGCTGACCGCCCATTACGGCTCGCGCAAGATCCTCGACAGCATCGACTTCCACGTCGAGCCCGGCGAGATCCGCATCATCATGGGCGGCAGCGGCTCGGGAAAGAGCACGCTGCTGCGCCATCTGCTGGGGCTGAATCGTCCCACCGGCGGCACGGTCCGGCTGCTCGGCGTCGATGTCGCCCGGGCCTCCGCCGGGCAGATGCACGAGCTGCGGAGGAATATCGGCGTGGCCTTCCAGGGCGGCGCGCTGTTCAGCTCGATGAGCGTCGGCGAGAACATCAAACTGCCGCTGCGGGAGCACGCGCGCCTCGATGAGACGACCATGGACATCATGGTGCGCCTGAAGCTCGAGGTGGTGAACCTTGCCGGCTTCGAGCACCTGATGCCCGCGCAGCTCTCCGGCGGCATGATCAAGCGCGCCGCAGTGGCGAGAGCGGTCATCATGGATCCGAAATTGCTCTTCTTCGACGAACCCTCCGCCGGCCTGGATCCGGTCGTATCGGCGGAACTCGACGAGATGATCCTGCGGCTGCGCGAGGCGATGAACATGAGCATCGTGGTGGTGACCCATGAGCTGGAGAGCGCCTTCAAGATCGCCGATCGCATCACCGTGCTCGACCATGGCAGCATCCTCATGACCGGCACCGTCCCGGAGGTCCAGAACTGCCCGCATCCGCGGGTCCAGGATCTGCTCAACCGCAGACCGCGCCGCTCGGAGGTCAATGCCGAGGATTACCTGCGGCGGCTGACCGGCGGGTGATGCGCGGAATCGGATGAAACGCGGTTGCCGCGGCGCGCTTGCCGCGGACGGTCGCGATACAGGGGGTGAGAGAGAGGCATGCGGCGCGACAACATCAATTACCTGGCGGTCGGCCTGTTCGTCCTGGCCGTCGGCGTGGCATTCCTGTGGGCGCTGTACCGGCTCACCGGCAGCACCGGACCTACCGATCGCTACTACGCGATGTTCGACAACGTCGGCGGCATCAAGTACGGGACCGTGACCTACTACAAGGGCTATCCGGTCGGCCAGGTCGAATCGGTCCAGCCCGTCGTCACCGACAGCACGGTCAGCTATCGCGTCGAGTTCAGCGTCACCAGGGACTGGAAGATGCCGGTCGGCAGCGCCGCGGCCATCATGCTGCCGGGCCCCCTGGCGCCGGCGGTGATCGACATCCGCGAGGGCAAGGGACCGGGATGGATGAAGCCCGGCGAGGAGCTCGACGGCGTCGAGCAGGCCGACATGTTCTCCGCGCTCAACGAGGCGGCGGCGGAATTCAAGAGGCTCACCCGCGAGGGACAGCCGCTGCTGCAGAGTCTCAGCGAGCGGATTACCGCGCTGAGCCTCGAGTACGAGTCGCTGTCGAAGGACCAGCTGCGGCCGCTGCTCGCGAGCCTGCGCCAGCGGGTGGACGATCCGCAGCTGTTCGACGAGATCAAGAAGGTGATCAAGAAGCTCGACGCCAGCGCCGAGGCACTGCTGCTCACGGTCAGTGCCGAGAACCGTCAGCATATCGCCTCCATCCTGAACAACGCCGACAAGGGTTCGGCGCAACTGACCGAGCTGCTGGACCGCGTCGAGGAGTCCCGCAAGCAGATGCACGGGTTGTTTCTCGCCATGGACGAGCTGGTCAAGGAGAACAGGGAGGGTATCAACCAGACCGTCGGCGATGCCACGGTCACGATGCGGGAGTTGCGCGGCAGCATCGAGGTGGTGGCAGACAACATCGATGCGATCGTGCATTATCTGGAAGGCAGCGGCCGCAACATGCAGGAGTTCAGCCGCGAGGTGCGCGAGAACCCGAGCGTGCTCTTTCGCGGCGAAACGACGCAGGATCCGCTGCCGGCGGGGAATAACAACAATTGAGGAACTGGATGATCGCTTCCGCACGGGCCATCTTGCCCATGCTGCTGGTGGCCGGGATGCTGGGCGGCTGCGGGCGCAGCGCGCCGATCCCCACCGATACGTACTATCGCCTGGCGGCCCCACGAGTGACTGCGGCCGCGGGACAGCCGCTGACCGACGGCGGGATACTCGTGGAGGCATTCCAGGCCGATGCCCTCTACCGGGAACGGCCGTTGCTTTTCAGCGAGGACGCGGCCGACCTGACGCTGAAGCAGTACCACCACCACCACTGGCAGGAATCCCCGCCGCGGCTGCTGCGCGAGCAGTTGATCCTGTATCTGCGTGCCGCCAACGCCGCACCGTGGGTCGCGAGCCGCGCCGATCAGGCGCCGGCGATGACCATACGCGGGCGCATCCGGCGCTTCGAGCACATCATCGGCGCGGATGCGGTGACCGCGCGGGTCGCCCTGGAGCTGCAATTGCTGGGGCCGGACGGAGGCGTCGTGATGCTGCGCGACTATCAGCGTGACGAGCCGGCCGCGGGCAGGGACGTGGCCAGCGTGGTGGCGGCGATGGACGTCGCCGTCAACTCGGTGTTCGAGCGGTTTCTCGCCGACGCGCGGGCCGCCGTGCGCGCGCCTGCGACCGGCCGGTTGCCGTGAAGGAATTCCTCGCCAAGTTCAGGCGGCACCGCGTGCGGATCATCGCGAGCCTTGCCACGCTCGCGGTATTCCTCCTGCACGCGCGTGACGAGGAGGGCGGCCGCTTCCGGTGGGGGCTGATCGACAAGCTGGAACACGTCGCCTACGACGCCCGCCTCGCTCTCAGCATGCCGCGCACCGTGGATCCACGCATCGTCATCATCGACATCGACGAGAAGAGCCTCGGCGTGGAGGGGCGGTGGCCGTGGCCTCGACAGCGGATCGCGGCGATGCTCGAGCAACTGTTCGAGAAGTACCGCGTGCGGCTGGTCGCCTTCGACGTCGTCTTCGCGGAGCCGGACCAGAGCTCCGGCCTGCACGTGCTGGAGGAACTGGCCAGGGGCGAGCTCAAGTCCGTGCCGGAGTTCGGACGGACCCTTGCCCGCCTGCGGCCGTCGCTCGACGGCGATGCGGTGCTCGCCGCGGCGCTGAAGAAATACCCGGTCGTACTCGGGTACTTCTTCAACGAGGCCAACACGGCGCGCTCCGGCGCCCTGCCGCCGCCGACCTTCGTGAAGGGCAGCTTCCCCGGCAAGCGCATCGATTTCCTGAAGGCGGTGGGCTATGGCGGCAATCTCGAAGAACTGGTGAGGGTTGAAGCGGGAGCCGGGCATTTCAACCCCTCGCTCGACGTCGATGGCGTGGTCCGGCGGGTGCCGATGGTGTTCTCCTTCGAGGATGCGCAGTACGAGGCGCTCTCGCTCGCCGTTGCGCGGCAGTACCTCGGGGTGAAGGAGGTGCGGGCGGAATTCGAGCCGGTGCCCGCGATGGCGCGCCGCAATTATTCGGGACTGGAGTGGCTGCAGGTCGGCAAGGGACGCATACCGGTCGATGAGTATGTGCAGGCGCTGGTGCCCTACCGTGGCCCGCAGGGCAGCTTCCCGTACGTATCGGCCACCGACGTCCTCACCGGCAAGGCCGACCCAGGCGTGCTGAAGGAGGGAGTGATCGTCCTCGTCGGAACGACCGCCGCGGGCCTGCTGGACATGCGGACCACGCCGGTGCAGCGCGCCTATCCCGGTGTGGAGATCCACGCGAACCTGGTCGCCGGCATACTCGACGGGAAGCTCATGCAGCGACCCGCTTACGTGCGCGGGCTGGAGTTCATCCTGCTGCTGCTGTTCGGAATCGTATTCGCTCTCGCCCTGCCGGCGCTCAGCCCGCTGGCGGCCACGCTCACGGCCGCCGGGATGCTGGCGGCCTACGTCGGCCTGAACCTGGTGTTCTGGCAGTTCGGCAGGATGGTCGTGCCGGTCGCCTCCGGCATCCTCACCATGCTCGTCATGTTCCTGCTGAACATGTCGTACGGCTACTTCATCGAGACGCGCGGCAAGCGCCAATTGACGAGCCTCTTCGGACAGTACGTGCCGCCGGAGCTCGTCGACGAGATGGCCCGCGATCCGGAGAAATACTCGCTGGAGGCGGAATCCCGCGAGATGACGGTGCTCTTCTCCGACGTCCGCGGCTTCACCTCGATCTCCGAAGGCCTCGAGCCGAGGCAGCTATCGGAGCTCATGAACCAGTTGCTCACGCCGATGACGCAGGTGATCCATCTGCAGCGCGGCACGATCGACAAGTACATGGGCGACGCGATCATGGCCTTCTGGGGGGCCCCGGTGCCCGATCCCGGCCACGCCGCCAACGCGGTCACCGCGGCGCTGCAGATGATGGCCAAGCTCGGCGAGATCAACACCTCGTTCCGCCAGCGGCGCTGGCCGGAGATCCACATCGGCGTTGGCATCAACACCGGGACGATGAACGTCGGCAACATGGGCTCGGAGTTCCGCATGGCGTACACCGTGCTCGGCGACGCGGTGAACCTGGGTTCGCGCCTGGAAGGCCTGACCAAGGGTTACGGCGTGGGCATCATCGTCAGCGAGAGCACCGCGAAGGCCGCGACGCAGTTCGCCTATCGCGAGCTCGACGTGGTCCGGGTGAAGGGCAAGGACAGGCCGGTGGCCATCTACGAGCCGCTGGGTCCCGTCAGCAGCATGGACGCGCGCATGCGCGACGAGATCAAGCTGTATCGACAGGCACTGAAGTATTACCGCGCGCAGGAATGGGACATGGCCGAGCTCCAGTTTCTCAACCTGGCGAAGTCCTCCTCGTCGCCGCAGCTTTATTCGATGTACGCGGAGCGGGTGGCGCACTTCCGTCGCGAGCCGCCGGCGGCGAACTGGGACGGCGTCTTCACCCACACCAGCAAGTAGCGCGCAGGGCCGCCGAATGGCGGATCGCGGGTCGTGCAAATGAAAAGGCCCGATGCGTGCGCGCCGGGCCTTTTCCGTATTCGTTGCGGGCAGGCAGGGAGCCGTCAGCGGGTCAGTGTGAATTCCATCTTGATGCCGGCCAGCTCCACGATGTCGCCGTTGCCCAGACCGTATGCCTGCGGACCGATCGGATTGCCGTTGACGATGGGGTAATGGGTGCCGCCACCGTCGCTCTCGATGTGGGTGAGAAAGTAGCCCTGCGGGCGCCGGGAGATGACCGCGACCTGCACTCCAGGCTTGCCGAGCGTGATGAGTGCCTTGGTGAGTTCCAGCTCCCGTCCGGCGATGGGGCCGTTCAGCACGCGCAGCCTGCCGAGCGGCATCCCGGAGCTCGCGACCGCCGGCGCCACGCTCTCGCTCAGGTTGGGCGGGCGTTGCGGATGCGCTGGCGCGACCCCGGCCGCGGCGGCGGCCTGCACACTGGCCGCGGCGGCGCTGGCCGAGCCCGGGCGGATGATCATGGTCTTTTCGAAGTCCTCGTCATGCGCGGTGGCATGCTCGTTGACGTACTTCAGTTCGTGCTTGCCGATGGCGATCACGTCGCCGTCGCGCAGTGCGTGCTTCTTGATGAGTTTGCCGTTGACGTACGTGCCGTTGGTGCTGCCCAGATCTTCGAGAAAAGAGTCGTCGAGGATGGTGATGATGAGGGCGTGTTTGCCGCTGACAGCGAGATTGTCGATCTGGATGTCGTTGTCAGGCTTACGGCCTATCGTCGTCCGTTCCTTGGTGAGCGTGAATTCGCGCTGGACGGCACCGTTCAAACTGAGGATCAATTTAGCCATAGGCCCCTATCCCGTTATCGCCCTTTCCTTATCCGACCCAAGACATTGTTATACCAGCTTGTTTTGGCCGGAAAGGCACTCAAGACACGTGCCAAGATTACGGATACGTTGTCCTTCCCCCCGTTCGCATTGGCGATGCGAACCAGTTCGCCACCCGCTTTTTCAAGATTAGCACTAAATTTTCTGAGGGTTAAGCGAATATCTTCATCAGATATCATATCATTTAACCCATCGGAACACAGCAAGTAGAGGTCGCCCGGCAGGGCGGGCTCCTCCTTGATATCCACCTCGACATTTTCCTCCACGCCCAAGGCGCGTGTGACGAGGTTCTTCGGAGTATTGGCGAGCGCCTCCTCCTTGGTCAAAAATCCACGCGTAACAAGCTCTTGCACCAGGGAATGATCGCTCGTGACCTGTTCGAACAGCTCCCCGCGCAGGCGATAGAGCCGGGAATCGCCAACGTGTGCAACGCAAAAGCGGTTGTCGTAGAAGAGCACCGCCAGGGCCGTGGTCCCCATCCCGTTGCACTGCGATTCGGTATTGGCGGTCTTGAAGATGTGCAGGTTGGCGTCGCGGATGGCCTTGCGCAGCAGGCTTGCCCCGTGGCTCAGTCCGGTCTCGGCACCCGGCGCATAGGCCGGCTGCCTGGCCAGACCCTTCCTGACCTGATCGACCGTGACGCTTACGGCAATGGCGCTGGCGACCTCTCCCGCCTTGTAGCCGCCCATGCCGTCGGCCACCATCGCGAAGCCCAGGGCGGCGTCGGTGGCGGTGCTGTCCTCGTTGCGCGTGCGCTTCTGGCCGGGATCGGAGAAGTTCGCCATCTCCAGCACGCTTGTCAAGCTCATCGTCTGTCCCCGGTCACGAGCCCTTCTTCTGCGCGCAGGCCTGCAGATCGCGCGCGAACTCCCCGCCGGTCTGATAGCGCTTGGCCAGATCCTTCTCGAGGGCCTTGTTGATGATGGTCTGCAGGCAGGGCTTGCTGCGGGCAAGCTCCGGGCGCGCCTCCAGGATGTCGGTGTGCGGCTCGTTGGCGATCTTGTACATCAGCGTGGCCATCGAGTCGCCACGGAACGGCAGCCGCCCGCACAGCAGCTGATAGAACGTCACCCCAAGCGAGAACAGGTCGGAGCGGCCATCGATCTTGCGGCCGGCGAGCTGCTCCGGCGACATGTACGAGGGGGTGCCGAGCACCATGCCGGTCTTCGTCTTGCTCGAATCGGTGATGCGCGCGATGCCGAAATCCGTCAGCTTGATGGACTTGCCCTGCGGGTCGTACATGATATTCGCCGGCTTGATGTCGCGGTGCACGACGTTCTGTCCGTGCGCGTAATCCAGTGCCAGAGCCGATTTGTAGATGATACCCATCACCAGCGGCACCGGCAGCAGCGCGTCCTCCTTGGTATAGCGGGTGAGGTCGTGGCCGGTGAGGAACTCCATGGCGATGTAGGCGAGATCGTGCTCCTCGCCGGCGTCGTAGATGGTGACGATGTTCGGATGCTGCAGGCGGCCGGCGGTCTCGGCCTCGCGGAAGAAGCGCTGCTTGACCTCCGTGAGCTCGTCGGCTTCGAACTCCTGGGAGAGTGCCAGGGTCTTGATGGCCACGACTCGGTTGATCTTCGGGTCGCGTCCCTGGTAGACGATGCCCATGGCGCCCTTGCCGAGCTCCTTCTCGACCTGGTAGCGGCCCAGCATCGGTTTCTGTATCGAGCCGTCCCCCAGCAGCAGGGTTCCGCCCGGGTGCGGGTTGGCGCCGCCCAGCAGGATCGTGTCCTCCATCTGCTTGGAGCGCGCCAGGCGCGTCTCGAGGTCGCGAAATTTCGGCTCGTGCCCCGACATGTACTGGTAAACCGAGTAGGCCTTGGCGAACTGCCGTTTGCGCTCGAAATCCAGCGCCAGGTTGTACAGCGGGTCCATCATCGAGTCCTCGAGCGGGCACTTGCGGAACTTCTCGAACGCCATGTCGTACTGGCCCTGCTGCTGGAACGCCAGACCGAGCATGCGATTGCTCTCCGCGGATTCGGTGTCGGCCTTCAGCTTGCCGCGCTCGGTGACCAGGAAGCGCTTGGTGGTCAGCAGCAGATGCCCGCACACCAGCAGCAGGGCCGCGAGCATCGTTTGCAGCCAGTTGCCGGATTTCATCGAGAAGAAGCTCAGGGCCAGCAACGCGAGCAGCGCCCCGGCAGTGGCAATGGCGGCGGTACCGGCCTTCAGGCGCGGCAGCAGGTAGGCGAGATACGCGCCGACCGCCAGGAACAGCAGGATCTCCACCCAGATGGCCCAGCCCGGGACCACGAAGAAGTTCTCGTTGAGAATGCTCGCCACGGAGTGCGCCAGGATCAGCACCGGCGGCATCTCCGCCACCGGGGTGTGGAAGGAGTCGCCGACGCCGAAGGCGCTGGCGCCGATCAACACGGTCTTGCCGGCGTATTTCGACGCCGGGATCTTCCCGGAGTAGACATCGTAAAACGAGTCCACCTGGAAGGCGGGCTCGCCCGAGGGCTTGTTGTTGTAGAAGAACGTGTACATCCGCGAGATCTGGTCCGTGCGGATCGCGAGCTTGCCGAGTTGCACCGACTCGCCCCTGACGAGCTTGATGTCGCCGCTGCCCAGGTTGAGGGTACGGGCGGCGACCGCCAGCGCCATGGACGGGTAGTAGCGGTTGTAATAGTTCACCGCCAGCAGGTCGGTGCGGATGCCGCCGTCGGCGTCCTGCCACTGGTTGACGTGGCCGATGGCACTGGCGCGGGATCCCAGGCCTTCTATCGGGGCGAAGAGCTGGCGGGCCGGGAAGGCGTCGAATCCTTCCACGGCACCCGAGGAGATGTTGGCGTCGTCGATGGCGTTCTTCTCCATGAACGCCGGCGTCGGGTTGTCCGGGTTGCCGAGCGGCTCGCCCAGTTCGAAGAGACTGGCCATCACGACGTTGCCGGCCTTCTCGATGGCGGCGCCCAGGGTCTGATCGTAATCCAGGTCGGTCTTCGCGGCCGCGAGTTCCGTGCCGAGTTCGGCAACCGCCGCGTCGCTGCTGCCGTCCAGGCCGCGTTGCTTGTAGAAATCCAGCAGCTTCTTGATGCGGTCCAGGCCCGGGTCCACCTGCGGTTCGGTGTACAGCACCGTGCTGGCGATGACCTTGGCGCCCGCGGCCGCCAGCTTCTCGACCATCTCCGCATGAATCTTGCGGGGCCACGGCCAGCGGCCGATGTTGCCGATGCTGTTGTCGTCGATGGCGACCACCGCGATCTGACTGCCGGGGTCGCGCGTGGAGGAGCGCGCCCCGAAGTCGTACGCGGCGCGCTCGATCGTCTCCACCCACGCCGGACGGTTGCCCATGAGGAACAGGGCAAGAAAGAGCAGCGTGAGGGCCACCCCGGCAAACCAGTCGGTAGTCCAGAACTTATTGCGCATGGTGGATTTCGCCGGATGACGGTCTTTATTTTTATAAGGCCTAGTCTAGCCGAAAGTGCCTTCGGCACTAAACGCGGCGCGGCGTCAGGCCTGCGCTGGCGCGCCCGGAAGTGTGTCCCGCCGCACCGTTTCCCCGCAGAGGCGACGTGTCAGCCGCCGTGCTTGCACCACTTGTCCACTTCCTTCTGCGCCGCGGCCTCCGCCCCGGCGCGCTCCTCCTTCGTCAGGACCCGGTGATCCTTGCCCTCACCGCCTTCATAGAGGTAGGTAGCAGTCCGGTACTTCTCGAGCAGATCCCTTGCCTTCAGGCAGTTGTCCCGGCGCATCGCCTTCTCCTCGGCAATCCGGGCCTGGGCCTCGGCGTCCTCCGCGCGCTCCTGCTCGAGTTGCTTGAGCAGCCGCCGGGTCTTCTCATCGCGGGCCGCGGCATTCTCGTCCGGGATCGGCTCGGCGACCCGGACCTCGATCTTTTCCGCCGCTGCGGCGGCCGGCCGGTCGCCATAGTGGACCTTGCCGTTCGCATCGGTCCACTTGTACACCTCGCGCGCGGCGGCCTGCGGCCCCAGCAGCGCGATCGCCATCACCGCGACAAGGCTCGTGCGAACCGTCATCTTCGTTCCCTCGGGCTGTCACCCCTCGCGCTGCCGCCCACCGCGGCAGCAGGCATCCATAGTGTCGGAATTGTAGGTCAAAAGTTAAGGCGCAACTGCGATCGGGGCGGGGGGAACGCGGACTTCATGACTGCATCAGGAACGAAAAAGCAGCCCTGAGGCCGCTTTCTCGTGTTACCACGGTCGCCGTCGGACTGCTCAGCGCTCCAGTTTGTCGAGCTTGCTCTTCACGTCCTTCCACTCCTCGGCCTCCGGCAGTGGGTCCTTGACCTCGTTGATCACCGGCCAGGCCTTGGACAACTCGGCGTTCAGGGCCAGGAACTGCTGCTGGTCCGAGGGCAGGTCGTCCTCCGAGCAGATGGCGTTGACCGGGCATTCCGGTTCGCAAAGCGTGCAGTCGATGCACTCGTCGGGATCGATGACGAGCATGTTGGGACCTTCGTGGAAGCAGTCGACTGGGCAGACCTCCACGCAATCGGTGTACTTGCACTTGATGCAAGCCTCGGTGACGACAAATGCCATGACTTCTCTCGCTGGTGGGAATTGGTGAACGAACCCGGATTATATCGGTGAGGCGGCCATTTGCGAAACGTCCGGTCGCATCCTGAAACACGACCTGACCCGCATCAAGCCGCCTCTCAGTAGGCCTCCGGCAGCCCGCGCGCGGGTACCGGCGCGGGCTGCACGCTGGCGAGCCCCGCATACTCTTCCTCCTCCTCCTGCTGCTGCAGTTCCCACATCTGGGCGTAGGTCCCCCCGCGGGCGAGCAACTCGCGGTGGGTGCCGCGCTCGATGATCCGGCCGGCCTCCATGACCAGGATCTGGTCGGCGTCGACGATGGTGGAGAGCCGATGGGCGATGACCAGCGTCGTGCGATTCTCGGCAATCTCCCGCAGTTCGGCCTGGATGAGCTTCTCGGTGCGGGAATCCAGCGCCGAGGTGGCCTCGTCGAAGATGAGGATGGCGGGCCGTTTGAGCAGGGTTCGGGCGATCGCCACTCTCTGTTTCTCGCCGCCGGAGAGCTTCAGTCCACGCTCGCCGACCATGGTGCTGTAGCCGTCCGGCAGGGCCATCACGAACTCGTGGATATGGGCCGATCTCCCCGCCGCGATCACCTCCTCATCGCCCGCCTCCGGGTCGCCGTAGGCGATGTTGTACCAGAGCGTGTCGTTGAAGAGCACCGTGTCCTGCGGGACGATGCCGATAGCCCGCCGCAGCGACGCCTGGGTGACCCTGCGGATGTCCTGCCCGTCAATGCTGATGCTGCCGGCGTTCACGTCGTAGAACCGGAACAGGAGCCGTGCAAGCGTGGACTTTCCCGCCCCGCTCGTGCCGACCACGGCCACCTTGTGGCCGGCCGGCACCTCGAAGCTGAGGTCGCGCAGGATCTGCCGCTTCGCCTCGTAGGAAAAATCGACGTGTTCAAAGCGTATCGACGCGCCGGCGAGCGCCAGCGGCGCCGCGCCGGGCTCGTCGTCGACCTCGCGGTGCACCTCCAGCAGGCCGAAGAGCTTTTCCATGTCGGTGACCGCCTGCTTGATCTCCCGGTACATCACCCCCAGGAAATTCAGCGGCATGTAGAGCTGGATGAGCAGGACGTTGACCAGCACGAGGTCGCCGACGCTCATGGTTCCGGCGACCACCCCGCGGGCGGCGAGCGCCATCAGCGTGGTCACCGCGCTGGCGATGATGAAGGCCTGGGTGGCATTGAGCAGGCCGAGCGAGGTGCGGCTTTTCACCGAGGCTTCCTCCCAGCGCTGCAGACTCTCGTCGTAGCGGCTGGTCTCGAAGTCTTCGTTGCCGAAATACTTCACCGTCTCGTAATTCAGCAGGCTGTCGATGGCGCGCGTGCTCGCCCTGGAGTCCAGCTCGTTCATGGCGCGGCGGAAGTGCGTGCGCCACTCGGTGATCACCACCGTGAAGAAGATGTAGCTCGCCAGCGCGAGCAGCGTGATGAGCGCGAACCAGACGCTGAAATTGCGCAGCAGCACGATGCCGATGAGCGTGATCTCCACGAACGTGGGGATGATGCTGAAGATGGCGTAGCTCAGCAGCGTGTCGATGCCCTTGGTGCCGCGCTCCACGTCGCGGGTCATGCCGCCGGTCTGGCGTTCGAGATGGAAGCGCAGCGACAGCGCGTGCAGGTGGCGGAAGGTCTTCAGCGCGACGTTGCGGATGCTCCGCTGCGCGACGCGCGCGAACAGGATGTCGCGCAGCTCGCTGAACAGCGTGCTCGACAGCCGCAGCAGCCCGTAGCCGGCCACCAGCGAGATCGGTACCGCCAGCACCGCCTGGCGAGGGTCCAGGCCGTCGACGATGGCCTTCAGCGTGAGCGGCAGGCCCACGTTCGCGACCTTGGCGATGACCAGGCAGCCTAGCGCCAGCAGCAGCCGGGCACGGTACTCCCAGACGTAGGGGAGCAGCGATTTCAGCGCCGTCCAGCTGCCGGTCGGGGCGGGCCTGGATGTCGTCACGGCCGCGGCAACATGCCCTTATTCGTCAGTCCAGTGACGAAATGTGGCAGCCTGACCAACCCGCCTGCCGTTGCCATCGCACAGATCCCAGATCGTCACATCGTGGATGCGAAAGCGCCGGCCGGCGGCGCTGATGCGCACACCGGTGTAGCCCGTCATGTAGCCCAGCCTGCCGACCTGCTCGAGCACGCGCTGGCGCTCCTCCTGGCGAACGATCTCGGCGGTGGCACGGGAAGGCGTGCGCACGAAGCGCTCCCATGGCAGTCCCCACAGCGCCAGCGCGGTGCGGTTGCCATAGTTGAGGATCGGCTCGGCGGCGCTGTCGTGCGAGGCAACGACGAACGGCGCCAGGAACACCCGCTCGGCCTCGTCGCGGGCGTCGCCGCTGCGGGCGATGAGCTCTTCGCCCGTGAGGCGGGCGTGGCTGTCGAGCAGAACCTGGGTCCAGGGGATGATGCGGGTTGGATCGGGCAGTTCGATGCGGCCGGCGACGGACATACAGAAGGCTATTGTACTGCCTTCGGGCCGCCCGGGCGGTTCCCCGCCGCTCCTTGGCCGCGCCGCGCCGCCCGTCGCGGCCGCAGGTGCGCACAGGGCCGAACCGGGACGCCGCCTCAACGGGGCGCGCCGGTGCCGCCGCTCTTATCTGAATTCCACCATGGCGTGCGGCTGGCCGTCATGGTGGGCATGGTCGTGCGCATCGCAGTCGGCCTGAGCCTCCTCCCCGTTGGTGCGCCACTGCCCGATCCAGGCGCCACTGCCGTCGGCATGCACGGCATGGCACTCGCCGCGGAAGGAGGAGAATCGCATCGTCTGGTCCATCGGATCATCGGTTTGATCGGTGCTCATGCTGGCTCTCCCGTGCTCTGGCTCGACCTTGCGCGCTGAACGGCGGCAGCCGCCGCCGTTTCGCCCGCCCGAGGTCGGTAGCGGCCCGCCACGGCGCGATCTTTACCTCGCGCTACCACCGCTCGAGCAGCCCGCGCAGGCCGTAGAGCAGGGCGAGCGCCTCGCGGGGGCTGAGCGTGTCGGGGTCGGCGGCGCGCAGCGCCTCGATGAGCCGCGCATGCGGTTCGAACAGCGACAACTGCGGCGTGGCGGGGGCCGCGCTCGCCGAGCGCGGTGAGGATTCGAGGCCTTCCAGGTATCGCTGGGCCCGCTCGATCACCTCGCGCGGCACGCCGGCGAGCAGGGCGACATGCAGGCCGTAGCTGCGGTCCGCAGGTCCGTCCTTCACCCGGCGCAGAAATACAATCTGATCGCGGTGCTCGACCGCATCGAGGTGCACGTTGGCCACCGCCGCGCTCTCCTCGGCGAGTGCGGTCAGCTCGAAGTAGTGGGTGGCAAAAAGGGTCCAGGCGCGGATGTCCCTCGCCAGCGCCTGGGCCGTGGCCCACGCCAGCGCCAGTCCGTCGAAGGTGCTGGTGCCACGGCCGATCTCGTCCATCAGCACCAGGCTTTCGGCGGTCGCATGGCGCAGGATGCTGGCCGTCTCCGTCATCTCCACCATGAAGGTCGATCGGCCGGAGGCGAGGTCGTCGGCCGCGCCGATACGGGTGAAGATGCGATCGACGGGTCCTATCCGGGCGCTCTGCGCCGGCACGAAGCTGCCGGCGTGTGCGAGCAGCACGACGAGCGCGGTCTGGCGCATGTAGGTGGACTTGCCGCCCATGTTGGGGCCGGTGATGACCAGCATGCGGCGGGTCTCGTTCAGGTCGAGATCGTTGGGAATGAACGGTTCGCCGCCGCGCTGTTCGACGACCGGGTGCCGGCCCGCGACGATCTCGATCCCCGGTCGGCCGTCGAGCGTCGGACAGGAGAGATTCAGCGCCTCCGCGCGCTCGGCGTAGCAGGCAAGCGTGTCGAGCGCGGCAATCGCCGCGGCACTGTCCTGCAGCCGCGGCAGGTGACTCTGCAACTGCTCGAGCAGCGCCTCGTACAGATGCCGCTCGCGCGCCAGCGCCCGCCCGCCAGCGCTCAGTACCCTGTCCTCGTGTACCTTCAGCTCCGGGGTGATGTAGCGCTCGGCGGCCTTCAGCGTCTGCCGGCGCTGGTAGCGCGGCGGCACCCGCTCGGCATGGGCGCGGCTCACCTCGATGTAGAAGCCGTGCACCTTGTTGTAGCCGACCTTGAGGTTGGCGATGCCGCTGGCGGCGCGTTCGCGCTGCTCCAGCTCGGCCAGGAACTGGCCGGCGTCGCCGGAGAGCGCGCGCAGCGCGTCGAGTTCGGCATCGTAGCCGGCGGCGATGACGCCACCGTCGCGCAGCCAGATCGGCGGGGATCCCACGATGGCACGCGCGAGCAGCTCGTGCAGCTCCGGGAACTCGCCGATGTCCTCGTGTATCGCGGCGAGCGCCGGCGCGTCGGCGCGGGCAATGCGCGCACGCAGCACGGGCAGCCCCGCGAGCGCGTCGCGCAGCTGCGCCAGATCCCGCGGCCGTGCCGATTTCAGCGCCACGCGCGCGAGGATGCGCTCGACGTCGCCGAACCGCCGCAGGCACTCGCGCACGCCCGGATGCGCGGCCTCCTCGAGCAGCACCTGCACCGCCTGGTGCCGGGCACCCACCGTGGACGGATCGCGCAGTGGGCGCGTGAGCCAGCGGCGCAGATTGCGCCCGCCCATGGGCGTGACCGTGCTGTCCATCACCGCCACCAGCGTGTTCTGCGGGATACCGGCCAGGCTCGCGTCGATCTCGAGGTTCCTGCGGCTGGCCGCGTCGAGCACGATCGTCTCGCGCGAGTGCTCCACCCGTGGCGGTTTCAGGTGCGGCAAAGCCGATCGCTGCGTGTCGGCGGCGTACTGCAGGGCCGCGCCGGCGGCCGCGATCGCCGCCCGCATCCCGTCGCAGCCGAAGCCGGCGAGGTCGCTCACGCCGAACTGTCGCATGAGCGCCCGCCGCGCCGTGTCCGTGTCGAAACACCATGGCGGCCGCAGCTTCACGCCGCGGCGCACGGCGAGCAGCGGCTGCAGCGGTGAGTCCTCGCTCAGGAGGATCTCGCTCGGCTGCAGGCGCTCGAGTTCGTCGGCGAGCGTGCTATCGCCATCGAGTTCGCCGAGTATGAACCGCCCGCCGCCGAGGTCGATGGCGGCCAGCCCGATGCACCTGCCGGCGCCGTGCAGCGCGGCCAGCCAGTTGTCGCGCCTGCCGTCGAGCAACGCGTCGTCGGTGGCGGTGCCGGGCGTGACGATGCGGGTGATCCGGCGTTCCACCGGTCCCCTGCTCGTGGCTGGGTCGCCGACCTGATCGCAGATGACGACCGATTCGCCGACCTTCACCAGCCGCGCGAGATACTGATCGACGGCGTGCGCCGGCACGCCCGCCATCGGGATGGGTTCGCCGGCGGACTGGCCGCGCGCGGTCAGCGCGATCCCGAGCAGCGCTGCGGCACGCCGGGCGTCGTCGAAGAAAAGCTCGTAGAAATCTCCCATGCGGTAGAAGAGCAGCGTCCCCGGATGCTGCGCCTTGAATCCCAGGTACTGCTGCATGACCGGCGTGTGCTCGGCATGGGGCTCAGGCGCCCGGGGGGCGCCCCGGGACGAGCGGCCGGCGGGCCCTCCGCGGGGACTGCCCGGGGCGACCGGTTCGCCAGGGGGAGGCTTGAATTGAGCGGCCATTGCCCGCAACTATACGGCACCCGACCAAGCAGAAAATAGGGAGCGGTTTGGCATGTCCGTCGACGTCAACAAGCAGACCCTGGGCTTCCAGGCCGAGATCAGGCAACTCCTGGATCTCATGGTGCATTCGCTGTACAGCAATCCGGATATCTTCCTGCGCGAGCTCATCTCCAATGCCTCGGACGCCTCCGAGAAGCTCCGCTTCGAGGCCCTGGGCAACGAAGCCCTTTACGAAGGCGACACCGATCTCGCCATCACCGTGGAGTACAGCGGTCAGCAGGGCACGATAACAGTGCGCGACAATGGCATCGGCATGTCGCGCGAGGAGGTCGTCGCCAACCTCGGGTCGATCGCGAAGTCCGGCACCCGCGAGTTCTTCCAGCAGCTCACCGGCGACAGGCAGTCCGACACCCAGCTCATCGGCCAGTTCGGCGTCGGCTTCTATTCCGCCTTTATCGTCGCCGACAAGGTGACCGTGACCACCCGTCGCGCGGGGTTGCCGGCGGGCGAGGGCGTGCGCTGGGAATCCGACGGCCAGGGCGAGTACACCGTGCAGGGCGTGCAGCGCAAGAAGCGCGGCACGGAGATCGTTCTGCACATCCGCGAGGAGCACAAGGACTATCTCGGCGGCTGGAAGCTGCGCCAGATCATCCACAAGTACTCCGACCACATCACGCTGCCGATCCAGATGCCCAGGGAGGGCGAGAAGGAGACCGGCTACGAACGGGTAAACTCGGCCACCGCGCTGTGGGTCCGCAACAAGAAGGACATCACCGAGGAGGAGTACAACGAGTTCTACAAGCACATCGCCCACGACTTCGAGTCGCCGATGGCGCGCGTGCACACCAGGACCGAGGGCAAGCTCGAGTACACCACGCTGTTCTTCCTGCCCGCGCGCGCGCCGTTCGATCTCTGGGATCGCGAGGCCAGGCACGGCGGCATCAAACTCTACGTGCGGCGCGTGTTCATCATGGACGACGCCGAGCAGCTCCTGCCGCGCTACCTGCGGTTCGTGCGCGGCATCGCCGACACCGCCGACCTGCCCCTGAACGTCTCACGCGAGCTCCTGCAGAAGAACAAGGTCATCGACACCATACGCGCGGCCTCGGTCAAGAAAATCCTGGGCCTCATCGAAGGGCTCGGCGCCGAGGATTACGCAAAGTTCTGGAACACCTTCGGCCGGGTGCTGAAGGAAGGCATCGTCGAGGACGTCGACAATCGCGCGCAGATCGCCAAGCTGCTGCGCTATTCCAGCACGCACGAGGACAGCGAGGAGAAGCCGACATCGCTGGCCGACTACGTCTCCCGAATGAAAGCCGACCAGGAGGCCATCTACTATCTCACCGCAGACAGTTTCTCCACGGCCCGCAACAGCCCGCACCTGGAGATCTTCCGCAAGAAGGGCATCGAGGTGCTGCTGCTGTGCGATCCGATCGACGAGTGGGTCGCGAGCCACCTCACGGAGTTCGAGGGCAAGCCGCTGAAGTCGGTGGCCAGGGGCGCGCTCGATCTCGGCAAGCTCGCCGAGAAGGAGGAGGAGCGCAAGGAGACGCGCGAGGTCAAGGATCTGCTCGGCCGGTTGCGCAAGGCACTGGAGGCGCAGGTGTCCGACGTGCGTGCCTCCACGCGGCTGACGAGTTCACCGACATGTCTGGTCGCCGACGATCACGGCATGAGTGCGAATCTCGAGCGCATTCTGAAACAGGTCGGGCAGAAGGTGGAGAGCCGCAAGCCGATCCTCGAGATCAATGCCGAACACGCACTCGTGCAGCGCCTGGCCAGTGAGCAGGACGAGCAGCGCTTCGACGATTGGGCCCGGATACTGTTCGACCAGGCCCTGCTGGCGGAGGGCGGAAAGCTGGACGACCCGGCGAGTTTCGTGCGGCGGATGAACGAGATGTTCATCGCCGTCGCAGCGGGCAAGTCCTGAGACAAGGGAGCCGCGCGCGGGATCTGGCGGGATCGGGACTGCGCTGGCCGGGGTTGCCTGCCGAGCGTCATCGCTAACGGACGCGCGCCACGCGCAGCGCATGGCGCGCGCCCAGAATACGTTTAACGCTTTGCTTCGGCTGCCTTTTTCGTGGATGTGGCCTTGGCCACGACCTTCAGGACGGGCGCCGCCGCCGGTTTGACGTTGGCCGCCGGGATCGTGGCGGACATTGCGTAAAGCCCACGGAATTGCGTGATGATCCGCGGTTTGGACTGGTGCTGCATGGTGCCTCCAGAATTGTCAAATAACTTTAAAAAAATTCTGTAACTTTATGTTTCGAAAGTATAGCCAACTTTCCGACTTATAGCAATTTCGGTTTGTACGTATATTCTCGGATACCTCGGATGCGAGAGTCGCACCATGCTGCGACGCGTTTTGGCCGGAACGCGACAATCCGCGACCGATTTCCCGGCCGCCGTGCGCCCGCGCCTGGACGACCTGATCGGCCGGGACGTTGTCGTGACCCCAACCCTCACCTTGCGCGCACCGCTATGCGCGCCGGGTCCTCGGGCATAATTCCGGCCCGATGAAACATGCCTCCCGCAAGCCACCGCCCGCGACCGCCCGCGAGCTCATCTACTTTGGCCAGCGGAAGTTCAGGCGCAGCAGGATCTTCTACGGGCACGGCACGCGTGAGGCGCTGGACGAGTCGGTCTACCTCGTGTTGCGCGGGCTCGAGCTGCCATTCGGATGCCCGGATGAGGAACTCGATCGGCCTCTGACGAGGCCGCAGATCGAGCGCGTGCGCGCGCTGCTGCAGCAGCGGATCGACACTCGCAAGCCGGCGGCCTATCTACTCAACGAGGCGTATTTCTGCGGGCTCAGCTTCTACGTCGACGAGCGCGTGCTGATCCCGCGCTCGCCGATCGCGGAGCTGATCGAGCGGAGCTTCTCGCCGTGGGTGGAGGAGGGGCGCGCACGACTGGTGCTCGACCTCTGCACCGGCAGTGGCTGCATCGCGATCGGCTGCGCGCTGGCCTTTCCCGAGGCAACGGTCATCGGCGCGGACATCTCGCCGGAGGCGCTGGCGGTGGCCGCCATCAATGTGCGACGTCACGGGCGGGGAGGCCGCGTCCGGCTGGTCCAGTCCGATCTGTTCGCAGCGCTGACCGGCGAGCGGTTCGATCTGATCGTAAGCAACCCCCCCTACGTGCCGGCCGGGGACATTGCCGATCTGCCCGCCGAATACGGCTTCGAACCCTCGCTCGCGCTGGCCGCTGGCGAGGATGGTCTCGGGATCGTCACGCGCATCCTGCAGGCGGCGGCCGACCATCTGAACGCGCAGGGCGTGCTGGTCGTCGAGGTCGGCGATCGTGAGCGGGCACTGGCGGAGAAATACCCCGATGTGCCTTTCACGTGGCTCGAGTTCGAGCGCGGCAGCGGCGTCGACGGCGTTTTCGTGCTCGACGCGGAAGTGTTGCAGCAGCACTTCCCGCCTCGCGGCTGAGCCCTCGCCGGCCTCGAAGGTGTGCGGCAGTTCTCCTATTTGCATCCTCGACGGCGGTCTGCCGGGCGTTGCGCGGCTACCGCCCGCACGAGTCCTTTCTTTGAGCTTGCACGGCCGTTCGGGCGCTCTGCCGGGGCTTGCTTGGCTACCGCTCGCTACCGCGGCGTCGTGCTCGCTATCCTGCTGCGCGCGCCGCCGCGGCGCGCCGAGCAAGCCCCGGCAGAGCGCTCTTGCCCGGCTGCAGCGTCAATGACGGCAAGCAGCGGTTGCCGACGGACGGCCGGCGCATCAGTGCGGGGCGAGGCCGCGCGGCCGGTAGAGCCGCACGGCGTTGTTGTACAGTGCGTTCTCGGCAACGGCCGCATCGAGGGCATCGCGCAGGCGGTGTATGTCCGCCGCCTCGAAGGCGCGCGGGGCGCGGGTGGACGGCAGATCGGTCCCGAACAGCAGCGCGTACGGGTTGATGCTGGCGATCTCGCGCACTACCGGCACCGGATCGAAGTCGAGCCGACCGAAACCGGACGCCTTCACCTGCACCCCGCGCTCAACCAGCTTGTAGATGCAGGTCAGTCCGGCGCGTGACAGGCCGAGATGATCGATGACGACTCGCGGCAGCCCGAGCAGCGTGCGCAGCAGATCGGGCAGTTCGCCACCGTCGATGTACAACTCGGCGTGCCAGCCAGCCAGCGCGTGCACCCGGCGCGCGAGCGTGGGCAACTGCGAGATGTCGGCGGACCCGCCACGGCGGACGTTGAAGCGTATCGCCCGTACGCCGGCCGCATTCAACCGCAGGATCTCCTCATCGCTCACCTCGGGCCGCAGCTGCGTGACGCCGACGAAATTGGGACCCAGCGCGTCGAGCGCGGCCAGCAGGTAGCTCTGGTCGAATCCCTGGAACGACGCGGAGACGATTGCTCCGCCGACTATGCCCAGTGGCCGCGTGCCATCGCGGTAGTCCCCGGAGGAGTAGGATTCCGGCAGATAGCCCTGGTTGGCGACTAGCGGAAATGCCGGGTCGATGATGTGCAGGTGGCTGTCGAAGATCATCATGTTTCCGCCCCTTGCCTCCGCGGTGCCCGCGACCCGGCGCATGCGTCAGCGACCGTGGTCATCGCCGACCGCGCGCCGCCCTCGTGAAGGATAACCCGATTCGCCGGCGAACGGCCCGTTCAGGCGCTGGCGAGATATTCGGCCGCGCGCGCGAGGCTGTGCAGGCTGTGCGCCGGTCCGATGAAATCGAGCATCTCCCGCAGCGCCGGCGGGAATTCCTCCGCCACGCCGATGCCATCGCGCCCAAGCAGAGGATTCAGCCACAGTATGCGGTGTGCGCGCTGGCGCAGCACGCGCACTGCCTCGATCAGGTCCTCCGGGGAATCGCTGTCCATCCCGTCGCTCAGTATGACCACGATGGAGCGGCGGTCCACGTAGCGGCCGGCATACCACTGGTTGAAGCTGGCCAGCGATTCGGCGATGCGCGTGCCGCCCAGCCAGAGTTCATTGCGGGCCTCCAGCCGCTTGCGCAGGGCATCGGCATTCACCTCGCGATACAGCCCGGTCACGCGAAACAGCCGGGTGTGGAACACGAAGGCCTCCGCATCCGGAAAGACGCGCAGCAGACCGCGGCCGAAGCGCGTGAGCAGCGGGCTGTAGCTGGCCATGGAGTGCGAAACGTCCTGCAGCCAGACGAGCCGCGGCGGCTCGCGACGCCGCTCCATGAAGCGCAGGTACACGGGCAGCCCGCCGGTGGCGAGATTGCGGCGCATCGTCCGGCGCATGTGAATGCGGGAGCCGCGCGCCACTTCGCGCCGCCGGCGCGTCAGGCGCCGGCGTATGCGCAGCGCCAGCCGTTCGGCGAGCACCTCGATCCCGCGCTGGTCGCGGCGATCGGTGAGAAAGCGGAAATCGCTGCGCGAGAGGGTGTTCTGGCGGCTCGCCCCGGCGCCGATCTGGTGGATCTCCTTCGAATAGGTGTTGTCCGGGTCCATGGCGTGCGCGAGGCCGGTCAGGCCGTCGTGCTGCCGGCGGCGCGCGAGCAGGCGAGGGTCGATCGTCTCGGCCGCGCTCGGCTCGTCGGGCAGCGGCGCGCGCGCAGGGAACCAGTAGTTCTCGAACAGGGCATCGAAGCGATGCCATTGCGCGCCGTCGTGGCAGGTGAGCGCGCGCAGGCCGGTGCGCAGGAACTCGGCATCCAGCGGATCGCTCAGACTGGCCGCGCGCAGCGCATCCAGCGTCTCCTGCACGCCGATACCGAATCCCTCGCGCCGAAGCGCACGCACGAAATCGGCGATGCGCACGGCGGGCGTGTCCAGAGGCATCTCAGCCGGCGGCCGTGAAGAGCAGGCCGCGCAGGGTGGCGCCGTCCAGCCGCTGGCGATCCTCCTGCGTCTTCATCAGGCATCCCAGCGTGTCGATGATGCGCTCGGTGTTCTCGGGCAGCGAGGGGATCTCCAGCGCCATCAGCGCCGCCGCCCAGTCGAGCGTCTCGGCCACGCCGGGGCGCTTGCGCAGGTCGAGCGCGCGTACCCCGTGCACGAACTTCACGACCTGCCGCGCGAGTTGCGCGTTGATCCCGGGCAGCCGGTTCTCGACGATGCGCAGTTCATTTTCCACGCCCGGGTAGTCGAGGAAGTAGTACAGGCAGCGCCGCCGCAGCGCGTCGCTCAACTCGCGGGTGGCGTTGGAGGTGAGCATGACGTGCGGTATCGAGCGTGCCCGGATGGTGCCGAGCTCCGGGATGCTCACCTGCCAGTCCGAGAGCAGCTCGAGCAGATATGCCTCGAACTGCTCGTCGGCGCGATCGATCTCGTCGATGAGGAGCACCGGCGGTTTCTCCTGCGTGATCGCCTTCAGCAGCGGGCGCGGCAGCAGGAAGCGCTCGCTGAAGATTTCCGCCTCGGTCTGCTCGACGGGGCGATCGGAGCGCTCCTGCAGCTTCATCGCCAGCAATTGATGGGCGTAGTTCCACTCATAGACAGCCTGGGCGACGTCCAGCCCCTCGTAGCACTGCAGGCGGATCACCTGGGTGCCGTGCGCGACCGCGTAGGCCTGGGCGAGCGCGGTCTTGCCGACGCCGGCGTCGCCCTCGAGCAGCAGCGGACGATCGAGGCTTTCCATGAGCAGCAGCGTGGTGACGAGCGGCCGGTCGGCTACGTAACCGGCGCGGGCGAGCCGGTCGGTCAGCGCGAGGATATCCTGGCCAGTGGTCATCTCAGCGGGCCTCGGCGCTGGCGGCGAGTTCTATGCGCGCGTGCAGCGCCTTCGTGCGATGGAATGCGGCAATCGATTCATGTACGAAGGTGAGCTTGCTGGTGATCTTCTCGGTGAGTACGAATGGATAGGCGTCGTGCTGCCCGACGCTGCGATTCATCTCGTTGAGCATGATGGTGAGCGAGGACCAGTCCGAGAGGCAGACCTGGAAGTCGTCCTTGCCCAGGGTCAGATCGGTGAGCCCGAAGACGCCCGCGGTCTCCATCGCATCGGCGATGTGCAGGTAGTGCGCCCAGGTCTCGGCCCAGTCCTCCCACGGATGGGCGCGACTGTAGGGACTGATGTAATCGCCGTGCCAGCGGGCCTTGTCGGCCTGGGCATAATGCGCCTTCAGAGCCGCGCCGTAGTCGGCGCGCTCGTCGCCGAAGACGATGCGGAAGTTCTGCAGCCGGTTGGTCTCCTGCACCACCGTGCGCCAGTAGTAGTGACCGCTCTCATGGCGGAAATGCCCGAGCAGCGTGCGATAGGCCTCCATCATCTCGATGCGCGCGGACTCGCGCGCGGCCGGGTCGGCCTCCATCATGTTCACGGTGATGAGGCCGTTCAAGTGGCCGGTGCCGACGAATTCCTCCTCGGCCCTGGGGTTGTAGCGCCTGTCGTCGCGAAAGGCGAAGGCCAGCCCCGCGTCCGGATTCTGCAGCTTGCTGACGATGGGCAGCTTAAGCTCCAGCAGCGTGTAGAGCATGCGGCGCTTGGCCGCCTCCATGTTCCTCCACCAGAGGTGGTAGCGCGGCTCCTCGAGACTCGGTACCTCCTGATTCAGGTTGCAGGCCAGGCAGTACTGGCCCGGGTCCTGCCCCGGCGCCAGCCAGTTGCAGACGTTGTGGACGCGATAGTTCCGACACAGGTGGTAGCTGCGGCGCGGCTCGCCGGCATCACGGTAGGTGCGCCCCTGCTGCGGCTCGAGCGCGACCATGGCGCCGCGCGCCGGGTCGAAACCCAGCTTGCGCTTGCAGCCCAGGCACTCGGTGTTCTCGAAGAACACCCGCCAGCCGCAGGTGCAGTAGTACGCCTTCATTCGCGGTCGAGTCTCGCAGATCGCCCAGATCGCCGTTGCAGTCCCGCGACCGTCGCGGGGACGGCGCCGGATCCGGGGCACGATAACACAGCCGGGCGTCCCCGCCGTTTCGGCTCCAGGGGTCGATGCGTGGCGATGCAGGTTGCAGTGCACCATTACGCCGACGCGGGGCGGCGGCCTCGATCGGGGGGCGCCGGGATCGCCTGCCTTGGATCTCGGCGCGGCTTTCGAAACTGACCGGCATGAATCTGTTCGATACGTCGGCGGTGGAGTCCCCCGGGGCGCCGCCTCTGACCGTGGGCTGCCAAGGTGGCGCCTGTCCGTTGCCTGCGCGGCGTACAGGCCAGATCGGATGTGAGCATATGCTTTCGTTCGAGCGCCCTGAATCTAGCCACATGAATCACCAATCGATACGCGGTTCACCCCCCGATTTCGAAGCCGGGCCTGAACTTCGAGCCCCCGCGACCCCGTCCCCGGGACCGCCGACGATACCCGGCACGAACCGCGCACCCCCGGCTGCAAGGGCTCGCTAGCGCCCCGGGTCTCGCCCGGCGGTGGCGGAGTCGCGGTCAGCGGCGGGTCACGAAATGAGCGATCTCCCCAATCGCCGTGCCGCGGCCGGTCTTGACGGCCTGCATGGTGGCGCTGCCGCTGACGACGGAAGTCCCCATGAATACCGCGTTGGTCGCAGCCTGGATTTCAGTTGCCTCCTCCGTCAGTTCCGAGGTGGTCTTCTCCACCGGGTGTGATTCGCCGGTCAGGAGCGCCCGGGACACGTAGAGATCGCGGGCATCCAGCACGCATCCGTCCGCAGGAACGAGATCGCCCGCACGTAGCGAGATCACGTCTCCCGGGACGACATCGGCAACGGTCAACTCCATCCATTGGCCGTCTCGAAGGACGGTTGCGCGCACCGCTACGGACTGCCGCAACCGATCTGCGGCCCGGTCCGCCCGATACTCCTGCGCAGAATCCAGCGTCACGCTCAGGATCACGATCGCAAGGATGATCGTGAAACTGGTGACCTCCCCCGTCATTGCCGATATCGCTCCGGCGGCGAGCAGCACGATCACGAGCGGATTCATGAACCGGCTCAGGAACTGCAGCAACAGCGGCATTTCCGGGGTCGTATGAAAGACGTTCGGCCCGACCGCCTTCCGCCGCGACGCCGCCTCGAGGCGAGACCATCCCGTCGGGTCCGCATTCAACTCGCGTTGACATTCCGCGAGCGGGATCTGCCACCAGGGCCCAGTCGATATCGTTGATGCCGGCCCGGGATTCATGGACGAAAGAATAGCCCCTTACAGGCTGTAACCCCGGGGTGGAACCGCGCAGGTTGTCTCCAGCGAAACGACGCCGGGAGCGGGTGGCACGGCCGGACCGGCCCGTCCGCGGATCAGATGCTATGCTACCGGACCAGTTCACGTCCGACTGCGCATGCCCATACCGGAATACGCCACTCCGCAAGAGCGCGCTACGCTGATCATGGTGTGGCTCAGCGCCTTCAGCACGCCGCTCATGCTCTCGGCGATCAACGTCGCGCTGCCCTCCATCGCCCGCGCCCTGCACCTCAACGCCGTCGCCCTGAGCTGGGTGCAGCTCGTCTACCTGCTCGCCAGCGCCATGTTCGTGCTGATGTTCGGCAAGCTCGCCGATCTGCACGGCCGCAAGCGCATCTTCCTCATTGGCAGCGCCGGGGTGTTGGTGAGCTCGCTGCTTGCTGCGCTCTCCGCCAACGGCGCGCAGTTGCTCTCGTTCCGCTTTCTCCAGGGCGTGTTCACGGCAGCGCTCTACGCCACGCAGATCGCCATCGTCTCGGCCGCCTTCCCGCCTGCCCGCCGCGGACATGCGATCGGGCTGACGATCTCCAGCGTCTATGTGGGACTCACCGCCGGCCCGGCCATCGGCGGCTATCTGCTCGAGGTCTTCGACTGGCGCGCCTGCCTGCTGGTGCAACTGCCGTTCTCGATCGCGGTCCTGTGGCTCGGCCTCGCGCGCGTCGGCGCCGAGGCGGGCGGCGAGGGCCACGGCAGCCTCGACTACGCGGGCACCGCTCTCTACATGTTCGCGCTCGCCGCCGTGACCGGCGGCAGCTCGTTCCTGCCCGCCGGGATCGGGTGGACGCTGCTTGCGATCGGCATCGCCGCACTGGTGCTGTTCGTCATCGTCGAGCGGCGGCTGGAGCACCCGATATTCGACCTGAGGCTGTTCTTCACCAACCGCGTCTTCGGCATGTCGTGCCTGGCCGCGTTCCTCATGTACACGGCCATCTTCGCGAACGTCGTGCTGGTCGGTTTGTACCTGCAGTACCTGCACGCGCTGCCGCCGGGCAAGGCGGGGCTGGTGATGATGGCGCAGCCGCTGACGATGGCGCTGTTCGCACCGATCGCGGGCCGCCTTTCAGATCGCTTCGAGCCGCGCTGGCTCGCCTCCGCCGGGATGGTGGTGACGTCGGTCGGGCTGGTGGCGCTCGGTGCGCTGCAGCCCGACAGCGGTATCCCGCACGTGGCCGGTGCGCTGATCGCCACCGGCATCGGCTTCGGCCTGTTCTCGGCGCCCAATACCCTCGCCATCATGAGCGCGGTGGACAAGCGGCAGTACGGCACCGCCAACGGCCAGGTGGCGACGATGCGGCTGCTTGGCCAGATGTGCAGCATGGGCATCATCGTCGTGGTGTTCGCGCTGATGCTGGGGCCGGTGCCGATCACGCCGGAGATCTACGATCGGCTGCACGTGGCGCTGCGAACGTGTTACCTCGCGGCGGCGGCGATCTGCGTCCCGGCGATCTTCCTGTCGCTGGCGCGCGGCACGGTACACGCGGGCGAGGGCCGGCAGTCGGCCTGACGCCGAGGCAGCCCCGTCAGCGCTTGGCGACGGCGAGATACAGCGCGAGCACGATGCCGGTCAGGGCTACGGCGAGGGAGAGGAAGCTAGTCAGCCACGGCAGCGGCATCCCGGGATAGTCCTGCGGCGGCAGGGTTCGAACGTAGGCGCGATGATTCCACAGGGCGCCGAGTATCGTGGCCGCGCCAAGCACGACGAGGGCGATGCCGAGCGCGCTCGAGGCCCAGTGCGTGTGAGGCTGCGCTGCAATCGTGCCGGCGGAGGCGGCCAGCAGCGCCAGGAAAAAACCGAAGCGCGCGACGACGAAACCGAGCGCCATGACCGTGAGGCCGGATCGCACCCAGGCGAGCAGCGTGCGCTCGGCGGCGAAGTAGACCCGGGGGTCCGACATCGTCAATCTTTCGTCATACCAGGCCGCCGAAGCGGACGCCGACGCCGACGATCAGAAACGCCACCGCGATGACGGTGACCGCGACGATGTGGATCGCGAGCAGCGGCAGGGTGCGCGCATCGAGCCGCGGGATGACGCGCAGCCGCGCGTGCGCGGCGAGCATGACGGTCGCGGCCAGCAGACCGAGCTTGACCAGTATGAGCCACCCCTGTGCGACGGTCGGCGCGAACCAGCCCGACACGTCCGGCACCCAGTGGTGCGCCAGCCACAGGCCGGTGAGCACCTGGATGAGGAGCGCCGGCATGCCGACGCGCTCGTAGGCGCCCTCGAAGTTCAACACCAGCGACGGATCGCGCGCGCGCAGCGCGCGCGGCAGGATGGAGAGCGTCAACACCAGGTGCCCGCCGACCCACACCGTCGCGCCGAGCAGATGCAGAATGATGATCGTTCGGTACATCGCCAGACCCTCTTCCGTCCGTTGCAGTGGCAAGAGTCTGCCACGAACGCTCCGTTCTGTCTTCCCACCACGGGCGCTCCCAATCCCTCGCTCCGTTCGGCCGCCAGCGGAGCTTACCCGGCCGTCGCCGTGATCATCAGCACGGGCATGAGAAACTCGACCGATCCGTCAGCGGTGACGAACGGCTGGAATTCGCGTTCGGCCTCCCGCAGCAGGCGCGCGAACTGATCGTCATCGAGCATGCCGCCCAGGGTCCACACGCAGGCACGCTCGGTGGCGATCAGCGAGGCGACCGAGGCGAAGCGGACCGTGCCGTCGTGCCGCCCGACCATTGCATCGCCGATGTCCGCCTCCTTGCACAGCGCCAGCAGGCGTTGCGCGTCACCGAGCGCGAACGGCGCGCGGAACGCATTTTCGACCTGTTTGCCGAACAGCCGATGCAGCAGTGTGGCGAGTGCGGCATAGCCTGGCGAGCGCTCCACGGCATCGCACACGGCCACGGCCAGCCGCCCGCGTGGTCGCAGCACGCGCATCATCTCGTGCAGCGCCGCGACGCGGTCCTCGAAGAACATGAGGCCGAACTGGCTCACCACCGCGTCGAAGCTGTCGTCCGGGAAGGGCAGCGACTCGGCGCGGCCTTCGCGCCACGCGATGCGGCCGTTCTTGGGCCGCGCCACCGCGAGCATCTCGGCATTCGGATCCAGGCCCACCACGGAGCCGCGCGGCCCGGCACGTTCCGCCACGGCGCATGCCAGAACGCCGGTGCCGCAGGCGACGTCGAGCACCCGCTGGCCGGGTTCGATGCGTGCCGCCTCGGCAACCCGGTCTCCCCACTGCCGGAACAGCGCCGGGACGAAGAGCGCCTCGTAGATCTCGGCAGGGGAGCGCGACGACAGCCTCGGTTCGCTCTCCTTCATGGAATCCCTCCTTCCGGGTGTCCACGGCAGGACCGGCGCGCACGGCGGCGCGCAGTCGTCCGCGGGCTTCGTACCTACAGAGCTTAAAGCACAGAGTCGGCGATGCGGCCAGGCGGCTGGCGGGGAGCGAGCTTGCCGCTGCGGACCGTCGAGCGATTGCTGCGCCGGTCCAGATGGCAGAGCGGAGGTCCGAGTCAGTGCGTCCCGGCCCCGCGACCGGAACGGCGCTTGGGACGTGATCGGCATTTCCGCTCTGCCATTTAGATTGCGGCGCCGAAAAGCTTCCCGACGAGTGCGGTGGCGCCCATCGCCATCGCCCCCCAGAACGCCACGCGCGCGGCGCCCTTGAGCACGGGCGCGTTGCCGGCGTAGGCGGCGGTCGCGCCCAGGATGGGCAGCGCGACGATCGTGGTGACCGCGCAGACCGTAGTGATCTCCGCGGCGGGTGCGAACAGCGCCGCCGTGATCGGAACCAGCGCACCGACCGCGAAGGAGATGGCCGAGGCGACGGCGGCCTGGGTCGGCCGCGCGCGCAGGGTCTCGGTGATGCCGAGCTCGTCACGGGCGTGCGCCGCGAGCGCGTCGTTGGCGGTGAGCTTCACGGCGACCTGGCGGGCGAGCGGTTCGTCCAGTCCGCGCGCCATGTAGATCGAGGTCAGCTCGTCGAGCTCGCGTTCCGGCTCGGATTGCAACTCCATGCGCTCGGTCCTGAGATCGGCGTTCTCGGTGTCCTCCTGCGACTTCACCGACACGTACTCGCCGGCCGCCATCGACATCGCGCCGGCGACCATCCCGGCGATGCCGGTGACGAGGATGCTCGCCGCGGGGGCGCCGGAGGCGGCGACGCCCACGACCAGGCCGGCGACGGAGATCACGCCGTCGTTGGCGCCGAGCACAGCCGCGCGCAGCCAGCCGATCCGCTCCGTGCGGTGAGTCTCTCTGTGCATGCGTGGCATCGGGCAGTGCCTCCTGGTGGACGGGCGATCACAGTCCGGGACAGTGACAAACCGGGAGGCAGAGGTTACCGGAAGGGCAGGCTGCTTCGCCATCCTGCCTGGCGATGGGCAGTAAGGAAGCTCACGCCACGGACTTGCACAGATGACAGTACACGAACCGCTGCACGGCGCCGGCGGGCGTGACGTGCTCTTCCCGTTCGCAATGGAGCAGCGAGAAGGCCTCGCCGAACTCGGCATGCAGCGCCTCCGGGCTGTAGCGCACGACCGGCAGGCCGCTGCACTCTGTCGGGCCATCCTCCGCAAAGGTGGCGATGATCAAATGACCTCCCGCCTTCACGGCGTGCAGCACCTCGCTCACGTAGGTCATCCGATCCTCGGGCACCGTGAGGAAATGAAACACCGCCCGATCGTGCCACACGTCGATGCAGTGGCGGGGGAGGTTGATCGTCGTGATGTCGGCCTCGATCCAGCGGACCTCCAGCGCGCGCTCGCCGAGCCTGGCCTTGGCGGTCGCGATCGCGGCGGCAGAGATGTCGAGCACGGTGAGGTCCGTGTACCCCTGCGCCAGCAGATCCTCTGCGAGCGTGGAGGCACCGCCGCCCACGTCGATGATCGAGGCGTTGCTGCTCACGCCGGTGGCGCGGATCAGACCAAGCGAACGCTCCGCGTGCGCCTGGTACCAGCTCACCGCGTTCGCGGCGCGGCTGACGTAAACCTGCTCCCAATGCTCTTTCGGTCGCATGATGGCGCCTCGCGCAGGCCATCATACGCCGGCGGTCCTGCGGGCGTGAACGGCGCGCGCAACCGGCAGTGCCAGGGGCATCGCCAGCCCCCGGGAGGTGAAGGCCGCGAGCGGCCGCTAGCCGGCGGCGGCGCGCTCCAGCGCGGCGATGTCGAGCTTCTTCATCTGCAGCAGTGCCTCCATCGTCCTCTCGGACCTGGCGCGATCCGGGCTGCTCATCAGCCGGAGGAGGGCGATGGGCACGATCTGCCAGGATAGTCCGTATCGATCCTTCAGCCAGCCGCACTGCTGCGCCTGCTCGTCGCCGCCGGCGGAGAGCTTTTCCCAGTAGTGGTCCACCTCCTCCTGCGACTCGCAACTGACCATGAGCGAGATGGCCTCGTTGAACCTGAACTGCGGGCCGCCGTTCAGCGCCGTAAACGGCTGCCCGTCGAGCTCGAACGCGGCGACCATGACCGAGCCCGCGGGCCGGCCGTGGACCTCGTGTCCCGCCTCGCCGAAGTACGAGATGTGGGTGATGCGCGAGTTCGGGAAGATGCCGGTGTAGAAACGTGCGGCCTCCTCGGCCTGGCCGTCGTACCACAGGCAGGGAGCGATTCTCTGGACTTTGCTCATGGCGTTCCTCCTGGTGGATGTCCGCGTTCGGGCGGTTGCTCCTCAGTCGCGATCCGGCGCGCCCAGCGGGAAGAGCTTTCGATAAGGCCGCGCCTCGTCCACGGCGCGCGCGAAGGACGGCCGCGCCAGCAGCCGCTGCCGGTAGGCGCGGACGTTCGCGTGCGCCTCGCCGATCGGATGTACCCAGTCGGCGTAGAACAGCGACGGCGCGGCAGCGCAGTCCGCGAGGCTGAAATCGCCGCCCGCCGCCCACGCGCGCCCGTCCATGGTCTTCTCCAGCCAGCCGCAGGCCGTGTCGAGCATCGTCCGCGCGTCGGCCACGCCCGCCGGGTCGCGACGATCCGCGGGGCGCAGGCTGTCGAAGACGATCTTCTGCATCGGAGTCATCACGTAGTTGTCGAAGAAGCGGTCCATGAACCGCACCTCCAGCGCCGCGCGCGGGTCCTCGGGGATGAGGCGTACGGGCCCGGGGTGATAGAGCCCCAGGTACTCGATGATGATGCTCGCCTCCGGCAGCGTGCGGCCCGCGTCGACCAGCACGGGCATCTTCCTGATGGGCCACAGCGCCGCGTGCTCGGCTGCGATCCGCGCATCGCCCACCGCGAGCAGACGGTACTCGAAGGGCGTGCCGTTCTCGTAGAGCGCGATCAGCGCCTTCTGCGAGTAGGAGGAGAAGGGGTGGGCATAGAGCTTCATCGTGGTCTCCCGTTGTGGGGTGCGTTGTGAGTTTTTGTCAGGCTTGCCGCAGCGGGCTGCGGCGGTCCTCAATCTCTACGACGAACGAGGATGCCCGGGATCGACATGAACGGGTGGCCCGGTGCGCGCGAGGCCGCCGGCGCCGGTGCAACCGCCGTGATCTCGCGCGCTGGCGCCCGGGCGCCGCGTCAGGCCTGGTTGCGCGCCCGCACCTGCGGCAGCCAGATCAGGTCCGTGACGCCGTAGTCCTTGCCGCACTCGCTGAGCAGGGCCGTGACCTGGCCGCGGTGGTGAGTCTGGTGGTTGAAGAACTGCGCCACGGCCACCCACATCTCGTAAGTGCGCGGCGCGGGATTGACGATGGTGGTGAACCGAAGCTGGCCGGCGAGCGCCTCGTCGGTGAGGGAGGCCGCCCAGCCGACGATGTCCCGATCGGTGCGTTCGCGCTCGCTCCGCAGCTCATCAAAGTCAGAGTACAGCTCCTCATCGAGGCCCCTCGGCCTGAACTGCATGCCCTGGAAGCGCGACAACCACACCCGGTCGCCCAGCAGCAGGTGATTGAGCGTGCCGTGGATGGATTTGAAGAACGCGCGGCGGTCCCTGCGACGCTCCGCGTCGCTGAGTTCGGCGCACACGGCGTACAGCCGCTGGTTCATCCACTGGTTGTAATCCGCCAGATCGCGTGCGAGGCGTGCGTGCATGGTCAATCCGTCGGAGTCTCGTTGGTCATCTTGTAGGCGCTGGCGCGTTCCGGGTCGATGGGCCGCACCTCGAAATACAGGCCGAAGGCGAGGCACGGGTTCTCCGCGGCGATGCGCGCGGCCTCATCGAGGCTGCCGGCCACGATGAACCAGTAGCCGCCGATCACCTCCTTGGATTCGCTGTAGGGGCCGTCGGTGACCATGTCGCGCGCGACGATCCTGCCCTCGGAGCCGAGCCGCTGTCCGGGCCTCATCTTCCCCTCCGCCACGAGCCGGTTCTTCCAGGCGTAGAACTTGTCGATCGCCCCCTGGATCTCCTCCGGCGAGCGATCCCTGTCCCAATGCCCGCGGGAGATGACGAGGTATTCGGACACGGCGGTCTTGTCTTTCATTGCATGCCCGCACCAGCCCGACGCGACGTGCGCGCCGGGCATCGAGTGAACGTCGGATGGAACCGGCCGGCAGCGGATCCAGGGTTGAAAGGCTCAGGCCTCCGTCTGCCCGCGCCGGGCGGCCAGTATGGCAAGCGTAGCGGGATCGGGCTGGCCGGCAAAGTACCTGTTCAACGCCTCGGCGAACACAGGTTCAGGCCCGGCGACCTCGGCGAAGAGCGTGCAGCAGGAGCGGAACTTGGCCGCATCCACCGTTCCGAAAATCTCGACGGCGCTGATCCCCTCGAGCGCGTTCACCGCGGCTACGCACTGGCGCAGCCTGGCGCCGAGGATCGGATGCTCTAGGTACGCACGCGCCTCCGCCCGCGACCTGATCGCATAACGGACGGACATCGGGCTGGACCCCAGGCCGTGGATCTGCGGCAGGATGTACCAGACCCAGTGCGTGCGCTTCCTGCCCGCACGCAGCTCCGCGAACGCCTGGTGGTAGCTCGCCGCCTGTGCCTCGAGGAAGCGTTGGAGGTCGTACGGATCGGGTAGGGCGGTCGTCACGTAATCGTGGCAGCGGTCTGTGACGAAGGGCGAAACCTGACGTTGGCCGGTGGCTTACGGTCGCGTCCCGGCGCCCGCAGCTTTTTGCGCGTTCCCTGCCACACGCTGTCGGGCGACAGTGACGCCGTTGATGATGACATCGCTTTCACGGTCATGGTCCAGCCGGGGGCCGCCGAAGCCGATAGACGTGCCGGGCCAGCCGCCCGGGAACAGCGATGACAGCGGCAATCGCCGCAAGCCAGACCATGGCAGCCAGTGGCCGGGGCAGCATGCTCGAAGCCGGCCCTGCCAGCAGCGCTACTGGGAGCCACAGGATGGCGGCAATGACGGCCACGGCTACGCAAAAGACGATGGCCGCAAGCAATATCGCTATCACGCGGCTGGAGCGCTTGGTGGTGGTTCGGGCTGCCGGCGGGCTCAATTTTTCGGCGGCACCTGGCCGGAGCCGCGACTGAAATGCTGCGGCCAGCCGCCACAGGCCGAAGGACGCCAGAAATATAAGGGATGCCAGTGCCTGCCATGACGGCATAGGTATCGCCCACGTCCTTCTGCCGGTGACTGACCCCGAGGAGAAACCACCAAGCGAGCACTGATGCGAGAAGCACTGCGACACAGACCATGCCGGCGACCGCCAGCGCCGCAACGCGAATTCTGCGCGCACGCACCGCCAGGATGGCACACCAGCCCAGCCGACCGGTCACAAGCAGAACCGTCAGCAGTACCGCGAGCCCGTACGCCCCGAGCAAGACTTGATGGACGCTCAACGTCGACATGGGACAAGTGGAGTGGGTACAGCGCCGCCTGACCTGGCCGGACATGTACGTCTTCAAAGTAATAGTCAGGATTGCTGCTGAAGACTAGAACCTGCTGATGGTATGACTGTTCGCCTGCTGCAGTGTGCTTTACCTCGTTCCGATCTTGGGGACGGTGCGGTACGTACCTTCGAACTCATGGCAATCGCGTTCCGCCGCGGCATGGACCATGACCCGGGATCCGGCAGCCAGCGTCCGCTTTCAGGGGGAGAAACGGATGGGCGGCGGCGGAACCGCCGCGGCGAACTGGTAGAATGCCGCCCATGTCCGGGAACACATTCGGAAGGCTTTTCACGGTGACCTCGGCCGGCGAGAGCCACGGGCCGGCCTATGTCGGCATCGTCGACGGCTGCCCGCCGGGCATGGCGCTGAGCGAGGAGGACCTGCAGCACGACCTCGATCGCCGCAAGCCGGGCACCTCGCGGCACACCACGCAGCGGCGCGAGGAGGACCGGGTGCGCATCCTCTCCGGGGTCTTCGAGGGCCGCACCACCGGCACGCCCATCGGGCTGCTCATCGAGAACACCGATCAGCGCTCCAAGGACTACGGCAACATCCTCGATCGCTTCCGCCCCGGACACGCCGATTACACCTACAACCAGAAGTACGGCCTGCGCGACTACCGCGGCGGCGGCCGCGCCTCGGCGCGCGAGACCAGCATCCGCGTGGCGGCCGCGGGCATCGCCAAGAAGTACCTGCGCGAGCGCTACGGCGTGCGCGTCCGCGGCTACCTGGCGCAGCTCGGGCCGCTGGTCCTGGGGTGCAACGACCTCGAGGCGGCGGATCACAACCCGTTCTTCTGCGCCGAACCGGATCGGGTGCCGGAGCTCGAGGCCTACATGGACGCGCTGCGCAAGGAGGGCAACTCCATCGGCGCGCGCATCAATGTGATCGCCACCGGCGCGCCGGCAGGCTGGGGCGAGCCGATCTTCGACCGGCTCGACGCCGACATCGCGCACGCGATGATGGGCATCAATGCCGTCAAGGGTGTGGAGATCGGCGCGGGCTTCGCGAGCGTCGCGCAGAAGGGCACCGAGCATCGCGACGAGATGACGCCGCAGGGATTTCTCAGCAATCACGCCGGCGGCGTGCTGGGCGGAATCTCCACCGGCCAGCCTATCCTGGTAAGCATCGCGCTGAAGCCCACCTCCAGCATCCGCCTGCCGGGCCACACCATCGACGTCGAGGGCAAGGCCACCGAGATCGCCACCCACGGCCGCCATGACCCGTGCGTCGGCATCCGCGCCACGCCGATCGCCGAGGCGATGCTGGCGCTGGTGCTCATGGATCACGCGCTGCGCCACCGCGCCCAGAACTGCGACGTCACCCCCTACACGCCGGCGATCCCCGCCTCGCCCGCGCGATGACACCGGCACGGGGCGTGCCCCACGTCCGCCTGTCGGGGTTCTACTTCGTCTATTTCACCGTCATCGGCGCGCTGGTCCCGTACTTCAACCCCTACCTGCAGGCGAGCGGCTACGACGCCGAGCAGATCGGCGTCGCGAGCGCCTTGCTGCTGGTCGGGCGCATCGTCGCACCCGCGATCTGGGGGTGGCTGGCCGATCGCACCGGCCAGCGCCTGCGCATGGTGCAATCCACCATGCTCATGTCGCTCATCGTCTTCGCCGGCGTGTTCTGGGCCGACAGCTTCACGAAGATGGCCATCGTGCTGCTGCTCTATGGCCTGTTCTGGAGCGCCTCGCTGCCGCAGTTCGAGGCGATCACGCTCAATCACCTGGGCGAACGGCTGCAGGACTACACCCGCATCCGGCTGTGGGGCTCCATCGGCTTCATCATCAGCGCCGGTGTGCTGGGCGCGCTGCTGCAGCGCTGGGGGATCGCGCTGCTGCCGGGGATCCTCGTCGGGCTCATCGCACTGGTCTACCTCGCGGGCGCGGCGACCCCGCCGGAGCCCCCGTCGCCGCACGTGCATTCGCCGAAGCTCTCGTTCCTGGAGATCCTGCGCAGGCGGGGCGTGGCCGTGCTGTTCGTCTCCACGCTGATGATGCAACTGTCCTGCGGGCCGTACTACGCCTTCTACACGATCTTTCTCGAGGAGCGCGGCTACTCACGCACGGTGGCCGGTCTGATGTGGGCGCTCGGCGTCGCGGCCGAGGTGGCGCTGTTCACGGTCATGCACCGGCTGTTGCCGGCATGGGGGCTGCGCCGGCTGATGCTCATCAGCCTGGCAGCCGGCATCCTGCGGTGGCTGATGGTGGGCTACGGCGTGCAGTCCGCGCTCGTCATCGTCATCGCCCAGATCCTGCACGCCGCGACCTTCGGCATGCACCACGCTGCCGCAGTGCAATACGTGCATCGCTACTTCGTCGGCCGGCATCAGGGGCGCGGTCATGCGCTGTACAGTGCAATCCCTTACGGCGTGGGCGGCGCGGTGAGCGCGCTCGCGACCGGTTATCTCTGGACGCACCTCGGGCCGGCGCGAACCTTCGCCGTCGCCGCCCTGATGTGTGCCATCGGCTTCATCGCGGCATGGCGCTATCTGGAGGACGACCCGGGCCACCACGCCGAAGGCGCGGCCCGCGCTTGACCTGCTGAAGGGTGCCGCCTACGCTGGCCTCATCGGTTTCGTTCATTCAGCGCAGGTCACGTCATGACGTATTGTCTGGCCGTACAAGTGAAGAGCGGGCTCATCTTCGTCTCCGACTCGCGCACCAATGCCGGCGTCGACCAGGTCAGCATCTTCAGCAAGATGCATACCTTCGGGCGCGACGGCGATCGGCAGCTGGTATTGTTGTCGGCGGGCAATCTCGCCACCACGCAGGGCGTGGTCGCGCAGTTGCAGCGCGACATACGCTCCAATGCCGACGAGAACCTGTTCACCGTCGCGGACATGAACGAGGCCGGCGACTACGTGGGCCGCCTGAGCCGCGAGCAGCAGAGCAAGGTCACCGGCGGCGGCGCCACCTTCGAGGCGAGCTTCATCCTCGGCGGGCAGATCGGCAGTGAGGCGCCGGGGGTACTGCGCATCTATCCGGAGGGCAATCACATCTGCGCCACCGACGAGACGCCGTACCTGCAGATCGGTGAGAGCAAGTACGGCAAGCCCATCCTCGATCGCATCGTCGCGCCGTCCACGAGTCCCGAGCAGGCGGCGCTGTGCGCGCTGGTGTCCATGGACTCGACCATCCGCAGCAACGTCACCGTCGGCCCGCCGATCGAGGTGCTGGTCTACCGGCGCGACACGCTCACCGCCGGCGATTACCTGAAGCTCGACAACGACAGCGCCTACCTGCGCGATCTGAAGCGCAGCTGGGAGGAAGGCCTGCGCGATGCCTTCATGAAGCTGCCGCCCATCAACTGGGCTAGCGCGAAGGATCGCGCCGCGGACTCCCGCAACGTCGTCGCCCTCTGAGCGACCGCTGTACCCGCGCCGGCGGGCATCGGAGCCAATTCACGAAAATGGGTTCCCGCTTTCGCGGGAACGACGGGGAGAGGGTCCTCCTGCGCCGGCCAAATATCAGAGCGGGAATGCCGATCGCGGCTCATGCGCCGTTCCGATCGCGGGGCCGGCGCGCCTCGATGTCGAGCGTAGTCGGGAACGTAGCTCGACATCGCGGTAGCTCGCGGGACAGGATGTCCCGCGAGCGGTAGCCGGCCCCGCGAGCGGAATGGCGCGCGCGGACTCGGATTACCGCTTTGCTGTTTGGCTCAGGGCTTGGGCGCGAAGGCAAACCACTTCGCCGAGACCTCGTTGTGCACCCTGGCCAGCCAGCGCTGCACGGTGTCGATGTGCTTGCGCAGTCCGTGCTGCATCAGGCGGGCGAGGTCGCGGCGCCGGACGACGTCGCGTATCTTCTGCACGGTCTCGAGCGGTTCCTCGTGGTGGGGGAACTGCAGCAGGCAGGACTCGATCTCGTTCAGGCAATGCATCACCGAGCGCGGGAAGTCCTTGTCGAGCACCAGGTACCTGACCACCTCCACCGCCTTGATCCGCGTCTGTACGTGCTGGTGGTACATCTCGTAGGCGCTCATGCACAGGAGCACGCTCATCCAGCGGATGTTGGTGAGCGGTGTGGCCACCGCCCCGGCCGCCTGCTGCTGGACGTCGGTCGCCTGCTGGCCGGCGACGCCGAGATCGATGACGCGCGTGGTCATGTCGGCACGCTCGATGTTGCGGCCGAGGCGCGCGAAGTGATACGCGGCATCGTGGCTCATGGTGCCGGAGAGCAGGCCGTTCAGAAGCTGGCAGCGCTCCACCACGTCGCGCAGGAACCCGCTGCGATGGTTGCGGGCCACCGCCTTGCCGGCCTGTTCCTTCACCTGCCAGTAGGTGTCGTTGATGAGTTCCCAGGCCTCGGTGGGGATGACCTCGCGCGTGGTGCGCGCGTTCTCGCGGGCGTTCTGCACCGAGCGCAGGATGGAGGAGGGGTTGTGCTCGTCGGGCAGCATGAAGCGCACGACGTGTCGCTCCTCGGCCTGGCCGTAACGCTCGAGGTAACTCGTGTGCAGCCCGAGGACCTCCACCATCACGTCCCACAGTGTCGTGGCCTCGCGCGGGGCGCCGAGGATCATCTCGGTCACCGCGTTGACCATGCGCGCGGTGTTTTCGGCCCGCTCCATGTAGCGACCGGTCCAGTACATCCTCTCCGCCACGCGCGAGAGCATGCTCAAGCCTTCTTTCTCGCGTCGGGCATGGCGACGATCCAGGTGTCCTTGCTGCCGCCGCCCTGCGAGGAATTCACCACGTAGGAGCCCTTCACCAGCGCCACACGCGTCAGGCCGCCCGCCGTGACGTAGGTATCCTTGGCCTGCAGGATGAAGGGGCGCAGGTCGACGTGGCGCGGCTCGATGCGGGTGCCGCACAGCGTCGGCACGGTCGACAGCGTGACGAGCGGCTGCGCGACGTAGTTGCGCGGGTCGGCCTGGATGCGCCTCCTGAACTCGGCGATCTCGCGGCTGTTCGCCTGCGGTCCGATCAGCATGCCGTAGCCGCCGGATTCGTTCGCCGGCTTGATCACCAGCTTGTCGATGTTGGCGAGCACGTGCTGCCTCTGTTTCCCGTCCATGCAGAGATAGGTCGGTACGTTCGGCAGGATGGGATCCTCACCGAGATAGTAGCGGATCATCTCCGGCACATAGGCGTACACCGCCTTGTCGTCGGCCACGCCGCAGCCGGGGGCGTTGACCAGCGCGACGTTGCCGCGATGCCACGCGCGCATCAGGCCGCGCACGCCGAGCATGGACTCGGGATTGAACGTCTGCGGATCGAGGAACAGATCATCGATGCGGCGGTAGATTACGTCGACGCGCGAGAGGCCGTGGATGGTGCGCATATAGACGCATTCGTCGTCGCCGACCACGAGATCCGAGCCCTCGACCAGCTCCACGCCCATCTCGCGTGCGAGGAAGGCGTGCTCGAAGTAGGCCGAGTTGTAGATCCCCGGGGTGAGCACCACGATCTCCGGCTTGTCCTGCTGGCGCGGGCTCAGCGACACCATCATCTCGAACAGCCGCTCGGTGTAGTCGTCGACGGGCAGGATCTCCTGGTCGGCGAACAGCTCCGGCAGCACGCGCTTGGTGAGCATGCGGTTCTCGATCATGTAGGACACGCCCGAGGGCACGCGCAGATTGTCCTCCAGGACGTAGAGAGTCCCGTCCTTGTCGCGCACCAGATCGGTGCCGCAGATGTGGGCCCAGGCGCCATAAGGCGGCTGCATGCCCACGCACTGGCGGCGGAAATTCCTCGACTTCGCGAGCAACGACTCCGGCACCACGCCGGCGCGCAGGATGCGCTGGGCGTTGTACACGTCGTGAATGAAGCAGTTCAGCGCCGTGAGCCGCTGGCGCAGGCCGCCCTCGGTCTGGCGCCATTCGCGGGCCTCGATCACCCGCGGCACGATGTCGAAGGGCCACTGCCTGTCGATATTCTGGCCCTCGCTGTAGACCGTGAAGGTGATGCCCATGGTCTTGATGGCCAGATCGGCGGCCGCCATGCGCACCTTCACCTCCTCGGGCGAGAGCGAGGCGAGGTAGTTGCAGAGGCCGGTCGCGCCGGGGCGCGGCTCGCCGGGTGCGGCGATGAGCTCGTCGTAGCAGCCTCGTGCCTTGTAGCGGGTCCAGTCTATGCGCATCGCCAGGGATGAGTCCGGGGTAATCGTGTCGTTGGATGGAAGCGCGGTCGTTGGGTTTAGAATACGCGAAGCAAGCGCTGATCCAAATTGATCCGCGTCCGGACCATACAACGAAGATGAACGCGGTGCCCCAACCACCGACCGCCTGTTCCGAGGCGATCGCCGCTCTGCAGGAACGTATTGCGCGTGCCCGGGCCCAGGGCGAGCCGCTGCGTATCGTCGGCGGGGACACCAAGGCATTCTACGGGCGCGAGGCCGCGGGCGAGGCGGTGTCCACCTCTGCTCTGAAGGGGATCGCGGAATACGAACCGAGCGAACTGGTGATCACCGCGATGGCCGGCACGCCGCTGCGGGAGATCGAGGCGGCACTGGCGGAGCGCGGCCAGATGCTCGCCTTCGAACCGCCGCACTTCGGCGCCGGCGCCACGCTTGGGGGCACCATCGCCTGCGGATTCTCCGGTCCTCGCCGGCCCTACGCGGGCTCGGCCCGCGATTACGTGCTGGGCGTGCGCTGCCTCAACGGCAAGGGCGAGTTGCTGCGCTTCGGTGGCCAGGTGATGAAGAACGTGGCCGGTTACGATATCTCCCGGCTCATGGTCGGCGCACTCGGCACGATGGGCGTGCTGGTCGACGTCTCGCTGAAGGTGCTGCCGAAGCCGCAGGCAGAGTTGACCCTGGCGCATGAGGTGACGGCGGCCGCGGCCATCGAATGGATGAATCGCTGGGCGGGCCAGCCGCTGCCGTTGTCGGCGGCCGCGTACGACACCGGCTGTCTGACGGTGCGGCTTTCCGGAGCGCCGGCCGCGCTCGATGCGGCACGCGCCGGCATCGGCGGCGACGTCGTGGCCGACGCCGGGGAATACTGGTCGGAGCTGCGCGAGCACCGGTCGTCGTTCTTCGAATCCGGGGAATGCCTGTGGCGATTGTCGGTGCCGCCGACCACGCCGCACCTGCATTTCCCGGGCGAATGGCTGCTCGAGTGGGGCGGGGCGCAGCGCTGGCTGAAGACCACCGCCGCGCCCGGGGAGGTGAGGGCCGCGGCCCGTGTCGCCGGCGGCCACGCGACGATGTTCCGCCACGGCGACCGCGGGCAGGAGGTCTTCTCGCCGCTGCCGCCGCCGCTCATGCGCATACACCGCGAGCTGAAGGCACAGTTCGATCCCATGCGCATCCTCAACCCCGGGCGGATGTACGCCGGCCTCTGAACTGCATGCAGACCGCGCTGCCCGAATCGCTGCTCGCGACCCCGGAGGGTGCCGAGGCCGACGCCATCCTGCGCAAGTGCGTGCACTGCGGTTTTTGCGCGCCGACCTGCCCGACGTATCAACTGCTCGGCGACGAGCGTGACGGGCCGCGCGGCCGCATCTATCTCATCAAGAGCCTGCTCGAGGGTGTCTCCGACGGCGCAGCCACGCGCCAGCACCTGGATCGATGCCTGACCTGCCGCGCCTGCGAGACCGCCTGCCCCTCGGGCGTGCAATACGGGCGGCTGGTCGACATCGGCCGCGCGCATGCCGAGCGCAAGAGCCTCCGGCCGCTGCCGTCACGGGCGATCCGCTGGCTGATGCGCCGGACGCTGCCGCAGCGCGTCTGGTTCGGCGCGGCGATGCGAGTAGTGCAGCGTCTGCGCCCGCTCATGCCCTCGACACTGCGTCGCAAGGTGCCCGCCGGTGTCGAACTCGCGCCATGGTCTCCGATACCGCGCGCGCGCAGGATGCTCATGCTGAAGGGCTGCGTGCAGCCGGCGCTCGCCCCGTCGATCAACCGTGCAATGGCGCGAGTACTCGACGCCGTCCGGATACAGGCTATCGAGGTCGACGAGGACACCTGCTGCGGGGCGCTCAGTCATCACCTCGCGGCCGCCGACGAGGCGCTCGATTTCGCGCGCCGGAACATCGATGCCTGGTGGCCGCAGATCGAGGCGGGCGCGGAGGCGATCCTCGTCACCGCGAGCGGCTGCGGCACTATGGTGAGGGAGTACGGCCACCTGCTGCGTCACGACGCAGCCTATGCGGAGAAGGCGGTGCGGGTCTCGGCGATGTGCCGCGATCCGGTGGAGGTGCTGGCCGCCGAGGATCTCACCTTCGCACGGAGCGATGGCGATTCGACGATCGTCTTTCACCCGCCATGCAGCCTGCAGCACGGGCTGAAGCTCGCCGGCCGCACCGAGCAGTTGTTGTCGCAGCTCGGCTACCGCCTGGGCGGCATCCGCGACAGCCACCTGTGCTGCGGCTCGGCAGGCTCCTACTCGATCCTGCAGCCGCGCATTTCGCGCGAGCTGCGCGCCCGCAAGCTCGCCAACCTGATGGCCTCCTCGCCGTCGCTGATCGCCACCGCCAACATCGGCTGCATGAGCTACCTGCAGGAGGTCTCGCCGGTGCCGGTCCGGCACTGGATCGAGCTGATCGCCGATGCGCTGCCTGCGGCCGCGCCCGCGACGCCGTCCGTGGACATCGACCTCGGGGTGCCGGGCGCGCAATGAAAAAGGGGCTGCCGCTCTTGGAGGGCGGCAGCCCCGTGCGCCGGTGCGCGGGCGCTACTGCGTGTATCAGTTGTACTGCGTGACGGTCTTCCAGCTGCCGTCCGGCTGGCGGCACGCCGTGCCGCGCATCACCGTCGGCTGACCGTCGATGTTGCCGGTCGTCTCGTATTCGCGACAGGGGCCGTTCGGCGTGTCGTACGTGCGCGTCGGCGTCACCGTGTACTCCGCGCGTGAATCCGGGTTCACCCACGCCACCGACTGGCCGGTGCGCGTGGTCTCGAGCGCCTGGTTGGCCTTGATGCGGTCCACCTCGTCCATGCTGCGACCGACGCTGCCGCCCACGTACGCGCCCACCACGGCACCCGCGGCAGTGGCAGCGAGCTGCCCCGCGCCATCGCCGAATTGCGATCCGAGGTAGCCGCCCAACGAGCCACCGACGACCTGACCGCCGAGCTCCTTGTTCGCCGTACAGCCGGCGGCCGTCAGGGCACTCACCAACACCACAGCAGCAGTTCGAGGTTTCATGTCGCCTGTACCCTCCTCATCAGAGTGATTGCTGCACTCGAGTCTACGCCCGGTCACTTAACACCTACTGAACTCGGGAGGCGCGGGCGCGCAGCCTCACCGGGCACGCGGAAGAGACCGGGAGGGAGAGGGATCGTTCGGCCGGGTGCGGTGCCGGCAGCCAACGGCATCAAAAAAAAACGGCGGGAGGTCCCGCCGTTCTCTGAATGCGCGTTGAACGCGAATTCTAGTAGACCTTCAGCACGCCCTCGGGCTCCTCGATGTACTCGAGATCCTGGTTGGGCGGATTGCCGTCGTAGATCTTGTACTCGCGATTCTGCCGATAGGCCTCGCGCGTGAAGCTGTAGGGATCCAGCGCCGCCTCGTCGCGGATGCGCGTGGCCTCGAGATAGTTGGCGCGCTCGTTCACCCCGCTGAGTATCGCCAGCGGGATCGTGATGCCGCTGCTGACGTAGGTGAGCGGATTGAGCAGCCAGCTGGTGGCGAGGTCCGGTGCGTCACGCAGCGAGTTCGGACCCCGTATCGGCAGCACCAGGTACGCGCCTTCGCCGAAACCCCACTTGCCGAGGGTCTGGCCGAAATCCTCGTCGTTCTTGACCATACCGGAGAAGCCCGCGACATCGAACAGACCGCCGAAGCCGACCGTGCTGTTCAGCAGGAAGCGGCCGGTGTCGTGGCCGGCCTGCCGGAACTTGCCCTGCAGCAGGTCGTTGGCGATGACGTTGAGGTAGCTGACGTTGTCGAAGAAATTCGTCACGCCCATGCGCACGCCCTTCGGTGTGACCTTGCTGTACACCTTGGCCACGGGCTTGATGAGCGCCTTGTCGAGCGTGTCATTGACGTCGTAGACGACGCGATTGACGCCCTCGAGCGGATCCTTGTCCTCCTTCGAACCCATCGTACACCCGGATAGCCCGAGGGCACTCAGCGCCAGTGCAGCCGCCAGTATCTTGTGTATCCCCATAGCAGTCCTCTTGTTGTGAGCGCCAAGAAAACATCGTGCCGCTGCCTCGTTATTCTTTACCTGGTCTTTCCCGAGCCGGCTGCTGCGGCGCCATCCGCCTCGTACTGCGCGATCTTAGCATTGAGTTTCGCCATCAGCGCAGGATAGCCATCGCTACTCATTATCGACGCATATTCCGCGCGCTTTAACGAAAGATCGCTTATACCATCGGCAACGACGTTCAAGATGCGCCATTTCCCATCGGTATCTGTGCGCAACTGGTAGTTGAGGCTGACGGTCTCGCCGTTGCCCTTCACCAGCTCTGTCTTCACCAATGCATTGTTTTCATTCTGTTTTTCGTCGCTGACCGTGCGAAACGACTCGCCGTCGTAGCCATCGAAGCGCGCCGCGTAGGTGGCGGCGCTCAGCTTGGCGAAGGTTTCGAGGAATCCCTTCTGTTCCTGCTCGGCCAGCCCGGCCCAGTACTTGCCCATGACGATGCGGCCTATCGCGGGGAAATCGAAGGTCTGGCTGACGACCGGTTCGATCGCGGAAAATCGGCCCCGGTAGCCGAGCCCGTCGGCGCGCTTCATGATGTCGAGCAGCACGTCGTGCAGTTTCGCAACCGGTGCCGCCGGATCGCCGGCATCGGTCGCGTGCGCGCCGGTGACCATGACCAGCAGCGCCGCGGCCGCGATCAGACTGCGAATGGTACGCATGGACTGGACCCTCCTGTGGGTACGCGTACTGTGACGAAAGTGGATGCGCAATAGTTCAAAACGTTACACCTCCGCGGGTCATCCGGCCATCCGGCGCGCGCAGCCTCCCGCACGGGCGCGGTCAGGGTGAGCGTTGGTAGACGCGGCCCTTCCACCGCGATCGCTCGCCACGGTAGTAGCGCGACGCCGAGCTCCAGGTCATCGCGAGGTAGCACGCCGCGATGAGCGGGAGCAGCAGCGCCCATGCTGCCGAGAGGCGGTAATAGCGCAGCGTCGGAACATAGGGCAGCACACCCAGCAGGTAGATCGCGGCGCCGAGCGCGGCATCGCCCGGCAGCAGGCCGAGCATGGCCGCCGGCGGTACCAGGTAATAGAGGGTCATCAGTGCGGTGCAGGCGGCAAGCAGCGCCGGCGAGTAGCGCAACTGTGTGTAGGCGGTGCGCGCGATCATGTTCCAGATCTCCGCCGTCGTGTAACGGCGCCGGCTGACCGCGGAATGGGTGAGACCGATCCAGGTGCGGCCGCCTGCGGCCTTGACGGCGGCAGCGAGGCTGCAGTCGTCTATCAACGCGCCCCTGACCGCATTGAACCCGCCGATCCGGTTCAGCACCACGGTGCGCAGCAGGACGCAGCCGCCCGCGGCCGCGGCCGTGCGCCGGCGCGGGTCATTGGCAAGCCTGAAGGGGTAAATGAGCTTGAAGAAGTAGACGAAGGCGGGCAGCAGGAGCTTTTCGTGCGGCGACTGCATGCCGAGGTGCGCCATGAGCGAGACCAGATCGAGATGGCCCTGCTGCAGCTTCCGGCGCAGCGCGGCCAGTGCCCCCGGTCTCAGCACGATGTCCGCGTCGAGGAGCAGCGTGAGGGGAGTGCGCACCTGGCCGCGTCCCTGCTCGAGCGCCCAGAGTTTGCCGCTCCAGCCGGCGGGCAGCGCCTGGCCGGCGATCACCTCGACACCAGGCAGGCCGCTGGCGCGCACGACCTCCGCCGTGGGGTCGCTGGACTGGTCGTCGATGACCAGTACTGTCAGGTTCCTGCCCTGCGCTGCCAGGCCCGCGAGCGTTTCGCCAATCACCGCGGCCTCGTTGCGCGCCGGGATCAGCACGGTGACGTCGGCGAGATCCTCGGCGTGCGAGTCCGCCGCGGCGTCGAGCGACTCGCGCGTCGACCATGGCTGCCACGGCAGCAGCAGCACGCTGGCGGCGACGAGCAGGGCAAGGATCAGGATTGCGGTTGCCATAAAAGCAAACCCGCCGTGTGGCGGGTTTCGCGGGGTCCGGATCGGTGAACGGCTGCGTCTACTGTTGCTTTCCCGCGGCTCGCTGGTCGCTGTTCGTTCCGCAGGCGCGCACCGGTTCGGACTTCACGACCAGCCTCAGATGGGGCGCATCGTCCTTGTAGAGTATCGGCAGCTCCGGCGCCATCGGACCCTCGGTCTCGGGACCGAACAGGGCCACCTTCGCCGCCTTCAGCGGATGGGCGAAGGTGTCGTTGACGGCAGTGGCCTCGAAGCCGCAATGTACCATGCAGTTGGCGCACTTCGGGTTCCTGCCGGTTCCGTAGCGATCCCATTCCGTTTCCTGCATCAGCGCCCCGAAGGTCGGCGCGTAACCCTCGCCGACCAGCAGGTAGCAGGGCTTCTGCCAGCCGAAGACGTTGCGTGTCGGGTTGCCCCAGGGCGTGCACTGGTAGGTCTCGTTGCCGGCGAGGAAATTCAGGTAGAGGCTCGACTGGTTGAAGCTCCACTTCCTGCCGTGCCCGAGCTTGAACAGGTTGCGGAACAGCTCCTTGCTCGTCTGCTTCTTCAGGAACACGTCCTGGCGCGGCGCGTGCTCGTAGCTGTATCCGGGAGAAATGGTGACGCCCTCCAGGCCAAGCGCCATCATGTCGTCCATGAACCGGGCGACCTCCTCGGCCTGCTCGCCCTGGAACAGGGTGCAGTTGGCCGTGACGCGGAATCCCCGGCGGCGCGCCTCGCGGATGACCTCGATACACTTCTCGTAGACGCCGTCGCGGCAGACCGAGGTGTCGTGGCGGTCCTTGTTGCCATCGAGGTGGATCGAGAAGGTCAGGTAAGGCGAGGGCTCGTACTCGTCGATCTTGCGCTCCAGCAGCAGGGCATTGGTGCAGAGATAGACGAACTTCTTCCTGGCGACGAAGCCGCGGACGATCTGGGCCATGTCCTTGTGGATGAGCGGCTCGCCACCGGCGATCGACACCACGGGTGCGCCGCACTCCTCGATGGCCTGCATGCACTCCTCGTAGGACAGGCGCTTGTCGAGGATCTCATCGGGGTAGTCGATCTTGCCGCAGCCGGCGCAGGCGAGATTGCAGCGGAACAGCGGCTCGAGCATCAGCACCAGTGGATAGCGCTTGTTGCCCTTGAACTTCTGCTCGATGATGTATCGAGCCACGCGGTACTTCTGTATCAGCGGCACGCCCATTATTGCAGTGTCCTTGGAGCCGTTCGTGTGGCAAAAAAGCTGAAATTACAAAAGATTGGCAATACTCCCGCCCAAGGGCGCCAAAGATACTGGAATCGGGCCCCAAAGTACAGCAAGTGCGTGAAATTCACGACAAAATCCGGTTGCAAGCGGGGGGTCGTGTATCCATAATGACCGACCGCGCTTCAGAACAACGACATGTCACCCAACGGCCGTTACCCATTACTGAGTCGGATTGCCTCGCCTGCAGACCTGCGCCGCCTGCCGGAGTCGCAGCTCGAGGCGGTCGCGACCGAACTGCGTAACTTCCTGGTCGAGTCTGTCAGCCAGAGCACCGGCCATTTCGCCGCTGGTCTCGGCACCATCGAGCTGACCATCGCACTGCATTACGTCTACAACACCCCCGATGACCGGCTGGTCTGGGACGTCGGCCACCAGGCCTACCCGCACAAGATCCTCACGGGCCGCCGCGACCGCATCCTCACCATTCGAAAGAAGGACGGCCTGGCACCCTTCCCGAAGCGCGACGAGAGCGAGTACGACACCTTCGGGGTCGGCCACTCCAGCACCTCGATCGGGGCGGCGCTCGGCATGGCCATCGCCGCACGGAAGACCGGCAGCCACCGCAAGGCGGTCGCCATCATCGGCGACGGCGGGCTGACCGCCGGCATGGCCTTCGAGGCCCTCAACCACGCCGGGGATCTCGGCACGGACATGCTGGTGATCCTGAACGACAACAACATGTCGATCTCCCCGAACGTCGGCGCGCTGTCGAGCCGGTTCGCGCAGATCCTCTCCGGCAAGCTCTACACCACCATCCGCGAGGGCAGCAAGAAGGTGCTCTCGCACATGCCGCCGGTCTGGGAGCTGGCGCGCCGCGCCGAGGAGCACGTCAAGGGACTCATCGTTCCGGGCACGCTGTTCGAGGAGTTCGGGTTCAACTACATCGGACCCATCGACGGGCACGACCTGTATGCGCTGGTGCACACATTGCGCAACATCCACGAGCTGAAGGGACCGCAGCTCCTGCACATCATCACGCGCAAGGGCAAGGGCTATGCGCCCGCCGAGGACGATCCGGTGAAGTATCACGGCATCTCGGCGCCGTTCGACCCGGAGCTCGGCATCCAGCCGAGCGGCAAGCCCGGCAGGATGACCTTCAGCGACGTCTTCGGCGAGTGGTGCTGCGACATGGCGGCGCAGGACAAGCGCTTCGTCGCCATCACCCCGGCAATGCGCGAAGGCTCGGGCCTGGTGAAGTTCCACGAGCAGTTTCCCGCGCAGTACTACGACGTCGCCATTGCCGAGCAGCACGCCGTCACGCTCGCCGCCGGCATGGCCTGCGACGGCCTGAAACCCGTGGTTGCGATCTACTCCACCTTTCTGCAGCGCGGCTACGATCAGGTGGTGCACGATGTCTGCCTGCAGAAGCTGCCCGTGGTCTTCGCCATCGACCGTGCGGGCTGCGTGGGCAACGACGGCCCGACGCACAACGGCAGCTACGACGTCAGCTTCATGCGCTGCCTGCCGAACATCGTGCTGATGGCGCCGTCCGACGAAAACGAATGCCGGCAGATGCTCCATACGGCCTACACGCTCGACATGCCGGCCGCCGTGCGATATCCGCGCGGCAGCGGCACCGGTGCGGTGCCCGAGAAGGAAATGCTCGCGCTGCCCGTCGGCAAGGCCGAGGTGCGGCGTCGGGGCAAAGACGTCGCAATCCTGGCCTTCGGCACGCCTTTGGCGATGTCGCTGGCGGCAGCCGAGGAAATCGACGCCACGGTGGCGAACATGCGATTCATCAAGCCGCTGGACGAGGCGCTCATCCTGCAGATGGCCGAGACGCACAATCTCATCGTCACGGTGGAGGAGAACGTCATCGCGGGCGGCTGCGGCAGCGCTGTCAACGAGGTGCTCGCCGCCCGCGGCGTGCTCGTGCCAGTGCTGAATTTCGGGCTGCCGGACGCCATGCTGCAGCACGGCTCGCAGGAGGACATGCGCAGGGAGGCCGGTTTCACGCGCGAAGAGCTGGTGCGCGCGATCGAATCCCGGCAGCAGGGCCGGGACGCGCGGGCCGTCCAACTCGCCTGAGCCGCGCCCGCGGCATCTTTCGCGACGGAACGGCGCCCGCCGTTCCGGTCACTCACCGCAGCAGTTCACCGACCGCCGCGACCAGGCGTTGCATGTCCGCGCCCGTGATCTCGCCCATGGTCGAGATCCGGAAGATCGATTTTCCGTAAATGCCCTGGCCGGAGTAGATGACGAAGCCGTGCGTCTTCAAGTGGCCGTGCAGGCGTTCGTAGGTGACGTTGGCGGGCAGGTGGTAGCTGTTGAGCACGACGGAGGAGGCGCCCTCGGGCAGCAGGGGCCTTATTCCCAGGGCGATGAGTCCGGACCGCACCTGCTCCGCCAGCGCCCTGTAGCGCCGGTGGCGCGCGTGCCACCCGCCGTGCTCCTGGAACTCCGCGAGCGCCTCGGCCAGCGCGTAGAAGGTCTGCACCGACTGGGTGAACGGAGTGCCGCCCTTGTCCTGCTCGCGGCAGTAGGTGGCGAGATCCAGGTACAGCGTACGCTGCGGGATGTCGTCGTCGTCGAGTGCGTCGCGGCGCGCGATGACAAAGGAGGCGCCGGGCACGCCGTGCAGGCACTTGTTGGCCGTCGCCGCGCAGCCGGCGATGTCCCAGCCGTGGAAATCGAGTTCCTCGGCGCCGAAACTGCTGACGGCATCCAGCAACAGGGTCACCCGACGCTCGCCGCACAGGCGCGCGACGGGTTCGATAGCGTTGAGCCGCCCGGTCGTCGTCTCGTGATGCACCATCGCCAGGTGCGAGACGCCCTGGTGCTCGTCGAGCAGCGCGCGCAGACGCGCGTTGTCGATCGCCTCGCCCCACTTCAGTGTCATGGGGACGCTGGGTATGCCGTGGATGGCGGCAATCCTCGCGAGGCGTTCGCCGTAGACGCCGTTCTCGATGATCAGCATCTTGCTGGTCGCGGGGCCGAGGCTGGCGATCATCGCCTCCATCGCCGAGGTTCCGGAGCCAGTCATCAGGATGGCGGCGTAACGCTGCGGGTCGAGTCCATAGACCTGCAGCAGCCGCTCGCGGATTGCGCGCTGGAGCTCGGCGAATTCCGGTTCGCGATGACAGAGATCGGGGCCGCCCAGCGCCGCGCGCACGCGCGCGCTCAGCGTGACGGGACCGGGATTCAGCAACAGCAGCGGCCTGACGTCGGGTCTGTTCATGTCGCGGTTGAGTATCCCCGGTGATGCGTCACGTGGTCTTGGCGATGCAGGAAGGCGGCCTCCTGCTCAGAACCGGCTGCCGACGTGCGACATCAGCCGGTCCAGCACCTGCGGCGGCGTCACCTTCGGCCGCGGCAGGTCCTCGATGGTGCCGGTAGCGATCTTCAGGTGTGCGAACTTCGGACCGCTGTCGTCAGCCTGCAGGACGCGGTCCAGCACGCCGGAGTCCTCGCCGCTGACGCACAGCCCGTAACCGCAGGCCAGCGCGATGGCGGCGAAGCTCACGCCAGCGGTCACCGTCGCCTGCGCGCCGGTGGAGTCGTGTGCCTCGTTGTCGAGCACGACGTGCACGAGGTTGTCCGGACCGTAGGCCCCCAGCGTCGCGAAATTGCCCATGCGCATCAGCGCGGCGCCATCGCCGTCGATCACGACTACCTTCTTCTCCGGCTTCGCAAGCGCCAGTCCGAGACCCAGGGACGAGGCACAGCCCATGGAGCCGACCATGTAGAGCTGATTGACGCGATCGTCGATGGCGTAGAGCTCGCGGCCGGTGTAGCCGGTCGTGGCAATCACGATCGTGTCGGCGGCCGGGGTGAGGTCGATGATGTGCCTGAGCGCGTCATTGCGCGTCAGTCGCGGGGTCCTGCGCCGGGTATCGGCGTGCACCAGCCTGCCTGCGCGCGTCGGCAGTCCCGGCGTCTTCTTCTTCAGGGCATGTCTGTCGACGGTACCCTTCTGCATGATGAGCCCATACGGCCGTCGCTCGCGTTCCAGGTAGTCGCGGGCTCGCTGCAGCGCCGGTCCGATGTCCTGCGCGTGCATCGGGAAGGTCTCCCACGGCACGCGCATGAGATCGAACATCTCGCTGGTGATCTGCCCCATCAGCTCGTGCTGCGGTTCGTCGTGCACGCCGGGCGCGCCGCGATGGGTGCAGATGATGAGAAGCGGGATGCGGAAGACGTAGCTCAGCGAGGTGATCGGGCTGACCGCGTTGCCGAGGCCGGAGTTCTGCATCATGGCCACCGCGCGGCGCCCGCCGATCGCCGCGCCGCAGGCCGTGGCCAGCGCGTCGCCCTCGTTGGCCGAGGAGATGTATTTCAACCGCTCGTCGTTGATGACGCAGTTGATGAACGGCGTCAGGAACGAGCAGGGCACGCCGGCGTAGGTGCCGTAGCCCAGCGCGCGCGCGGCTTCGACGAATTCTTCGGCCTTGATCATTTTCGGTGGTGAGCTGTGGGTGTGGTCGTGAATTGTGCGGTCGCTATTGTATTGCTTCGCCAGGTCTCGTGTGTATTCGACTCCTCTAAGCGCCTACGAATCTCTTCTTGAGGACTTCGATCGGAGCGCCTTGCGGCAGCACCGGGTATGTTTCCATGACACGCTGTGAATACGTCCATGTACGCTCCGCGGCCGCATCCATGCGGCCGAGGGTCATGGAAACACACCCGGTACCGCCGCCGATCGGCGATTGCCGGGGCTTCGAATTGACCAATCCGCAAAGGCGCGCCCGGAAAACCCGATTGATCGAACGTCAGCCGATTCCAGTGGCGTGCGCGGCCACAGCAATTCCTTGCGGTGGAGTGGAGCTGAGCGGGACGATCCCTGCTCAGATCAGGCGTTGCCCTGCGTGAAGTCGCCCGCCCGATCGAGGTCCTCGAGGGAATTCACGTCCAGCCAGTGGCCGTTGATATAGAGCACACGCACCGGGCGGCCGCGCTGCACGAGGTGATTGAGTACGTGGGGCAGGCCCAGGGAATGATAGTCCGGGCGCTGCTTCAGCTCGCCCAGCGCCTCGGCGAGCCACTTCCGGCCGGCGCCACGGATTCGCAGTATTCCGATCCAGCGTCCGTGGCAGGGGCCGGGGCCGCTGTCCGCGTCCTCGTCGATGCGCTCCAGCGTCACGTCATGATCGATGACGGCGCGATCGTCGGCCGCCGAGCACCAGGCGTAGTCCGGCGAGCCGCTGACATGGTTCGTGGAGAGGGCGGAATCGACCACCGTCACGATCTCGCCCTCGTGCTCCAGCGCATCCCGCAGGATGTAGCTGCGGAACAGCAGGTCGCCGTAGAGGATGACCATGTTGTCGGCGAAGTCCCGCTGCGCGCACGAGAGCGAGGCCAGCTCGCCGGTGCTGGCGTATTCCGCGTTTACCGTCACCTTCACGCCGGGAACGTTGATCGCGTCGGCGCGGTAGCCGGCAACCACGGTCGTATCGTTTATGCCCTGCTTCTTGAACTCGTCTACCAGCCGGCGCAGGAGCGGCTTGCCGCTGATCGGCAGCATCACCTTCGGCCGGGATTGCGTGAGCCGGTCGAGTTCCTCGCCCCGGCTGGCGGCGAGCACGATTGCCTGCACGCGGCTCTGCGTGCCGCCGGCGTAGCGCAGCTCGGCCTCCTTCAGCTCATCGGCACCCTGCAGGCGGAAGATCTCGTTGACCGAGGCGATACGGTCCTCGACGTTCAGCAGGCTCTCGGTCGCGCGCACCTCGGCGGCGACCGACTGCATGGCGCGTACGGCGGCGCGGACCATGTGGTTGGCCCAGATGACCAGGCTTATCCCGGCGCGCCGGTACATCGCCACCGGCGTGGAGTAGTACTTGGTGGGGACGATCACGACCGGCGCGCGGTTTCCCCACTCCCTTGCGAAGGTGAGGATCTCGTCGGGCCGCGAGAGCTTGCTGTGGATGAGGATGGCGTCGGCGCCCGCCTGCCGGTAGGCCTCGGCGCGGCGCAGTGCCTCCTTCATGTCCCATCCGGCGATCAGGGCCTCGATACGCGCGACGATGCAGAAGTCGTCGTCGTGCTGGCTGTCCTTGCCGGCCTTGATCTTGCCGCAGAACTCCTCGACGTCGGCCAGCGGCTGGCGCTCGCCGTCGATGAAGCTGTTGGACTTGGGAAACAGCTTGTCCTCGATGCATACCCCGGCCACGCCGCGCTGCCCGAGCTTGCGCACGAGCCGACGCATGTTGTTGAAGTTTCCATAGCCGGTATCGCCGTCGAGCAGGATGGGGACGCGGGTGACGTCGGTCATGAACTCCAGCACGTCCACGACCTGTGTCCAGCTCGCCTCGTTGTTGTCGCGCACGCCGAACTGCGCGGAAAGCGCGAGGCCGCTGGCCCATATGCCACTGAAGCCGGCCTCCTCGACGATGCGCGCGGACAGGCCGTTGTGCGCCTCCATGATGAATTCCAGTTCGGGCGACAGCAGCAGGCGCCGCAGCTGAGCGGCGCGACTCAGGGGCGGATTGATGTTCTCGGGGCTGTTCACGTCAGGTGCGGCAGTATCTTGGTGGTGGCTCGCGCAATGTCCTCGGGGAAATCTATCTCGACCCAGGGCGTGCCGGTGATGTCCTCGTAATCGAACTCGGCCGGCCGCTCCAGCAACAGGTCGCGGATCGCCTCCTCGTAGGGCTCCTCGCGGCGGCCGTTGCCGACGTATTCCTCGGTCTTGCGCGCCAGCTGCCGGGCCATGTCCTCCCCGAAGCGGAAAAAGCCCACCGATTCGCCGGCGAAGTCGTATTGTAGCCCCTCGGCGAGTTGCTTGCGGAACTCCACCAGGGCGCCGGTGCGCACGCACAGCTTGACCGGCTCCAATCCGGGCTCGAAATCCCTGTCGAGCAGGAAGCAGTTCGGCCGGGCGGTGTGCTGCAGGCGGTCCAGCAGCGCCGGGTGGTAGAGCACATCGGCATCCATCAGCAGCACCTCTCCGCCGGCGTCGAGGTAATGGCGCATCGTCCACAGGCTGACGACGCTGCCCTCGCGATAGGCGGGGTTCAGGACGGTGGACACGCGGGTCGCATGGCCGCTCGCCTCGATCGCCTCGCGCAGCATGCCGGCCTCGTAACCGACGCAGACGGCGATGTGATCCGTGCCGCGGGCGGCCAGGTTCTCCAGGTGACGCTGCAGGAGTGTCTTGCCGCCGAACTCGAGCAGGGCCTTGGGGCCCTGATGGGCGGCGGCGAGGCGCCGGCCGTAGCCGGCGGCAAGGATGATGGCTCTCATCGAACGATGGTTCGTGAATCGTGCCTGGCGATGGGTGACTGGCGAGCGCAACGCGTCGCGGCGGGTCGGGCCGCCGCTGCCGCATCGACACCGCTCACGACTTGCCAGCCGCCCTTCCGAACACCTGGCGGAAGCCGAAATAGGCCACGGCGTCCTTCATGTTGGAGACGAAGCGGCCGAAGCTGCTCATCCTGGCGCTGGTGAGGTATTCGAGCGTCAACACGATGCGTTCCTCGTTCTCGCCCGCGGGCGTGACCCGGTGCCAAAGCCTGTCGCCGTTGAAGATGACGAAGGTGCCGGGCGTGAGCTCGATGCTGTGCTGCTCGCCCGGGCGATCCTTGCGGCCGCGATAGAGCTCGAACTCGAGTCTGCAGCTGGAACGGTCGACCAGCCCGAAAAGGGCCGTGTACCGGGCGCCCCTGTAATACGAGGTGTCGTAGTGCCAGCTGATGTGATCGCCGGGCTGCGTGTAATAGTAGAGCGCGTAGGTATGCGGGTCGCTGGCGGGGCAGGGCAGCAGCTCCACGCCGGTCAGCACCCGGAGGAAATCCGTCAGCGCCGCGGAGCGGTAGAGCTCGGGAAACTCCGGCGCGAGCCGGTCCAGATCGAAGCGGCTGACGCTGCCGCCCTTCTTGTGACCGGGCAGATAGTTGCGGTTCACGCTGGGATGCACCCGCGGCAGCGCCGCGAGCAGCGCGTCGGCGACGGTCTGCGGCAGAAAGTTCTCGATGACCAGCGCCTCGTCCTGCTCCAGGAACCTGCGCCGGAGCGAGGCCAAGTCCAGGGTGCGAATGTGCGCGTCGAGCGCGGCGTTGATGTCGGTCATGCCAATCCGTGCCCGTTCTCAGGTTGTGCCGCCGATGGCGTCGCCGCGAGCCCAGCGGCGGCATTCGATGATGGTCCACACCAGGTATCCCAGGGTGCCCACGGCATACGGGACGAAGAAGTACGGCAGGCCGAGCGTCCAGGTGATGGGACCGATCAGGTAGATGAAATCTTCCAGTTCGAAGCCACCGGCATGGGGATGCCTCCAGGCCTGCTTGCCCCATCGCGCGTCGAGCCGCAGCCGCAGCCGCAGGATGAACGGATTCGACAGGCCGGCAGCCAGGCCCAGCAGCAGCCCGGCGGTTCCGAGCTGTCCGTGCCACTGGCCGATGCCGATGCCGCAGAACAACAGCGTGTAGTTGAGTCCGCCGACGATGAAGTCGAGCTTGTGGCCGAGCGGACTGGTCTTGGCGGACTGGCGGGCAAGCTCGCCGTCGGTATGGTCGGTGAAGACCGCCAGCATGTAGATGCCGGCGGCGAGATTCGCGTACTCCCGCCCGCCAAACGCGAACAGCGCCGAGGCCATGACGCCGAACAGGAAGCTCAGGGCTGTCAGGTGGTTCGGGTGCACCGGCGTGTTGACGAGCGGTCGCACGAGCCAACTGGCCAGGCGCTGATCGTAGGGCATTTCAGTTTGTGGCATGTCGGGTGGCGGTCGCGTCGCAATGGCTGCATTTCGGGATGTCGGGGCCGGCCCGGCAGCGCGCCGCCTGGTCCGCCAGCCCGGTCACTCTTGTGGTGCAGGCGGCCGTCTTTATACCCGCGCGGACCAATTCATTCAACAGCAGCGGTCAGGGCCCTGGCCCTTCCGGAGACGCAGGCCGATGCGGTCGCGCCGCGGCACAATGGCGGGCGCGTTGCCTCGGTCGAAGGCCCGGGTGCGTCGCGACCGTCAAGTAAGCCGGTCCGGCCCGCCATCGGCGTGCCGGGGCAGGTGGTCATCGACCTTCAGCCACGGGACCTGGCTCATGGTCCAGATGTGGTATTGCGGCGGCAGCGAGGAAGGATCGTCGAGACTGGCGATCGTGATATCCACGTGCGTGGGGCTGCGCTGACTTCGGAAGCTGATCGGGGTTCCGCAGCGTGCGCAGAATTGGCGGAGCGCGTGCGCCGAGGAGGCATATGCCTGCGGAACTCCGGCGGTGATGGTCAGACACTCCGCCGGGACGGTCGCCCAGGCGACCAGCGGTGCGCCGCTGGCGCGCTGGCAGATCCGGCAGTGGCAATATCCGCAGTCGACCGGCCTGCCGCTGACGCTGTAGCGGACTGCTCCGCACAGGCACCCGCCGCTCAGGATTGGATCGCCCATCTGCGGATCATAGCCGCTCTGCCGCGCGGACGCGGCCTCGCCGGGACATTCGATGCCGATGGCGCCCGGCCGTCGCCGCGGCAGGGGGCGGTGGATCGCTGTACACTTGCGCGGTGAAATACGCGAAATACATCTTCCTCGTCATCGGGTTGCTGCTGCTCGCGAAGGTCCTGAGCGCGGTCGACTGGAGGCAGGTCGGCGGCGATCTGGCCAAGGTGGGATTCAGCGGTTTCGCCATCGTCATCGGCCTGCACGTGGTGACGTTCTGGACCGACGTGGCCGGCTGGCAGTACACGTTCAACTCCATCCCGCCGCGCGGCCTGCGCTGGACGCGGCGATTGTACGCAGTGCGCCTGGCCGGTGAGGCCTTCAATTACATACTGCCCGCCGCATCGATGGGCGGGGAGCCGTTCAAGGCCGTGCTGCTGAAGACGCACTATCGCGTCCCGTACCGGGAAGGTGCGGCGACGCTGCTGCTCGCGCGCACCGTCAATATCATCGCGCTGCTGCTGTTTCTCGGCGTGGGTTTCGTCTTCATGTTCTTCTCCGAGGCGTTCCCGCAGAGCATGAAGGTGGTTGCCGCCGTCGGCCTGGGCGGTGTGGCGATCGGCGTCCTGCAGTTCCTGGCCATACAGTGGTTCAAGCTCAGTTCCTGGCTGACCCGCAAACTCTCGCGCACGCGTTTCGGCCGCAGCCTCGAGGGCGTGGTGCACGGCCTGGAGGATTTCGACGAGCATATGGTGCAGTTCTATCGCAGCAAACCGCTCGCGTTCCTGGCGGCGCTGGCGCTGGGGTTCGCCAATTGGGTGCTGGGGGCGCTGGAGGTCTACCTCGTGCTCGGGTTCATCGGTCATCCGGTGAGCTTCGCCGAGGCATGGATCATCGAGGCACTGGCGCAGCTCATGCGCACCAGTGCCTTCTTCATCCCCGCCGCCGTCGGTGTTCAGGAGGGAACGTTTCTCGTGGCGTGCCGCGCGGTCACGGGCGTGGCCTCCACCGGCGTCACGATGTCCGTGGTCCGGCGTTGCCGGGAGCTGATCTGGGTAGTGGCGGGACTGGCGATCTATTGGTCATATTCCCTGCGTTCGCCCGTGCAACCTGCCGCGGCGCCGTGAGGCGCGTGTTCGGCTGACGGCGCGCCGAGGCGCAGCCGCGCGGGGCCATCATCGGGTGCGCAACCTGGCCCGCCGGGGCGGCGGCAGGCAGGGGCGCAACGCCTCGCATGCGCACGGTGTCGGTGAAGATCTGCAGCCGCCCGGCGATCTCGCCGTCGGCGGCGTTGCAGCACGCGGGCAGCAGCACGAGCGGCGGCATCGGCGATCGGCGCCGGAGGCGGTGGTACGCGCGTGGTCGATCAGCGCGGCTTCCAGAAATGCAGGAACCAGTCGACGGCGTCGCGCAGCGCCTCGTCGGCGGGCCGGGGGTGGTAGTTCAGGTCACGCATCGCCTTCGCGCTGGAGAAGAACATCAGCTTCCTCGCCATCTTGATGCCGTCGACGGTGGCCCTCGGTTCCCACAGCCCGTAGGTGACCCGTCCCATGAACTCCGATAGTCGCGCAATGGGCATCACCGTGGAATGCGACAGCCTCAGGCGAGGTGGCCTGCGGCCCGAGATGGTGGCGATGCGTTCGAGTATCTCCTTCAGCCAGAGATTCTCCCCTCCGAGGATGTAGCGCTCGCCGATCACGCCGCGGCGGAACGCGGCGATGTGGCCCGCGGCGACGTCGTCGACGTGCACGAGATTCAGTCCCGTGTCGACGTAGGCAGGCATGCGTCCGCGCGCCGCGTCGAGGATCAGCCGCCCGGTGGGCGTGGGCTTGATGTCGTGGGGACCGATCGGGGTCGACGGATTCACGATCACGATCGGCAGCCGATCCTTGCGCACCAGCCTGCGCACCTCGTCCTCGGCCATGTACTTGGAGCGCTTGTAGTCGCCGATCATGTCCTGGATGCTGACGCGCGTGTCCTCGTTGGAGGGCACGCCTTCCGGGTTGAGCCCGAGTGTCGCGACACTGCTGGTGTAGACGATGCGCTCTACGCCCGCCTCGCCGGCGGCCAGCATGATATTGCGCGTGCCCTCGACGTTGCTGCGATAGAGCTCCTGCACGTCGCGTGCCCACAGCCGGTAGTCCGCGGCGACATGGAACAGCGCGAGACAGCCCTTCATCGCCCGCTCCAGCGATGCGCGATCGCGCAGATCGCCCTCGACGACCTCGAGGTCCAGCCCTTCCAGGTTGCGGCGATCGCTGTTCGGCCGCGCGAGCACCCGCACGGGGATCTGTTCGGAGAGCAGGTGGCGGACGACGGCGGAGCCGACGAATCCCGTCGCGCCCGTGACGAACGTGGTCATGCCGAGGCGCCTCTGCGGCTGCGAATAAAGAGCGCCAGGACGACCAGCGCCGCCGCCGGCGCGCCCACGGCCGTCAGCTTCAGAAATCCCATCGCGTATCCTCCATGAGTGACCAGTGGGAACAGATAGAGTATGTCCTCGGGTTCGAACCCCGCGAAGTTCGGCTGGCGCGTGGCGACCTTGCCCAGGCGTGCCTCCATGTCGTGGCGCATCGGGAAGATGCCGGCCACGCTCACACCCGCGACGGCGCCCAGGGCCGTGGCCGAATGGCTGCCGGTGATGCCGGCCAGACCCATGCCCAGACCGAGGAACATGCCGATGGTGATGACCGCGTCGGAGGCGAGATCGTAGATGTGGCCCAGGCGCGATCCCTTGCCCGTCATGCGCGCCAGTTCCCCGTCGGTGTGGTCGAGGAAGGTCGACAGGGCGACCAGCCAGGCCCCGGCATTCAGGGCGCCGCGGGCCAGCAGGTACACGCCGGCAAGCCCGGTGATCAGCCGCACGGTCGTCAGATGGTTGGGCGTGACCGCCGTGGCGCGAAGCGGCGCCACGAGTCGCGCCGCGAGCATCGCATCCCAGGGCTTGTCCATGGCCATGTCCGCGGTGGTCCTCAGGCGCGCGACGATCGGTACAGGAGGCTCATCAGGCTGGGCAGCACGAGCATCGTGCAGGCCAGCGTGATGATAATCCCGATCGTGAGTATGACACCCATGCTGGCCGTGCCGGCGTGCGGCGAGATGGCCAGGTTGCCGAAGCCGCTGGCGTTGGTCATCGCGCTCAGACCGATGGCGGTGGCGGTGCTGGTGTTCAGCATCAGGCCGTCCTCCGGCGGGGCGGTGCGAAAACGGTGAACCATGTGTATGCCGTTATCGACGCCCATGCCGAGCAGCAGCGGCAGCGCGATGATGTTGGCGAAATTGAAGGGCATGCCGATCAGCACCGTGGCCGCGCCGGTGTACAGCGCGGCGAGCAGCAGCGGCGTCAGCACCAGTATCACGTCGACGCGGCGCTTCATGGACACCCACAGCAGCACGGTGATCGCGACCAGCGCATAGATGAACGCCTGGGTGAAGGCCTTGATCACCGCGGTGCCCGCCTCGAGGTAGATGATCGGCGAGCCCGTCGCATGCGGCAGTTCCCGGCGGACCTCGTTGACGAAGCCTCGCATTGCGCGCACGTCCCCCAGATTCTCCTTCGGCACGACCTCGACCCGATATTGCCCGTCGCCACCGACCCAGCGCGCCCGCAGGGCCTCGGGCAGCGAGGCGAGAGTCACCGGCCCGGGATTCAGCGAGGCGGACAACGCGGCCAGGCGCCCGGGCAGCGAGCCGAGCAGCGCCAGCCGCGCCGCGTCGATCCGCCGCACGCGCTCTGCGGTATCGGACCGCTCGAGATCTCCGATGAACGCATCGAGCTGCGCGCCGAGTTCGTCGCGGCTCCTGGAGCTTGCCGCGCCGAGCGCCGTCCTCAGCGCACGCAGCGCCTGCAGGGTCGCCTCGGAAGTCGGCGCGGGTTGCGCGCCGGCGGCGGGGTCGCCGAGGTCGGGACCGAGGGTCAGTGCAAGATCGCTCACCATCGCAAGCTTTGCGTCCTGGTCCTGCGGCACGTAGTCCTCGACGGTGCGCACCGAATCGACACTGCCGAGATCCAGCAGGCGCGACTTCATGGCCCTGGCCTCGTTCGCGTCCTTGGCCAGCGCGACGATGGTCCACGGCGACTGGCCGTTGCCGGCGAGCAGCGACTTGTAGGCGACGACCGATTCGGCCTTCGGGTCCTGCAGATCGAGGGGGTTGTAGTCGAAGCGTGCATGACGCACGAGCAGCACCGCCAGGACGGCGAGCACGGCGGCGAGGAGCACGACGACGCGGTTGTGGTGCAGCGGTGCCGCCAGCAGCGTTTGCAGCACGGCCGGCGCGCGCAGCCCCGGGATCCGCCGCTGGCTGGGGCGGCGCAGCGACAGTAGGGCCGGCAGGATGACCAGGGTCACGAACAGGCTGATGAACATGCCGGCGCCCGAGATGATGCCGAGCTCCGCCACGCCGCGGTAGGAGGTGGGTATGAACGCGAAGAAGCCGATGGATGTCGTCAGCGTGCACAGCCCGAGTGAGCCGCCGACGTGGCGCGCGGCCCGCGCCAGCGCGTCGCGATGATCGGGATCCCCGGCGGACATCTCCTTGTACCGCAGGCACAGGTAGATGGCGTAGTCGGCGCCCAGACCGATGTACATCACCGCGAACGCCACGGAGATGAGATTGAGCTCGCCGATGGCGACCGTGGCGAAGAAGGCCGTGAACAGCAGGCCGAGGATGAGTGCCGCAAGCGTGGCGAAGACGAGCCATCCGGAGCGCAGACCGAAGACCATCACCAGTGCGACCATCAGCAGCGAGCCGATGCTCGCGAGCTGGGCGCCGAGGCTGACGCTCCTGAGCTCGTCATAGGCGAGCGCGGCGCCGCCCGTCAGCCGCACGCGCACGCCCTGCCCGGCGGTAAGCCCCAGCGATGCCGCGGTATCGCGGATCGCGCGTATCGCCGGGCCGCCCGGCAGCATCGATCCGAAATCGAGCTTCGGCCGGGTGACGAGGATCGCGCGTTTGTCGTCCTCCGTCGCGTTCTTGCCGTCGATGAGTTCCTCCCAGGACATCCGCGCATGCCGCCCTTCCGCGAGTGCCTGCAGCGTGGCGGCGATGCGGCGAAGGGCGAAATCGAGATCGATCTCGGGGGCGTCGGGTTCCGTCAGCGCCTCCGTGAGCAGCCCGGCCAGGCCGCGCACGGTCGGATCGGCCTTGAGCCGGGCGAGAAACGGCTGCACGCGCGCCAGATTGTCGGAAAGGTCCTGGAGTTCCGCCTCATCGAGGTAGAGCAGGCCGTTGCGCCGGAAGAACTCGCTGCCCTGGGGGTAGTAGACCTCGATGAACAGGTCGTTGCGTCCGGCCAGCGCCTGCGCGAGCCGGGTTGCGCCGTCGCGCGCCTCGTCGACGGTGGCGCCATCGATGACCACGACGATGGTGTCGGAGTATTGCGGGAACTCCTTCTGGTAGTGGATCTGGGTCTGGCGCCAGGGCAGGTCGGGCGACAGCATGTCGGCGGTGTCGGTGTTGATGCGGACATTCCTGACGGTGTAGACCGCGCATCCGACCGCGGCGGCCACGGCAAGCACCAGCACCGGGATCGCGTGGCGCTGCACCCAGCGGAACCAGGCGTCGATCAGGCGATCGACGCGCTCCGGGAATGGCGTGGTCTCAGACATGCGATGCGGAGGGATGCGACGCGCCGCGCGCGCCTGCCGGGTTCGGCCCCGGCATTCCTAGACTCGGAAAACGTAATTCCTGCCGGCCTCGCGCTCGCAGTCCTGCGGATAGCTCATGCGCTTGTCGGCGTAGTACCGCGCGCGCTGGTCGCCGTCGGACTGCCTGCCGTAGGTGACGTACAGGATGCGCCGCCGCTGGTTGGTCAGGTTGGGACCGGAACCGTGCGGCGCGTAGGAGTCGAAGAACACGACGTCGCCGGGCTCGGTCGGGTACGGCTCGAACTTCATGCCGTCCATTGTCGCCTCCGTCAGCGGCTCCCACATCCTGCCGACGACGCCCCGGTCGTGAAAGCCCTTCACCAGTTCCAGGCAGCCGTTCTCGACCGTCGCCTGGTCGATGCACAGCAGGACGGAGATGTGCAGCGACCCGTAGCGGTCCCAGCCCGCCTGCACGTCCTGGTGCGGCTTGAAGCCGTCGCCGCCCGGCAGCTTGAAGTTGACCTTGTCCTTGAACAGCACGGCCGGCTCGCCGAACAATTGCCCGACGCTGCCGCGCATCTTTTCGTCGTCGAACAGGCGATGAAAGCCCTCGTGGTAGGGATAGAAGTTCTCCATCCGGTTGAGGATGCGGCTGCCGTCGAGCCGGCTGTTTTCGAAATACATCATGTGCCGGCCCGGGGTCTCGGGCCAGGCCTCGATCTCGCTGGTCCAGCGGGCGATGTCCTCCATCTCCCCGGCGCTGTACATGCCGCGTGCGACCAGGAAGCCGTCGTCGTGAAAAGTCCGTGTCTGTTTCGGTGTCAGTGGGCCGTGGGGCATGGTTCGGGGACTCGTTTTGGGGACGAAAAGAGGGCGCTTTATAGCCGAGTGAGTGCGTGGTTACAAGGCGATCAGGACGGCTCCCCCAGCTCCCGCTGCGCCGTGGCGGCCACCGCGCGCAGGGTCGCGAGCGCGCGGGCGAATGCGCGCTGCAGTGTCAGGAGCCCGGCCAGCGCGGAAGGTTCGGACAGCAGCTCCCGGGCCAGTCGCCCGAGCCGGGGCCGCCCGTAGGGATCCGTGACCGCGGGCAGAAAGTCCGGCAGGTCGTGTGTGGCCGGGTCGGCAACTGCCCGCACGACCAGGAAAGGAACGCCGGCCTCCAGCGCCGTGGCGCCCACGGCGGCGCTTTCCATGTCGATGGCCGAGGCACCGGTGCGGTCCCGCGCGTCCTGCCGTGCGCGCCGTTCGAGGAGCACGGCCCGTCCGCAAAGCAGCGGGCCTGCGTCGACCGGCTCACGGCTGCCCACCGCCGAGGCGATGCGCCCACGCCAGCCAGGGTCGGTCGTGTAAGTGCCGGATTCTCCGATCACCCGGGCGGGCAGAACGAGGGTTCCGGGCCTCAGGACGGGATCGATCGCCCCGGCGCACCCCCAGCTCACGAGCGAACGCGCCCCGGCGCGCACCAGCGCCTCGGCGCCGGCGCCAGCGCGTTCCGGTCCCATGCCGCAGACGATGAGGCGGTGTGGGCCGCAGGGGAGGACGGTATCGATGGGCAGGCCCCGGAGCGGCTGCCGGCCGAGCAGCGTACGTGCCTCGGCCGGCAGCGCGGTGAGGATCCCTGCCGGGGTCAATGCTCGCGGGCGGCCGGGCGTTCGGGCGCGGCCCGATTCAGGTTGCGGAACCGGCCCAGGGCCCAGAGCGGGAAGTACCGCGAGTAGCCGTGATACTTCAGATAGAACACGCGCGGGAAGCCCGGCGCCGTGTAGTGCTCATCGCTCCACAGGCCGTCGGCCTGCTGGGTCTTGATGAGGGACTGCACGCCCCGGCGTACGGCCTGCGAATCCTTCTCGCCGGCGGCGAGCAGGGCCAGCAGCGCCCATGCGGTCTGGAACGGCGTGCTCGGGTGCGGACGGTAATGGCGCGGCGGGTAGTAGCTGTCGTTGCTCTCGCCCCAGCCGCCGTCGGTGTTCTGCATGCTCTCCAGCCACTTCACCGCACGGCGGACGTAGGGCTGCTGCATCTCCTCGCCCGCCACCTCCAGCGCCGTCAGCACGGACCAGGTGCCGTAGATGTAATTGGTTCCCCAGCGGCCGAACCACGAGCCGTCGGCCTCCTGCTCCTTGCGCAGGTACTCCATCGCGCGCGCGATCGGCTTGTTGTACTGCGCCTTGCCGACCAGCGAGAGCAGCGCGATGCAGCGGGCCGTCAGGTCCGCGGTGGGCGGATCGAGCAGGGCGCCGTGATCGGCGAACGGGATCGCGTTGAGGTAGTAGTGCGTATTGTCGGAATCGAAGGACGCGAAGCCGCCGTCCTTCGATTGCATGCCGCACACCCAGTCGGCGGCGCACTCGATGTTATTCGCGTAACGCTCGCGATCGGCCTCGTACATGATCCAGCCGATCATCGAGGTGTCGTCGAGGTCCGGATAGTAGGAGTTGCCGTACTGGAACGCCCAGCCGCCGCCGCGCAGCCCCGGGTGGTTCTCCTGCCAGTCGCCCGGCTCCTCGTCGAGCTGGTGATGCACCAGCCAGTCGAGCGCGCGGGTCACCGATTCCGACTGTGCGCTGCCGTAGGCCTGGTACAGGGCGTGCGCCGCCAGGCCCGTGTCCCAGGTCGGCGACACGCAGGGCTGCACGTAGGCGCTGTGGGCGTTGCTGACCACGAGGTTGCGGATCGCGGTGCGCGTCTGGACCCGATACGGGTGGTCGGCCGGATAGCCGAGCAGCGCCAGCGCCTCGTAGGCATTGACCATCGCCGGGAAGATCCCGCCGAGGCCATCGACGCCGTTGAGGCGGCGCGTGAACCAGCGCTCGGCCAGGCGCAACGCATATTGACGCATGCGCGGCGGGATCAGGTGTTCCAGGCCGCGGCCCATCTGGTCCAGCAGCAGGAACAGCTTCGCCAGCAGCGTCGTCGGCCGGAACCAGTCCTGCTCCAGGTGCGGCGGGGTGATGAACAGTTCGCGGATGTCCACGCCGCGCGGGTTCCGGGCCTTGGGTTTCAGCGTGCACAGCACGAACAGCGGCACCATCACGGTGCGTGACCAGTAGGCGACCTTGCTGATGTGGAACGGGAACCAGCGCGGCAGCAGCATCACCTCCACGGGGATGAACGGCACGCCCTTCCACGGCACCTGCTCGAACAGGGCCAGCGCGATGCGGGTGAAGACGTTGGCGCGGGCGGCACCGCCGTAGTTCAGGATCGCGTTGCGCGCGCGGATCATGTGCGGCTCGTTCGGATCGTCGCCGACGAGCTTCAGCGCGTAATAGGCCTTCACGGAGCAGGACAGATCGAAGTCACCGCCGTGATACAGCGGCCAGCCGCCGTGCTCGGCCTGCCGGGCGCGCAGGTGGTTGGCTATCTTGCGCTCGAGCACGTCGTCCACCTCGCCCATGAAGTGGTTCATCATGATGTACTCGGCCGGGATGGTGCAGTCGGCCTCGAGCTCGTAGATGTAATGGCCGTCGGCGTGCTGCTCGGACTCCAGGCCGCGGCGGGCGCGATCGATGGAGTCCTCGAGCTCGGCGGGACTGATCGGCCCGCGGGTCTCGCGCGCCTGTACAACTGCCAGTCTCGACACAACCTTGGAATGCTTGCGCCGGAAACGCGTTTTTAGCATTTTTGGTATTTCCCGAAAGGACGAGTCGTCTGCACTTTGCGAGCAGCGGGAATGGCTGGACGTCAACACAGACGGGTCCGACGCGCGCTACCCCGGCGCATGCTACCGTGTCGGTGTTGAATCCCCCTACTGCCGGATGATTCGGGGCCCATCCGGGCACCCAGATGCTTGTGATCCGCTGCCGCAGCCCGGCACGGAAAGTGTCTCATGAATGTGCGACCTCGGCAAATCCTTGGCGACAAAGGCAAACAGCCATTTCAGCAGCCGGTCGCTGGAGGTCGTGAGGTTGGTGGCGAGGATCGTAAGTTTCACACTGTTGCGTGAGATCTTGACCTCGCGGCCTGAACGGAAGTCGCGATGTCGATTCAGCTTTTTCAGGGTCAATACCGCCATGCCGATCGCCCACAGGCAGAAGCGCCGGATCCCCTTCTCGCGCGCCGGGATCAGCAGGGTGTAGGTGAGCGCATTCTCCAGGTGCTGCCGCGCCACGCCGATGAGCTCGCCGAGGGCGGTCCGGAATCCGGCCGGGACGTCCCCGGCCTGCAGTTGCGCGAGATCGACGCCGGCCCGCCGGAAGGTCTCGCGCGGCAGCCAGCAGGCGCCGCGGCGCCGGTCCTCCCAGATGTCCTTGAGGATATTGGTCATCTGCAGGCCCTGGCCGAAGGACACCGAGAGCTGCATGAGCCGGTCGCGATGGCCGGCGATCGCCGCGGAGTGGTCGCAGAACAACTCGGTCAGCATCTCGCCGACCACACCCGCGACGAAATAGCAGTAGCGGTCCATGGCCGGCTGGTCCGGCAACCCCTCGAGGGTCTCGCGCTCCTGGTACCAGGCCATGCCGCCCGCCATGATCCGCACGCACCGGAGCATGGCCGCCTGCTGCGCGGCGTTGCAGCTGTGCGTGATGCGGATGACGCGAGGCGTATTGAGGATGAGATCGCGCTCGTCCTCGAGCATCTGCGGGGAGAGCAGCGGGTGCAATTCCTCGGCAAAGCGCGTGGCGTCGGCGACGCCGGCCACCACGTCGATGAACATGTCCGAGTAATGGCGCTGCTGCTCGAAGCTCAGGCCCGGGTCGTCCTCGATGGTGTCGGCGATGCGGCACAGCAGGTAGGCGTTGCTGACCACGCGCGCCAGCCCGGCGGGCAGCTGCGGGATGGTCAGCGCGAAGGTGCGCGAGACGCCCTGCAGGCGATCGACCTGGTAGCGTTCATCCTCCGCGGCGGGCGGTGAGGAGGCGGACGACGACGGCGGTTGCATCCCGGCATTGTAACCGAGCCGTTCTGGCGCATCAGCCCGGCGCCCGGGCCGCGCCGGCGCACGCGCGGCGGAGCTAACCGGCGGCCTCGCTCTGGTCGGCCTCGAACAGGCCGCGCAGTTCCTCCGTGGCCTGCCTGACGCTTTCGACCAGCGCGGTCTCATCGTGGTAGATCGCGTGCTGGCGCGCGAGCAGCGCCTCGTCGAAGATACGGAACTTCTCCACCGATTCCGCGGCGCGTTCCGGCGAAAATCCCAGACCGGTCAGCACCTCGCGCGCCATGGCGAGACTGGAGAGGATGGTATCGCGCATGACGTAGTGCACGCCGAGGTCCAGGAGCTTGTAGCAGTGAAAGCGATTGCGCGCGCGGGCGTACACGGGGACGTTGGGGAAATGCCGGCGCATCGTCTGCGCGATCTTCAGCGACTTTTCGGCATTACCGACGGCGACCACGAACAGCCGCGCCTGCTCCACCTTGGCTGCCCGCAGCAGTTCCAGGCGCGAGGCGTCGCCGTAGTAGATCTTGCTGCCGAACTTGCGCACGAAATCCACCTGCGTCTGACTGATGTCGACGGCAGTGAACGGGATGCCGCGCATGCGCAGGATGCGCGCCACGATCTGGCCGACGCGGCCGAAGCCCGCGATCACCACGGCGTTGCCGGGCTCGTCGATGCGATCGAACTCCGGGTCGGCCCGCGCGCTCAGCCACGGCTTCACCACCTTGTCGTTGACCACGAACAGCAATGGCGCGAGCATCATCGACAGCACGACCGTCGCCATCAGCATGTCCGCCGTCGCGCGGTCGACGATCGAGTACTGGCGCGCCAGGTTGAACAGCACGAAGGCGAACTCGCCGCCGGCGGCCAGCGCGATGCCCAGGTTCCGCGCGCTTTCGGTCTTTGCGCCCGCGGCCTTCGCCACGGCGAAGACGACGATGAACTTCACGATGCCGAGCGCGAGCGCCGCGCCCGCCAGCGCAAGCGGCCACTGCGCCACGACCCCGAGGTTGACCGTCATGCCCACGGCGATGAAGAAAAGTCCCAGCAACAGGCCCTTGAAGGGTTCGAGCACGGCCTCGATCTCGTGGCGGAACTCCGAGTCCGCCAGCAGCACGCCGGCGAGGAAGGCGCCGAGCGACATCGACAGGTCCAGATAGGCCATCAGCACGGCGGTGCCTATCGCCACCAGCAGCGCCGTGGCCGTGAACAACTCGCGGTTGCCGAAGCGCGCCACGAGGCGGAAGGCCCAGCGCAGCAGTTGCCGGCCGGCAAGCGCCATCCCGGCCAGTACGGCGAGGGCGCGCAGCAGCTCCGCCCAGTCAGCCTCGCCGGTCCTGGTCTCCGGCGAATAGGCGAGCAGGGGCAGGGCGGCCAGCGCCGGGATGATGGCCAGATCCTGGAACAGCAGGATCGCGAAGGAGTCACGACCATGGCGAGTCGTCAGCTCGTTGCGTTCGGCCAGCGTCTGCAGCACGAAGGCCGTCGACGACATTGCCAGACCGAATCCGATCACGCCGGCCGCCAGCCAGTGCTGCGCGAAGCCGAAGGCGGCGACCGTGCCGATGAGCAGCGTGCTGCCCGCCACCTGCGCCGAACCCAGTCCGAATACCGTCCGCCGCAGCACCCACAGCCGCGATGGCTGCAGTTCCAGACCGATCACGAACAGCAGGAGTACGACGCCGAGTTCCGAGACGTGCAAAATACTCTCGACCTCGGTGACCAGGCGCAGTCCCCACGGTCCGAGCAGCATGCCGGCGATGAGGTAGCCGAGCACCGTCCCGAGACCCATTCTCTTGAACAGAGGTACGATGAGCACTGCCGCGGCAAGAAACAGCGTGAGTTGTTCCAGCATGATGACGTTGTTCCCCCCTCGGCCATGGCCGGTCGCGTCGCCGGGAACGATAACACTTCCGCGCCGGCCGCCGCGGTGAATCCTCCGGGGGGACGGGTCGCCGCGGCGGTGGCGCGCGGCGCGCAGCCACGGCGCGGCTGACGCGAGCCGCGCCCAGGAACGCCCGATGTTCAATATCGTCTACAGCAACCGTACCGAAGGTCTTGCCGCCGCCCTCGAGGCCATCCTCGAGCAGCCGCTGCCGTCGGTGCTGGCGCCGGAGATCGTGGTCGTGCCGACCAGGGCGATGGGCCGCTGGCTGACCTACCGCCTCGCCGATCGGCAGGGCATCTGCGCGAATACGCGCCTGCTCTACCCCGGGAATTTCATCTGGGAGATCTTCCGGCTCGTGCTTGGCGGCCGCCTGCCGGCCGTGGCGCCGTTTTCCGCGGAGGCCAATGCCTGGCGCATCTTCGATGTCCTGGGCGGTCTGCCCGATGGCGAGGCCTACGGGCCGCTGCGCACCTACCTGCGCGGCGCCGACGAGCGCCAGCGGCACGCGCTCGCGCGCCGCATCGCCGAGACCTTCGACCAATACGTGATCTTCCGTCCCGACTGGGTACGCGCCTGGGAGCAGGGCGAGGAGACGCACTGGCAGGCGCAGCTGTGGCGCCGGCTGGTCGCGGGGCGCAGGCCGCTGCACTGGGTGCACGCGCTGGATGATTTCGAGGCCGCGGCCACGGCAGACATGGAGGGCGTACTCCCGGCCCGGGTCACGCTGTTCGGGTTGCCGGCGCTGTCGCCCTCCTACCTGGAGGTGATGGCGCATCTGTCCCGGCGGACGCAGGTCAACCTGTTGCTGTCGAACCCGAGCCGACACTACTGGGGGGATATCGTCTCCCCGCGCACGCGTGCCGCGGCCGGTGCGGTGGTGGCTGCGGAGCGCTACCTGCACACCGGGCACCCGCTGCTGGGGTCCATGGGACGCCCGGGGAGGGACTTCATCGACAGGGTCGTGGAATACGAGCACGTCGAGAGCGAATGCTACGCACCCCCGGAGGCCGTCACGCTGCTCGGGACGCTGCAGTCCGACATTTTCGAGCTCCGGGACCGCGGCGAGGAGTCCGGCGTGCGGCGCGCGGTTCCGGCGCAGGATCGTTCCATCCAGGTGCACGCCTGCTTCAGCGCCATGCGTGAGGTCGAGGTCCTGCACGATCGGCTGCTCGACATGTTCGAGCGCTGGCCCGATCTGAGACCCGAGCAGGTGCTGGTGGCGGTCACCGACCTGCCGCGCTATGCCCCCTACGTCACCGGGGTGTTCGGCGCGATCGGCGACAACCGGCGCATACCCTATGACGTCGTCGCGGAATCCTCCCCGGCCGGCGACCCGCAGCTCGAGGCCTTCTTCGGTTTCCTCGAGCTGCCCGGCAGCCGGTTCGCGGCCGACGCGGTGCTGGCCCCGCTCGAGGTGGCGTCCGTGCAGCGCCGCTTCGGGCTGGACGACGATGACCTCGCGCGCATGAGGGGATGGATTGCCCGGACCGGAATCTGCTGGGGATGGGACGAGGTGCATCGCGCTGAATTCTCGCTGCCGCCGGTGGCCAGCCACACCTGGCGCGCGGGCCTGGAGCGCATGCTCCTGGGTTATGCGCTGCCAGAGGCCGAACGGCTGTTCGGCGGCGTACTGCCCTACGGGGAGATCGAGGGTTCAGCCGCGCGCGCGCTGTCCGCGCTGCTCGATTACCTCGATCTGCTGCAGGTCTGGCGCAAGCGGCTGCAGGCGGAGCTGACAGTCCGCGACTGGACGCTCGAGCTCAACGCACTGCTGGCCGAGCTGTTCGATCCGGAATCCGGGGAGGAGGCGGTAATGCAGTCGGTGCGCGACGCCCTGGCCGCCATCGCGCGCGATGCGGCGCTGGCGCAGTCGTGTAGCCGGATGGGCATCGACGTGATTGCCGCCGAGCTGAGGCGGCGCCTCGAGGCGCAGAGCGCTCAGCCGCTCTCGCTGCGCGGCGGCGTGTGCGTGGCGGAATGGTCCGCGGCGCGGGCGCTGCCCTTCGAGGTCATCTGCGTACTCGGCCTGAACGACGGGGTGTTTCCGCGTCCCGACCGGCGCGTGGATTTCGATCGGATGGGCGGCGACTGGCGCCGCGGCGATCGCTCCCGTCGTGACGAGGATCGCTACCTGTTCCTGGAGACGGTACTGTCGGCGCGCCGGTGCCTGTACCTGAGCTACGTCGGCAACGACATCCGCACCGGTCTGCCGCTGCCGCCATCGGTGCTGATCAGCGAGTTGCTGGACCTGCTGGAGCGCGACTTCGCGCCCGCACCCCCGGGCACGCTGCGCGAGCAGGTCCGCACGCATCATCCGCTGCAGGCGTTCAGCCCGCGCTACTTCAACGCCGACGATCGTCTCTTCAGCTATCGTCGCGAGCTGGCCGTGGCGGCGCCGTCGAGCGCCGCCGCGCGCCCGCCGCTGTTCTCCACGCCGCTGCCCGACCCCGAGCCCGAATGGTCCGTGATCGCCGTCGAGGATCTGGTGCGCTTCTATCGGCACCCCGTGCGATTCCTGCTCGAGCGCCGCCTGCGCGTGCGCCTGGCCGAATACAGCGACGAACTGGAGACCAGTGAACCCTTTGCGATTCACCGGCGGGCGGAGCGGGAGATCACCGAGCGCCTGACGGCGACGCTGCTCGCCGGCGCCGGCATCGAGGATGCCTATCCCGTGGAACTCGCACGCGGCGGCCTGCCGCCGGGCCAGGTCGGGCGCATCGGACTGCGCGAGGCGGCGGCGCGGGCGCGCGCTCTCGCCGGCAGGGTGCGCGCGCGCGTCGAAGGCCCGCCCGCCGCCACCACGGTCGCGGTGGACATCGCACTGTGTGGCGCACGCATCACCGGCACGCTCCACAGCGCGTCGGCGACGGGCCTGTTCGAGTACTCGGCGTCCCAGAAGATCCACGCGAACCAGTTGGTGGCGTTCTGGATCCGCCATCTGCTGCTCGCGGCCGGAGCGCCGGCGCGCGCCGGCGGCAGCACGCTGTGCACGCCGGAGGGCGCGCTCGAGTTCGCTCCCGTCGAAGAGGCGCGGCAGCATCTGCAGAGGCTGCTCGATCGATTCCTGCAGGGCCTGTGCGAACCTCTGCATTTCTTCCCGCGCAGCGCGTGCGCCTACGTGGAGGCACACCGGAGGGGCAAGGATGCCATCGGCGCGGCCCGCGCCGAGTGGGAGAGCAACGAGCACAGGCGCGGAGAGGACGACGACGAATACTATCGCCTCGCATTCGGCGGCGACGAGCCGCTCGACGCGGCCTTCGAGCGGCTTGCCGGGGAGATCGTGGAGCCCATTTTCGCGCACCGCAGGGAGGAGGAGTGATCCGCGACTCCCTGGACGTGTTCGAATTGCCCGTGACCGGCACGCAGCTCATCGAGGCGAGCGCCGGCACGGGCAAGACCTACACCATCAGCAATCTGCTGGTCCGCCTCGTCGCGGAGTCCGATCGGACAATCGACCGCATACTGGTACTGACCTTCACGACCGCGGCGACGGCGGAGCTGCGCGAGCGGGTGCGCGCGCGGCTGCGTCTGCTGGCCGAAAGCCTGCAGGCGGGTGCGACGCCGCCGCCTGAGGATGCGTTCGTGATTCGGCTGCTCGAGCGCAATCCCGATCGCATGGAACTCACGCGGCGCCTGCAGAGCGCCGTGGCCGGCTTCGATCAGGCGGCCATACATACCATCCATGGCTTCTGCCAGCGCCTGCTCGCGGAGCATGCCCTGAGTTCGGGCACGCCGTTCGACGCGGCACTGCTGACCGATGAATCCGAGTTGCGCGCCGAGATCGCGCGGGATTTCTGGCGGCGTGAGGTGAGCGGCGCGTCGAGACTGTTCGTGGAATACCTGCTCGCCAACAGGATGTCGACACCGGAGGAACTGCTGTCGCTGGTCGGCCGGCACCTCGGCAAGCCCTATCTGCGCATGCGCGGCGGCGAAGCGGCGGCGAGCTGCGAGGATCTGGAACGCGCCTACGAGACGGCGTTCGCCGCCGCGGCGCTCACCTGGAAGGAAGAGGGCGAGGCGGCCGGCCGGATGCTGCTGGAGACCCCCGAGCTGAAGCGCAACGTCGTCACCGTGAAGGCGGCAGGCACGTGGATTGCTCAGTTCGAGCGCATCTTCTCGGGCGCGGCCGATGCCGTGCGGAACCTGCCCGAGGGTGTTTCGAATTGCTCCGTTACAGCTATAACCGCAGCCACGAAGAAGGGCAGACAGCCTCCGGAGCACCCGTTCTTCGCGCGCTGCGAGACGTTACTGCGCCGGCACGCAGACCTGGAAGCGTGTCATGCGCAGCGGGCGATGAATCTGCGCCGGCGGCTCTTCGATTACTTTGCGCAGGAGCTCGCGCGGCGCAAGCGGCGGCAGGCCGGGCAGTCCTACGACGATCTGCTCAACGATCTTGCCCGCGCGCTGCAATCGGGCGGCGGACCGGCGCTGGCCGCGAGCATCCGGCGGCAATACAGCGCCGCGCTGATCGACGAATTCCAGGACACCGATCCGGTGCAGTACGAGATCTTCTCGCGGATCTATGGCGGCACCGATCTGCCGCTGTACCTCGTCGGCGACCCGAAACAGGCGATCTACTCCTTCCGCGGCGCGGACGTATACGCCTATCTGAAGGCGCGCGAGGACGCGCGCGCGAGCCGCCACACGCTGGACGTGAACTGGCGATCGACCGCCCCGCTCATCGATGCCGTCAATGCGCTGTACCGGCACGCCACGTCACCGTTTCTGACCGCCGGCATCGAGTTTCACGCGGTTCATCCCGCCGGACGCGCGCCGCGGCCGCTGCTCATCGACGGGCGCGAGGAGGTCCCCTTCGTGCTCTGGTTCCTCGCGCGCCAGGCGCAGGGGAAGCCGTGGACCAAGCAGGATGCGGCCCGGCTCTCGGCGCAGGCCACCGCCGCGGAGATCGCCCGGCTGCTGCGGCTGGCCGCCGGGGGCCGTGCCGGCTTCCTCGATGAGAGCGGCGAGCTCGTGCCCTTGCGCGGCAGCGATATCGCCGTACTGGTGCGCAGGCACTCGCAGGGCCGGCAGATCAAGGAGGCGCTGGCCGCGCGCGCCGTCAACAGCGCCGAGCAGGCCGACGACAGCGTCTACGACAGTGAAGAGGCCGCGGAGCTTACCCACGTGCTGCGCGCGGTCGAGAACCCGGGCGACGACACCCGCGTGCGCACGGCCCTGGTCACCACGCTGCTCGGTGCCGATGCCGCGGTGCTGCATGCGCTCTCGGGTCAGGAACGGGACTGGGAGGCGGTGGTGCTGCGCTTCAATGAGTACCACCAGCTCTGGCGCGAGGCCGGATTCTTCGTCATGTGCCGCCGGTTGCTGGAGCGGGAAGGCGTGCCGACCCGGTTGCTCGCCATGGCCGAGGGGGCGCGACGGATGACCAACCTGCTGCATCTCATCGAGCTGCTGCAGACGCAGGCCGACGGCAGCGGGCTCGGGATCTCGCAGCTCGTCGACTGGCTCCGCGAGCAGCGGCAACGGCTGCCCGATCGCGGCGAGGAATCACAACTGCGCCTGGAGAGCGATGAGCAGCTGGTGCAGATCGTCACCGTGCATCGCAGCAAGGGCCTGGAGTTCCCCATCGTCTTCTGCCCTTACCTCTGGGACGAGTCGCTGCGCGGGCCGGTACCCCCGGCGCCGGTCTTCTATCATGACCCGGCGGACGAGCGCGCGCCGACCCTGCAACTCGATGCCGGCGACGAGGAAGCACGCGGGCAGGCACGGCTCGAGGCGCGTTCGGAGTCGCTGCGCCTGTGCTACGTGGCGCTGACGCGCGCAAGGCATCGCTGCTACGCGACCTGGGGTGCGATCAGCGGCGCGGCCGCATCCGCGCCGGCGTGGCTGATGCACCGCGACCGGCGGGCGTTCCCGGGGGACGAGGATTTCTTCTCCTGGTTCAAGTCCTGCGACGACGGGGAGCTGCGGGCCGACCTGCAGGCCCTGCAATCGGCGGCGCCGCACGCGATCGCGGTCTCCGGGCCGCCGGCACCCGACACCGGCATCGCGATGCCGGAGGCGGGCGTGCCGAGGTTGCCCGCGGCGCGCGTCTTCCGCGGTCACATCGCGGCGCCGTGGCGCACGGTCAGCTACACGGCGCTGCTGCGCGAGGGTTCCGGCGATCGCCCCGATCACGATGCCTGGGCATCAACGCCGGCGGCGGTGGAACCGATTGCCGCCGACAGCATTCACGCCTTCCCGCGCGGGGCGCGGGCGGGCAGTTGTCTGCACGCCATCTTCGAGTACATCGACTTTCGCGCCGGCGAAGACACCGACTGGCGCCCGGTGGTTGCCCGTGAACTGGATCGTCACGGGTTCGCGCCGCAATGGGTCCCGGTACTGCTGCGCATGCTCGCCGACGTGCTGCATACGCCGCTCGATGGCGATCGGCTGTGCCTCGCGCGGGTCGCCAGCCACCAGCGCGTCAACGAACTGGAGTTCCACTACCCGCTGCATCGGCTCGAGGCGAGGGAGCTCGGACACCTGCTCGAGGGGCACGCCGCCGGCGGCTCGCACCGGCGGCAGATCGAAGCCCTGCAGTTCGACCCTGTGCGCGGCTACATGAAGGGCTACATAGACATGGTCTTCGAGCATGACGGCCGCTGGTACATCGTCGACTACAAGTCGAACTGGCTGGGCCCGACCGCCGAGCACTACGCCGGGCAACGGCTGCCGGCCGTGATGACCGAGGAGCTCTACGGGCTGCAGTACCTCCTCTACACCCTGGCGCTGCATCGATATCTGGGCGTGCGATTGCCGGGCTACGACTACGAACGGCATTTCGGCGGCGTGTACTACCTGTTCGTGCGCGGCATCTCGCCGCAGCGCGGGGCCGGGTTCGGCATCTACGCCGACCGTCCCTCGCCGGCGTTGCTCGCCGCGCTCGACCGGTACGTCGGGAGGGGCGCGGCGTGAATCGAACCAGGGAGCCCGATGCGGTCGCGGCGGGCAGCACCGGGCTGCAGCGCCACCTGGCGGAGCTGCTGATGCGCCTGGCCGACAGCCGTGATCCGGAACTGGCGCGCATCCTCGCCAGGCTCGCGGCGATGACGGCGGCGGGGCATTCCTGCATCAGTGTGCGCGACGGCGTCGACGGCGCCGGCTCGGCGCGCCTGCTGGAGGAATACCTGCGCGGCACGGCCATCATCGGACCGCCGGGCGAGCACAAGCCGATCGTCCTGGACGGCGAGGGCAGGCTTTACCTGCGGCGGTACTGGGATTACGAGCAGCGGCTTGCCGCCGATCTGCGGGCGCGTGCGGCGACGCGGCACGCGGTCGATGGGGCGGCGCTGCGTTCGGCCCTGGCGCGCCTGTTCCCGGGCGCGGAGGAGGACTGGCAGAAGGTGGCCGCGGCCGTCGCCGTCGGGCGTGGGCTCTGCGTCCTGTCGGGCGGGCCGGGCACCGGCAAGACCACGACCGTCGTGCGCGTGCTGGCGCTGATCGCGGAGCTGCATCGTGCTGCGCCGCTGCGCATCGCGCTCGCCGCGCCGACCGGCAAGGCGGCCGCACGCATGCAGGAGGCCATCCGCCAGGCCCGCGCGCATCTGCCCGTCTGCCCCGCGAGCCAGGCGCTGATTCCCGACACCGCCAGCACCCTGCACCGGCTGCTCGGCGGTACGCCGGATTCCGCGCGCTTCGCGTTCCACCGCGATCGGCAGTTGCCGCTCGACGTGCTGGTCGTGGACGAGGCCTCGATGGTGGATCTCGCGCTGATGGCCAAGCTGGTCGATGCGTTGCCGGGGCACGCGCGCCTGCTGCTGGTCGGCGACAAGGACCAACTGGCCTCGGTGGAGCCCGGGGCCGTGCTCGGCAGCGTCTGCCCCGAGCGCAACGCATACACCCCTGCGTTCGCGGCGTGGCTGCAGGCGGCGACCGGGCATCAGGTCGACGTCGATGCGGACGCCGTCTCGCCCCTGCGCGATGCCGTCGTGCTGCTGGAGCGCAGCTACCGCTTCGCCGCCGGTGGCGGGATCGCGGCCCTGGCGGGCGCGGTTCGCGCTGGCGACGCCGCGCTGGCGCTCGAGGCGCTGCGTTCGGGCGGCGAGCTCGCCTGGGTGAAGGAGCCGCAGGACAGGCAGCGCTGGCGTGCGGCGATCGCGCCGCACCTGCACCGCTACGCGCAGGCGGTGCGCGGCGGTGAGGAGCGCGCCGCGTTCGAGGCGTTTGCGGATTTCCGCGTGCTGACCGCCGTGCGGGAGGGGCCCGTCGGCGTGGAGTGGTTGAACGGTGAGCTCGAGCGCGTGCTCACCGCCACGCTTGGCGTGCCGCCCGGACGCGGCTGGTTCCCGGGGCGGGCGGTCATGGTGCGGCGCAATCATCACGGCTTGCAGCTGTTCAACGGCGACATCGGGCTGGCGCTGGAAGCCCGCGAGGTCGGTGGTCTGCGGGTGGTGTTTCCGACGCCGGACGGCCGCTACCGCAAGCTGGCTCCGGCGCGCCTCCCGGAGCACGAGCTCGCCTATGCGCTCACCGTTCACAAGTCGCAGGGCTCGGAGTTCGGCCATGTGCTGGTGTTGCTGCCGAGCGCGGACTCGCCGGTGCTGACGCGCGAGCTGCTCTACACGGCGGTGACCCGGGCCCGCGAGCGGGTGACGCTCTGGGGCAGCGAGGAGGCTGTCCGCGCGGCCGTGAGCCGACGCACGGAGCGCGCCTCGGGGCTGCGTGAGGCTTGCTGGGGCCCGGGCCCCGCGGAGGGCGGGGCGCCGCCAGCCGGCGCACCTTGAGATCCTGTGACCGTCTGTGCTGGATACGGCGCGATGCTTGTGCTACTAATCCGGCCGGTCTGCCCCGCCCGTTCCCGTGGAATGTGCGAGGCCTGACGCCATCGGCCAGCGACGGGGCGGGAATCGGATGAACGCACAGGACTCCAACGCCAATCTCGGGGTGCGCCAGTTTCTCGGCCCGCTGCTCGCCGTATGCATCGTCGCGGCGCTCGAGCTGACACGCTTCGACCAGATCTGCCCGCCGCCAATACCGCTGGTGCTCGCGGTGCTGATCGCCAGCTACTACAGCGGCGCGATCGCCGGTCTGTGCAGCGCCCTGCTCGCCATCGGCTACCTGTATTTCTACTACACCGGCGCGAACGCCGGCTGGGTGTTGAGCGATAACAACCTGCCGCTGTTCGCGTTCGCCAGCGTCGCCGCGCTCGCCGCGGCAGTGCTCACCGGCCCGCAGCAGCGCAACCTCGAGCAGGCCAAGCGGCTTGGCACCGAGGTCGCGGTGTTGCAGGGCCAGTTGCAGGAGCGTCGCCTGGCCGAGGGCGCGCTGCGCCACAGCGAGGAGCGCTACCAGAGGCTGGCGCAGCTGCTGCCGGTGCCGATGGTGGCGGTGGAGCGCAGCCGCATCAGCTTCGTGAACCATGCCGCCATGCAGCTGTTCGGCGCCACCGCGCGCGAGCAACTGCTCGGGCGCTCTCCGTTCGATCTCCTGCAGGGCGAGTACCAGGTCGTGCTGCACGAGTCCATCGGACAGCTGCTCTCCGGCAACGCCGACCAGCCGATCACCGTGGAGCGGAATATCGCCCGCCTCAACGGCGAATTCCTGTTCGTGGAGATCCACGCCGCGCCGATCGGGCAGTCCGACGGCAATGCGCTGATCCTCACCTTCCGCGACGTCGGCAACCAGTATCGCGAGTTGGAGAACCTGCGTCAGACGATCGCCTCCCTGCGCGATGCGATCGACAAGCAGCCGGATGCCGTGTTCATGCTCTCGGTCGACGGCCGCATCGTCGAGGTGAATCGCTCCGGGGTGCTGACGCTGGAGGCCGATTCGGTGGTCTCGCTGCAGGGCCGCCCGATGCTGGAGTTCGTCCTGCCGGAGCACCGGCAGAATCTCGGCGATCTGTTCAAGCGTGTGCTTCAGGGCGTCGCCGGAACGATCGAGATCGAGGCCGCCGGCCTGGAGGAGACCCGCTACTGGCTGGAGTGTTCGGTGGTGCCGCTGCGCGAGGCGAACCAGCGCATCGTCTCCATCATGGTCGGCGCCCGCGACATCACCCGGCGCAAGCGCGCCGAGCGGGCGCTGCGCACCAGCGAACAGCGCTTCCGGGCGCTGGTCGAGATGTCTTCGGACATGACGCTCATCATGGACGGGCAGGGCGCAATCCTGTTCGCGAGTCCCTCGGTGGTGGGCATCCTCGGCTACGAGCCCGCCTACCTGCTCGGCAAGAGCACCTTCGACATCGTGCATCACGACGATCGCATCACCGCGCACTCCGCCCTGCGCGACACCATCGCCAACCCGGGCGCGGTGCGGCGCGCGGAGCTGCGCGTGCGGCATCGCGACGGCTCCTGGCGCATGCTCGACGCGGTGGGCCGCGCGCACCTGGATTCCGCGGCGATCCACGGCGTGGTGGTGAACTGCCGCGACATCACCGATCGCAAGGCCGCCGAAGATGCCCTGCGCGACAGCCGTGAGCGCCTCAACGGCATATTGAATTCGCTGGACGACGTGGTGTGGTCGTCGACCGTCAAGGATTGCCAGCCCCTGTACGTGAGCCCGTCCGCGGAGGCCGTGTACGGCCGCCCGGTCGGTGACTTCTTCGCGCGGCCCAGCCTCTGGTTCGACGTCGTCCATCCGGAGGACAAGCAGCGCGTGCAGAGCACGGTGGCGCAGATACTGAAGACGGGGCACTACGATTACGAGTACCGCATCATCCGGCCCGACGGCAGCATACGCTGGCTGCGGGACCGGGCGCGCCTGGTGACCGACAGTTTCCGCAACCCGCTGCGGCTCGACGGCATCGCCAGCGACATCACCGATCTGAAGAAGGCCGGCAGCGCGCTCATCGAATCCCGGGAGCGCCTGCGCACCTTCGCCCGGCAGCTCGATGCCGCGGTGGAGGAAGAGCGCACCCACATCGCGCGCGAGCTGCACGACGAGCTCGGCCAGGCGCTCACCGGCATGAAGATGGATCTCGCATGGATGCGCCGGCGGCTGGACGACAAGACCGGGCTGCGCGACGTCAGCATCCTGCACAAGAAGATCGGCGCCACCGGCGAACTCATCGACTCCACCATCGCGGTGGTGCGCCGTATCGCCACCCGGCTGCGGCCCACCCTGCTCGACAACCTGGGGCTCATCGCGGCGATGGAGGAGTATGCCGGCCAGTTCAGCGAGCGCACCGGCGTGAAATGCGAGCTGATGCTGCCTTCGGAACTGGTACTCGACAAGGCCTACGCCTCGGGCGTTTTCCGCATCTTCCAGGAGGCGATGACCAACATCGCGCGGCACAGCGGCGCCGACAAGGCCGTGGTGAACCTGCGCCACGACAAGCGCAACCTCGTGCTGGAAGTGGCCGACAACGGCCGCGGCATGGAGGAGAGCAGCGGCGCCATCACGCAGAGGCTCGGCGTGCTCGGCATGCGCGAGCGCGCCCAGCTCATGGGCGGCGTGCTCAACGTACACGCCCGCAAGCAGGGCGGAACGCTGGTGCGACTCATAGTACCCATGGCGGCAGCGCATCCCGCCAAGGAGGACGAACAGGCATGCGCATAATCATCGCCGACGATCATCCGATCGTTCGTCGCGGCGTTCACGACATACTTATCGAGAGTTTCCCCAAGCTCGACGTGGTCGAGGTCGATACGGCCGGGGCGCTGTTCACGCGGCTGAAAGACGAATTCGATCTGGTGCTGCTGGATCTCTCGCTGCCGGATCGCAACGGCCTGGACTGCCTGGGGCAGATCAAAAAGCAGCATCCGTCACTGCCGGTGCTCATACTCAGCATGCATGCGGAGGAGCATTTCGCGGTGCGCGCATTGAAGTCGGGCGCCTCCGGCTACCTCACCAAGGACAAGGCGGCCGAGGAGCTCGTGCGCGCGGTGCGGCGGATCATGGGCGGCGGCCGCTACGTCAGCAGCGAGCTGGCCGAGCACCTGGCCGCCGAGCTGACCGGCGAGGCGGCCAAGGCGCCGCACGAGATGCTCTCGGACCGCGAGTTTCGTGTGCTGCGGCTGATCGGCGCCGGCAGGTCGGTGAGCGAGATCGCCCAGGAGCTGTATCTCAGCGTGAAGACCGTAAGCACCTACCGCACGCGCCTGCTCAGCAAGATGCAGCTGAAGACCAACGCCGATCTGACCCGCTACTGCATACAGAATCACCTCGTCGAGTAGTTCCCCGGCCGCGCCGGCGGCGCGTGAAAACGCCTGACAGCATGTAGGACCGCGACCTACAAAGCCGTCGGCGCAGTCCTACCGAATATTTGGTCATGCGCCGATATTCCGCGGCCGTTGCGCTGCCTAATCTTTTCTCCATCAGCACCGGGCGGAATCGCCGGTCGAAAGCGGCGGCGATCCCCGGCCCGACCTCCGGAGAGCACCTCGAGTGTTCGAGGCTCCCATCAGGAATGCACCGGTGCCCGGTCACAGCCGGCCCCGGGGTGGAAAGGCAAACGGCAGAGGTCAAACGAGAAGCGGTAGGGGGATAGACGCATGACACAAGGCCTGAAGGTTTCGATGCGCGGTCGCACCATCTTCATCAATCCGAAGGGGCAGTTCGACCTCTCGGCCGGATTCTCGTTCTGGGAGTCCCTGCGTCCCGACGACTGGCGCTGCGACTGGTACGTCTTCGACATGGTCGAGGTGAACGAGATCGGCGAGTCGGGCCTGAACTGGCTGCGCATATTCGTCAACTGGGCGCAACAGACCGACGTCGGGATCTGCATCATCAACCTGCATCCGCGCCTGGTGCAGCGCTGCGAGGAGGCGGGGATCGAGCTGGTGGACGGCGAACCGGTACTTCGCAAGCGCCCGGCCAAGGGCCGCAGCAGCCCGGTTGCGCGCGAGACGGCGCGACCGGCCTACGCGGTCAACTGAGTGGCCTGCACGGCTCTTGGAGCGATTTAGGGAGGGTGTGCCATGTCGACTGGTTACATGCGATGGGGAACATGGGCGGCGGTGTCCACGGCCGACGCCGCCGACGCCCCGTCGCAATCCACGGCCACCTCAGCCGAGGTCAACGACGAGATCGATGAGTCCGGGCATGAGACCGACGGCGCACAGACTGACGCCACCCCCGAGGGGCTCGTCGCCCCGAGCGTGAACTCCGCCGACCTCGGGCGTTGACCGCCGCGTCTCCGGGAGCGGGAGGGCCAATGCAGGCGCCTTATGGACGTATTCATCGCCGATGACTCCCGGCTCGTGCGCGAGCGCCTGGCCAGCATGCTGGCAGACGTCGACGGCGTGCGGGTGGTCGGGGAGGCCGGCGACATCAACAGTGCTGTCGCCGGCATACTCAGCCTGCAGCCGCAGACACTGATCCTGGACGTCGAGCTCCCCGGCGGCACCGGCATTGACGTGCTGAAGGCCATCTCCGGCGCGCAGCCGATGCCGCGGGTCATCATGCTGACCAACAATCCCCAGCCGGCCTACCGCGAGAAGTGCCGCCGCGCCGGCGCGGAGTTCTTCTTCGACAAGACCCTGGAGTTCGAGAAGGTGGCGCAGGTGCTGCGGGTGTTGCGCGCCACCGCGTCCGCCAACGCCGAACCGGCGGCGGGCGACCTGCCGCGGAGCGTCTCGGCGCGCCTGGATGCGGACTGGGGGCGGCATCCCGCCGCGGCGTCCGGCCCCAATCTCGCCCTCGCGTCGGTGGCCGACACGGCGGTCATGCTGGCCCGCCAGGTCGCCGGCTGCCCGCACGCGAACCTGCGCCTGGAACCTGCCAGCGTGCCCTGGACGGAGGCCGTCGCGCCGCGCGCGGAGGAGTCCCTGCTGTACGCATCGCTGTGCGGGCGGGCGCTCGCGGAGAACGGGCTGCTGGTGGTCGACGATGTCGAGCGCGATCAGACGACGCACGCGGGGCTGCTCGCCTGCGGGCAGGGACCGATGCGATTCTTCGCGGCCGCCCCCGTCGCCCTCGCCGACGGCACCGCGGCGGGAGTGCTGACGGTACTCGACCCCGAGCCCCGCATCCTCACCGCCGCACAGCGCGCGGCGCTGACGGGACTGGCGCGACAGGTCGCCGACGGGCTGGAGTTGCAGCGCGTCCGGCAGCAGTCCGGTGCGATGAGCGTGATGGCGGCGCGGGCCCCGACGCGCGACGCGCTCACCGGTCTGCAGAATCGCGCGGCACTCCAGGAGAGCATGCTGCGCGGCATCGCGCATGCCAGTCGCTACGCCGAGAAGCTCGCCTTTCTCCATATCGACATCGACAACTTCCACCGGGTGAACCAGGCCTGCGGCCGCGAGGCAGGCGATGCCGTGCTGGTGGAGGCGGGAAAGCGCCTGCTCGCCGCGGTGCGCGGCGCCGACACCGTGGCACGGCTGGGCGGCGATGAATTCGCCGTCCTCGCCCAGGGACTGCGCGGCGCCGAGGACGCGGCCGCGGTCGCGAGGAAGCTGCACCGGACCCTGAGCCTCCCCTTCGCGACCCGCGGTCACCGCTGGTCGGCGTCCTGCAGTATCGGTGTCAGCGTGTTTCCCTGCGACGGCGCCGATGGCGACACCCTGCTGCGCCATGCCGATGCCGCCATGTTCCGTGCCAAGAGCCGCGGTCGCGGCGGTTATCAGTTGTTCGCGGCCGCCCAGCGTCGCGCCTGAGCGGCCGCCCCGCCCGGGCTCGCGTTTCATATTTCGTCTTCGTCCCGCACCCGGGCCAGAGGTGACGGCCGGCCGATGATTCATCTAGCATCCTGCCCTCGGGCACGACGGAGGGGGCGGGTGTGCGCAGAGGCAGACGCGCAGGCGGATGGAAAAGCACGGTGGCGGCGGTGCTGGTCGCCGTCGCGCTGGCATGGTTGCAGCGCGGCGGCCACCTGGCTTTCGATACCGCGCCGTCGCCACGACCGGAATCGGCAGGGACCGCGGCCGAAGACGGGAAGGGCTTCGAGTATTACGTCCTGAGCCTCTCGTGGTCGCCGCAACACTGCGCGACCGATGGCCGCAATGACCCTCAGCAGTGCGGCAGCGGGCGCAGCTACGAGTTCATCGTGCATGGACTCTGGCCGCAGTACGAGCGCGGTTCTCCCGCGAACTGTGCCGGCGACAGCCGTGTCAGCGAGCCCACTGTCGCGGCGATGCGTGCGGTCATGCCCAGCGATCGCCTCATACGGCATCAATGGGCCAAACACGGCGTGTGCAGCGGTCTGGATGAAAGCGCCTATTTCGGGCAGGTGCGCGAGGCCCGCGCGGCGATCGCCATCCCGGATACTTTCCGGTCCGGCAGCGTCAAGGTGCGCACGAGTGCGGCCGCCATCCGCGGCGAGTTTCTGGAGGCCAACGGCGACCTGCGTGGGGACATGATCGCGCTGCGATGCGACGGGCAGTATCTTGCCGAGGTCCGCGTCTGTCTCGACCGCTCGCTGAAGGGGAGGCCCTGCGGCAGCGACGTCCGCTCGAACTGCCGCGCCGATCCGGTGATCGTTCGCCCGGTGCGCTGAGGGGCTGCCGGCGGCTCCGGCTCGCCCGCGCTCGTTCCGGTGGCGGGTGCGACCGGGGCCCGGTGACCCCGCGGACGCTCAGAGCGCGGCGAACCACTCGCTCATACGGCGGCGGTTGGCGTCGTCCGGCAGCGGCCCGCGAGCCGCGCCCATGTTCTGCAGCAGATGATCGACACGTGTGGTCGCCGGGATGGCGCAGGTTACCGCCGGGTGCGAGGCGATGAACTTCAGGAAGAACTGCGCCCAATTCCGGCAGCCGAGCTCGCCCGCCCAGGGCGGCAGCGGCCGGCCCCGCACCCGATCGAAAAGTGCCCCGCGCCGGAACGGGCGATTCACGATCACGGCCATCCCGCGCTCCCGCGCGAGCGGCAGCAGGCGCTGCTCGGCCTCGCGATCGACGATGTTGTAGGTCAACTGCACGAAGTCGAACCGCTCGCGCCGCATCGCCTGCTCCATCTCCGGGTGGCGGCGGCCGTGCGAGGTGGTGACGCCGATGTAACGCACCCGCCCCTCGGCCCTCCAGGCCTTCAGCGTCTCCACGTGCGTCTCCCAGTCGAGCAGGTTGTGGATCTGCATTAGATCGAAGCGGCCCACGCCCCACAGCTCCGCGGACTCCTGCATCTGCCGGACGCCCGCCTCCTGTCCGACGACCCAGACCTTGGTCGCCCCGAAAAGCGCCTCGTGCCCGCGCACCTGGGGCAGCAGGGCGCCGATGACCTCCTGCGCGCTGCCATACATCGGCGAGGAATCGATGAGCCGGCCTCCCTGGTCGAAGAACGCCTGCAATACCTCGCGCCGCTGCGCGCGCTTCTCCCGGTCATCGCCGACGTTGAACGTGATCCAGCTTCCCAGACCGATGACCGGCAGTCGCTCGCCGCTGGCCGGGATCGCCCGCAGGATGGGACCCGGTTCCTGCGCGCCGACCCATCGCGGCGTGAGGCTGCAGCCCACGGCGGCGGCAGCCAGCGCCAGGAAGCGTCGTCGATGCACGGCGGTCATTCGCATACCGACCACGGCCACGCCATTTCTATCCCGCCCGCCGCCCCCCGTGAGCCCCTCCGCGGGTGCGATCTGGTCGCTCGCGGCATTGCGACATCAGCCGTTTCGACAGGCTCGGAATGCTGCACTGCGTTCATGTAACCTCGAAGCCATGGCTTCCATCATAACGGCGTGGCGATGAGGAGGCGGCGGTATGTTGTGTGACCTGCGCGGTGCGAGCCTGAAGGTCTCACCGGATCGATTCCCCGACCCGGTGGAAGATCTCGAGCCAGGGGCCCGGCCATCGCCCGCAAGGGCCGTGCTGGCCGCGGGCTGCTTCTGGTGCGTGGAGGCGGTATTTCGCGAGCTGGATGGCGTGCTGGACGTGGTCTCCGGGTATGCCGGCGGCGAGGCGGCAACGGCCGACTACCGCTCGGTGTGCAGCGGCACCACCGACCACGCCGAGGTGGTGGAGATCACCTACGACCCGCGGCGCATCAGCTACGGTCAACTGCTGAAGGTGTTCTTTTCACTCGCTCACGACCCGACGCAATTGAACCGGCAGGGCAACGATCGCGGCCGCCAGTACCGCTCGGCGATCTTCCACGCCGGGGAGGGCGAGCGGCGGGTGGCGCAGGCATACATGAGCCAGCTCGAAGGAGCGGGGGTTTTCAATGCGCCGATCGTCACGCGACTGGAACCGCTCACGGCGTTCTATCGGGCGGAGGACTATCACCAGGACTATGCGCGGCTCAACCCGGGGCAGCCGTACATCGCGGCCGTGGCGCTGCCAAAGGTCGAAAAGCTGCGCAAGTACCGCCCCGGGATGCTCAAGGATTGAACGCGAGCAACCCCGGCGCCCGCCAGGGCGGGCGCAGTTGCAAGGTCGGGAGATTGAGATGCGAGAACTCGAAAGTGCCGTGGCAGTGTCCGCCTCCGGTTACAGCGTTACTCCCCTGAGCGCGGAGGAGCGCGAGCGTCTGGCCAGCCGGCTCGGCGAGGAGGAAAAACGCATCTTGCTGCATCACGGCACGGAGCATCCCTTCTGCGGCGGTCTGTTGGACAACAAGAAGACCGGTGTCTACCTCTGCCGGCTGTGCGGCCTGCCGCTGTTCCATTCGCGCGCGAAATTCGATTCCGGCACGGGTTGGCCGAGCTTTTTCGAACCGTTCGACAACGACCACGTCGTCTACCTGCGCGACGACAGCCTGGGCATGGCCCGCACCGAGATCCGCTGCACGCGCTGCCAAGGCCATCTCGGCCACGTCTTTCCCGACGGACCGCCGCCCTCGGGACTGCGCTACTGCCTGAATTCCGTGGCGATGGAATTCATTCCCGAGGACGGTTCCGGCGCCGCCTGAGCGAGGTTTGGGCCGGGAGGCCCTCCCCACCTGAAGGCTATCCCAAGAGCTGCCTGGAGGTATGTGGCACCCTGTGGGGGTGGCCTCAGCCGCGAACGAGGTGGCAAAGAGGTCTCCTGCCCTCGAGGTTGGGGCCTGAAGGGCCGCCCACACGTTGCCTGATTGACACCTCCGGTGGGCGGGGGGAAACTCACCAGCCGAACGCAGCAAGGCAAGAAGAACAGCACTCAAACCTAGCTTGGAGGTCAAGTCCATGTCCGCGCAATTGAAGACGTTTCACGGTGCCTGCCCGCACGATTGCCCCGATACCTGCTCCTTCGTCTACACGGTGGAGAACGACCGCCTCGTCAGCGTGAAGGGAAACGCCGATCACCCGATGACCAACGGCGGCCTGTGCGTGAAGCTCAAGGATTACGACGAGCGCCATTACAACGCCGACCGCGTGCTGTTCCCGCTGAAGCGCAACGGCCCCAAGGGCAGCCGCCAGTACGTGCGCATCACCTGGGAGTCGGCGCTCGCGGAGATCAGGCAGCGCTGGACCGAGATCATCGCCAGGCACGGTTCGCAGGCGATCCTGCCGTTGTCCTACCTCGGCAACCAGGGACTGGTGCACGGCATCACCGCCGGCGACGCGTTCTTCAACCGCCTCGGCGCGACGGTGTGCGAGAAGACCTTCTGCGCCTCGGGATCCTCCACGGCGTGGCTGATCACGGTCGGGCCGACCGGGGGTGTGGACCCGGAGAGCTTCGTGCATGCGAAGTACATCGTCATCTGGGGCTGCAACACCCTTTCGACCAACCTGCATCACTGGCCCTTCGTCCGCCGTGCGCAGGAAAACGGCGCCAAGATCGTCGTCATCGACGCCTACAAGTCGCTCACGGCCAAGAAGGCGGACTGGCACATCGCTCCGAAGCCGGGCACCGACGGCGCGCTGGCGATGGCGTGGGTCAACGTCCTCATCAGCGAGAACCTGCTCGACAACGACTACATCGGGAAGTACACGGTCGGGTTCGATGAGCTGAAGGAGCGCGCGCTGAAATGCACGCCGGAATGGGCCGAGCAGATTACCGGCATCAAGGCCGACGACATTCGCAAGCTCGCGCGCGAGTACGCCACCGTGAAGCCGGCGGCGATCCGCGTCGGCGTGGGACTGGAGCGCAGCGCTGGCGGCGCCGATGCGATACGCCTGGCAGCGATCCTGCCGGCGCTGATCGGCGCCTGGCGGCACGTCGGCGGCGGCACGCTGGAGATGCCCGTGTGGGAATTCCCCATCCACTGGGATCGCGTCTGCCGCCCGGACTGGATCCCGGATGGCACGCAGGTGGTCAACATCCTGCAGACCGGCCGCGCGCTCGTCGGCGAACTGCCCCTGAAGACGCCGATCATGTCGCTGTTCGTCTACAATACCAATCCGGTGACGCAGGCGCCGGAAAGCGACAAGACCCTCGCCGGCCTGAGGCGTGACGACCTCTTCACCGTGGTCGCCGACCAGTTCATGAGCGACACGGCCTCCTATGCCGACATCATCCTGCCCGCGTCGCTCGCCGCCGAGGCCGAGGACATGGTCTGGTCCTGGGGGCATTTCTACCTCACCTACAACCAGAAGGCGATCGAGCCGGCCGGCGAGTCGCTGCCGAACGGCGACATCTTCCGCCGGCTGGCCCGGACCATGGGCTTCGGCGATGATCCGCAGTTCACCCGCACCGACCGCGAGATGATCGAGCATCACGTCAACTGGCAGGCGCCGGCGATGCAGGGCATCACCATGGACACCTTCGTCCGGCAGGGCTACGCGCACCTGAACGTCGGCACGCCCGACAGCCGCTGCCCGCACAGGGAGGGCAATTTCCCGACGCCTTCGGGCAAGGTGGAGATCCACTCCAGCCTCGCCAAGAACGGCAACTTCGTCGCCACGGTGTTCCGTCATATGTACGAGGGCTTCCAGGGCGGCGAGCCGATCGATCCGGTGCCGGACTTCATTCCCGCGAGGAACCGCCCGGAGACGAACCCGGAGCGGGCGAAGAAGTACCCGCTCAACATCGTCGCGCCGAAGAGCCACGGTTTCCTGAACTCCTGCTACGCCAACGAGGCGAAGAAGATCCACGGGCAGGGCGAGCAGTTCGTGCTCATCAACGCGGCGGACGCCAGCGCGCGCGGCATCAGGGACGGCGACAAGGTCCGCGTCTTCAACGACAACGGCCAGTTCCTCGGCGACGCCAGGATCACCGACGACGTGAACGCCGGGATCGTGGTGGCGACACTGGGCTACTGGCGCACGCTGAATCCGGCCGGCACCGTCAACAGCGTGGCCCCGGCGGTCTTCGGCGGCATGGGCCATTGCCCGACCTTCTTCGACAACCTCGTCGAGGTCGCGCGCGCCTAGCCCGCCGAGGGTGCCCACGGGCGTTTCCGCTTGGTGCGTGGCCCTTGCTTCCTCCCGGGAGCAAGGGCCTTTTTCATCGGCGGATACCACTATTGATGCAGGCCATACAGCGTATAATCGCCGCCCCGTTCGTCCCGCCGTCGAGTTCCCATGTCCCGTCGCAAGGCCTCTGCCGCCGGAAGGTCCGCCACCAGGGCTGGCGCCCGCACCGTGAGCCACGAAGTGCCGCCGCGCGTCGGTTTCGTGAGCCTCGGGTGCCCGAAGGCCCTGGTCGATTCCGAACGCATACTCACGCAACTGAAGGTCGAGGGCTACGACATCGTCCCGAGCTACGACGATGCCGACATCGTGGTGGTCAATACCTGCGGCTTCATAGAATCCGCCGTGGCGGAATCGCTGGAAGCGATCGGCGAGGCGATATCGGAGAACGGCAAGGTGATCGTCACCGGCTGCCTCGGGGTGCGCGAGCAGCTGATCCGCGAGCAGCATCCGCACGTCCTGGCGGTGACCGGGCCGCAGAAATACGAAGAGGTGGTCGGCGCGGTGCATCGTCACCTGCCGCCGCAGCACGATCCGTATCTCGATCTCGTGCCGCCGCAGGGCGTCAAGCTGACCCCACGACACTACGCCTACCTGAAGATCTCCGAGGGCTGCAATCATCGCTGTACCTTCTGCATCATCCCGTCGATGCGCGGCGATCTCGTGAGTCGTCCCATCGACGAGGTCATGCGCGAGGCCGAGCGGCTGGTCGCCGCGGGCGTGAAGGAACTGCTGGTCATATCCCAGGACACCAGCGCCTACGGCGTGGACCTGCGCTATGTGGAGAGGTCATGGCGCGATGGCCGATATCCCACCTCGCTGAGCGGCCTGTGCGGCGCTCTCGGGGAGCTTGGAGTGTGGGTGCGCCTGCACTACGTCTATCCCTACCCGCACGTGGATGAGATAGTCCCGTTGATGGCGGAGGGAAGGATGCTGCCCTACCTGGACATCCCGCTGCAGCATGGCAGCGCGTCGGTGCTCAGACGCATGAAGCGCCCCGCGGCCGGGGAGGGCGCGCTGGCGCGCATCGAAAGGTGGCGTGGAATCTGCCCCGATCTCACCATCCGCAGCACCTTCATCGTGGGGTTCCCGGGCGAGACCGAGCGGGAGTTCGAGGATCTCCTCGATTTCATCACCGCGGCACGCCTGGATCGGGTCGGCAGCTTCACCTACTCGCCGGTGGAAGGTGCCGCCGCCAATGACCTCGGGGGCGCGGTGCCGGAGGAGGTCAAGATGGAGCGCCGCGGGCGGCTGATGGAGGCCCAGGCGGCCATCAGCCGAGCGCGACTGGCGGAAAAAATCGGGCGCAGGCTGCAGGTGCTCGTCGATGAAGTGCAACCCGACGGCTCCGGCATCGCCCGTAGCAGCGCCGAGGCGCCGGAGATCGACGGCGTGGTGATGATCGAGCCGCATGCAGCGCTACGCGTCGGGCAGTTCGCGACGGTGCGCGTGACGGCGAGCAGCGACCACGATCTGATGGCGACGCTGGCGGAGCAGGGGTGATCCTGCGGCACGGTGGACACCGTGCGCTGGCCAGGGCGTCGGGAGCGGGCGGACTCAGGTCAGTCCCTCCACGAACTCGTTGTAGGCGGCCTCGTCGAGCAGGCTTGAGAGTTCCTCGACATTGGAAAGCCGCAGCTTGAAGAACCAGCCCTCCCCGGTCGGATCGGCATTCACCTTCTGCGGCTCCTCGAGCAGCGCGGAATTGACATCGACCACCTCACCGCTGGCTGGGGCCTTTACCTCGCCGGCCGACTTCACGGATTCCACCACGGCTGCGTCGGCGTGCTGATCGAACACCGCACCGATCATCGGCAGGTCGACGTAGACCACGTCGCCGAGTTGCTGCTGCGCGTAGTCGGTGATGCCGACCGTGGCGATGCCGTGGGTGTCAAGGCGTATCCACTGATGGTCCCGCGAAAATTTTGCAGTGCTCATGGTCCCGATCTTTCGACGGCGGTTGAACGGTGCGATCAGGGGGTAGGGCCCGGCAGCGGCCGGCGGCCCACCGCGTCCGGCGCGGTCGTGGTGTCGCGCGGATCGCTTTGAATACGTTGTTCCCTATAATAGCCGCATGATCGCCCGTACCGCATCCTCGGCAGCCGTCGTCGCGACGTTCGTTCTGGGTACGGTGATGGCCGGTCCGGCGTCCGCGAACTTCGACGCCGGCAAACGCGCCGCGGACAGCGGCGACTACGCGGCGGCGTACGGCGCCTGGAAACCGCTCGCAGAGGGCGGAGAAGCGCGTGCGCAATATGCGCTCGCGGTGCTGCTGGAGCAGGGCAAGGGCGTGGAGCCCGACTACGCGCAGGCGATGTACTGGTATCTGAAGGCCGCGGAGCAGGGTCACCGGGCTGCGCAGTTCAATCTCGGCAACATGTTCCGCGCCGGGCGCGGCGCACCGGCGGACGACGCCGAGGCCGTACGCTGGTATCGGCAGGCGGCCGAGGCGGGATATGCGCCCGCCCAGCTCAATCTCGGCTACATGTATGCGACCGGCAAGGGCGTGGAGAGTGACCCCGCGGCGGCCGTGAGCTGGTATCGCAAGGCCGCCGAGCAGGGCGAGGCGCGGGCGGCCTACAATCTCGGATCCATGTACGCCAACGGCCAGGGCGTGGAGGCGGATGCCGAGGTCGCGCGGAGCTATTATCAGCAGGCAGCCGACGCCGGCGTCATCGACGCACAGTATGCGTTGGGCCGCATGTACCGCGATGGCACCGGCATCGGTGTCGACGACGGCGAGGCCGTACGCTGGCTGCGCAAGGCTGCCGAGCAGGGGCACCCGCGCGCCGAGTTCTATCTCGGCACGATGTACGGGCTCGGGCGCGGCGTCGGACAGAATCACGAGCAGGCCGTGTTCTGGTTCGCGCGCGCCGCCCGCAAGGACGTGGTCGAGGCTCAGGAAATGATGTGCACGGCCTATGCATTGGGTCGAGGCGTCAAGGTCGACGTGGTCAAGGCATACGCCTGGTGCGAGGTTGCCGCCGCCAACAACTCCAAGGACGCCCGCGAAGTGCGCGCGAATCTCGTCCCGTCGATGACGAAAGAGCAGATCGAGCAGGCCGAGGAAGTGGCGAGGATCCTGCGCAGGGACTACATCGAGACGCGGGCGCAGTAGCGGTTTCCGCGCCTGGATCCGCGCGCATCCGGCCGGCGCGCCGCTCCGGCCCGGTGCCGGCCGATGGTCCGCGTGACAACAACCACCAGTCAGACGCCGGCCGCCCATGACCCCCCTGGAAAAATACCGTCAGGACCTGCAGCGCGAAGGTTTCATCGCCGACCGGGCACAGAAGCGTGCCGTCAGGCTCACCGAGCGCCTCTATCGGCAGCTGCTGCAGTTCCCGGCCACCGCCGGCGTACCGCCACGCACGGGCTGGCTCGACAGGTTCCTTCGCCGTCGCGCACCGTCCGGCACCATCCGGGCGCCGCGCGGACTGTACTTCTGGGGGGGAGTCGGCCGCGGCAAGACCTATGTCGTCGACGCTTTTTACGAGTCTCTCCCGTTCCAGGAGAAGACGCGGACACACTTTCATCGCTTCATGCGTCGCGTCCATCAGGACCTGCGGAGTCTCGGCAACGTGCAGAACCCGCTCGATGTCGTCGCCGATCGCATGGCGCGCAACACCCGCGTACTGTGCTTCGATGAATTTCACGTCTCCGACATCACCGATGCGATGCTGCTGGGAAATCTGCTGCGCGCGCTGTTCGCACGGGGAATAACGCTGGTCGCGACGTCGAACGAGCAGCCCGACCGTCTCTACTGGGGCGGCCTGCAGCGCGAGCGCTTCCTCCCGGCCATCGAGCTGCTGAAGTCGCACACGGAGGTGTATCACTTCGATGGCGAGACGGATTATCGGTTGCGACTGCTGGAGCGCGCGGAGATCTACCACACGCCGCTGGACGCCGCCGCCAATGCCAGCCTCTCGCGCACCTTTGAATCGATCGCGCCCGATACCGCCGTGCAGGGCGGCGCCATCGAGATCGAGGGCCGCGAGATCGCCACCGTGCGCCGCGCCGACGGCGTAGCATGGTTCGAATTCGAAGCGATCTGCGGCGGCCCGCGCGCGGTCGCGGACTATATCGAGATCGCGCGCCAGTATCAGTCCGTGCTGGTAGCGAACGTACCTGCGATGACGGCGCAGCAGGACGACGCCGCGCGGCGCTTCGTTCACCTCGTCGACGAGTTCTACGATCGCAACGTCAAGCTCATCGTCTCCGCGGCCGCGGTGCCGGACGATCTCTATCGCGGCGAGCGCCTGGCCGCGAACTTCGCTCGAGCGGCCAGTCGCCTGCACGAGATGCAGTCGCACCAATACCTCGCCCGCCCGCACCTCTCCGACTGAGGTCCTCGGCGCGCGAGGCGCGCCGTACCCCGCCGCGGTTGAAACGTCCGACTCCGCGCATTGACAGTGCAGGTGCGAACGTGGGCGCGACCGTGCCAGGAGTAGCGGTGTCGTGGCGCGTCCGTCCGTTGCCCGCGAGGCGCGGGCAACGGAGGCTGGTTCAGTGACGCTTCAGCCTCTCTGTGGTCAGATACACACAGGGTGATGGTCAAGAATGACAGAGTTCACAGAAAATATTATTAATAAACAAGAAATTGTATCTATTATTTGACTAATCTTATAGAAAAGCTATCTTATTCATTAAGTATCAAGTCTTCGCTAAAGCTCGCGAGTGTAATAGCGCGACGATCAGGGGTGAGACTGTGATGAATGTGCAACAGTGGTTGGACGACACCCGGATATCGGAGACCGATATCGTGAAAGTGCTGAGCAACCGTTTCGGCGACGGGGTCGTGTACCTGTCGAAGAACATGCCGCGCAAGGTCTACAACCTCGCCGTGCGGCGCGGGTTCATCAGCACCGACGGCTACATCACGCGCAAGGGCCGAACGTTGCTGGCGCAGTTCCACGGCAGCTGACGGAATCTTTTCGCCCGCTGACACGTTGTGCCGGGCGGGCAGCAAGTGGTTCGAAATACGGGGAACTTTTGTGGGCACGGTTTGACAGGACCTCCTCGTAACCTGTCGCAAGATTGGGGCTGCCATCGGTAGCCCCTTCTTTTTTCGCATCGCAGTCGCGGCGGGCCGCGAGCCGGGCCAGCCAACCTTGCCGTGCCAGCCGCGCCTCCTATACTGAAAAAGTGGTGACACTCCGGCGCGCGCCGCTCGCCAACGCGGTGCAATAACCATCAGAATCCAGTGTGACGGAGGTGGATATGGCGACCTACACGACGGCGGACATCCGCAACATTGCCCTGGTCGGGGTTGCGGGGGGTGGCAAGACCACCCTGGCGGAAGCCCTCGCATACCGAACCGGCGGCATCAAAACCATGGGGTCGGTCGAAAAGGGCACCACCCTTTCCGACTTCGACCCCCAGGAAAAAGCCCTGCAGCATTCCCTCCACAGCAGCATCATCAGTCTCGACCACCTCGGCAAACACATAAACCTCATCGATACGCCCGGCTACCCGGACTTCATCGGCCGTGCGCTGGCCGTGCTGCCGGCGGTGGAGACCGTCGCCGTGGTGATCAATCCCCAGACAGGGGTGGATATGATCGCGCGCAAGATGATGGCGTGGGCCTCGGAGCGCGGGCTCGACCGCCTGGTCATCGTCAACCGCATGGATTCCGAGCACGTCGACTTTGCCGAGTGCCTCGGGCAGCTCCGCGAGGCCTTTGGCCCGGAGTGCCTTCCATTGAACCTGCCCGCGAATGGCGGGGAGGGTGTGGTGGACTGCTATTTCCGTCCCGATGGTCAGCCCACGGCATTCTCCTCGGTGCAGGCGGCACATACGGCGTTGATCGATCAGGTCGTGGAGGTGGACGAGGAGCTGATGGCGACCTACCTCGAGCAAGGCGAGGAGCTGGAGCCGGAGCAGTTGCACGATCCGTTCGAAAAGGCGCTGCGCGAAGGCCATCTGATCCCGGTCTGCTTTGCCTCGGCGCGCACCGGTGCCGGCGTGGACGAGCTGCTGGAGGTGTTCGCCCGGCTGATGCCCAACCCCATGGAGGGCAACCCGCCCACGTTTTTGAAAGGCGAAGGCGGTTCGGCCAAGGAGTTGCACCTTAGCCCGGAGGCGAACGCGCACGCGCTGGCGCACGTCTTCAAGGTGAGCATCGATCCGTTCGTGGGACGCGTCGGCGTCTTTCGCATTCACCAGGGCAAGGTCGCTCGCGACAGCCAGCTTTTCATCAATGACGGCCGCAAGCCGTTCAAGGTCGCGCACCTGCTGCAGTTGCAGGGCAGAGAGACGCGCGAGATCGGCATGGGCGTGCCCGGCGACATCTGCGCCGTGGCGAAGGTGGACGAGCTGCACTTCGACGCGGTGGTGCACGACTCCCATGACGAGGACCACATACACCTGCGGCCCTTGCGGTTCCCCGAGCCGATGCAGGGGATCGCCGTGCATGCCAAGAGTCGCGGCGACGAGCAGAAGATCTCCGATGCCCTGCACAAGCTCGCGGCCGAGGACCCGAGCATGCGGCTGGAGTACGACGCACAGATCAACCAGACCGTGATCAGAGGCCTCGGCGACCTGCATACGCGCGTCCTGTTGGAGGACCTCAGGACTCGCTTTCACGTCGAGGTCGAGACCAGTCAGCCGCGTATCGCCTACCGCGAGACGATCGCCGCCGCCGCCGAGGGTCATCACCGCCACAAGAAGCAGACCGGCGGGGCCGGCCAGTTCGGCGAGGTGTATCTGCGCGTGGAGCCACTGCCCCGCGGCACCGGATTCGAGTTCGTGGACGAAGTGGTGGGTGGGGCGATACCCCGGCAGTTCATCCCGGCGGTCGAAAAGGGGGTGCGACAGGCGCTGCATGATGGCGTAATCGCCGGCTTCGCCATGCAGGACCTGCGGGTGGCCGTCACCGACGGCAAGCATCACCCGGTCGATTCCAAGGAGGTCGCCTTCGCCACGGCCGGGCGCAAGGCGTTCATCGACGCGGTCATGAAGGCCGGGCCCGTGATACTCGAGCCGATCGTCGACGTGCACATTACGGCCCCCAGCCAGTGCATGGGCGACATCGCCGGGGACCTGTCCAGTCGGAGGGGGCGCGTGAACAGCACGGATACCGCCGGCAGCGGCATGACGACCATCGTCGGGCAGGCGCCTCTGGCAGAATTGAACGGATACCAGTCGAGACTCAAATCGGTGACCGGGGGCACGGGCTCCTACACCGTGAACCTGAGCCGTTACGATCCCGTCCCCGGGCGCGTTCAGCAGCAGTTGATCGCCGAGTACCGGCCGAAAGGCGAGAGCGAGGACTAGTCCGCAATACCGTCGCGGCGAGTGCCCAAATTCCGCTCTAGCATATGCTTAGAGCGGACCGGTCCTTTATTTCCCCAGGTCAGCTTTGCTATGGTGACAACCCCTTGAATGCGAGGCGGATGCGGCCTGCCCATGTACCGGTACGACCATTTCGACCAGATCATCGTCAACGAACGGGTCCAGCAGTTTCGCGACCAGACGCGGCGGTTCCTCGCCGGCGAGCTGACCGACGACGAGTTCCGCCCGCTGCGCCTGCGCAACGGCCTGTACATCCAGCGCTACGCCCCCATGCTGCGGGTGGCGGTTCCGTACGGCCTGCTGCGCTCGCAGCAGGTGCGCATGCTCGCCCACATCGCCCGGCGCTACGATCGCAACTACGCCCACGTTTCGACCCGCCAGAACATTCAATACAACTGGCCCGCGCTGGAGAATGTTCCGGACATCCTGGAGCACCTTGCAAGCGTGCAGATGCACTCCATCCAGACGAGCGGGAATTGCGTGCGCAACATCACGGCCGATCACCTGGCCGGCGTGGCCATCGACGAGATCGAGGACCCGCGGCCGTACTGCGAGATCATGCGGCAGTGGTCTACGTTCCATCCGGAGTTCAACTGGCTGCCGCGCAAGTTCAAGATCGGAGTGAGCGGCGCCCTCGCCGATCGCGCCGCCGTGCAGTGGCACGACATCGGCCTGTACCTGGTGAAAAACAGCCAGGGCGAGGTGGGATTCAAGGTGCTCGTCGGCGGCGGCATGGGGCGCATGCCCATGGTCGCGGTGGTCGTACGCGAGTTTCTCGAGAAGAAATACCTGTTCTCTTATCTCGAGGCGATACTGCGCATCTACAACCTGGAGGGACGCCGCGACAACATCCACCGGGCGCGCATCAAGGTCCTGGTGAAATCCCTCGGAGCGGAGAAATTCCGCGAAAAGGTGGAGGCGGAGTGGTTGCGCACCCGCGACGGCCTGATCCTCGAAGACAGGGAGATCGAGCGGTTCAAGAGTTACTTCACCCCGCCCGCCTACGATCGCTCGGCCGCTGACGACAAGATGCTGGAGCGCCATATCGCCGCCGATCCTGCTTTCGCGACCTGGATCAGGCGCAACACCCGCGCGCACAAGATCGCGGGCTACCGCGCGGTGTTCGTCTCGCTGAAGGCGCCGGAAGTTGCGCCGGGCGATATCACGAGCGAACAGATGGAAGCCGTGGCGGACATGGCGGACAAGTACAGCTTCGGGGAAGTCCGCAGCACGCACGATCAGAATCTGCTGTTTTCCGACGTGCAGCAGGCCCATCTGTATGCGTTGTGGAACGAACTGAAGCGGCACGACCTGGCGACGCCGAACATCGGCACCCTCACCGATATGATCTGCTGTCCCGGCCTGGATTTCTGCTCGCTGGCGAACGCCAGCTCGATATCCATCGCCAGGCAGATCAACGAGCGCTTCACTGACCTGGACTATTTGTACGACCTGGGCGAGATCCAGCTGAAGATGTCCGGCTGCATGAACGCATGCGGGCACCACCATGCCGGGCACATAGGCATCCTCGGCGTGGACAAGGATGGCGTGGAGTTCTATCAGATCCAGCTCGGCGGATCCGCCGGCAATGACGCGGCCGAGGGCGAGCGCATCGGTCCGGCACTCGCCAAGGAGGGGGTCGCCGCCGCCATCGCCAAGATACTGGAGGTCTTCGTCGAGCAGCGCCAGGGCGAAGAATTGTTCCTCGAGTGTGTGCGCCGCGTGGGGATCGAGCCGTTCAAGGTTCGCGTCTATGCGGGAGCCGAGAACAAGAAGGTGCGGGCATATGCGCATAATTGACAAGGCGCTGCAGGTGGTTGAAGACAATTGGCAGCTCATCGACGACGACACCGACCTGCCGGCTGACGGCGGCGTCATCGTCTCCGTTACGCGCTGGCAGAAAGAGTGCGAGGCGCTGAGCGCGCGCGGTGGGCGCCTGGGACTGAAGATTGGCGGCGACACGCCGCTGGAGAGTATCGCGCCCGACCTCGGTCGATTCGCGCTCCTTGCCCTGGAGTTCCCGAAATTCGGCGATGGCCGCTGCTTTTCGCAGGCACGCCTCCTGCGCGGACGGTACGGCTACGGCGGCGAGCTGAGAGCGGTGGGCGACGTCGTGCGGGACACGATCGACTTCATGCGCCGCTGCGGCATCGACAGCTATGCCCTGCGTGCCGACAAGGACGCCGAGGACGCGTTGAAGGCCTTCACGGAGTTCTCGTTGCGCTACCAGGTCGCCGCCGACGCGGCGGTGCCCGTCTATCGCCAGCGCCGCTGA
>JAJVHZ010000022.1 GCA_022072255.1 Gammaproteobacteria bacterium | reverse complement strand
CCCCCTGCGAGCCCCGCGCCCCGAGGGATCGTCGTCCCGTTCAGCGCAAAGGCCCGGCGCTCATAAAGCCGCCAGGGGCGCGCCGGCAGATGCGATGATGCCGCCACGATGGCGTGCTCCGCCGACAGCGCCTCGGTCATGCGCCCCGCGAGGTTTCAGGCGCCCGGCCCCGCATGGCCTGAGGTTTTTCCTGTATTGCGTACTGGCGCACACGTCATCGCCGCCGTAACCGGCGAAAAGATGCCTGCGGAGCGTCGCTTGCCGCTGCGAATCACGTCACATACGAGAGCGCACGCGCCACGAACTCGACGCCATGACCACATGGCCGCGACTGGCCAAGGCTTGCCAATCAGTCGGTTATCCACAGTGCGCAGGGGACTTGCCGGAGAGGATGGCCAGCGCTTGTCAAAAGCCTGACAGTTCGCGGGCAGCGTTTGCACTAATTGTGGCCCCGGCTGAGCATGGCAGCGCAAGATGTCGTAGGTCGACCTTGCACCGGCGTTCGTATGGAAGGCGAGTCATGGCGTTGCGATCGAGTACGGCAAAGTATCTGGCGGTAACCTTGATGGCCGGCCTGGGCCTCAGCCCGGTCGCGCGCGCGGCCCCGGTCGTGCTCGCCAAGTACGAATTCAATTCGCTCACCGCTCCCGCATCCGTAACCTCGAGCACCTCGGACCCGAAGGTTGCGGTGAGCACGCTGAGCGCCCACGGCATGGGCACCACCGGTTCACTGACCCATGGCACCAACCCGTTCTCGGGCGTGCCGCCCTACAGCTATTTCGTCAACGACGACGTCACGGACAATGCCTTCAACGCGGCAAATGACTACCTGTCGTTCACGCTGACGCCATTCGCTACGACCACGACCCTGACGTCGCTGTCGTTCATCGCCAAGCGCGATTCCGTCTCGACCCCCCTCGGGAACAGCACGATCCAATTGCGAGCCAGGATCGGCAACGGCGCGCTTTCCGGGGCCTTGCTCACGGCGAACATCAACAGCGGCTCGTGGCAGACGATTTCCTACGTTTTCGGCGCAAGCGCGTTCAGCGGCGTGAGCGACCCGATCGAGCTGCGCCTGTATTTCGCCGATCCGAAATCGGTGTTCACGCGCGAAGTCAACAACGTGACCTTCACGATCCCCTACGACGTCGCGCAATTCACGCTCATCGACAATCTCACCGTCAACGGTACGGTCGTTCCAAATCTCTCGGGAGTGCCGGTGCCGGCGCCCGTACTGCTGTTGGCGAGCGCGCTCGCCGCTCTGGTCGCACTCGGGCATCGCCACGCGGCCCGTTCGTAGCGCGACGCGGCAGCAGTACCTGCAGGGGGGTCCCGCCGGATGCTCACCGGCGGGACCCCGGCATCTCGAGAGGGAACGCCCCCGCGTCTTTCATCCTGATCAGGCGGGCGGGTACCAGCCTGCATCCGCCCGCAACTCGCCGCTGACTGCCGAGGTCGCGATCATGATGAAGGAAATCCGACCCTGGCTGCCCTGGAAAGAGATCGAGTCCATGAACACGACGACCTTCAGCCGGGGTAAGGCGATCGCGGCCGCGATGATGTGAACGACGGGCTTACGGCCGAGATGTTCGGAGCGGACGAAGCCGTAACAGGTCCACGCGATGACCCCGGCGGGCACGAAGCAGGCGAGCAAGCCGTTGCGGCGGAATACGGGCCGGTCGTGAAGGTCCATCGTTAGATCTCTCCACGCCTGAACATCGGGCGTTCCACATCCGGCCGACGCCCGCAGTAGATGCGGGCAAAAAAACAGGGGGCGCGTTGCCCCCTGTCGCGTGTGGCGGCGGCGCGCGGCCGTGAGCCGCGACCCGCAGCCTAGAACAGGCCGGTCACCACGCCCTTCTCGTCGATGTCGATCTTCGCCGCCGAAGGCACCTTGGGGAGGCCCGGCATGGTCATCATGTCGCCGCAGATGGCGACGATGAAGCCGGCGCCGTTGGACAGCCGCACCTCCCGCACGTTCAGCGTGTGGCCGGTGGGTGCGCCACGGACGTTCGGATCGGCGGTGAACGACATCTGCGTCTTCGCCATGCACACCGGGAACCTGCCGTACTCGTTGTTCCATTCCTCCAGCTGTTTGCGAGCGGCGTCGCTGAAGGTTACTTCCCCGGCACCGTAGATCTTGGTGGCGATCGTCTTTATCTTGTCCGCGAGCGAATCGTCCTCCTCGTAGACATACTTGTGCTTGCTCTTTGATTTCTCCACCACATCGACCACGGTACGGGCGAGATCCTCGGCGCCGGCGCCGCCGTGGGCCCAGTGCTTGGCGACGACGAAACGGCCTCCCAGGGATTCGATGCGCTTCTTGAGCATGTCGACCTCGGCGTCCGTGTCGAAGGTGAAATGGTTGACGGCAACGATGCAGGGCAGGCCGTAGTGATCTCGGATGTTGGTCAGGTGGCGCTCGATGTTGACCATGCCCATCTCCAGCGCACCGAGATCCTCCTTGTTGAGTTCCTCTTTCTTGACCCCGCCGTGGAACTTCAGCGCCCGGATGGTCGCGACCAGCACCACCGCGGAAGGACTCAATCCGGCCTTCCGGCACTTGATGTCGATGAATTTCTCCGCGCCGAGATCCGCACCGAAACCGGCCTCGGTCACGCAGTAGTCGGCAAGCTTCAGCGCCGTCTTGGTCGCAGTGACGCTGTTGCAGCCGTGGGCGATGTTCGCGAACGGCCCGCCATGGATGAAGGCGGGATTGTTCTCCAGAGTCTGCACCAGGTTGGGCTTGATCGCGTCCTTGAGCACCGTGGCCATGGCGCCCTGGGCGTTGAGGTCGCGCGCGTAGACCGGCTTACGATCGCCCTGCGTGTAGCCGATCACGATACGGCTCAGGCGTTCCTTGAGATCCTTCAGCGACGTGGCCAGGCAGAGGATCGCCATGACCTCGGAGGCCACCACGATGTCGTAGCCGTCTTCGCGCACGAAGCCGTTGGCGGTGCCGCCCAGGCCGATGACGATCTTGCGCAGCGCGCGGTCATTCATGTCGACGACGCGCTTCCACTGGATGAGCCGCGGGTCGATACGCAGCGCATTGCCATGGTTGATATGATTGTCGAGCAGCGCCGAGAGCAGATTGTGCGTTGCGGCGACGGCGTGGAAGTCGCCGGTGAAGTGCAGGTTGATGTCCTCCATCGGAACGACCTGGGCGTGGCCGCCGCCGGCGGCGCCGCCCTTCACGCCGAACACCGGTCCGAGCGAGGGTTCGCGCACACATATGATCGCCTTCTTGCCTATCCTGTTCAGGGCATCCCCGAGGCCGACCGTGGTGGTCGTCTTGCCCTCACCCGCGGGCGTGGGGCTGATGGCGGTGACCAGGATGAGTTTGCCGTCCGGGTTCCGCTCGATCTCGCGCAGATAGTCGAGCGAAAGCTTGGCCTTGTAATGGCCGTAGGGTTCGAGGTACTTCGCATCGATCCCGAGCCTGGCTTTGGCGAGTTCGATAATCGGCTTCATCGTCGCTTTTTGGGCAATTTCAATATCGGACAGCATGGGTGCTCCTTGAAGGCTTGTTGTGGGTGTTCGTTACCTGCCCGTCGGCGATTCCGGTGCGAAACGAACGGTATCGACGGCGGCGGTGACAGCGAGGGCGAACGAAACAGACGGCGCGATAGCTGCCGGAGGGCTCATGGAACTCCGGGTGCGAAGGAACGAACGCGCCCATGCACCGCCGCCTCTCTCACGCCTACGGACGAAGGGCATAGTCTAGCCTGTGCCCCGCTCGATCGTGAATCGGATTATCGCCGATCCTCCCGCCCGTGGCCGCGCGGCCAGATCGGGCGGTCTTTCGACGTTCACGCGCCGGGTTCGGGAGCCAGGCGCCGGCCCGGCCGCGGGCTGGTCACCGAGCCGCCGGTCGACGCGGCCATCAACCGGATGATCACGCGGGGCTGCGCGGCGGCCAGGGTCGCGGTCGCCGTGCAGCCGCGGGTGCCCATGCGGAACGGCCGGGGAGTTGGGCCAAACCTCGGGCCCGGGGCCGCGGTCCACGGCCAACGCCGCGTCCGCTCAATCCGCCTCGCCGGGCGAGCGTTTGACGACCAGGACCCCGGCGCCGATGACCAGCAGCGCGCCGAGCAATGACGCCCAGTCCGGTCGCTCGTTCCAGAACCACCAGGAGAACACCCCGGCGAAGATCACCGTGGAGTAGTTGATGGTGCCGACCTTCGCCGCCGGCGCCGAGGCATAGGAGTGGGTCAGCAGCAGTTGTCCGACACTGGCGCAGAGCCCGGCCCCCGCCATGGCGAGCAGCGCCCGGCGGGAAGGAGTCTGCCAGGCCCAGGCCAGGGGAACGGCGGAGACCACTGCGCTGATGGCCGAGAAGTAAAGCACGATCCGCCAGGTCGGCTCGGTGGCGGCCATGCTGCGGATGTTGACCATGGCGACGGCGGCGAGCATCGCCGAGGCCGCGCCGATGACCGAGACCGGCGTGAAATGACCGGGCACCGGCTTGAGGATGAGGCTGATGCCGAGCAGCCCGACGACCACGGCGGCCAACGTCATCCGCGACAGCGGCTCCTTCAGCCACAGCGCGGCGAGCAGCGCGGTGAACACCGGCGAACTGAAGTTGAGCAGGACCGCCTCGGCCAGGTTCATGTGGGCGATGGCGTAGAAGAAGCAGTACATGGCCGCCAGGCCCGCCAGTGACCTCCCCAGGTGGGCCGGCAATCGGCGGGTTCGCATCAGATCCGGGCCGAGCTGCAGCAGCGCCGGCGCCAGGAAGAGGAGGCCGAAGGCGCTGCGCAGGAACACCACCATGTCGTTGTTGATGTCATGCGAGGCGACCTTGACGAAGGCGCCCATGGCCGCCATCAGCATCGAGGCGCCGACGGCCGCCGCCAGTCCGCGCCGGTCGAGATCGCTCAAATGGGGTCGCTCATGCAGGGTCGGGGCAGCCATTCTAGCGTGCGGTGCGGTCGTCTTCGCGATTGAGAAATGGGGACCGTTCTGGTAGCGTCGCCGCCCATACGCGAGTGCGTCGCGTGCGCCAGGGGCCGGCGGCGCGGGCGCCGCGGAGAGGGCGGGATCGGAGGACCACGGCAATGCCAGAAACCAGATTCGTGTTCATCACCGGCGGTGTGGTTTCCTCTCTCGGCAAGGGCATCGCGTCGGCATCGCTGGCGGCGATACTCGAGGCCCGCAGGCTGCGGGTGCGGATGGTCAAGCTCGACCCCTACATAAACGTCGACCCGGGCACCATGAGCCCGTTCCAGCACGGCGAGGTCTACGTCACCGACGACGGCGCCGAGACCGATCTCGACCTCGGTCATTACGAGCGCTTCGTGCGCTGCCGCACCAGTCGCGCCAGCAATTACACCACCGGCCGGATCTACGAGAACGTCATCCGCAAGGAGCGCAGGGGCGACTACCTGGGCGGCACCGTGCAGGTCATTCCGCACATCACCGACGAGATCAAGCGCTGCATCCGCGAGGGCGCGGGTGACGCCGACGTCGCCATGATCGAGATCGGCGGCACGGTGGGCGACATCGAGTCCCTGCCGTTTCTGGAGGCCATTCGCCAATTGCGCGTCGAGCTCGGCTCGAATCGCACGGTGTTCGTACATCTCACGCTGGTGCCGTACGTGCCGGCGGCCGGCGAGATGAAGACCAAGCCGACCCAGCACTCCGTGAAGGAACTGCGGTCTATCGGTATCCAGCCCGACGTCCTGCTCTGCCGGGCCGATCGGCCGCTGCCCGAATCGGAGCGGCGCAAGATCGCCCTGTTCACGAACGTCGAGCACCGGGCGGTCATCTCGGCGATTGACGCCAGCACCATCTACAAGATCCCGGGCATGCTGCACGAGCAGAAGCTCGACGAGATCGTCTGCGAGAAGCTCGGCATATCGGCGCCGCCGGCCGATCTGCACGAATGGGCGCAGGTCGTCGATGCGCTCGATCACCCCGAGGCGGAGGTGAAGATCGCGATGGTGGGCAAGTACGTCCACCTCGCAGATTCCTACAAGTCGCTGACCGAATCGCTGATCCACGCCGGCATTCAGACGCGGGGCAGGCCGGTAATCACCTACATCGACTCCGAGGAGATCGAGAAGAGCGGTACGGCCTGCCTGGACGGGATGGACGCCGTGCTCGTGCCGGGCGGGTTCGGCAAGCGCGGCATCGAAGGCAAGATCGAGGCGGTGCGCTTCGCCCGCGAGCGTGGCATTCCATACCTGGGAATCTGCCTGGGCATGCAGCTCGCGGTCATCGAGTTCGCGCGCAACGTCGCCGGCCTGGCGGGCGCGCACAGCACGGAATTCAACCCCGACACCGCGCATCCGGTCATTGCGCTCATCACCGAATGGAAGTCCGCCGACGGCAGCGTGCAGGTGCGCAGTGAGCGCTCCGAGCTGGGCGGTACCATGCGGCTCGGTGCACAGGAGTGCAAGCTGCTGGCCGGCAGCCTCGCGCGCAGCGTGTACGGCAGAGACAGCATCTTCGAGCGCCATCGTCATCGCTACGAGTTCAACAACCGCTATTCCGATGTATTGGAGAAGGCGGGGCTGCGGTTCTCCGGACGCTCCGTGGACGGTCTGCTGGTGGAAATGATAGAAATACCGGCGCATCCGTGGTTCATCGGGTGCCAGTTCCATCCGGAATTCACCTCAACGCCGCGCGACGGCCATCCGCTGTTCGCCAGCTTCGTCCGCGCGGCCCTGGCTTGTCGGACGGCGAAGTCGCCATTGCGCAAAGATGCGGTTGCACAACTTTGAGGTCGGTTCCGACCGGCCGTTCTTTCTGATCGCCGGTCCGTGCGTCATCGAGAGCGAGCAGCTGGTCATGGACGTGGCCGGCCGCCTGAAGGAGATCACGGCCAGGCTCGGGATCGCCTTTGTCTTCAAGGCGTCGTTCGACAAGGCCAACCGGACCTCGCACGAAAGTTATCGCGGTCCCGGCCTCCAGCAGGGCCTGAAGATACTGGGCAAGGTCCGCGAGCAGCTGCAGCTGCCCGTGCTCACTGACGTGCACGAGGACACGCCTCTTGACGAAGTCGCCGCCGTCGTCGACGTGCTGCAGACACCCGCGTTCCTTTGCCGGCAGACGAATTTCATCCAGAACGTCGCCCGCACTGGCAAGCCGGTGAACATCAAGAAGGCGCAGTTTCTCGCGCCCTGGGACATGAAGAACGTGGTGGCCAAGGCCAAGACCACCGGCAACGAGCAGATCATGGTCTGCGAACGCGGAACCTCGTTCGGATACAACTATCTGATCTCGGACATGCGCTCGCTGGTGGTGATGCGCGAGACGGGCTGCCCGGTGATATTCGATGCCACGCACTCCGTGCAGATGCCGGGCGGGCAGGGCTCGGCCTCGGGAGGGCAGCGGCAGTTCGTGGCGCCGCTGGCGCGCGCGGCGGTGGCGGTGGGCGTCGCTGGCCTGTTCATGGAGACGCACCCCAGTCCGGAACAGGCGCTGAGCGACGGCCCCAATTCCTGGCCACTGGCCGAGATGGCGAGTCTGCTGGCGATGTTGAAAGAGCTCGACGACGTGGTCAAGGCGCATCATGCGCCGGATGCTCCCGGCGGCGTAGAGGGGCGCCGCCGGCGGCGGCGAGTGGATCTCGCGGTGGGCGAGGACGCCAGTTGACCTCGAACGCGCGATCGCAGTGGATGGAATCGCGAGCGCCCGGAAACCTCAGTCCGCCTAATCGAAAGGCTCCGCCGCGCAGACCGCGCCGGCAGCCGTCACCGCGCGCAGCGCAGGCGGCGGCGACGGCGATTTGACCGCACCCCGGGGCCGGCCCGTCGGCGATCTCTCCCCGAACGCGCGAGACCTGCTGCCGCGGTATCGCCGTGGCTCGTCAAACGAACCAGTGATGAAGAGAGGAAGCACACGTGTCGAAGATGAAGAAGATAGTCGCCCGAGAGATCATTGACTCCCGGGGCAATCCGACGGTGCAGGCCGAGGTATGGACGGCCAAGGGCGCAACGGGCATGGCGGCCGTCCCCTCCGGCGCCTCCACGGGCGAGCGCGAGGCCATAGAGCTGCGCGATGGCGACAAACGGCGATACGGTGGCAAGGGGGTGCTCAAGGCGGTGGCCAACGTCAACGGCGAGATTGCCAGGGCCTTGAAGGGCATGCCGGTGGACGATCAGTCCGAGATCGACCAGACGATGATCGATCTGGACGGAACCCCCAACAAGGCGCGCCTCGGCGCGAACGCCCTGCTCGCCGTGTCGATGGCCGCGGCACGTGCCGCCGCCAACGAAATGGGCGTGCCGCTTTACAGGTATCTCGGCAAGGGTCCGTACCAGATGCCGGTGCCGATGATGAATATCATCAACGGCGGCGCGCATGCAAACAACAGCGTGGATCTCCAGGAGTTCATGATCCTGCCCGTCGGCGCGCCCACCTTTCGGGAGGCGATACGCTACGGCGCCGAGGTATTTCATGCGCTGAAGAAGGTAATCGCGGACAAGGGAATGAGTACCGCCGTCGGCGACGAGGGCGGATTCGCGCCCGACCTGCCGTCCAACGCCGCGGCCGTCGAGATTGTGCTCGAGGCAATTGCAGCAGCCGGCTACAAGGCCGGGAAAGACATACTCATCGGGCTCGACGTTGCGAGCTCCGAGTTCTACAGGGACGGCATGTATCACCTGGAGTCCGAGCGGCGTGCGCTCTCCTCGGCGGAGTTCGCCGACATGCTCGCGGACTGGTGCAAGAAGTACCCGATCATCACGATCGAGGATGGCCAGGATCAGAACGACTGGGATGGCTGGGCCGTGCTGACGAAGAAGCTGGGCAAGAAGGTGCAGCTCGTCGGTGACGATCTTTTCGTCACCAATACCGCCATCCTGGAGGAAGGCATCAAGAAGGGGATCGCCAACTCCATACTCATCAAGGTCAACCAGATCGGAACGCTCAGCGAGACCCTCGCGGCCATCAAGATGGCCCGGAAGGCCGGCTACACGGCCGTCGTATCGCACCGTTCGGGCGAGACCGAGGATACGACGATCGCCGACCTGGCCGTGGCGACCTCCTGCGGCCAGATCAAGACGGGATCGATGTCGCGCTCGGATCGGGTGGCGAAATACAACCGACTGCTCGCCATCGAGGACGCGCTCGGCAGGAAGGCGATCTACCCGGGGCGCAAGGCCTTCTACAATTTGTGAGGAGATCGCGCTAAACTACTGGAGTGATTGATCAAAGTGTCAAAATTCTGTCAGCCCGGAGCGAGCCGACGTGCGCTGGTTGGCGTTGACGTTGCTGCTCGCCCTGGTGGCGGCGCAGATCGAACTGTGGTCGTCGAGCGGCGGCGTGCGCTCGGTGATGGCGCTGCAACACCAGATTAAGGCGCAGATGCGCGAGAACGCCGCACTGCGCGAACGGAATCTGGCACTGGATGCCGAGGTGCAGGATCTCAAGCAGGGTCTGGAGGCGATCGAGGAGCGGGCCCGCAGCGAGATGGGCATGATCAGGGAGAACGAGGTGTTCTATCAGATCGTCGATCTGCCCGCGGCATCGGCGCTCTCCGATCGCCTGACGGCGGACACCCGGAAGTAGCACGGGTGGCATACTGGGCCGTCATCCCCGCCGCCGGCGTGGGTACGCGCATGGCCGCCGAGGTCCCCAAGCAGTATCTGTCCCTGCGCGGCCGGACGATTATCGAGCACACGCTGGAGCGCTTTCTCTCCCACCCGCGCATCGACGGGGTCGTCGTTTCGGTCGCGACCGAGGATCCCATCTGGCCCACACTGCCGTTGACCGGTCGTCCGCAGATCCTGCGCATCGATGGCGGCGCGGAGCGCTGTCACTCGGTGCTCAACGCCCTGAGGGCGCTGGTGTCGGCGGGGTGCGATGCAGACTGGGCGCTGGTGCACGACGCGGCGCGGCCATGTGTGCGGACGACCGATATCGACACGATGATCGACGCGCTGAGCGACGATCCGGTGGGTGGCATACTCGCGGTTCCGGTGCGCGACACCATGAAGCGGGGCAGCGGTACGCAGCGGATCACCGCGACCGTGGATCGCAGCGGCCTGTGGCACGCGCTCACCCCGCAGATGTTCCGAGTCGGTCCCCTGGCCGCCGCCATCGAACGCGCCCTCGACAGCGGTGTGAAGGTGACCGATGAGGCGCAGGCGATGGAACTGACCGGCCAGGCGCCCAGGCTCGTGGAGGGCCATGCCGACAATATCAAGATCACCCGGCCGCAGGACCTCGAGCTCGCCGAGCTGTACCTGCGGCACCAGGAGGAGAGCCGATGCGCATAGGTCAGGGGTTCGATGCCCACCGCTTCCAGGCAGGCCGCCGGCTGGTGCTCGGAGGGGTGGATATTCCCTACGCGCAGGGCATGGAGGCGCATTCCGACGGCGACGTCGTGATCCACGCTGTCTGTGACGCCTTGCTGGGTGCGATGGCGCTCGGCGACATCGGCAGGCACTTTCCCGATACCGACCAGACGATCAAAGGCATCGACAGCCGGGTCATGCTCCGCCATATCGTCGCCCTGGCGCAGCAGCGCGGCCTGCGGGTGGGCAACGTCGATGCCACGATCATCGCCCAGGCGCCGAAGGTCGCACCCTACATCCCGGCCATGCGCGAGAACCTGGCCAACGACATGCGCATCGAGATCGACGCCGTGAACATCAAGGCCACGACGACGGAGAAGATGGGATTCACCGGCCGCGGCGAGGGCATTGCGGCGCTGGCCGTTGCATTGCTGGTCGCCGCATAGAACTGTCCCGTCCACCACGCATGCACCCGACTGCGCACCAGGGTCGCCGGCATCCCAGTCACCGTGCTGCGGGTCGCCCGCCGCCGGGCTGCGCCGGCGACACGACGGACAGGCAGCGATGAACCGGAACGGAGCGTCTGGACCTCCGTATGATCTGCTGTCCGATCCCGGCCATCTCATCGCGCTGGGATTCGGGGCGGGATGCGCCCCGCGTGCACCGGGGACGTTCGGTACCTTGATCGGTATGGCACTTTATCTCGCGTTGCATGGCCTACCATTGGCCGGCTACCTTGCCGCCACGGCGATGGTCATCGGGCTTGGCATCGTGGTGTGCGGCAGGGCGGCGCGTCGTCTGGGCGTTCACGATCACCCGTCCATCGTCTGGGACGAGGTCGCCGGCTACCTGGTGACCATGTGCGGAGTCCCGACCGGATGGGGGTGGGTGCTGGCGGGCTTCTTGCTTTTCCGGTTATTGGATATCGCCAAGCCATGGCCGATCCGATGGCTCGACCGCCGCCTGAGCGGAGGACTGGGGATCATGGCGGATGACCTGCTGGCCGGCCTGGTGGCCATGGCAGTACTTCAAGCATTTGCTAAGGTCGTATCATTGTGATTATTATGTAACAATGAGTTAGGAAGGATTCTTAAACCAATGCCAGCAAATTCGCCCGTACGCGCTCGTTCGCGTTCCAGCGGCAAGCTCACGCCCCTGCTGGCGTCTGTCGTGCTGGCGACGGCATTCAGTCATTCCGCGACGGCCGACATCTACAAGTACGTCGACAAGTACGGTCGGGTCACGCTGACCGACACGCCCGACAAGACCGGCGGCATGAAGCTGGTGAAGACCTGGAAAGGTTGGGTCTCGCGGCCGCTCAATACCCACGGTCCTCGCTTCGTGCGCAGTCGCGAGGAGTACAACGACCTGATCGCGGAGGCGGCAGCCAAGAACAAGCTGCCCGCCGAGCTCGTCCACGCCGTAATCACCGCCGAGTCGGCCTATCAGCCGGACGCCATTTCACGCGCCGGAGCCGTGGGCCTGATGCAGCTCATGCCCGAAACCGGCAGGCGTTACGGCGTCAGCAACCGCTACGATCCGGTCCAGAACGTCCACGGGGGCACGCGTTACCTGCGCGATCTGATGGACATGTTCAGCAACAACGTGGTGCTCGCGGTCGCCGGTTACAACGCCGGGGAGAACGCGGTCATCCAGTACGGGCGCAAGATCCCGCCGTACGCGGAGACCCAGGAGTACGTGCGGCGCGTCGTCCAGTACTTCAAGCAATACGCCGATGAGGGCATCGGCCGCAAGACGGGAGCGTCGGCTGCGACGCCCGTCCGCGCGAGCGTGCTGACGCCTATCGCGCCCGCGCCGGCCAACACGGCGGTCACCGCGGCAACGACCCGCACCCGCACGGTGGGTTCCGAAGACGGAACGGCCGTCAGCGCACTGGCGCGGGAAGAACCCGCCCCGCGCAAGCCGGTGGTCAACAATACACAGGTCTGGCCTCGCCCCAAGAAGCGGATCGCCATCATCAAGTGGGCCGACGAGGACAGCTGACGCCCGCGGCGATGTCCCGCCGTCAGGTGGAGCTCGGAATCGTGGTATTGCCGTCGTCACCTGCGGGCGACGGCGCAGCCTCGGCACTCTCGGGGGCACTCTCAGGGGTACTCTCGGTTTGCGCTGCAGCAGCGTCCTCCGGCGGCACGTCCGCAACTTCTGTTGCAGATTCCTGAGTTGCGGTCATCGGCGGCGCAATCGCGCTCGAACGGCGCCTGCGACGCCGCGGGCGGCCGGTGGATAGCGAGCCCATGAACAGCATGAGCACGAAGCAGATCGCCACCAGGTAGACGAAATCCTGCACCTCCATAACCGCGCGCTCCGAATTCTTGGACTTGTACCCGGGATCGGAGCAGCTTCCATGCCATCGTATCACTCGTCGGTGACACAACCCTCCGAGGCGGAGCGGACCGTCTTGATGAATTTGTGCAGGGCGCCGCGCGTCGCCTTGTAGGGCGGCATCCGCCAGTCCTTGCGGCGCCGCGCAAATTCCTCGCTGCTGACGTCGGTGTCGATCCGCCTCGATTGGGCATCGATCGTGATGGTGTCGCCGTCCCTGATCAACGCGATGGGTCCGCCCTCCTGCGCCTCCGGCACGATGTGACCGACAATGAAGCCGTGCGAGCCACCCGAGAACCGGCCGTCGGTGATCAGCGCCACCTGACCGCCGAGTCCCGCGCCCATGACCGCGGAGGTCGGGGTCAGCATCTCCGGCATCCCGGGTCCGCCCTTGGGGCCCTCGTATCGGATCACCACCACGTCGCCCCTGCGGATCTCGTTGCGTTCCAGCGCCGCGAGCATCAACTCCTCGGAGTCGTAGCAGCGCGCCGGCCCCGAGAAGCGCAGTCCCTCCTTGCCCGTGATCTTGGCCACCGAACCCTCTGGGGCGAGATTGCCCTTGAGGATCTGCAGATGGCCGGTGGGTTTGATCGGTCGATCGAGCGGACCGATGATCTCCTGGCCGGCCTTCAATCCGGGCAGGTTCCCGAGATTCTCGGCGACCGTCCTGCCGGTGACCGTCAGGCAGTCGCCGGCGATCATGCCGTTGTCGAGCAGGAGCTTCATCACCGCGGGGATGCCGCCGATGTTGTGGAGGTCCTCGAAGACGTACTTGCCGCTCGGCTTGAGATCGGCCAGGTAGGGAGTTCGGTCGCTCACCTCCTGGAAATCATCGACGGCGAGCGCGACTCCGACCGCGCGCGCCATGGCGATGAGGTGCAGCACCGCGTTGGTCGAGCCGCCGAGCACGGTGACGAGTACCATGGCGTTCTCGAAGGCCTGACGCGTCATGATGTCTCGCGGCTTGATGTCCTTCTCGAGCAGATTTCGGATGGCCGCGCCCACGCGCAGGCACTCCCCGGTCTTGCCGGGATCCTCCGCCGGGGTGGAGGAGGAGTAGGGCAGCGACATGCCCATGGCCTCGATTGCGCTGGCCATGGTATTGGCCGTGTACATGCCGCCGCAGGCGCCCGCGCCGGGACAGGACCTGCGAACGATGTCGCGGCGCGTCTCCTCGTCGATCCGGCCGCTGATGAACTCCCCGTAGCTCTGGAATGCGGAGATGATGTCGAGCACCTGGTCCCCGTCTGCGCATTGGCGATGGCCGGCCCTGATCGTGCCGCCGTAGACCATGATTGCGGGCCGATTGAGGCGGCCCATGGCGATGAGGCAACCGGGCATGTTCTTGTCGCAGCCGGGGATCGTGACGCAGGCGTCGTACCACTGCGCCGCCATCACGGTTTCGATGGAATCGGCGATGAGGTCGCGCGACTGCAGGGAGTAGCTCATGCCGTCCGTACCCATCGAGATGCCGTCGCTGACGCCGATGGTATTGAAGCGCATGCCCACCATGCCGGCGGCGATCACTCCCTGCTTAACCTTCTCCGCGAGTCCCAGGAGGTGCATGTTGCAGGTGTTGCCCTCGTACCAGACGCTGGCGATGCCGACCTGCGCCTTGTCCATGTCAGCTTCGGTCAGCCCGGTGCCGTAGAGCATGGCCTGGGAGGCGCCCTGCGAGCGCGGCTGGGTTATCCGCGAACTGTATCGATTCAGCTTCTGAGTCATTTACCACTCCGCACCGAGGTGTAGCCCGCTCCGGCTGGCAGGCCCGTGGACATCGTGCCGACGGCGGGCCACGGGCGTCGCCGAACGACCATTGCCACGCCAGTCGAAAAGGCCGGAAGAATACCAGTCCGGCGACGGCCCCTCAACGCGCCGCCGCGACGCCACCGCCGACGTCGTGGCGAGGGGGTATGCGAGTCCGTACAATGTGGCCGATGCCACCGCCCACCGTATTCGAAACCCTCCGCGTCCGGCGCCGGGTCCAGGTATGAGTCTCGTCGATTACTCGCGTATCGCCCACCAGTTGGGCCGACTGGTTGCGGTGCCCTCGGTGAGCAGTCACGACCCGCGCCTGGACTGCAGCAATCGCGGCGTGGCGGAGTTGATCGCGACCTGGCTCGAGGACGTCGGGTTCCGCGTCGAGTGGGTGCCGGTGCAGCGAGGCGTCGACAAGGTCGATCTCGTCGCGACACTGGGATATGGGGAGCCGGGACTCGTGCTCTCCGGGCATACGGATACCGTGCCCTGCGACGAGCACGGCTGGGACACCGATCCATTCCGGCTCACCGAGCGCGATGGCCGGCTGTTCGGGTTGGGTGCGGCCGACATGAAGGCATTCTTCCCGCTGGTGCTGGAATCGCTGCAGGGGCTCAATCCGGACCGGCTGCGCCGTTCGCTGGTCGTGTGCGCCACCGCCGATGAGGAAAGCTCGATGGCCGGCGTCAAGGCGCTGCAGTCGGCGGTCGACCTGCACGGGGCCCGGGCGCTGATTGGCGAGCCAACCGGCCTGAGGCCCATACGCGCCCACAAGGGCGTGCTGATGGAGGTGATCCGCGTCATCGGCAAGTCCGGTCACGCCAGCGATCCGGCGAGCGGCCGCAGCGCGCTGGAGGGCATGAACAAGGTCATCACCGCGCTGCTCACCTGGCGCGAGGGACTGCAGCGCCGCTTCCGCGACGAGACGTTCACCGTGCAGGTGCCGACAATGAACCTCGGCCACGTGCACGGCGGGGAAAGTCCGAACAAGATCTGCGCCGAGTGCGAGTTGCACGTCGACATGCGCATATTGCCGTCGATGCGGCCCGAGGAGACGCGCGCGGAGATGCGCGAGGTGGTCACCGCGGCGCTGCGCGACACGGGACTCACCGCCGAGGTGGAGGCGCTGTTCGAAGGCGTACCGCCGTTCGATACCGATCCGCGCGCCCAGGTGGTGCACGTGGCCGAGGTGCTGACGGGCAAGACCGCCGGTTCAGTGGCATTTGGTACCGAGGGCCCGTACCTGCAGCAGATGGGGCTGGAGACGGTCGTGCTCGGCGCCGGCGACATCGCGCGCGCGCACCAGCCGAACGAGTACGTGCCGGTTGCGCACTTCGAGCCGATGGTGAAGGTTCTGCAGGGCATGATCGACTATTTCTGCATACGGTGACGGGGCGACGCAGATGGTGGAAAAGCACAAACAATTCGTCGACTGGTTCAGGCAGGCCTCGCCCTACATCCATGCGCACCGCGGGCAGACCTTCGTGCTCTGCTTCAGCGGGCAGGCCGTGGCGGACGCGACCTTCCGGAATCTCGTCCATGACATCGCCCTGCTGTCGAGCCTGGGGATACGCCTGGTCATCGTGCCGGGCACGCGCCATCAGTTGAACGAACGCCTGCAGGCCCGTGGCCTGGAGTTCAGAACGGAGAAGGGGATACGCATCACCGACGAGGCGACGCTCGAGTGCGTGAAGGACGCGGTCGGGACCGTGGTCATCGAGGTGATGGCCATGCTGTCGCAGGGACTGGCGAATTCGCCGACCCCGAATGCGCGCATCCGCGTCGCCTCCGGCAATTACGTGACGGCCAAGCCGATCGGAGTGCGCAACGGCGTGGACTTCCACTATACCGGGAACGTCCGTCGTGTTGACGTCGAATCCATCAAGTCCGATCTCGACAGCGGGGACATCGTGGTGGTCCCGCCGATCGGCTATTCCCCGACGGGGGAGAGCTTCAACGTAAATGCGCACGAGGTCGCGACGGCCGTGTCGTCTGCGCTCGGCGCGGCCAAGCTCATATTCCTGCTGGAAGGGCGGCACGTCATCGACCGCAAGGGCAAGCTGGTGCGGCAGTTCACGGACAGCGAGGCACAGCAACTGCTGTCGTCGACCGCCGGGCTGGCCGAGCGCATGCCCGAACTGGATGACGCGATCAACGCCTGCCGCAACGGCGTGCGCCGCGCGCACCTCGTTGATCGGCGCGTGAACGGCGCACTGCTGCTCGAGCTGTTCACGCGCGACGGCATCGGCACGCTGGTGTCGGCCTCCCCGTTCGACACCCTGCGCAAGGCGACGATCGACGACGTGGTCGGAATTCTCGAGCTGATCGCTCCGCTCGAGGAGGACGGAACGCTCGTGCGGCGGTCGCGCGAGAAGCTGGAGACGGAGATCGACCTGTTCTCGGTACTGGTCCGCGACGGCACCATCATCGGCTGCGGCGCGATCTATCCGTTTGCGGAGGGGGGCATGGCCGAACTGGCCTGTCTGTCGGTGCACCCGGACTATCGCAAGGAAGGGCGGGGCGATCTGCTGTTGTCGAACCTGGAAGCAGCGGCGCGCCAGATGGGCCTCAAGGGGCTGTTCGTGCTGACGACGCAGACCGCGCACTGGTTCATCGAACGCGGGTTCATCGAGGCCTCCGTGGAGGAACTGCCGATCGCCAAGAAACGGCTCTACAACCTGCAGCGCAACTCGAAGGTGTTCACCAAGCGGATATAGGGCGCCGGCCGGCGGGCCCGAGAGACCCACCGCGGCGAGGCCATCAAACGGCGCGCGCCGGCGTCGTGGACTGGGTGCGGATGTCGATCGCCAGCTCGTCGTCCCGGACCGTGATCAGCACGTCGCCGCCGTGCTCGAGGCGGCCGAACAGCAGCTCCTCGGCGAGCAGGCGCTTGAGCTTCTCCTGGATGAGCCTCGCCATCGGCCGGGCGCCCATCAGGGGGTCGTGACCGCGCTTGGCAAGCCACGCGCGCGCCTCCTCGTCGACCTCCATGGTCACGCTCTTCTCGTTCAACTGCGCCTCCAGCTCGGTGATGAACTTGTCGACGACGTGCAGGATGGTCTGTTCGCTGAGCGCCTTGAACTGAACGACGGCATCCAGCCGGTTGCGGAATTCCGGGCTGAACATCTTCTTGATCGCCTCGCCGGCGTCGCTGGTGTGATCCTGCTGCGTGAAGCCGATCGAGGCGCGGCTGATGCGGTCGGCGCCGGCGTTGGTGGTCATGATGATGATCACGTTGCGGAAATCCGTCTGCCGGCCGTTGGTGTCGGTGAGCGTGCCGTGGTCCATCACCTGCAGCAGGATGTTGAAGACGTCCGGATGGGCCTTTTCGATCTCGTCCAGCAGCAATACGGCGTGCGGGTGCTTGATGATCGCCTCGGTGAGCAGTCCGCCCTGATCGAAGCCGACGTAGCCCGGCGGTGCGCCGATGAGGCGCGACACGGTATGCCGTTCCATGTACTCGGACATGTCGAAGCGGATGAGCTCGATGCCGAGCACCTTGGCGAGCTGGCGGCTGACCTCGGTCTTGCCGACACCGGTGGGACCGGCGAACAGGAACTGCCCGATCGGCCGGCGCTGGTCGCCGAGCCCCGAGCGCGCCGTCTTGATGGCGGCGCTGAGGGTCGAAATTGCCTCGTCCTGGCCGAAGACCACCAGCTTCAGATCGCGGTCGAGGTTCTTCAAAACGTCCTTGTCCGAGGTGGAGACGGTCTTGGGCGGCACGCGCGCGATCTTCGCGACGATCTGCTCGACCTCGTGCACTGTGATGGTCTTCTTGCGCCTGGACGGAGCGAGCAGCTGCTGGGCGGCGCCGGCCTCGTCGATGACGTCGATGGCCTTGTCGGGCAGATGCCGGTCGGTGATGTAGCGATTCGTCAGTTCCACCGCCGAGCGCAACGCCTGGTTGGTGTACTTGACCTGATGGTGCTCTTCGAAGCGCGAACGCAGTCCCATCAGGATCTTCACGCTGTCCTCCACGGAGGGCTCGGAGATGTCGATCTTCTGGAAGCGGCGCGACAGTGCCCGATCCTTCTCGAAGATCCCGCGGTACTCCTGGTAGGTGGTCGAGCCGATGCACTTCAGATCTCCGGAGGCCAGTATCGGCTTGATGAGGTTGGAGGCGTCCATGACACCGCCGGAGGCGGCCCCGGCCCCGATGATCGTGTGGATCTCGTCGATGAACAGGATCGACCCGGGGTCCTTGCCGAGTTGCGCCAGCACGTTCTTGAAACGCTTCTCGAAGTCGCCGCGGTACTTGGTGCCCGCCAGCAACGCGCCCAGGTCCAGTGCGTAGATGGTGGAGTCCCTGAGGACGTCCGGAACTTCGCTCTCCACGATCTTTTTCGCCAGTCCCTCGGCGATCGCCGTCTTGCCCACGCCGGCCTCGCCGACGAACAGGGGATTGTTCTTGCGGCGGCGGCAAAGCACCTGGATGGTGCGCTCCACCTCCAGCGCGCGTCCAATGAGCGGGTCGATCTTGCCGCGGCGCGCCTGCTCGTTGAGGTTCACGCAGTATTGCTCGAGCGCGGACTTGTTGGGGTCGGGCTGCTCGCCGTCGTCTTCGGAGTTGGCCGCGGACTCGCTCCCCTGGCCGTCCTCCCCGACCTTGGAGATGCCGTGCGAGATGTAGTTGACGACGTCCAGGCGAGCGACGTTCTGCCGGCCGAGAAGGTACACGGCGTGCGACTCCCGCTCGCTGAAGATGGCGACCAGGACGTTGGCGCCGGTGACCTCCTTCTTGCCCGAGGACTGGACGTGGAACACGGCGCGCTGCAGCACGCGCTGGAAGCCGAGCGTCGGCTGCGTTTCGCGATCGTCGTCCTCCGGCAGTACCGGGGAGTTCTCGCGCAGAAAGGCGTTCAACTCGTTGCGCAACTGGGCGAGATTGGCACCGCAGGCCTTGAGCACCTTGGTCGCCGATGGGTTGTCGAGCAGGGCAAGCAGCAGATGCTCGACGGTCATGAATTCATGGCGCTGTTCCCGTGCCGCCTTGAATGCCTGATTCAATGTGACTTCGAGTTCGCGGCTAAGCACGTTTCAAACCCCTTTCAAGATTAGACGGGTTCAAGGGTACAGAGCAGTGGATGCTGATTCTCGCGCGAAAAGGCGTTCACCTGCGCGACCTTGGTCTCGGCGATCTCGTGGGTGTATGCGCCGCAGACTCCCTTGCCGCGCGTGTGCACCTCGAGCATGATGCGGGTCGCGCTCGGGCGGTCCTTGGAAAAGAAGCGTTCGAGGATGTGAACGACGAACTCCATGGGCGTGAAATCGTCGTTCAGCAGCACCACGTTGTACAGCGGCGGACGCTTGACGCGCGGCCGCGCCTCCTCCAGCGCCAACCCGTCGTCACGTCGCGTAACTGGTTTCTCGCTCATACCGAAAACCCCGGAACCCGCTACCGAGACCCCTGAGTCATTATATGTCGCGTTTTCCGCCTTTTGACAAGCGCCGGGGCAGGGAGAGGCGCACAGGTTTGACCGCCGGATTCGCCTTCAGGTTCGTCCGCGACAGCAGGTCGATGAAATGCCGGCCGGCGGGGCTCAGATGCTTGCCCTTGCGGAGGATGATCCCGTAGTTCCGGCGCGGGAAGTAGTGCCCGACCGGGATGGCCGCGAGGTCCTCGTTGCCCGTCAGGCACAGGCTCGCGCAGATGGAAATACCCAGCCCGCGCGCCACGAACTGCTTGATGACCTCCCAGCCGCCGGCCTCGAGGCGGATCTGGTAGGGCACGTGGTGCTGTTCGAACACCAGGTCGACCATGCGCGAGCTGGAGAGGTGGCGGGGAGGCAGGATGAGGCCATGGGCGGCGATGTCCTCCAGGGTGATGTCCTTGCGGGAGGCCAGCGGATGGCCGCGCGGGGTGATGAGCATGGGATCGTAGGCCCCGAGCGGGCGGTACTCGATGTCGTCGGACATCTCCAGCAGGGTGCCGACCATGAACTCCGCCTCGTTCGCCCGCAGCAGCGCGAGGCCGTCGCGCGCGGTGACGTTGTGGAGATTGAAGTGCACGGCCGGGTAGGACTCCGTGAACTGCTTCATGACCTCCGGCAGGATGTAGAGGATGGCCGTTTCGCCGGCCGCGATGCGCAATTCGCCGGAGACGATGTTCTGGGACTTTTCCGCGAAGGTCGCCGGCAGCGCCTCCATGCCCTCGACCAGGGGGGCGGCCAGCTCGTAGAGCAGCCGTCCCTGGGGGGTGAGCTGGATACGGGGCCCGTTGCGCTCGAAAAGCTTGACGCTCAGGTCCTTCTCCAGGGCCTGCACGAGCAGGGAGACGGAGGGTTGGCTGAGGAACATTCGCTCCGCGGCCTTCGAGATGCGCCCGGTCTCGGCACTGTAACAGAATGCCCGGAGCTGCTTGAGCCGATCCTGTTTGTAGTAGAAGCGCTGGTCCCGGTTGGGCACGCACGGAAACTCACTATTGGTTAGGTCAATACTAAACATTGAAAAAATTGCCTTGTCAAATGGTGCGCCGCAACCTAAATTCGGTATCATCTGATTGAAATTTCGCCCCGTTTCCATTGGGGCCGACAGCTACGGAGGAGCGGTGACGGATATGAGCGCAATCGTCAGAACCGCATTTCAGTCCGGCCTGGTGATAATCGGACCGGTGACCCGGCGTTATGCCGAGCTGCTCACGCCCGACGCCCTCGGCTTCGTGGAAGAGCTGGCCATGCGTTTCGGCCCCCGCTGCAAGGAGTTGCTGAACATCCGCATCCGCCGCCAGGAGTACTTCGATGCCGGCGGACTGCCGGACTTCCTGCCGGAGACCAGGCACGTCCGCGAGGGCGAGTGGAGTGTTGCCGGCGTGCCGCCGCCGCTGCAGGACCGGCGCGTGGAGATCACCGGGCCGGTGGATCGCAAGATGGTGATCAACGCGCTGAACTCAGGCGCCAACACCTTCATGGCCGATTTCGAGGATTCGTCCAGCCCCACCTGGGAGCAGATGATGGACGGCCAGGTCAATCTCTACGACGCCGTCCGCGGCACCATCGACTTTCGCGGCCCGGAGGGCAAGACCTACCGGCTGAATCCACAGACGGCGACGCTCATCGTGCGGCCGCGTGGCTGGCACCTGCACGAGGGGCATTGCCTGCTGAACGGCGAGGCCATCCCCGCCGGACTGTTCGATTTCGGCCTGTTCTTCTTCCACAACGCCAGGGCCCTCATCGACAACGGTGCCGGTCCGTTTTTCTATCTGCCGAAGATGGAGAGCCACCGCGAGGCGCGGCTGTGGAACGAGGTGTTCAATTTCGCCCAGGACACCCTCGGCATCCTGCGCGGCACGATCAAGGCCACGGCGCTGGTCGAGACGCTGACCGCGGTCTTCGAGATGCACGAGATCCTCTACGAACTGCGCGATCACGCCGTCGGTCTGAACTGCGGCCGCTGGGACTACGTATTCAGCTTCATCAAGTGCATGCGCAACCACCCGGAGTTCGTGCTGCCCGATCGCGCGCAGCTGACCATGGATCAGCACTTCCTGAAATCCTATTCGCACCTGCTCATACAAACTTGCCACCGGCGCGGCGCGCACGCCATGGGCGGAATGGCGGCGCAGATCCCCATCAAGGACGATCACCTCGCCAACGAGGCGGCGCTCGCCAAGGTGCGTGCCGACAAGGAACGGGAGGTGAAGGCCGGGCACGACGGCACCTGGGTCGCGCATCCGCTGTTGGTGCCGCTGGCGCGCGAGGTGTTCGACAAGCTCATGCCCGGACCGAACCAGGTGCAGAACCTGCGTGAGGACGTTCACGTGACGGCGGCGGATCTGTTGAAGGTCCCGGCAGGGACCATCACCATACGCGGCCTCATCAACAACGTGAGCGCGGCGTTGAGGTACACCGAATCGTGGTTGAGCGGCCGGGGCGCCGTCCCGATCGCCAATCTGATGGAGGACGCTGCGACGGCGGAGATTTCCCGTGCGCAGATCTGGCAGTGGATACGGCATCCCAAGGGCGTGCTCGAGGACGGGCGCCGGGTCACTGTCGAGATGTTCAGGGAACTGCTCGCAGAGGATCTGCAAATCATTCGTCGGCAGTTGGGCGACGTGCTCTACCAGTCCCGCAATTACAAAGAGGCCGCGGAGCTCTTGGACAAAATGGTGACTGGGAAGCGGCTGCCGAACTTTTTGACCTTGGAGGCCTACGGCCTATTGGCCTGACGCACACTGGCAGGAGAAAACTGGTTATGTCGAACAATCCGAAATTTCAGGAAGCAGTGAAGCAGGTGGAACAGGAGTGGGCGAACAGCCCGCGCTGGAAGAACGTCAGGCGCGGCTACGCCGCCGCCGACGTGGTGCGACTGCGCGGCTCGATGCCGATCGAGTACACGCTCGCCAAGCGCGGCGCCGAGAAGCTCTTCCGCTCCATCCACGCCGAGCCCTACATCAACTGCCTGGGCGCGCTGACCGGCGGTCAGGCGATGCAGCAGGTGAAGGCCGGCATCAAGGCCATCTACCTGTCCGGCTGGCAGGTCGCCGCCGACAACAACACCTACATGACGATGTACCCCGACCAGTCGCTGTACCCGGTGAATTCCGTCCCGGCAGTGGTCGAGCGCATCAACAACAGCTTCAAGCGCGCCGACGAGATCCAGTGCGCCAGGGGGGTCATGCCCGGCGACAAGGGCTACGTCGATTACTTCGCGCCGATCGTCGCTGACGCCGAGGCGGGGTTCGGCGGCGTGCTCAACGCCTTCGAGCTCATGAAGGCGATGATCAGGGCCGGTGCTGCCGGTGTGCACTTCGAGGACCAGCTCGCATCGGTCAAGAAGTGCGGCCACATGGGCGGCAAGGTGCTCGTGCCCTCCCAGGAAGCGGTGCAGAAGCTCATCGCTGCCCGCCTGGCCAGCGATACGCTGGGCGTGCCGACGCTGATCCTGGCCCGCACCGACGCCGAGGCAGCCGATCTGCTCACCAGCGACTGCGACGAGAACGACAAACCGTTCCTCACCGGCGAGCGCACCTCCGAAGGCTTCTACAAGACGAAGAAGGGCTTGCAGCAGGCCATCAGCCGTGGCCTGGCCTACGCTCCGTACGCCGACCTGGTGTGGTGCGAAACCGGCACGCCGGATCTCGAGTTCGCCAGGAAGTTCGCAGAGGCGCTGAAGAAGCAGAACCCGGATCAGCTGCTGGCGTACAACTGCTCGCCGTCGTTCAACTGGAAGAAGAACCTCGACGATTCCACGATCGCCAAGTTCCAGCGCGAACTCGGTGCGATGGGTTACAAGTACCAGTTCATCACGCTCGCTGGCATCCACAGCATGTGGTACAACATGTTCGACCTGGCGCAGGACTACGTGCACCGTGGCATGTCCGCCTACGTCGAAAAGGTGCAGGAGCCGGAGTTCGCGGCCCGCGATCGGGGCTACACGTTCGTGTCGCACCAGCAGGAAGTGGGCACGGGCTACTTCGACGACGTCACCACCGTCATCCAGGGCGGTGCCTCGTCGGTGACCGCGCTGACCGGCTCGACCGAGGAAGAACAGTTCCATCATTAATCGACGGCGCGTGACGCCGACCGAGTAGTACTCCTGCCAACCCGTCCGGCGCGCGAACGCCGGACGGGTTTTTTCTTGCGTGGGGGTATCGCTCGCGCAATGACGGCATCGCTGGCGGCGTTCCACGTGCGACAATGCAATTTCGCTTTGCACGATGTGGCGCCGTCGCACGCGACCGGTTATCGTAAGCGTTTCGCCCTACGCCACTGCCGAGAACAACTCCCGAGACTCATGGCCTACGAGAAAATACTCATACCTGCGCAGGGGGAGCGCATCACGATCAACGCGGACTTCAGCCTGAACGTTCCGAGCCACCCGATTATCCCTTTCGTCGAGGGCGACGGCATCGGCGTGGACGTCACCCCCGTCATGCGCCGCGTGGTCGACGCGGCGGTGAGCAAGGCATACGGCAGGTCACGCGCCATCGCCTGGATGGAGGTCTATGCGGGTGAAAAGGCCCAGAAGCTCTACGGCGACGACGTGAATCTGCCGCAGGAGACGCTGGATGCCTACGCCGATTGCGTCGTCGGCATCAAGGGGCCGCTCACCACGCCGGTCGCCGAGGGCAAGCGCTCGCTCAACGTCACCATCCGCCAGGTGCTGGATCTGTATGCGATATGCCGGCCGATACGGTATTTCCCGGGCGTGGATTCGCCCATGAAGCAGAATGGCGGCACCGACATGGTGATCTTCCGCGAGGCCACCGAGGACGTCTACACCGGCATCGAATGGCCGGCCGGTTCCCCGCAGGCGAGGAAGTTCATCGACTTTCTTCGCACCGAAATGGGCGTGACGAACATGCCCTTCACCGAGCAGTGCGGTGTGGGTGTGAAGCACGTCTCGAAGGCGGGGACCATCCGGCTCGTCCGCCGCGCGCTGCAGTACGCGCTCGACAACGACAGCCGCTCGGTGACCATCGTGCACAAGGGCAACATCATGAAGTACACGGAGGGCGCCTTCCGCAACTGGGCCTACGAGCTCGCCTGCGGGGAGTTCGGAGCGCGGCTCATCGGCGACGGACCGTGGTGCACCGTGAGGAATCCGCGCAACGGCCATGAGATCGTCATCAAGGACGTCATCGCGGACAATTTCCTCCAGCAGATCCTGCTCAAGCCGGAAGACTACGACGTCATCGCAACGTTGAATCTGAACGGCGATTACATCTCCGATGCGCTGGCGGCGCAGGTGGGCGGCCTGGGCATCGCGCCGGGCGGCAACATCGGTGACAGGGCGGCGGTGTTCGAGGCCACGCACGGTTCGGCGCCGTCGTTCGCGGGCAAGAACAGGGTGAATCCCGGATCGATCATCCTCTCCGCGGAGATGATGCTGCGGCACCTCGGGTGGAAGGAGGCCGCCGATCTCATCATCAAGGGCGTCGCCGGCGCGATTGCCGCCAAGACCGTCACCTTCGATCTCGCGCGCGTGCGCGCGGGCATCACCCCGCGCAAGGGCCACGCCGCGGAGCACCGGTCGAAGACCGACGTCGAAGAGGAAATGCAGCGTTTGCTGCCCGGCGCGATCCTGGTGACGACCTCCGGGTTCGGTGAGGCCATCATCCGGCACATGTAGGGGAATGGCAGCCACGAGACCAGCGCGCGCCGCGCGCTTCGACCAGGACTACTACCGGCGCTACTACCTCGATCCGCGCACGGCGGTGAACAGTCGCGATGACATGCGCCGGGTGGCGCGGTTCATCGCCGCATACCTCGGCTATCTGGATCTTCCCGTGCGGCGGATCCTCGACGCCGGCTGCGGCTGCGGCTGGCTGCGCGCGCCTTTCAGGCGGCACTTGCCTTCTGCCACCTACACCGGCCTGGAGTACAGCGATTACCTCTGCCGGCGTTTCGGCTGGACGCGGGGCAGCATCGATCGCTACGCCGCGCGCTACAAGTTTCAGCTAGTCATCTGCAACGGCGTGCTGCAGTATCTCGGGGACAGGGCTGCGGCGCGCGCGCTGGCCAATCTCGCGCGCCTGAGCGAGGGCGTGCTGTACTTCAACGCGCTGACCCTCGAGGACTGGCGATACCACGCCGATCGCGCGCGCACGGATGCCGAGGTGCACCTCCGTCCAGCCCTCTGGTACCGGGCGCGCCTGCGACGCTCGTTCATCGAGGTCGGAGCGGGCCTGTGGCTGCGCAGCGGCTCGGGCGTGCCGCTCTGGCAGCTGGAGCGCGCGGGGCGGCCGGTGAGGCCTCATCAGGCCAGGAGCCCTGCCAGCACTCGCTCGTAGACCTCGGCAAGGGCCTCGATGTCGGCGACGGGAATACACTCGTCAATCTTGTGGATGGTGCTGTTGACCGGCCCCACTTCCAGCACCTGCGCGCCGGTCGGAGCGATGAACCGGCCGTCGGAGGTGCCGCCGCCGGTCGACAGCTGCGTCTCTACCCCGGTGACCTCCCTGATCGCCTTGCGCGCGGCGTCCACGAGCTCGCCGGCGGAGGTGAGAAACGGGTCTCCGGACAGTCGCCAGTTCAGCTCGTAGTCCAGCTCGTGGCCCCGTAACACCTCTTCGACGCGCGCCTGCAGGCTCGCGGCGGTCTGCTCGGTGGAGAAGCGGAAATTGAAGAGAACCTCGACGGAGCCGGGGATGACGTTCTCGGCGCCGGTGCCGCCGTTGATATTGGAGATCTGGAAGCCCGTCGGCGGGAAATGATCGTTGCCGCGATCCCATTCGATGCGGGCGAGCTCTGCCAGCGCCGGCGCGACGGCGTGTATCGGGTTTCGGGCCAGGTGGGGATAGGCCACGTGACCCTGGACCCCCTGCACCGTGAGCACGCCGTTCAGGGAGCCACGACGCCCATTCTTGATCACGTCTCCCAGCCGCGACTCCGACGACGGCTCACCGACCAGGCACCAGTCGATCTTCTCGCCGCGCTGCTCGAGCTTCTCGACGACCTTGACCGTGCCGTCCACCGACGGTCCTTCCTCGTCGCTCGTGAGCAGGAAGGCGATCGATCCGCGATGATCCGGGTGGCGGGCCACGAAGCGTTCCACGGCCACCACCATCGCGGCGATGCTGCTCTTCATGTCGGCGGCGCCGCGCCCGTAGAGCATGCCGTCCCTGACCTCGGGCACGAACGGATCGGAGGTCCAGGCGTCGCGCGGACCGGGCGTAACCACGTCGGTGTGGCCCGCGAACGCCAGCAACGGCCGCGCGCGACCGCGACGTGCCCACAGGTTGTCGACCTCGCCGAACATCATGGCCTCGACGGCGAAGCCGAGCTTGCGCAGGCGTGCCGCGACGATCGCCTGGCAGGCCGCGTCATCCGGGGTCACCGACGGCCGGTTGATCAGTGCCTTGGCCAGTTCCAGCGTCTCGCTCATGCCGGCAATGGTATCAGCTGTCCGCGGGATCGACGGCGCGCAGGCGCGCGCGCGCGAGGTTGACGTAGCGCGACTCCAGTTCACAGCCGAAGAACCGACGGCCCAGCGACAGGGCGGCCACACCTGTGCTGCCCGAGCCCGCGAACGGATCGAAGACGAGATCCCCGGGATGCGTGCTGGCGCGCAGACAGCGCTCGATGAGGGCGAGCGGCTTCTGCGTGGGGTGGCTGCCGTGGGATTTCTCCGCGCGTCCCGGCGCCGCCATTCGCCAGACGTTCTTCATCTGGCGCCCCTCGTTCTCGGCCTTCATCGCGGCGTAGTTGAACACGTGCCGTTCCTTGCCGCCGCGGGCGGCCTTGGTGGCCCACAGGATCACCTCGGTGCTGTGCGTGAAACAGCGGCAGCCGAGATTCGGTGGCGGATTGGGCTTCTCCCAGACGATGTCGTTGATGATCCGGTAACCGGCCTCCATCATCGCCATGCCCACGCTCAGGTAGACGTGCAGCGTGCCGCTCACCCAGATCGTACCGGAGGGCTTGAGCAGGCGATGACAGGCCTGCAGCCACTCGCGGTTGACGGCATGGTCATGGGCCACGCCGCGGCTGCGGTCCCACTCGCCCTTGTTGACCTTCGCGCGCCGGCCCGCAATGCAGGTCGTGCCGTCGTTGGAGAGGAAGTACGGAGGGTCGGTCCAGATGCAGTCGACGCTGGCGTCCGGCAGCGCGGCCATGACCTCGAGCCGGTCGCCGTGATAGAGGCAAGAGGCATGGTCGGCGGACTCCCACGCTATCTTGGGTCTTGCCGCCATTATCCTACGCCGCGCGCGCTCAGCGGGGCTGGGTCTCCTCGGGTGTGAGTGCCTGGATGCTGAGGGCGTGGATGTCCGTCACCATCAACTCGCCCAGCGCTTCGTACACGGCGCGGTGGCGCGCGAGCGGCAACAGCCCTTCGAACTGGCGCGAGACGATGCGCAGGCGGTAGTGCCCGCGTCCGCTCTGCGCCCCGGCGTGGCCGGCGTGCAGGTGGCTCTCGTCGACGACGTCCATCACGGTCGGCCGCAAGGCCTCGTGCAGGCGGGCGCGCATGCGCTCGATGCGATCGTTCGCGCTCATGCTGCTAGGGGAGCGTCTTCCTGAAGGGCCTGACGTCGACCCGCTTGTAGACGCCCTCCGCAAGATAGGGGTCCGCATCCGCCCATGCCCGGGCGGCGGCGAGTGATTCGAACTCGGCGACGATCATGCTGCCGGTGAAACCCGCGGGTCCCGGGTCGGGACTGTCGATGGCGGGGAACGGGCCGGCCAGGATCATCCGGCCCTCGTCCCGGAGCCGGTTCAACCGCTCAAGGTGGCGCGGCCGCACCTGCAGGCGTTTCTCCAGGCTGTTCTCGTTGTCTTCGCCGATGATGACGTAAAGCATGGTTCAGCCCCTTGGTTCTTCCTTCAGTTCACTGTGGCGGGAGAGATACACGGTCTGCGCGAGTGCGAACAGCAGCAGCAGGCCGAGCACCCCGAACAATTTGAACTTCACCCATGCGGCCTCGCTGTAGCGCATGGCGACATAAAGGTTCAGGACCCCGAGCGCGGTGAAGAATACCGCCCAGGCGGCATTCACCCGCATCCAGATCCGCCGCGGCGCCGCCATGACGTGCCCCATCATGCGTTCGGCGACGGGCTTGGCGCCGATGAACTGGCTGCCGAGGAACACGGCGGCGAAGAGCCAGTACACCGCCGTGGGCTTCCACATGATGTAGCGCTTGTCCTGCAGCAGCAGCGTGGCCCCGCCGAGCACGACCAGTAGTGCGAGCGTGACCAGTTGGCCCTTGTCGAAGCGCCGGTACATGACGCGGTGCGCGATCACCTGCAGCAGCGAGGCCGGGATCGCCACCGCGGTCGCGAAGAAGATGGCCTTGGTGCCCCCCGGCGGGAAAAAGTACGCGACGAAGAAGGCGATGATGGGAAACTGGTCGAGGAGAAACTTCATGGCTGGCCGCGGGTCTCGTGTGGGCGGCATCATACCGAAAACCGGCAGCGCCCTCTATGCGCCCGCCGCCGGGCGACGGTGTCCGCCGGCGTCCGTAAATCGAACGCAAGATCAAGCCTTTTGTCGGGGGCGCGATCAGGGCAAACTGACGTCGGCCGCGGTGTTGAAGCGCCTGCCGGCGGCGCGTGGCGACCCCGATGAGCATAACCTTACACATACACCCGAGGAACCCGGAGAAACGCCTCATCGAGCAGGCCGTCGCCGTGCTGTGCGACGGCGGGGTCATCGTGTATCCGACCGACTCCTGCTACGCGTTCGGGTGCCGCGTCGGCGAGAAGGAGGCGCAGGAGCGCATACGCCGCATCCGCCGACTGGAGGAGGACCACAATTTCACGCTCGTCTGCCGCGACCTCTCGCAGCTGGCGAATTACGCACGGGTCGACAACCCGTCCTTCCGGCTGATGAAATTGCTGACGCCTGGCCCCTATACCTTCCTGCTCAAGGCCACGCACGAGGTGCCGCGCCGGCTGCAGAACCCCAAGCGCAAGACCATCGGCCTGCGGGTGCCCGACCACCGCATCGTGCAGGCACTGCTCGAGGCCCTGGGCGAGCCGCTCATGAGCACCACGGCGCAGTTGCCCGGTGCCGACATGCCGATGAATGATCCCGAGGACGTGCAGGCGAGGGTGGGGAAGCTGGTGGATCTGATCGTTGACGGTGGCAATACCGGACTCGAGCCGAGCAGCGTCATCGACATCTCCGAGGGGGCTCCGCGCGTGCTGCGCGTGGGTGCCGGCGACGTATCCGCGCTGGGCGCATGACGGGGAGGCGGCGATGACGACCGGGCTACATCGCTATGCGCGTCTCGGCATGGCTGTGCTCGCCGCCCTCGTGGTCACCGGCCTCGCGCGCGCACTCATCGGCCATCTCGGTACCGCGAGGAGCGGACCCGAGATCGTTGCCGCCGGCCGCTGGCTCGGCTACGGCTGGATCTGCCTGGGCGCGGCGCTGGGCGCGTGGGGTTTCGGCGACCACCGCTGGCCGGCCCTCTACTGGATTGGCCGACTGGGGGTCGCGGGATTCGCGGTCTGCCTGATTGTCGCTGTCTATCTGGCCGTCATCAGACTGCCGGAGGCCTTTTGATACAGATCCGCCACGGACCACCTGCTGACCATGTTGGAGATGCTACTGGAGATCCTGTTGAGCGCGGTGCCGATCATCTTCGCGGTGACCCTGCACGAGGTGGGACACGGCGTGGTGGCGAAGTGGCTGGGCGACCCGACGGCCGCAATGCAGGGCCGGCTGACGGCCAACCCCTTCAAGCACGTCGATCCGGTCGGGACCCTGCTGGTGCCTGCGCTGCTGCTCGTGACGAAGGCGGGCTTCATCTTCGGCTGGGCCAAGCCCGTCCCCATCGACTGGCGGAATTTCAAAAAGTTGCGCCGGGATCTGGTGCTGGTGGCGCTGGCCGGCCCAGGGGCCAACGTGGCGCAGATACTGTTCTGGGTGGGAATGGTCTGGGTGGCGGACGGGCTCAGGGGCTCCGGACGCGGACTGGCCGAGGCGGTGATCGCGATGGCGCAGGTGGGTATCGTCGCCAATCTCGCGCTGGCGGTCTTCAATCTGCTGCCGTTGTTGCCGCTCGATGGCGGGCGTGTCGCCACGGCGCTGCTGCCACGGAAAATTGCCATTACTTACAGTAAATTAGAGCCCTTCGGCCTGGTCATCATCGTGCTCCTGCTGGCAACGGGCTGGCTGAGCGCCGTGCTGAATCCGCTCCTGCAAGGCGGACTGCATCTGGTGTACTCTCTGCTCCCCGGCTGATTGCGACGGTGGGGCGGGCGAGAACAAAGAGAATGACGCCAACGAGGAGTGACGCGATTGAACATGTCCGCTAACCGTCGGGTCGTGTCAGGGATGCGCCCGACGGGCCAACTCCATCTCGGCCATTACCACGGCGTACTGAAGAACTGGGCCGTGCTGCAGCACGAGTACGAATGCTACTTCTTCGTTGCCGACTGGCACGCGCTGACGACCCAGTACGAGGACACTTCCATCATCTCGCAGTCGGTCCTGGACCTCGTGGTGGACTGGCTGGCGGTGGGTATCAACCCCGGGGAGGCCACGATATTCATACAGTCCCGGGTGCCGGAACACGCGGAGCTGCACCTGCTGCTTTCGATGATCACGCCGCTCGGCTGGCTGGAGCGGGTGCCTTCCTACAAAGACCAGCAGGAGCGGTTGAGGAGCAAGGACCTCTCGACCTACGGATTTCTGGGCTATCCCCTGCTGCAGGCCGCCGACGTACTCATCTATCGCGCCGGCCACGTGCCGGTCGGCGAGGATCAGGTGGCGCACATAGAGCTGGCGCGCGAGGTCGCCCGCCGCTTCAATTTCCTTTACGGCCGGGAGCCGGGCTTCGAAGACAAGGCCGAGGCCGCGGCCAAAAAGATGGGCAAGAAAAACGCCACGCTCTACAACGAGTTGCGCACGAAGTACCAGGAGGCAGGCGATGCCGACGCGCTCGATCGCGCCAAGGCCCTGTTGGCGGCGCAGCAGAACATCAGCATTGGCGACCGGGAGCGGTTGCTCGGCTATCTCGAGGGTGGCGGCAAGGTGATCCTGGCGGAGCCGCAGTCGCTGCTGACACCGGAATCCAGGGTGCCCGGTATAGACGGGGAGAAGATGTCCAAGTCCTACGGCAACACCATCGGGCTGCGCGAGCCGCCCGAGGAGGTCGAGAAGAAGCTGCGCACGATGCCGACGGACCCGCAGCGCGTGCGCCGCACCGACCCGGGGGATCCGGACAAGTGCCCGGTGTGGAAATTCCACCTGATCTACTCCTCGCCGGAGACCAGGAACTGGGTACAGCAGGGTTGCCGCAGCGCGGGGATCGGCTGCATCGAGTGCAAGCAGCCGGTCATCGACGCCATTCTGAAGGAGTTGAAGCCGATAAGGGAGCGCAGCGCCGAGTATCTCGAGGACCTGGACGCCGTGCGCAACATCATCGACGAGGGCTGCGAGAAGGCCCGCGAGACCGCGCGCCAGGCCATGGAGGACGTACGCGAGGCCATGGGCATGTCCTACCGCTGAAGACCGTGGTGGTCCCATGCAAGAACCCCATATCATCCACTCGCGCCGTTGCCGCCGGCATCCCCGGGGCGATCGCGCCGCGGTCGTGAACAGATGAGCACGGGAAACGATCTCGCCCATCCCGCGCATCCGGAGCAGGAGGAGATGCCATTTGCCGTCGTGCAGGGCGTGCCGCTCACCGAGATGCCCAGGGACCTCTACATCCCGCCCGATGCGCTGGCGGTGTTCCTGGAGGAGACCTTCGAAGGACCGCTCGATCTGCTGCTGTATCTCATCAAGCGGCAGAACCTCGACATTCTGGACATTCCGATCGCCCGGATCACGCGCCAGTACATGTCCTACATCGAATTGATGCAGGACATGCAACTGGAGCTGGCAGCCGAGTACCTGGTGATGGCCGCGATGCTCGCGGAGATAAAATCGCGGATGCTGCTGCCGCGGCCCGTGGAGGCGGCGGAGGAAGAGGACCCGCGCGCCGAACTCGTGCGCCGCCTGCAGGAATACGAGCGCTACAAGAAGGCGGCCGAGGATCTCGAGCAACTGCCGCGCCTGGAGCGCGATCACTGGTCGGTGGTGGTGCCTTTTCCGGAACGGCGGAGCACCGCGCCGCCGCCGAGCGTATCGCTGCAGGAACTGCTGGCGGTCTTCACCGAGGTGCTCACGCGCGCAAGCCTGTTCTCCAGTCATCACGTGCAGCGCGAACCGCTGTCGGTGCGGGAGCGGATGGCCATCGTGCTGGATCGTGCGCACAGCGGCGAGTTCATCGACTTCGTGCGGCTCTTCGACGTGCAGGAAGGGCGCGCCGGCGTGGTCGTCACGCTACTCGCCATTCTCGAGCTGCTCAAGGAGCACCTGATAGAGATGGTGCAGAACGAGATGTTCGGGCCGATTTACGTGAAGGCGGTTGGTTGAGATGAATACCATGGACAAGTTGAAGCAGATTCTGGAAGCGGTGTTGCTCGTGTCCAGCGAGCCGGTGTCGATCGAACGCATGCTCGATATCTTTTCCGGCGACCTCGTCGATGAGCAGGGCGAGCGGCCCGATCGCGCCGCCGTGAAGGCGGCGCTCGATTCGCTGCAGCAGGAGTACGCCGATCGAGGCGTCCAGCTCGTGGAGGTCGCCAGCGGTTACCGGTTCCAGACGCGCGCGGATATCGCGCCCTGGGTCAACAGGCTCTGGGAGGAGCGCCCGCAGAAATATTCGCGTGCATTGCTCGAGACGCTTGCGATCATCGCCTACAGGCAGCCGATCACGCGCGGCGAGATCGAGGACATCCGCGGCGTGGCGGTCGGCGCCAGCATCATGAAGGCGCTCACCGAGCGGGAATGGGTGCGGGTGGTCGGGCATCGCGACGTCCCGGGTCGGCCCGCCGTGTACGCAACGACCAGGCAGTTCCTTGATTACTTCAACCTGGGCAGCCTCTCGGAGCTGCCGAGCCTCGCGGAATTGCGCGACATCGACGACATCAACCTCGACCTGTTCGGCAATCCGATGGCCGCCTCGCGCGGCGCACCGGCCCGCGCGGCAGACGCATTCGAAACAACCGGACCGGACGACGATGCGGGGGACGGCGGCGCCGGCGCGGCAGATACCGACGAGGCGGACTGGCCGCGGGAGCAGGCCGCCGCTCAGGCGAGCGCCGTGGGGGGCGAGGAGTCGGCAGAGGATGGCGACGCCGAGGAGATCGATGCCTCGGCCGGCAAAGGCGGCGCCCGTTCCAGCTCCGACGACCCCGCCGCGGACGGTGAAGACGGCGAGCGGCGGATGCCGCACGCCGCCGCGGACTAGGCGGCTGACACCGCCAGCCAGCCGCGGATCGATATTCATGCACGAGCGGTGTCGTGGCCGCGCGCGCAACCGGTCGCCCGGTCGATAGTCCTTCGCAATGATCGCCAGCGAACGTCTGCATAAGGTTCTCGCCCGCGCCGGTCTGGGTTCGCGTCGCCTGATGGAGACGTGGATCGAGGCGGGGCGTGTGTCGATAAACGGCAGGATCGCCGCTCTCGGCGACATCGTCGAGACCGGTGACGAGGTCCGTGTCGACGGCCGGCTGGTGCCGTCCGGGCGGCTCTACAGGCGCGTACTGCGCGTCATCGGTTATCACAAGCCCGCCGGCAAGGTCTGCTCCCGCAGCGATGAGCAGGGGCGGCCGACGGTGTACGAGGATCTGCCCGGCGCGCGCGGCGGGCGCTGGCTCAGCATCGGGCGGCTCGATTTCAACACCACCGGCCTGCTGCTCTTCAGCACCGACGGCGAGCTCGCGCACCGCCTGATGCACCCCTCCACCGGCGTGGAGCGCGAGTACGCGGTGCGCGTGCTGGGGGAGGTCAGGCCCGAGGTGCTCGAGCGCCTGCGCGCTGGCGTGCCGCTGGAGGACGGCGTCGCGAGATTCGACGCGATCACCGACGCCGGCGGGGAGGGCGCCAATCACTGGTACCACGTGACGCTGCGCGAAGGACGCAACCGCGAGGTGCGGCGACTCTGGGAGTCCCAAGGGTTGAAGGTGAGCCGCCTCACGCGGGTTCGATACGGGCCGATCAGTCTGCCGCGGGATCAGCGCGCTGGCCGCTGGTGGGAGCTCGGGCCCGCGGAGGTCGACGCCCTGATCGCCGTGGCCGGCATTGAGCTCGACGAGGCGGCGAAGCGCAACAAGGTCAGGCGCGAGACGGCCGTCGCCAAACGCGCGCGTGCAGGCGGGCGCAGTAAGGGCGGGGCGGGGCGTCGGACCGCGGTCTCCCGATCCGCTCGTGCGTCCGAGGATGAGTGGACGAGCACCCGGCCCCGGACCGCCCCGAAACGTCACGGCCCGGCCGCGGGTCAACGCGCGGAGGGCCGGGGGCAATCAGCCACGGCCGCGCGCGGGCCGGCAAGGCGTTCGTCTCCCGCCGCCGGCCAGGGAGGGGCCGCCGTGCCGCGCGCGCCGGGCCGCAAACCTCCGCGCCGCGGCGGATGAAAACACCCCGGGTCTCGCTGCGCGCCGTCTACCAGCGTCTCCACCGGCGTTACGGGCCACAGCACTGGTGGCCCGGCGTCACGGCCTTCGAGGTCATGGTCGGGGCGGTGCTCACCCAGAACGCGGCCTGGGCGAATGTCGAGCGCGCCATCGCAAACCTCGCCGCCGCCGGGTCTCTCGATGCCGGCCGGATAGCCGGGATGCCATCGGCGAGGCTTGCGGAACTGATTCGCCCGTCGGGCTATTTCAACGTCAAGGCGAGGCGGCTGCAGAATCTTTGCCGCTGGTACCTGGAGAATGGCGGCATCGAGTCGCTGAGCAGGCTACCGACCGGCGTCCTGCGCCGCGAGATCCTTGCCGTGAACGGGGTTGGCCCGGAGACGGCCGATGACATCGTGTTGTATGCCTTCGCCAGACCGGTGTTCGTCATCGACGCCTACACGCGCCGCGTCTACTCGCGCCTCGGCCTGTGCCGCGGGGATGAGTCCTACGAGGCACTGCGGCACATGTTCGAGCATGGGCTGCGCGGTGATGCCCGGCTCTACAACGAGTATCACGCGCTCATAGTCCGTCACGCCAAGGTCGCCTGCAAGGTGAGACCGTTGTGCGACAGTTGTTGCCTGGCCGGTGTCTGCGCGCAGGTCAGGAACGTCCCGTGAGCTGTCGGCGCAACTCACGCTTCAGTATCTTGCCCGCGGCGGACACCGGCATGCTCTCCATGAAGGCCACGCGCTTGGGCACCTTGTAACGCGCGAGGCGCTCGCCCAGGAAATCGATCAGCTCCGTCTCGGTGACGTCGGCGCCGGTCTTCAGCACGACGCAGGCAACGCCGCACTCGCCCCAACGCGTATCCGGCACGCCCACCACCGCGCACATGTGCACGGCCGGATGATGGTAGAGGGCCGTCTCGATCTCCAGCGGATAAATGTTCTCGCCGCCGCTGATGAACATGTCCTTCTTGCGATCGACGACGTAGTAATACCCGTCCTCATCACGGCGCGCCAGGTCGCCCGTGTGCAGCCAGCCGTCCTTGTCGGTGACCGGTTGCCGCCGCCCGTCGGGATCGAAGTAGCCGGAGCAGCACGACGGGCCGCGCAGCAGCAGTTCGCCGACCTCACCAGGACCGACTGCATCACCATCCGGGTCGACGATGCGCGCGTCGACGAAAAAGTTCGGCCGGCCGATCGAACCGGCCTTGCGTATGGCGTCTTCCGGTGCCAGCGCGAACACGCCCGGGCCGAACTCGGTCATGCCGAAACCCTGCTTGAATCGCACGCCTTTTTCGGTCATGTAGCGATCCACGAGTTCCAATGGCAGCGCCGCGCCGCCGCTGACGCAGAAGCGCAGCGAGCCCAGATCGGCCTGCGCCCAGTTTGGCGCGCGGGTGAGCATCTGGTACATGGTGGGAACGCCGGCGAACATCGTGACCTTCTCCGCTTCGATCAACTGCAGCACGCGCTCGGCGTCGAACTGCCGCATGAGCACCGTCACGCCTCCCAGTATCACCTGCGGCAGCGTGTAGACGAAAAGCCCGCCGGTATGGAACAGCGGGAACACGTTCAGGTAGACGTCCTCGTGGTGGAGATCATGGATCACGGTGTTCAGCGTATTCCAGGCGATCATCCGGTGGGAAACCGCCGCGCCCTTCGGCTGCCCGGTGGTGCCGCCGGTGAAGATCAGCGCCGCGATATCCTCCTCCGTGACCGCCTCGCAGCAGACCGGCGCGCTCCTGCCGGATTGCAGCGCCGACTCGAACTGCAGACTGCCTTCCATGCCGTCGCCGCTGACGTGCAGATAGTGGCCGATGGCGTGATCGGATTCCGATATCGCCCGCTGCAGCTCGGTCACGGCCTCGCGGAACTCGTCGCAGTAGATGAGCACCCGTGGCCGCGTCTGCGCCACGATCGTCTCCATCTCGCGCCAGTGCAGCCGCCAGTTCAGCGCCGTGTGTATCGCTCCGAGCTTGCCACAGGCGAAGAAGCAGTCCATGTGCTCAAGGCCGTCGCGCGCCAGGATGGCGACGCGATCCCCATGTCCGATCCCGGCCGCGTCGCGCAGCCAGTTCGCAAAACGGTTGGCGCGTTCGTTGACAGCGGCAAAGGTCAGGCGCCAGGCCGGCGACTTGCCGGCATCGACGATACCGATGCGATCGGGCGTGTAAAGCGCGCGCCGTCCCAGGTAGTCACCGATGTGCATGGATGCCGACCCTTTGATCCTGAGGACTACCCCTCCAGGACGTACTGACCCGGCGCCGCCATGAGCGGCAGATACCGTTGATTGCCCAGCGTCGGTGGTGCCCGCTTCGCGCCAGATGTTGCGGTCAGCCACTTGACCCAGTCCGGCCACCAACTGCCCTCGCGCGACTGCGTGTGGGCGGCGAGCCACGCGTCGGCGTCGCTCTCCGCGCAGTCCCCGACCAGGTACTGGTTGCGCCGCCCCCCGGTGGGACACACCACGGCGGTGATATGGCCCGCGCGCCCGAGGACGAAGCGGGCGGCCTTCGGCAGCAGGCGTGCCGAGCGGTAGGCCGTCTGCCAGGGCACGATATGGTCCTCGGCGCCGGCGACGAAATACGCGGGACACCGGATGCGGCCGAGATCGATGGGCGTGCCGAGCAGCGTCAGCGCGCCGGGCTTGCTGAGATTGTTGCGGACGTACATGTTGTACAGATAGTACTCCTGCATCGCCCGCGGCAGGCGCGTGCCGTCGACGCTCCAGTGCATGAGATCGAACGCGGGCGGCTCGCGTCCCAGCAGGTAATTATTGACCACGAAATTCCAGATGAGGTCGTTGCTGCGCATCATCCGGAACACCGCGCTCAGCTCCTCGGGCGCGAGATAGCCCTTCTCATCCATGCGCCTGTGTACCTCGGCGAGCTGTTGTCCGTCGATGAAGACCGATGTCTCCCCGACCTCCGAGAAGTCGAGCAGCGTGGTCAGGAACGTTGCGCTCGCCACGCTGCTGTCGCGCCGGGCGGCGAGATGCGCAAGCAAGATGCCGAGCAGCGTGCCGCCGATGCAGTAGCCGGCCATGTTCACCTTGCGGCTGCCGGTGATCGATCTTGCCGCCTTCAGTGCCGCGAGCGCGCCCAGCCGCAGGTAGTCCTCGAGCTCGATGTCGGCCTGCGAGGCATCGGGATTGCGCCAGCTCACCATGAAGACCGTGTGACCCTGCGCGAGGAGGTACTCGACCAGGCTCATCCCCGGGCGGATATCGAGCACGTAGTAGCGATTGATCCAGGGCGGCAGGATCAGTAGCGGCACGGCAAAGGTCTTCTTCGTGGCCGGCGCGTACTGGATGAGCTCCATCAGTTCGTTGCGCAGGACGACCTCCCCCGCGGTCAGCGCCAGATTCACACCGGGGCGGAAGCGCTCCGGCGGTACGACCGAGATCGCACCCTGACCGGCGTCGGCGAGCAGGTTGTGCAGTCCACGCCGGAGGTTCTCGCCGGCACTGGCAATGGTCTCGCGCACCACCAGTGGGTTGGTCGCCGGGAAGTTCGATGGACTGATCGCATCGAGCCACTGACGCAGGTAAAAGCTCACGCGTTGCCGCGTGGGCGCGTCGAGGTCCAGGCGGCTCGCAGTCTCCGACAGCCACCGCGACCACAGTTGGTAGGATTGCCGAAGGACGCCGAAGGGAAACGTGGTCTCCCAGTCCTCGTCGCTGAAGCGGCGGTCGCGCGGCGGCGTGGGCAGAGGTGCCGGGACCAGATCGCCGGTCAGCTGCCGCGTGGCCCAAAGGCCCAGCCGCAACTGCTCGAGCGTCAGCAGGCTGAGTTGCCGGTCGAGCAGCGCCGGCTGCGCGGCAAGCGTTTCACCGAATTCGGTCCATGCACGCAAGACTTCGGCGGGGTCCAACGGGAAAAGCCGCGCCAGCGGGAGATCCGACCAGACCCGGCGCTGCCAATCGAGCCAGTAACGCCCGCAGGCGCTCTCCGCCCACTGCTCCCACAGGCGCGGGGAGGTCTCCGTCTTCGCCGCATCCCGCTTGTCGACTGCCTTGGTCATGGCGCCTCACGCAAAATGCGCAGTGAGGTCCAGGGTCGAGCGTGCACCCACCTGCGGGAATTGTCCCTCCAGCCATTGCGCCGCGTGATCGCGCCCGCGGTCACGCAGGTGCGTCAGGAACGACAGACGCGCGTTGAAACGGCTGTTGTGGCTCAGGGCGCTGAGCGACTCCTCGCCCTCGATGAGGTGCAGTTTCAGGCGCTTGATGCGTCGTTCCACCGGGCCGAAGCCCCAGAGCTGCTCGGCCTGGTGCTTGAGCTGGGCGATGCTCTGCATCTCGCGCATGAACGCGGTGTTGAAGGCAAGTTCGGTCATGTGTTCCCAGATCGCGTTGGCGCTGGTCGGGGTCTTCTCCCGCTGCAGCGGGTGCAGCATGACGATGATGATGTCCTCGCTGCGGCAGTCGTAGATGAGCGGGAAGAGGGCGGGATTGCCGGAAAAGCCGCCATCCCAGTATGCCTCCCCGTTGATCTCCACGGCGTGGTGCATGGATGGCACGCATGCCGACGCCAGCATCGCCTCGACGCTCAGCTCGGCATTCTTGAAGATGCGGATGCGGCCATTGTTGACGCGCGTCGCCGCAATGAACAGCTTGACGGGGCAGTCCTGCCGCAGTCGGTCGAAATCGATCGACTCCCGCAGGATGTCGCGTAGCGGATTGATGTCGAGAGGATTGACGACATAGGGGGACAGTGACCGTGACAGCCCGATATAGGCCTGCATCCAGGCTGGCGGTTCGGCCCCGCCGGCGCCGCCGAGCAGGCTGAGCATCCCGTGACTGGGCATCTGGAACGGAGAGCGCTGCGCGACCATCTCCCAGAATCTCGCCAAGCCCTCGCGCGCGGCGTCAGGGCCGCCGCGCAGCAATCCCTGGGTCATGGTGATCGCGTTCATGGCCCCCGAGCTCGTGGCGCTGATTCCCTCGATGCGCACGCGGCCGTCCTCGAGAAGCCGGTCGAGTACGCCCCAGGTGAAAGCACCATGCGCACCGCCGCCCTGAAGCGCGAGACTTACCTGTTTCTTGCTCTGCAACATAGAGCAATGCTGCATCACAGCATGACGAGGGTCAACCGAAATTCTGTGATGAAATGCGGAGGATGAGATAACCTGTTGTAACGTATTGAAAAATACGCGTGCTGGTGTTTCTGCCGGGCGTTCTTTTCGAGTCTCGGCCAAGGTGGCTATCAGACCAATAAATAAGAATCATTGTCATTTAAAACGGAGTTCCGTCAGCCTCCCCCGAATCCGATGATCAGCCGCCCGGAGGATTCCATGGCCAAGACGATTACATTCGCAATGGTGCATTTCACCGTCGCCTTTTCCGTTGCCTGTCTCATCAGCGGCGACGCGCTGATTGGCGGCGCGATTGCGCTGGTCGAGCCGGCCATCAACACGATCGCCTACTTCTTTCATGAGCAGGTCTGGAACCGGCGTAGTCGCCGCCGGCGCGGCCTGCCGCCACTATTGGCGGCACGGTGCCAGGCGGGTGTGGGTGGCGAGGCCCATCTGGCGGCGGGTGGGGCCACAACACCAAATTGATTTAGAAGCGCCTGATCGGTAAGCTTTGCGCCCTTTGTGGACGAGGGCTTGGACGTGCGCCGCGCATTGGTTGCCGGAAACTGGAAGATGAACGGCACGCTCGGTTCCATAAGGGGGCTGATGGCGGGGATCCTTCCGCAGCCCGGCGAACTGAGCGACATAGAGGTCGCCATCTGCCCCCCGTTCGTGTACCTCGGCATGGTCGCTGACCTCGTTCGGCACACACCCGTGGCACTGGGCGGTCAGGATTGTTCCGTTCACGACAGCGGCGCCTACACGGGCGAGACCGCCGCCGGCATGCTGCGCGATGTCGGTTGTCGATACGTGATAGTTGGTCACTCCGAGCGCCGCCAGTACCACGGCGAATCCGACGAGTTGGTGGCTCGCAAGTTCGCCAGGGCGCTGGAGCACGGGCTGGTCCCGATACTGTGTGTGGGCGAGACGCTGGCCGAGCGCGAGGCCGGCCGAACCGAGGCTGTCGTAGGCCGCCAGCTTGGAGCCGTGCTCGCGATGAGCACGGCGGCTGCCTTCCGGCAGGCAGTCATCGCCTACGAGCCGGTATGGGCGATCGGCACCGGTCGTAACGCCACTCCGGAACAGGCCCAGGCCGTACACGCGTTCATCAGAGCGCAGGTGGAGCGAGGGGATGCAGCCGCGTCGGGGGCCGTGAATATCCTTTATGGGGGCAGTGTCAAAGGCAGCAATGCCGCCGAGTTGCTGGCCCAGCCCGACATAGACGGTGGCCTGGTGGGTGGCGCCTCGCTGAATGCCGCCGAGTTCCTGACTATTTGTCGCGCCGCCGTCTTGGCAGCAGGCGCGACGCAGGGGTGATACCTCAATGATGTCGATGACGATACTTCTCATAGTGCAGATACTGCTGGCAATCTCGATGATCGCCCTCATCCTGGTACAGCGCGGCCGCGGCGCGGACGCCGGCGCGGCATTCGGCAGCGGCGCCTCGAGCACCGTGTTCGGAGCGCGCGGCTCCGCGTCGTTCCTCACGCGCACGACCGCCATCCTCGCGATCCTGTTTTTCACCAACTGCTTCGCGCTGTCCTACCTGGCAGGCAAGGCCACGCAGGGTAAGGAAAGCGTCATGCGCAGGATTGACAGCGCCACGGTCCTCGAAGAAGCGGTGAAGAAGGCGGCAGGTCAGGCGGCCGGTGCGACGGACGTCGCCGGCAGCGAGGCGCCGAAGGCACCCGGCGCGGCGGATGCCGAGGTGCCGACGGTGAAGCCCGAGCCGCAGGTCGAGGCCCCGGCGGTGAAGCCCGAGCCGCAGGTCGAGGCCCCGGCGGGCGATGCCGGGAGGTCCACTGCACCGACGAACTGATTAGTGGTACTGTAGCGCCCCCGTCGGCGGGTCAGCAGGCGACGGGTTCAGCGTGCCGACGTGGTGGAATTGGTAGACACACCATCTTGAGGGGGTGGCGGGGCAACCCGTGTGAGTTCGAGTCTCACCGTCGGCACCATCATTGCGTCAGGCGATCCCATCGCGGACGATCAGCAGCGGCTCCGCTCCCTTTCCGATGTCAGCAGTCGGCCTCGCGCCGGTGCCGATGGCACGCTCCGGGCAGTGTCGCGTTTTCGAACACGCGAGCGCGCCGGATCTTGATCGCTGCGGTTGTGCCGCATCGAAGCCTGAAAAAATCGATTGCGGCATTCGGTTTTGCAGTACACTTGCACTGCACCGCAAACTGACGGTTTCGTGACAGAGGGGAGACGGGGCGGCTTGGCCGCGCCTGAGCCGCATGTTGGGTCAGTACCTGCCGATACTGGTGTTTATCTGCTTCGGCCTACTGGTCGGGACCATCGCCATCGCATTGGGCTACGTGCTGGGACGCCGGGCGCCCGATGTCGAAAAAGACTCGCCGTACGAGTGCGGCTTCGAGGCCTTCGAGGACGCGCGCATGAAGTTCGACGTTCGTTACTACCTGGTTGCCATCCTCTTCATCCTCTTCGATCTGGAGATCGCGTTCCTGTTCCCGTGGGCCGTCGTGCTCAGGGACATCGGCACACCCGGGTTCGTCGCCATGATGGTGTTTCTGGGCGTGTTGGTCGTGGGCTTCGTCTACGAATGGAAGAAGGGTGCCCTCGAGTGGGAGTAAGCGACACCCGTCGGGCACTGATGAGGCGACGCGTATGGGCATAGAAGGCGTACTCGAAAAGGGCGTGGTCACGACCACCGTCGATAAGGTGGTCAACTGGGCGCGCACCGGGTCGCTGTGGCCGGTGACCTTCGGGCTCGCCTGCTGTGCGGTTGAGATGATGCACGCTGGCGCGGCGCGCTACGACCTCGACCGTTTCGGCATGTTCTTTCGTCCCAGCCCCCGGCAGTCTGACCTGATGATCGTGGCCGGCACCCTGGTGAACAAGATGGCCCCGGCGCTGCGCAAGGTCTACGACCAGATGGCCGAGCCGCGCTGGGTGATATCCATGGGATCCTGCGCCAACGGCGGTGGCTACTACCACTACTCCTATGCCGTGGTGCGCGGCTGCGATCGCATCGTGCCCGTCGACGTGTACGTACCCGGCTGTCCACCCACGGCCGAGGCGCTGCTGTTCGGAATAGTGCAGCTGCACAACAAGATCAGGCGCACCAGCACAATCGCTCGTTAGGCCGCCCCGCATGTCGCAATCCCCGGAAGAATTGATGGCTGCGCTGCAGCGGCGGTTTACCGCATCGAGCGACCACGTGCGGGTGGCGTTCGGTCAGGTGACGCTGGAGGCGCCGCGCGAGCGCTGGGCGGAAATGGCCCGGATACTCCGCGACGAGGGCCCGTTCGCCTTCGAGCAGCTCATCGACGTGTGCGGCGTCGATTACTCGACCTACGGGCAGAGCGACTGGGAGACGAATCAGGCCTCTGTCACCGGCTTCAGCCGCGGAGTCGGCGCCGGCGGTACCATGCCGACGTGGCGCGGCGAGCGATTCGCCGTCGTGTATCACCTGCTTTCTTACCGGCACAACCAGCGGCTGCGGGTCCGCGTCTTCCTGGAGGGGGACCCGCCGCGGGTGGACAGCGTGGTATCGATCTGGAATTCGGCGGACTGGTTCGAGCGCGAGGCCTTCGATCTCTTCGGCATACTGTTCGAAGGGCATCCCGATCTGCGTCGCATCCTGACGGACTACGGTTTCATCGGACACCCGTTCCGCAAGGATTTCCCGCTGGAGGGTAATGTCGAGGTCCGCTACGACCCGGACAAGAAACGCGTCGTCTACCAGCCAGTCAGCATCGAGAACAGGGTCCTCGTTCCGCGAGTCATTCGCGCAGACGAACGCTACGAGGACGCGCGCAAGCTGAGCGGACGCTGACCTTCATGCCCGAGATACGGAACATGACCCTGAACTTCGGCCCGCAACACCCCGCGGCGCACGGGGTGCTGCGCCTGGTGCTGGAGATGGACGGCGAGGTCATCGAACGGGCGGACCCGCACATCGGCCTGCTGCACCGGGGCACGGAGAAGCTGGCCGAGAGCAAGCCCTACAACCAGAGCATCGGGTACATGGACCGGCTGGACTACGTGTCCATGATGTGCAACGAACACGCCTATGTGATGGCCATCGAGAAGCTGCTCGGGATCGCGCCGCCGAGGCGCGCGCAGTACATACGCGTGATGTTCGACGAGATCACACGCCTGCTCAATCACCTGCTGTGGCTTGGATGCCATGGTCTGGATATCGGCGCCATGACCGTGTTCATTTACTGCTTTCGCGAGCGTGAGGACCTCATGGACTGCTATGAGGCGGTCTCGGGCACGCGCATGCACGCGACCTATTACCGTCCTGGCGGCGTCTATCGCGATCTGCCGGCGCAGATGCCTCAATACCAGCCCTCGCGTTTCCGCAGCGAGGCCGAGATCAGGAGGCTCAATGAGGACCGGCAGGGTTCGGTTCTCGATTTCATCGAGAGCTTCACCAGCCGGTTCCCGGCCTGTATCGACGAGTACGAGATCCTGCTCACCGACAACCGCATCTGGAAACAGCGCACGGTGGGCATAGGCGTGGTGTCGCCGGAGCGCGCGCTGCAGCTCGGATTCACCGGCGCGATGCTGCGTGGCTCGGGCATCGAGTGGGACCTGCGCAAGAAGCAGCCCTACGAGGTGTACGACGAGCTGGATTTCGACATACCCGTAGGCATCAACGGCGACTGCTACGACCGCTACCTTGTGCGCATGGAGGAAATGCGGCAGTCCAATCGGATCATCAGGCAGTGCGTGGACTGGCTGCGCGCCAATCCCGGCCCGGTCATCCTCGACGATCACAAGCTCGCACCGCCGCCGCGCGAGGCAATGAAAGGCGACATGGAGTCGCTCATCCATCACTTCAAGCTGTTCACCGAGGGATATTGCGTGCCGGAGGGCGAGGTCTATGTGGCGGTGGAGCATCCCAAGGGGGAATTCGGGATTTACTTGATCTCGGACGGCGCCAACAAGCCGTATCGTGTCAAGATCCGCCCGCCGGGCTTCACGCACCTGGCCTCGATGAACGAGATGGCGAGAGGCCACATGCTGGCCGACGTGGTCGCCATCATCGGCAGCCAGGACATCGTATTCGGTGAAATCGACCGTTGAACAAGAACAGACCATGCAAGGCGAAGCCGGGCGCAAATTATCCGATCATGCCCGTCATGTGATCGACGGCTGGCTGGCGAAGTATCCCGCCGACCGCAAACGCTCGGCCGTGCTCGCCGCCCTGCGCGAGGTGCAGCATGAGAACGGCGGCCACCTCACGGTGGACCTGATGGACGCGGTCGCGGCCTACCTCGAACTGCCGACCATCGCCGTCTACGAGGTCGCGAGCTTCTATTCGATGTTCGAGCTGCAGCCGGTGGGACGCAACAGCGTCTCGGTTTGCACGAACGTCTCATGCATGCTCTGCGGCGCGGATGACATCCTCACCCACATCGAGTCGAAGCTCGGAATCAAGACGGGCGAGAGCACGCCGGACGGTCGCATCTACCTGAAGCGGGAGGAGGAGTGCCTGGCCGCCTGCTGCGGAGCTCCCATGATGCAGGTGAATCACAGGTACTACGAGAATCTCACCACCGAGAAGGTCGACGGGATTCTGGACGCGCTGAAATGAGCGAGATCCTGCTGAACCAGTGCTGCTACGAGACGCTGCAGTTCGGGCAGCCGTGGACGCTGGAGAACTATCTGAAGATCGGCGGCTACGAGGCGTGGCGAAAGATCCTCGCCGAGCGGACGCCGCCCGAGAAGATCATCGAGGAAGTCAAGGGTTCAGGTCTGCGCGGCCGCGGCGGCGCGGGTTTCCCTACCGGCGTGAAATGGAGCTTCATGCCGCGGTCCGCGCCGGTCCAAAAATACATCGTCTGCAATTCCGACGAGAGCGAGCCGGGCACCTGCAAGGATCGCGACATTCTTCGGTTCAATCCCCACGCGCTGGTCGAGGGCATGGCCATCGCGGGCTACGCGATCGGAGCGACCGTCGGGTACAACTACATGCGCGGGGAGTTCCTCGATGAACCCTGTCAGCGCTTCGAGCAGGCCGTGCGCGAGGCCTATGAGCTCGGGCTGCTGGGCAGGAACATCCAGGGATCGGGTGTGGATTTCGAGCTGCACGGGTCGCTGGGCGCTGGCGCCTACATCTGCGGCGAGGAGACGGCCTTGCTCGAGTCGCTCGAGGGCAAGAAGGGAATGCCGCGTTTCAAGCCGCCGTTCCCGGCGAACTACGGCCTGTACGGAAAACCGACGACCATCAACAACACGGAGTCGCTGGCCTCCGTGCCCACGATACTGCGCAAGGGCGCGAAATGGTTCGCGGCGATGGGCAAGCCCACCTCCGGCGGCACGAAGATCTTCTCCGTGAGCGGGCACGTGACCAGGCCCGGCAATTACGAGATCCCGATGGGCACGCCGTTCAAGGATCTGCTGGAGCTCGCCGGGGGGGTGCGCGGCGGGCACGCGCTGAAGGCTGTCATCCCGGGAGGCTCCTCGGTGCCGGTCGTCCCGGGGGAGACGATGATGACGCTCCATATGGATTATGACTCCATAAGCAAGGCCGGCTCGATGCTGGGGTCGGGCGCGGTGATCGTCATGGACGAGACCACCGACATGGTAAAGGTCCTGCGACGCATCTCGCGCTTCTATTTCTCGGAGTCCTGCGGCCAGTGCACGCCCTGCCGCGAGGGCACCGGGTGGCTGTATCGCATGCTGACGCGCATCGTCGAGGGGACCGGAACGGCCGACGACATCGCCCGGCTCGACGATGTCGCCTCGAAGATCCTCGGGCGCACCATCTGCGCCCTGGGCGACGCAGCGGCGATGCCCGTGCAGAGTTTCATCAAGCACTACCGGCACGAGTTCGAGCACTACATACAACACGGCCGCAGCGTCGTGGGCGACGAGAGGGCCAGGGCTGCGTAGGCCCGTGGCGATCCGCGATTGCGCAACACGCTTCGAGCGCGCCGCCACCAATCACTGATGACGGTCTGACCATCACGATCGAATGAGCGAAGAACTCGTCAACATCGAAGTGGACGGAGTGCCGATGAAGGCGCGCAAGGGCGCCATGATCATCGAGGCCACCGACGCGGCCGACATCTACATTCCGCGCTTCTGCTATCACGAGAAGCTCTCGGTGGCGGCCAATTGCCGCATGTGCCTCGTGCAGGTGGAGAAGATGGCGAAGCCGGCGCCGGCCTGCGCCACGCCGGTGATGGAGGGCATGAAGATCTACACCAAGTCGCCGGCAGCCCGCGATGCGCAGAAGTCGACGATGGAGTTCCTGCTCATCAACCATCCCCTGGACTGCCCCATCTGCGACCAGGGCGGTGAGTGCGAACTGCAGGACCTCGCGATGGGATATGGCGCGAGCGTCTCGCGCTATACCGAGGGCAAGCGCGTCGTCCAGGACAAGAACATCGGACCGCTGATCCAGACCGACATGACCCGCTGCATACACTGCACCCGCTGCGTGCGGTTCGGGGAGGAGATCGCGGGCCTGCGCGAGCTCGGCGCGACCGGGCGCGGCGAGTACATGCAGATCGGCACGTACGTCGAGAAGGCCGTGCGTTCCGAGCTGTCCGGCAACGTCATCGATCTCTGCCCGGTCGGCGCGCTCACTTCCAAGCCTTTCCGTTACACGGCGCGCGCGTGGGAGCTGCGGGCGAAACCCTCGATCGCGCCCCATGACTGCGTCGGGTCGAACATCGAGATCCACGTCAAGGGCCAGAAGGTCAAGCGGGTGGTTCCGCGCGAGAACGAATCGGTCAACGAGGTATGGATATCGGACCGTGACCGCTACAGCTACGAGGCGTTGAACAGTCCGGCGCGCCTCCTGGCACCCATGGTCAAGGACCACGGCCAGTGGCGGGAAGTGGACTGGGATACGGCAATCAGGGCGACGGCCGAGTCGCTGCGGACACTGCTGCGCGAATCCGGACCCGGGCATCTCGCGGGATTGGCCTCGCCGAGTTCGACGGTCGAAGAGCTCTATCTGTTCCAGAAGCTGCTGCGCGGGCTCGGCGTCAACAATATCGATCACCGGCTGCGGCAGGGAGATTTCCGCGACCAGGAGCGCGCGCCGCTGTATCCGTCGCTCGGGCAGTCATTCGCCGATCTCGAGCAGCAGCAGGCGGTGCTGCTCATCGGTTCCGACGTCCGCCGTGAGCAGCCGCTCATCAACCACCGCCTGCGCAAGGCGGCCCTGCGCGGAGCGGGATTGCTGGTGATCAATCCCGTCGACTTCGACTTCAACTGGCCCGCGCGCGAGAGGCTGGTCGTGGCGCCCGGCCTGATGATCGCGGCGCTGGCGGGCGTCGCGCGCGCCCTGGCGGAGGCCGCCGGTGACGGCGATGCAGTGGCGCGCCTGCACGACGCGCGCGTCGAGGAAGTTCACCGGCGCATCGCCGGTCAGCTCAAGGGCGCCGCTCGGAGCGCGTTGCTGCTCGGCAACATCGCCGCGGCGCACCCCGACGGCTCGATATTGCGGTCGCTCGCGCAGCTCGTCGCCAGGCTCAGCGGCAGCACGCTCGGGTATCTCAGCGACGGCGCGAACGGCGCGGGTGCCTGGCTGGCAGGCGCGCTGCCGCATCGCGGCCCGGCGGGTCAGCATACCGCCGATGTGGGAATGGACGGCCTCGCCGCGCTGCGCAAGCGCATACGGGCGTACATACTCATGGGCGTGGATCCCGCACTGGACACGTGGGACGGGTACGCCGCGGGCATCGCCATGCAGCGCGCCGGGTTCGTGGTCGGCATCGGCTCGTTCCGCAGCGATCTGCTGGACAGCCACGCCCACGTGCTGCTGCCCATGGCGGCCTTCGCCGAGACCCCGGGCACATACGTCAACGCGCAGGGCGACTGGCAGGGCTTCGAGGCGGCGGTCGCTCCACCTGGCGAGGCCAGACCCGCCTGGCGCATCCTGCGCGTGCTCGGCGATGCGCTGGGCATCCCGGGCTTCTCGTACATGCAGTGCTCGGAGGTTCGTGATGAATTGCGATCGATGGTCGCCGATCGCGGGCCGGAGAACGTCGCCGATCTGCCGGCCGGCACGCTCATCTACAAGGCGCCGCCGAGCGGTGTCGAGAGAGTCACCACCGTTTCGATGTATTCGACCGACGCACTCGCGCGCCATGCGCCGGCATTGCAGGCCGCGAGCGGGGCCGACGTCCGGGTGCGCGTGAGCCCCGGTCACGCCGCGTCGCACGGGCTGACCGACGGCGCCCGGGTGCGGGTCGTGCAGGGCGAGGCGAAGGCCGAGGCGATACTCGCGGTCGATGCGCGGGTGCCGGACACCTGCGTGCTGATCGATGCGGTTGGGCCGCTGCACATGCTCGGGCCGTCATTCGGGCCGATCAAGGTCGAACGCGCATGAGCATCCTCGGCTGGCTGCAGCAGCACGTGTTCTTCTGGATGTCGCCGCCGTGGTGGACGATGACCAGCATCCTGCTGCAAATCATCGCGCTGGTCATTCCCCTGATGCTCGCGGTGGCCTACCTGACCTTCGCCGAGCGCAAGATCATCGGCTGGATGCAGGTTCGCATGGGTCCGAATCGCGTGACGTTCTTCGGCATCCCATGGCTGGGCGGCTGGGGCCAGCCGATCGCCGACGCCTTCAAGCTGATCTTCAAGGAAATCATCATCCCGGCCGGCGCGAACCGGTTCCTGTTTCTGCTCGCGCCGGTGCTGGCGCTGGGTTCGGCGCTGGCAGCGTGGGCGGTCATTCCGCTGGATGCCACGATGGGGGTCACGGACGTCAACGCCGGACTGCTCTACATACTGGCCATGACCTCGGTGGGCGTGTACGGAGTCATCATCGCCGGATGGGCATCGAATTCGAAGTACGCATTCCTGGGGGCGCTGCGATCGGCGGCGCAGATCGTCGCCTACGAGATAGCCATGGGTTTCGCCCTGGTGAGTGTGCTCATCGCCGCAGGCAGCCTGAACCTGCGCGACATCGTCTTACGCCAGGACGGCGGCATGGCGCACTGGTTCTGGCTGCCGCTGCTGCCGATGTTCGTCGTCTACTTCATCTCCGGTGTGGCGGAAACCAATCGGGCCCCCTTTGACGTCGCGGAGGGCGAGTCAGAGATCGTCGCCGGCTTCCACGTCGAGTACTCGGGCATGGGGTTCGCCGTGTTCTTCCTTGCCGAGTACGCCAACATGATCCTGATCGCCACGCTCGCCTCGGTGATGTTTCTGGGCGGCTGGCTCTCGCCGCTGCAGGGTCTGGCCGAGCTGTGGGGCGGCTCGACGGAGTCGCTGTTCGCGACAGCCTATGTTGGTACGTTCCTCGGCCATGGATTGCACTGGCTCGTCTTCAAGGTGATGTTTCTGCTGCTGCTGTTCCTGTGGTTCCGCGCCACCTTCCCGCGCTACCGCTACGACCAGATCATGCGGCTCGGCTGGAAGGTATTCATACCGATGACGATAGTCTGGCTGATCGTGGTGGCGGTGCTGGTGATGGCCGAGGTGCCGCCCTGGTTCCAAAGGGCGTGAGGACGAGGCCATGCGCGCGATCATCAACTACCTGAACAGTCTGCTGCTGTGGGAGCTGGTAAAGGGCCTGGGCCTGACCGGGCGGTATCTGCTCGACCGGAAGATCACCATCCAGTACCCGGAGGAGAAGACGCCGCAGTCGCCGCGCTTCCGCGGACTCCACGCGCTGCGCCGGTATCCCAACGGGGAGGAGCGCTGCATCGCCTGCAAACTGTGCGAGGCGGTGTGCCCCGCCGTTGCCATCACGATCGAGTCGGAGGCACGCGCCGACGGCACACGCCGCACCACCCGTTACGACATCGATCTCACCAAGTGCATATTCTGCGGCTTCTGCGAGGAGTCCTGTCCGGTGGATTCGATCGTCGAGACGCGGCACTATGAGTATCACGGCGAGGCGCGCGGGGACCTGCTGATGACCAAGGAAAAGCTGCTCAAGCACGGCGAACTGCATGAAGAGCGGATCGCCGCCGACCGGGCCCGCGAGGCGCCTTACCGCTAGGACGAACAAGGACGGGAAAATGGAACAGTTCATCTTCTGGGCCTTCGCGGCGATGCTGGTGTTCTCGGCCTCAATGGTCATCACCGTTCGCAACCCGGTCCATGCGGTGTTGTTCCTGGTCGTCGCATTCGTGGCGAGCAGCGGGTTGTGGCTGCTGCTGGAGGCGGAGTTCCTGGCCATAGCGCTCGTGCTGGTGTACGTGGGTGCGGTCATGGTGCTGTTCCTGTTCGTGGTCATGATGCTGGATATCAACGTCGCCAAGCTGCGCGAGGGATTCATCCGGTATCTGCCGGTCGGGGCCACCTTCGCCGTCGCGACGATCGTGGCGATGGGCCTGGTGGTCGGCTCGAGGAACTTCGGCCTGGAGCGCTACGCGGCCCCCGCGCGCGAGGCCGCCGACTACAACAATACCGCGGAGCTCGGCACGCTGCTGTACACCAGGTTTCTCTACCCGTTCGAGATTGCCGGACTGGTGCTGCTGGTCGCCATCATCGCCGCCATAGCGCTCTCTATTCGCGGCGCGCGGCAGATCAAGACTCCCAAGCCCGAGCGCCAGGTCGAGGTGCGCCGCGAGGAGCGGGTACGTATCGTCAAGATGCCGGCGGAGAAGCGCACGTGATCCCGCTGTCGAATTACCTGGTGCTCGGCGCGGTGCTGTTCTGCCTGAGCGTCGCCGGCATGTTCATCAACCGCAAGAACGTGATCGTGCTGCTGATGTGCGTCGAACTGATGCTGCTCGCGGTGAACACGAATTTCATTGCCTTCTCGCACTACCTGGGAGATCTCACCGGCCAGGTCTTCGTTTTCTTCATACTCACCGTCGCGGCGGCGGAGTCCGCCATCGGTCTGGCCATACTGGTGGTCGTGTTCCGTAACCGCCGCACGATAAACGTCGCCGATCTGAATGCGATGAAAGGCTGAGTCCCCCGATGCAGACCGCCATCCTTGTTATCGTGCTCGCCCCGCTGCTCGGCGCGATCGTCGCCGGCCTATTCGGCCGTCAGGTAGGCCGCGCCGGAGCGCATTGGATCACCATACTCGGGGTGGGAGCCTCGTTCGTGCTTTCGGCCTGGATGTTCTATGGCGTCGCCCTGAAGGGCGTGGAACCGTTCGAATGGTCACTGTATCGCTGGGCGACGGTGGGGACGCTCGATCTGGAGGTCGGTTTCCTCATCGACAAGCTGACCGTGACGATGATGGCGGTCGTCACCTTCGTCTCGCTGATGGTCCACATCTACACCATCGGTTATATGCAGGATGACCCTGGCTATCAGCGGTTCTTCGCCTACATCGCGCTGTTCACGTTCAGCATGCTCATGCTGGTGATGAGCAACAATTTCATGCAGCTGTACTTCGGCTGGGAGGCGGTCGGCCTGGTGTCCTACCTGCTGATCGGCTTCTGGTACACGCGGCCGACGGCGATTTACGCCAACCTGAAGGCATTCCTGGTCAACCGTGTCGGCGACTTCGGATTTCTCCTCGGCATCGCTGTGCTGCTGATGTATGCGGGCTCGCTGAACTACCAGGACGTGTTCGCGGATGCCCAGGAACTCGCCGGGCAGCGCATCGGCATCATCGCGGGCCAGGAGTGGATGCTGCCGACGGTCATCTGCCTGCTGTTGTTCGTTGGTGCCATGGGCAAGTCCGCGCAGATGCCGCTGCACGTCTGGCTGCCGGACTCGATGGAGGGCCCGACCCCGATCTCCGCACTCATCCACGCCGCGACCATGGTGACGGCAGGCATCTTCATGGTGGCGCGCATGTCGCCGTTGTTCGAGCACTCCGATACGGCGCTGAACGTCGTCCTCGTCGTCGGCGCGCTGACCGCGTTCCTCATGGGGCTGGTGGGCCTGGTGCAGAATGACATCAAGCGCGTGGTGGCCTATTCCACGCTCTCCCAGCTTGGCTATATGACAGTGGCGCTGGGCGCATCGGCGTACAGCGTGGCGATCTTTCATCTCATGACCCACGCGTTCTTCAAGGCGCTGCTGTTCCTGGGAGCCGGATCGGTGATCATCGCCCTGCACCACGAACAGGACATCCGGCGCATGGGAGGACTGCGCAGGTACATGCCGATCACCTGGATTACCAGCCTGGTCGGCTCGCTTGCGCTGATCGGATTTCCCGGGATGTCCGGTTTCTATTCCAAGGACGCCATCATCGAGGCTGTGCACAACTCCACGCTGCCGGCGGCGCACTGGGCCTACCTCGCCGTCCTCTCGGGCGTGTTCGTGACGGCGCTCTACAGCTTCCGGATGTTCTTCCTGGTCTTTCACGGCAAGTCGCGCCTCGAGAGCCACGTCACCCACGACCATCAGGCACGCGGGGCCGGGCATGCCGGCGGCGCGCTCGGGCATGGCGAGTCGCATGCGGGGCACGAGCACGGGCATGCGGGCCCCCCGCGGGAGTCGCCGGCGGTGGTCACGGTTCCGCTGATATTGCTCGCGATACCCTCGATCCTCGCCGGTGCGATCGCGGCCAGGGCGATCCTCAAGGACGGATTTTTCGGCGGCTCGATCATCGTGCACGCGGATCACGGGGCGGCGCGTGTGCTGGCCGAGGAATTCCATGACTGGCAGGCCGCGGTAATCCACGGTCTGACTGCAACGCCGACCCTGCTCGCCGCGGCGGGTCTGGCGACAGCGTGGGTACTCTACCTGCTCTGGCCGTCGGTACCCGCGGTATTGGCCAGGGTGTTCGCCTGGCCGCGCCTCGTGCTGGAACGCAAGTACGGCTTTGACGAACTCAACGAGTTCCTCTTCGGCGGCGGCGCGCGCGGAACCGGAGACCTCCTGTCCCGGGTCGGCGACGCGGTGGTGATCGACGGCGTCGGAGTGAACGGGACGGCGCGACTGGTGGGCTGGATCTCGGGCAAGCTGAGATGGCTGCAGTCTGGATACCTGTACCACTACGCATTCGCGATGATCATCGGCGTGCTGGTGCTGCTCGGTTATTTCGTGCACGGGGTCGGACGATAGGCTGAGCCTGGGGGGTGTCCCGGCCGCATGCCGGCGCACCACGACAAGAAAAGAAGAGAGAATGTCGAATCTGCCGCTCTTGAGTATCTGCATCTGGCTGCCCATCGTCGGCGGCCTTTGGGTGCTGTTCGCAGGCGCCCGTGCGCCCGCGCTCGCGGTCAAGAAGGAGTCGCTGATCATAAGCGCGGCGACGCTGCTGTTCTCCATCCCGCTTTATACGGGCTTCGATCTGTCGACTGCCGAGATGCAGTTCGTGGAACGGCTGCCGTGGATACCGGTGTTCGACATGACCTACCACCTCGGCATCGACGGTATCGCGCTGCCGCTCATTCTGCTCACCACCTTTACGACCGTGCTGGTGGTGCTCGCCGGGTGGGAGGTGGTGCAGGATCGCGCCTACCAGTATTTCGCGGCCTTCCTCATCCTCGAGGGCCTGATGCTGGGCGTGTTCGCGGCGCTGGACGCGATACTGTTCTACGTGTTCTGGGAGGCGATGCTGATCCCGATGTTCATCATCATCGGCGTGTGGGGCGGCAAGCGGCGTGTCTACGCGGCGTTGAAGTTCTTCCTGTACACGTTCCTGGGGTCGGTGTTCATGCTGGTGGGACTCCTGTACCTGTACTTCAAGGGCGGCAGCTTCGAGATACTCGACATGCACAGGTTGCCGCTCGCGCTCGACGCCCAGAAATGGCTGTTTGTCGCATTTTTCCTGGCGTTCGCCGTGAAGGTCCCGATGTGGCCGGTTCACACCTGGTTGCCGGACGCCCACGTGGAGGCGCCGACCGGTGGTTCGGTGATCCTGGCGGCCATCATGCTGAAGGTGGGCGGCTACGGTTTTCTGCGATTCAGCCTGCCGATCCTGCCGGACGGTTCCTACTATTTCGAAGGCGTGATGGTGGCGCTGTCGCTGATCGCCATCGTGTACATCAGCTTCGTCGCCCTCGTACAGCGGGACATGAAGCGACTCATCGCCTATTCCTCCATCTCGCACATGGGCTTCGTGACGCTGGGCCTGTTCATGGTATTCCGCATCATGCAGCACAGCGGATCGGCGGAGGGCGCCATCATGGGCATGACCGGCGGGATGGTGCAGATGATCTCGCACGGTTTCATATCGGGTGCGCTGTTCCTGTGCGTGGGCGTGCTCTATGACCGCATGCACAGCCGCGAGATCGCTGACTACGGCGGCGTCGTCAACACCATGCCGAAGTTCGCGTCCTTGATGATGTTGTTCGTCATGGCCAACTGCGGCCTGCCGGCGACCTCGGGTTTCGTCGGCGAGTTTCTCGTCATCCTGGCGAGCGCAAAGGCCGGCTTCTGGATCGCGTTCCTGGCGGCGACGATCCTGGTGCTCGGCGCCGCCTACACGCTGTGGCTGTACAAACGGGTGATCTTCGGCCCGGTCGCCAACGACGCGGTGGCGGCGCTGCGGGACATCGGCCGTCGTGAGCAGGTGATACTCATCGCGCTGGCGGTAGCCGTGCTGCTGTTCGGCGTGTGGCCGGCGCCGCTCATCGACGTGATGCGGACGAGCATCGAAAACCTGGTCCTGAATGTGGTGACCTCCAAACTTCCATGAACATGACCGACTACATCGGGGCGTTGCCCGAGATCCTCCTGCTGGCGCTGTTGTGCGCGGTGCTGCTCGTCGGCGTGTTCAGCGCCGACGAGGACCGGAATGCCGCGTATTGGCTTGCGCAGTTCGCGCTCCTGGCCGTATTCGCAGCCAACACCTATATCGGTGCGCGCACGCGCCTCGTGCTCTTCGAGGGCATGTACGTCCGCGACTCGATGGCCATCGTGCTGAAGAACTTCATCCTGGCGTTCGCAATCATCGGACTGGTGTATGCCCGGGATTACCTGCGGGCGCGGCGCATCGTCAGTGCCGAGTTTTACGTGCTGACGCTGATGGCGGTCCTCGGCATGATGGTGCTGGTGTCCGCCGGCAGCCTGTTGACGGTCTACCTCGGTCTGGAGCTGTTGTCGCTGTCGCTGTACGCCATGGTTGCGATGCACCGCGACTCCGCCATGGCCTCCGAAGCCGCGATGAAGTACTTCGTGATGGGCGCGCTGGCCTCCGGACTGCTGCTTTACGGGATCTCGATGCTCTACGGGATCACCGGTTCCATCGACATCAGCGTCGTCCGCAACGCCCTGGCCGACGGCGGAGGGGGCCCGATCGCCACCTATGCGCTGGTCTTCATCGTCGCCGGCGTGGGGTTCAAGCTCGGCGCGGTGCCTTTTCACATGTGGTTGCCGGATGTCTACGAGGGCGCGCCCACGGCGGTAACGACGTTCATCGCCACGGCGCCCAAGATTGCCGCCTTCGCGATGGCGATGCGCCTGCTCGTCGACGGACTGCAGCCGCTGTCGTCCGACTGGCAGCTGATGCTGACATGGCTGGCTGTGGGCTCGATGCTCCTGGGCAACGTCGTCGCGATAGTGCAATCCAACATCAAGCGCATGCTCGCCTATTCGACGATTGCACACATGGGGTTCCTGTTGCTCGGCGTGCTGAGCGGGAACACAGGCGGATACGCGGGGGCGATGTTCTACGCCATCGTCTACGCGCTGATGACCCTGGGTGCCTTCGGCGTGGTCATGCTGGTGGCGGGCGAGGGCAGCGCCGAGGCCGACCGCATCCAGGACTTCAGGGGGCTTGCGCAACGCAGCCCCTGGTTCGCGCTGGTCATGCTGATCCTGATGTTCTCCCTGGCGGGCGTGCCGCCGTTCGCCGGGTTCTGGGCGAAGTGGTTCGTCATCAAGGAAGTGATTGCGACCGGCCACGTCTGGCTGGCGGGCCTTGCGGTGCTGATCTCGGTCATCGGCGCGTACTACTACCTGCAGGTGGTCCGGATGATGTACTTCGAGCAGCCCGAGCACATGGAGGAGGTCCACGCCAGCGGCGACACGGAGATCGCCCTGAGCGCGAACGGCGTCGCCGTATTGCTGCTGGGTGTGACGCCCGGCGTGCTGATGGCGGTATGCATCGCCGCCATGCGCGGCTGACCGAGGTCATTTCCCCGGCGGGGGATCGCCCGCGGTTCCGGGCGGTCAGCGCACCGTTCCGAGCACGCTCCCCTGATGCACGAGGCTGCCGGCACGCCACTCCGGCAGCCAGCTCAGCCGGTCCCTTGCCATCAGGACTATCACCGTCGATCCCATGTTGAAGCGGCCGATCTCGTCGGCGCGCCGGTAGCGGTGGCGCCCCGGCGGGTAGCTTTCGCGCCGGACCGCGCGTGGCCGTGCGGGGGTGACCTGGCCGGCCCAGACCGTCTCCATGCTGCCGACGAATATGGCGCCGACGAAAATCACGGCCAGCGGGCCGCTGCCGGTCTCGAACAGGCAGACCACGCGTTCGTTGCGGGCGAACAGCCGCGCGACCGCGTTGACGGTAGCGGGGTTCACGGCGAAGAGCTTTCCTGGCAGGTAGGTCATCGCCCTCAGTTCGCCGTCGATCGGCATGTGTATGCGGTGATAGTCGCGCGGGGAGAGGTAGAGCGTGGCATACGCGCCGTCGCGGAAGGACTCGGCCATCGAGCGGTCGCCGCCGAGCAGATCGCCGAGCGAATAACGCCGGCCCTTGGCCTGGATCAGGGTATCCGCCTCGATGGTGCCAATCTGGCTTACGCGGCCGTCGACGGGGCTTGCGAAAGCCGTCTCATCCGCGGGCAGCGTGCGCGCACCCGGCTTCAATGCGCGGGTGAAGAAGGCGTTGAAATCGCGATAATCCGCGGGCCGCTCGTGCACCGCTTCGGCCATGTCGACCCGGTAGTGGCGAATGAACGCGCGGATCAGCATGTTCTTCAGCAGCGGGTTCCGACAGCGCGTAATGCGGTAGGCGAGGCCCGCGAGCAGGCGCTGCGGCAGCAGATACTGCGGCAGTACTTTCAGAGAATCCGGTGACATTCGCGAGAGTCGGGATCAGGGGGCGTCCTCGACCTGGCCGCTGCCCTCGACAGCGCCCGCCGAGCCCTCGCTGCGACGTACGATCGCCTCCACTGTAACCTTGCGAGCACCGTCGAACTCGAATTCCACGGGCAGCTTCTCCCCGGCGGCCGGCGGTTGCGCCACGCCGTAGATCATGAGGTGATAGCCGGCGGGCGTGAAACGGATCTCGCCACCCGGCGGGATCGGCAATTCGTCGACGCGGGTCATGGTGACGGTGTTTTCGGTGATCTCGCTGCGGTGTATCTCGATGCGTTCCGCGCGCGGGCTGGAAACGTTCAACACCCGTGCCGTCTGCGCAGTGGGATTGTGTATTGTCGCGTAGCCGGCCAGGACCGGGACATCCGGCGGGCCCTCCTCGATCCACGCCTCCGCGACCCGCACGGACCCGGCGGCGTGCGCCAGTGTGAGCGCGCCGGCCAGCGCCGCCGCGGCAATCACTCGCATGCGGCGGCACCTCATCCCTGGTGCTCCACGAACCTGCGGATGTCGAGATAATGGCGTGACACCGATTCCTCGGTAAGGGGTTGCGCGATTATTCCCACCAGGCGCCGGTGCGGGTCGACGAGAAGGAGGGCGGCGGAGTGATCGACGCTGTAATTTCCGTGCTCGTCGGCCTCGGTACGCATGCTGAGCACGCCGAGGCTGCGGGTGAACGCCGCCATGGATTCAGGCGTGCCGGTCACGCCGAGGAAGGTCGGATCGAAATAACGGACGTACTGCGCGACGGTCTCGGGCGTATCACGCTCGGGGTCGACCGAGACGAATACGACCTGTGTATCCGCGGGGAAGGCGGGCGATGCCTTCTCCAGCAGTCGCAGGGTGTTCGGGCAGATATCCGGGCAATGCGTGAAGCCGAAGAAGAGCACGGACCATTTGCCTTCCAGCCGCTCGGGCGTGAACGGCGCGCCAGCCTGATCCAGCAACGCAAAGCCCTCGAGCGTCTTCGGCGGGGGCCACAGGAGTCCCTCCGTGCCCTGAGGAGATCGGGTCAGCTCGATGTTCTCGGTGAGCCAGGCGGCCGCGGCGCCCACGATCAGCGCCACCACCGCCGCAGCCAGCAGGCGGAGCGAAAACGGGGACTTGAGCATGGGGCGATTATACCGGAAGCGCATGCTGCCCCGGCTGTCCCGGGCGGGGTTCGGCAAGGCCCGCAGCTACGCGCACGGCGGCGGTGCCGGCGCCGGCCGGGGGGCTGGCCGCGCCCGACCCGCCGTGGGGTGGAAAGGCTGTATTCGGCCGAACTGTTATCGCTGTCGCTACCCCCCCTGTAGGGCTTTCAAGTAACATGCGGCGGAAGGCCTGAACCGAAATGAGCGCGCTCCTGGAAAGCACCGACACCCTGCCGCGCAAGCTCGGCAAGTACGATGTCATCGATGCCATAGCGCGTGGCAGCATGGGAGTCGTCTACCGCGGCTTCGATCCTTTCGTCGCCCGCCCCGTCGCCATCAAGGTGGCCCTCGCCGAGGCATTGCGCGACAAGGAATCGGGTGAAACCTACCGCAAGATGTTCTTCAACGAGGCGCACACGGCCGGAATGCTGCGGCATCCGAACATACTGGACATCTTCGACGCCGGTGTGGAAGGCGAGACCTGCTACATCGTGATGGAGCTCGTCGAGGGCGCCGACACCCTGAAGTCCTATACCCGGCCCGACAAGCTGCTGCCCGTCTCCAAGGTTCTGGAGATCGTCTTCAAGTGCGCCAAGGCGCTCGATTATGCGCATCGGCAGGGGGTGATCCACCGTGACATCAAGCCCTCCAACATGCTGCTGACCCCCGACGGCGATCTCAAGATCGCCGATTTCAGCATAGCCTACGTCACCCGCCGTGACTCCTCGAAGACGCTGCCGGTGGGGTTCGTCGGATCGCCCCGCTACATGTCCCCGGAGCAGATCCAGGAGGACAACGTCGGCAATCAGACCGATCTGTTTTCGCTGGGCGTGGTGATGTACGAGCTGCTGAGCGGGCGGCATCCCTTCGGCGGCGATTCCTTCTCGAAGCTCATCTACCGGGTGGTCAACGAGGAGCCCATTCCGCTGCGGCAGGTGCGCCCCGATCTTCCGGAGCAGCTCGAGCAGATCGTGAATCGATGCCTGCAGAAGGATCTGCGACGGCGCTACAAGATGGGCATGGACATCGCGGTGGATCTCAGCACCACGTTCAGGAACTTCGATCAGCCGGTCGAGGACATCTCCACCAAGGAGAAGGTCGCGAGCGTGAAGCGGCTCGACTTCTTCAGCGGTTTCAGCGAAGCGGAGATCTGGGAAATCATGCGCGCCAGCGTCTGGGAGCGCTTCGACGAGGGCGGAGAGATCATCGTCGAAGGGGAGATTGACGACTCCTTCTACATACTCATCAGCGGCTCGGTCGTGGTCAAGAAAGGCGACACGATCGTGGGCGAGCTGAAGGCGGGCGACTGCTTCGGCGAGATGGGTTACATCAGTCGGCGTCGGCGCACGGCATCGATCATCGCGACCTCGCCCGTGACGTTGATGCGGGTGAACTCGACCCTGATCGAGCAGGTTTCCAAGGACTGTCAGTTGCGGTTCTGCCGCGTGTTCCTGCGCATCCTGATCGAGCGGCTGTCCTCGACCACCGAGAGGATGGCGGATACCGCCCCGTGATCCCGGCGCGCGCCGCGCGCTCTGCGGGCAGGTCTCAGTCCCCGGCGTCGCCGGCCTCGCGCCGGCTGCGGTACAGGGCGACAAGCGCAGCGGTGGAGGCGTCGTGCTCGACCTGCGCGCCGCCCTGCAATTCCCGGAGCACCGTGCCCGCCAGTTGCTTGCCAAGTTCCACGCCCCACTGATCGAAGGAATTCAGCCCCCAGATTGCGCCCTGCACGAACACCTTGTGTTCGTAAAGGGCGATCAGGGCCCCCAGCACCCGCGGGGTCAGTTCGGGGTAGACGATGAGGTTGCTCGGGCGGTTGCCGGGAAACACGCGGTGCGGTGCAAGCTGCTCGATTCGGCCTTCCTCGACGCCCGAGGACCGCATCTCCCGCCGGGTCTCATCGAGAGTCCGCCCGCGCATCAGCGCCTCGGCCTGGGCGATGCAGTTGGCGACCAGGATGTCGTGCTGGTCCGCAATCGGCCGTGGATTCCGCAGCCCCACGAGGAGATCCAGGGGAACGAGGCGTCCGCCCTGATGCAGGAGCTGAAAGAAGGCGTGCTGGGAGTTGGTGCCGGTGCCGCCCCAGAGCACCGGACCGGTGCTCGTTTGCACCGGCCGACCGGCGCGATCGACGCGCTTGCCGTTGCTCTCCATGTCGAGCTGCTGCAGGTACGCCGGAAAATGCCGCAACGATTCGTCGTAAGGCACCACGCACAGGCTCTCGGCGCCGAAAAAGTTGTGATACCACACCCCGAGCAGCGCCAGGGCCACGGGCATGTTCATCTCCAGCGGCGCCTGCTGAAAATGGCTGTCCATCGCGTAGGCGCCCGCAAGCATTTCAGCGAACGCGTCGCCGCCCACCGCGCAGGCGGTCGACAGGCCGACGGCGGACCATAGCGAGTAGCGCCCGCCGACCCATTCCCACATCTCGAAGGTGTTCGCCGGTTCAATGCCGAAGCGCTGCGCCGCCTCGACGTTGGAGGTGACGGCGATCATGTGGGAGGCCACGGCGCGGCCGTCGCCGAAGCTCTGCAGCAGCCAGTTTCTCGCGGCCTGGGCATTTGCCGAGGTCTCCTGGGTGGTGAAGGTCTTGGAGACCACGATGAACAGGGTCGATTCAGGATGCAGCGTGGCGAGCGTGTGGGACAGATCGCCGGGATCGACGTTTGACACGTAGTGTACGCGCAGGCCGGTACGGTGATGGGCCCTCAGGGCATCGGTCGCCATGCAGGGTCCCAGGTGCGAGCCGCCTATGCCGATGTTGACGACGTCCGTAATTCGCTGTCCGCTGTAGCCGCGCCAGTGTCCGCCGGCCAGCGCGTCGACCAGGCCGCGCATGCGCCGTTGCACCTCGGCGATCCCGGGCATGATGTTCGTGCCGTCCAGCACCAGCGCCTGCGAGGCCGGCCGCCGCAGCGCCGTGTGCAGCACGGCACGCCGCTCGGTGTTGTTGATGATCGCGCCGGCCAGCATCGCGTCGCGCTGACCCTCGACGTCCGCGGTACGCGCCAGGTCCAGCAGCCGCTGCATGGTCTCCGGCACGATGCGATTCTTGGAATAATCGAGGAACAGGCCCGCGGCCTCGAGGCTGAACGCGATCGCGCGTTCCGGCGAGTTCCGGAACAGCTCGCGCATGTGCAGCGTCGCCACCTGGGCGTGATGGGAACTGAGGGCGCGCCATGGCGCACTGGTCGTGATGTCGTGGTTCATGACGGGCCGGCGAAGGAGGTTACTGTCCCGATTATGCCATCGGATCGCCCGGCCGTGACCAGAGCGCCGTCGTCAACTCCGGCGGCTGTTGACGAAGTGCTTGTAGATGTCCACCAGTTCGTCGGCGGTGAAGCGGATGATGAGGAGCTCCTGCCCAGGCCGGATCATGTCAGGATTGCGTCCCATGCGCCCCTGCTCGAGATTGTAGATGTAGCTGTGCTGTGACTTCTCGAAGATGAGCTGTCCAAGAAAGGAGCTGTTGCGGCCGTTCACCATCTCGTCGGCGCTGCGCGGGATGTCGACGCGGTAAGTGCTGATGTCCTCGCCGCGCCGGATCGCGATCCCGCGGCCGAAGTTGTCGATGAGTCCGTACTGAATGATGCCCCAGATGCCCTGCGTGTCCGTGTCCTTGACGGTGCGAACGTAATAGATGGCGTCGGTGCCGGAATCGTCTCTGCCCATCATGAGTTCGGCGACCGTCGCGGCGTCGAGGGCCTGGCGGCCGCGCAGCACCCGGATCGGCTGGTTCCGGTCCAGTGCGGAGTCGGCGGCCAGCTCCTGCGCGGTGGTGGACTGTATCTCCTCGACTTTTTTCACCACCGTGACGGCAGTGTCCGGTGCGCCGCCGCGCTCGGCCAGCAGCGCCCCGACCGATGTGGCCTTGGTCTGCGATCCGTCGAGGATCCTGATCTGCTTCTCCGGCGTCCGCCCGTACATCTCCCGCAGCTTCCCGATGGTGACGATCTCGATCCGATCGACGTCCCTGATGATGGTCAGTGGCGTCTCCGGCTTGAGGTTCGGGTCCGCGAGCAGCTTCTCGGGTGTGATGGTGTCGGCCTTCCGGGTCGGCAGGAGCTGTATGGTCTGATCCCGCTGCACGAAATTGTCGGCGCTGTCGGCGGCCAGTGGCTGCGCCTTGAGCTCGGTGATTTCACGCACGTACTCGCGTGCCTCCTTTTCGAGGGCATCGTTGCGGGCGGCGGGGTTCTCGGAGATGGCGGTTCCCGTATCGGGTCCCGTGGCGGGCGTGTTCGGTGCGGGCTGGGTGGCTTCGGCGCTGGGCGGCGCCGGCGGCGGCGTGGGGCGCCGCAGGTACAGGTACGCACCGGCCGCAAGACATGCCACAACCAGCAGTGTGGCCAGGAATGCTCGCATGTTGACGATGCCGCTCTCAACTTCCCGGCATGGCCGGGTCAACCGGTGCCGGAAATATAGCTCTCCAGCTGTTCGATGAGCGACTGCTTCTCGGTGATGATGGTCTTGAGCACGTCGCCGATGGACATCATCCCCACGACCCGGTCGCCGTCCACGACCGGCAGGTGCCGGATGCGGCGCTCGGACATCATCATCATGCATTCGTCGATGCTGACGGTGGGACTGATGTGAACCACCGTCGCGGTCATGATCTCCCGCACCTTGGTGCCGCGGGAGGACCGATCCCGCAGGACAATCTTGCGCGTATAGTCGCGCTCGGAAAGAATACCGACCAGATTGCTGGCCCAGTCGATGACGGGCAGCGCCCCGACGCCCCGCTCGGCCATCATCTCGACCGCCTCGTAGACGGTGGCGTCGGGCCCTATCGACCACACTGCGGACCCTTTGTCTCGCAACACCTGCTGAACAGTCACCATATATGTCGCCTCCGGCGCAAGTTTTATGCCCGATTGGTCTGTTTCCGGGCACACCCCGAATAAATATAGTCTGTCACCGAAGGTGGGGCAGTACAACCACGCGGCGCCCCGTCCGTGCCGGCAAGTGTGCTAGTCTATGAAATGTTGCGGATGCACAAACCGTGACGGTGTCCCAAGACGCGGTTCGCAACACACCCAGCCCGGGGCGCTGACGCTAGGATTGCGCACTTCGCGTCAACCCTGTCGCGCGCGATCCCCGACATGACGTCAATTACCAAGACCAAGAGCCTCGGCAAGTACGAACTGCTGGAAGAGATCGGGCGCGGGAGCATGGGGACGGTGTACCTCGGCCATGACCCCTACGTCGATCGCAGGGTCGCCATCAAGGTGGCCCACGCCGAGCAGCTCCAGGACGAGGGCTCCGGCGCGCAGTATCGCAAGCTGTTCTTCAACGAGGCTCATACCGCCGGCCTGCTCACCCATCCCAATATCATCGCGATCTACGACGCCGGTGTGGACGGGGGGGAGTGCTACATCGTCATGGAGAACGTCGAGGGCGGGGAAACCCTCAAGAAGTACTGCAAGCCGGAATCCCTGCTGCCGGTGGAGAAGGTGGTGGAGATCGTCTTCAAGGTGGCCAAGGCGCTCGACTACGCGCACCGGCAGGGTGTGATCCACCGCGACATCAAGCCCAGCAACATCCTGCTGAGCGCTGACCTCGACGTCAAGCTCGGAGATTTCGGCATCGCCTACCTGAGCAAGCACGACGCCACCGGCACGTTGCCCATGGCCATGATCGGCTCGCCCCGCTACATGTCGCCCGAGCAGCTGAACGAGGACTCCCTCACGGCGCAGACCGACATTTTCTCCCTGGGCGTGGTGACCTACGAACTGCTTGCCGGCCGTCATCCCTTCACGGCGGAGAGCTTCTCGCGTCTCATACATCGCATCCTCAACGAGGAGGCCCCGCCGCTGGCCAGCGCGCGCAGCGGCGTGCCGGCGGTGCTCGAGGCCATCGTGCGCCGTGCAATGGCGAAGAACACGCAGGATCGGTACCCCACGGCGATGGAGTTTGCCGCCGACTTGAGCCGCGCCTTCGATCGCATGCTCGAGCAGCCGCGCGAGGAGATCGCCGCGGAGGAACTGTGCGCGGACCTGAAGCGGCTGGAGTTCTTCCGCGGCTTCACGGACGCGGAGCTTTGGGAGCTGGTGCGGGCGGGCAACTGGCTGCAGTACGCCCCCGGCGCGGAGATCATCCTGGAGGGCGAGATCGACGACTCGTTCTACGTCATCACCAGCGGCGAGGTGACCGTGCGCAAGGCCGGCGTCGATCTCCGGATACTCAAGGTCGGCGACTGCTTCGGCGAGATGGGCTACCTGACCCGCGCGCGCCGCACCGCGACCATCGTCGCGAAGTCACAGACGGCGCTGCTGAAGCTGAATTCCACGGTCATCAACCAGGTGTCGATGGTCTGCCAGGTGCGCTTTCTCAAGGCCTTTCTGCGGACCCTGATCCAGCGGCTGTCGGTCACGACCGAGCGCGTCTCGCAGCAGGCGATCGCGCGGGTCGAAGAATAGCCCTGCGGAGGTTGCCCGGCGCCCGGGCTCAGGTCGGCCCCGGAGGGGCGGGAGCCATGCCGCCGGTGCCGACTGCCGCGTCCGCCGCCTGGCGCATCCCCGGCCTGGCGAGCGCCGCGGCGCCGACCGTCCCGAGGACCATGTCTGCGACGCGCCTGAGCCGGCCTTTCAGGCGCGGGGGCGGCGCCTGCGTGGCGCACGCTCCGCCACCGGTGGCCGAGTGCGCGGCCGCGCGTTCCTCGTGTTCGAACAACGCCGTGTAACCGTAACGATCCTCCACCTCGATGAACTCCATGCGGATCGCGGGCGGCTGCGTGGGCTCGGTTTCCATGAATTCCAGCCCGGCGTACAAAGCCGCGGGGGACACCCGCTCCGCGGCGGGGCCACACGCGGGGGGCGCGTCCGATCTGCAGTCAGCCGGCCCGCAGCCTGCACCCGCGGCGTCGCTCGCCTCCATGTCCGGCGCGCGGGGCTGAGCGGGCGGCAACGTCGGTTCGGGGTCCGCGGATTCCGCCCCTCCGGTTGATGCGACCGCCAGCGGCGACAGCGGCAGCGTGCCGTCGCCCGGGGGATGCGCACCTTCGAGCGTTCCGTCAGTGCGCGGCGAACCATCCGCGGCGGGGGCGGCCGGGGCCGGCGCCACCAGGTGCAAGCCGGTGGCGTGCGCCGGGGCATCGTGACTCTCGAGGAGCCATCCGTCGCTGCGGCCGTCCAGGGCGAGTTGCCGCCGTATGCTGCCGCGCAGCTCACTGCTGGTCGCCTGCTCCCGCAACTGCTGCCAGTCCGCCTCGGGGAAGCTGTAGAACGTCAGGGTGTCCTGATAACAGCTCGCGAAATACACGGCCCCGGACCAGTTTCCCAGTCGTGCGAGCAGGGCCGCGACACCGATTGCCCGGGCGGTCGCTGCGGTGCGATCGGGCTGCTGGTAGATGTTCCGCAGCCGGCGTGCGACGCCCGTCCTCTGGCTTGCCGGCAGGTGGGCGAGCACGCGGGCGCAGAACGCCGGTATCGACTGCTGCCACTGGACGCGTGGGAACGCGCGCAACGTGGCCGTGCGCAAGGCCGCTGAGGCATCGGCGACGATGAGGCGCAGATCCGGGAGGCGTTCGCGCTGCAGCTGGGTCAGCATGCGCACCCAGCACTCCGCATGGGATTCGCGCACAGGCAGCAGGAAGCGGGTCGTGGGACGGCCGTCGGTTGCAACCGTGATCGCGGTCAGCAGCCGCAACCCCGGGCCGGGTCGACCGCCCTGCGGCATGAGGCGCAATTGGTCGATGAACAGGTACGGCTCCCATTGCTGGCGCTGCGCGGCGAAAGAACGCGAGCGCAGCGCCCGCGGCCTCGCGCCCGTCGCGGCGCACACCTGCGTGTCCGCCGCGGAGGGGAGGCGGCGGGGAGGCCGGAGGTTATTCGCACGGTTGTCGGGCATATGCGGTACGGCCGTCGGTTTGATCGCGCGTCTCGCCTCATGAGGGGGCGTTGCCGGCCGGCAGGCGCCGGCGACCTCGCGGCGGCCGCGGCTCGCACGATGCAATCGCGGAGATGCAAGATCGCGACGCACGGTCGTCGGCAGGGCGATGCGATGGACGATGCCATTGCCGCCGGCCGGGAATCCGTGACCGGCGGCTCAGAATCCTGCGCGGGTACGAGGGTGCCCGCGCTCCCGCCCGGCGCGGCCACGCACATCGGCCACGATCAGCGCTCCCTGGCCTTCAGTGGATGCTCCCACAGGTACTCCTGTTCTCCGCCGCAGAGCGCGGCCCATCGCGCATAGACGAACAGGTAGTCCGAGAGTCGGTTCGCAAAGCGCAGCACCGCTGCAGGCACGTCGTGGGCAGTTTCCTGGGCCCGCCAGAGCACGCGTTCGAGGCGTCGACAGACGGTGCGGGCGAGGTGGGCATGGGCGTTGAGCATGCCGCCGCCAGGCAGCGCGAAGGAGTCGAGCGGCTTGAGTTCCGCGTTCATCGCATCGATACGCCGTTCCAGCCAGGCGATGTCCTCCTCGTCGACCCGTGGCATGCCTTCGTAGTGGGACCCGCCGGGCGTGGCGAGGATGCTGCCGATGTCGAACAGCCGGTTCTGCAAACGATGCAGATCCTCGCGGCTGTCGCGGACCAGGCGGCCGCCGGTGTCCTCGAGCTGATCGATCAGCGTGCGCAGTATGCCGAGCACGCTGTTCAGCTCGTCAACCGTGCCATACGCCTCGACGTGCAGATCAGTCTTCGATACCCGGCAGCCGCCGACCAGGGCCGTGAAGCCGTCGTCGCCGGTGCGGGTGTAGATACGCGTCAGTTTGATGGCCATTGTGTCTCATCCGACAGGTCGCGGCCGACCGCCGCCCGCGCTCGCGGCAGTGTACCCGTTCGCGGCGTCGATCGGAGACGGCCGCCGCGCAGCGCGGTTCAATCCGGCGGCGCGCCCGTGCTGCCCCCGCCGGCGGGAATGCCGAAGGCGGCGTCGATGCTTGCACGATCGAGCCCCGAGGTGCGGGCGTCGATGCAGAGGCGACGGCTGCGATCCAGGACCCAGAGACGCTGGCAGGCGCCGAGCGCAAAATCGAGGTCGTGGGTTGATGCGACCACGGCCATGCCGTCGCGCGCCACCACCGCCTGCAGGGTACTCGCCAGCCTGCGGCGCTGTACGATGTCCAGGTGCGCGGTCGGCTCGTCCAGGAACAGTATCCTCGGTTCCTGCGCCAGCGCGCGTGCCAGCAGTATGCGCTGACGTTCGCCGTCGCTGAGCCGGGTGACGTCGCGATCGACCATCGTGCCTATTCCGGCATCCTCGATGGCCTGCTCTATCGCCCGGTGGTCCCGTGACCGCAGGGCGCTCCACCCGGCGCGGTGGGGATAGCGTCCCAGGGCAACGAACTCGTGGACGCGGATCGGCGATGCCGGCACCGTCTCGCTGCCGACATAGGTGAGCACGCGCGCGCGCTCGCGACTCGGCATATGCTCGAGACGCCGGTCATTGACGCGGATCGATCCCGACAGCGGAGCCTGCAGCCCGCAGAGGGTGCGCAGCAGGGTCGACTTACCCGCGCCGTTCGGCCCGAGCAGACAGACGAGGTCGTGTGGAGCCAGCCGCATGGACGCGATCGCCGAAACGGCCGCTGCCGACGCGCCGCGGCCGGAATAGCCGGTAACGAGATTGCTGACCTCGAGCAGCGGCACGGCCATCTACCAGCCTGAGCGGTTCGAGCGCACCAGCACGGCGATGACGACCGGCGCGCTCAACAGGGCGAGCACCGCGTTCAGGGGCAGTGTGCCCTGGTTCGCCAGCAGGCGGCTCAGGAGATCGGCGAGCAGCGTCAGCGCGGCGCCAACCACGGCGGTGACCGGCATCAATTGGCGATGATCGGCCGATCCCAACAGGCCGCGCGCGATATGCGGCGCGGCGGTGCCGACCACCCCGAGCGGTCCGCAATAGGCGACCGTCGCGCCGGCGAGCAATGCGGTCGACGCGACGATGCGCCGCCGGCAACGGCGGTGGTTTACCCCGAGGGTGCCGGCGGCGAGCTGACCGAGCTGCAGCGCGTTCAGGCTCCTGGCATCCCAGAGCGCGAGCACGAGCCCCGCGCCGGCAAGGCCCGCATAGGCGGGCAGACGCTGCCAGGGCACGCCCGCGAAACTCCCGAAGGTCCACAGCACGAAGGCCTGAAGTCGGAACGGGTCGGCGTAATGAAGCAGCAGGCTCACCATGCTGGCGAGCAGCAGGCTCAGCATGAGACCCGCGACGATCAGCGTGGCGTCGCTCAGCGCCTTGCGCGCGACCACCAGCACGAGCGCGATGGTGGCCGCCGCGCCCGCAATCGCCGCGCCCGACAGTCCGAGATCCGAGAGCATTGCGAGATCCGGGTCGGCGGCCAGCGCCGCCGGCAGTGCGATCAGCATCAGCGCCACCCCGAGCGCGGCGCCGCTGTCCACGCCGAGCACGAAGGGGCCGGCCAGCGGGTTGCGGAAGTACGTCTGCAATTGCAGCCCACTGACCGCGAGCGAGGCGCCGGCCAGCGCCGCGGTACAGGCGGCAGGCAGGCGCAGCTCCAGAACGATGAGGCGCGCCTGCGTCGCGGCAGTGCCGTTCGCCTCGTTGCGCCAGATGCCGGTCAGCGAGACCGGGACCGAGCCGTAGGCGCACGCAAGCGTCACCAGCAGCAACAACAGCGCCGACAGGCACAGCAGAACGAGCAGGAATCGACGGCGCGCCGCGGCGCTGAAGGCCGACGACGACCAGCGCGACGCGGCCCCGTGGCCCGCCAGCCCGGCGGTCATGGCACGTCCTCCGGCAGGCGTCGATACCATTTCAATTCCTGACCGGCGCGCAGCTCGGGGTGAAATATCGCGATCAGGTCCGCAAGCACCGAGTCCGGTTCCGCCAGACCCGCCTCCCAGAAGGTGTTGGTGCCATACGCGTTCCGCCGCTTGTCATTGTTGTAAAGCTGGCGCTGCTGGAACGCCCGGAACAGCGCGTAACGAGGATCCTGGCTGCGCGCCTCGGCCAGGGATCGCCAGTCCATGGTGTCGATCCAGATGTCGGCGTCGCCTCCGTAGGCGAGCGCCTGCTCGAGGCTGATCGCGATCGTGGTCTCATGGGCCTGTCCGTCGGGCTGCAGCGCGGAGAATACGTAGCGCGCGCCGGCATCGGCGATCATGCGCGCGGTGTAGCTGCGGGGCGCCGGCACGTACCAGTTCCCCCGGTAGCTGCCCCCTGCGAGGACGGCGGGCCCCGGCGCAGCGTTCGCAGCCAGCCGCCGGAGCGACTCGTAGCGCCGTGACTGGGATTGGAGGTGCGCCGCCGCCGCGCTCTCGGAATCAAAGAATGCGGCAAAGAACAGCACCCATTCGGCGTAGGCAAGCGGGCTCGTCTCGCGATACTCCGAGGTGACGACGACCGGCAATCCCAGCCGCAGCAGCGGCGCCAGTGATTCCGGAGGCCTGCCGTCACCGTAGGTGAGCACCACTCCCGGATTCAGCAATGCGAGGCGCTCGCGGTCGAGATTGCCTTCGCGTCCGACCTCCAGCACCGCGCCGCGCTCGATCGCCTTGCGCAGGCCGGCGTCGCCGACATGGGAGTGCTGATTGACCGCGACCACGGTTCCGATCGCGCCGCTGGCGGCGATGAAAGGCAGGTACGCATTGGAAAGGGCCACCGTCGAGCGTACCGGGACAGTCACCGTCGCCGCGATATCCGGGACGTCGGGACGCGGCGCGCCGCACTGCACCAGCAGGTACCGAAGCGGACTGGGGTCCTGCGGCGCCAGCCTCACCGTGAGGATCTTGTAATGCGGAAAGTACTCGATGCCGAAGAGTTCCGCGTGGCGGAGCCGCAACGGGCCCGCATCATAGGGCGGCGCGACGGGGTCCGCGCCACAGTCCCCGGCCGCGGCAGGCGCATCGGCGTGGCGCTGCGCGACGGAGGCGTGGGCAGCGAGCATCATCACCGCGGCGAGGGTGAACTGCCAGTGATGGATCAGGCGCATTCGGGCGATCACTGCGTAATTCCCGGGGGTGTCGCGAGTGTGCGGCCAAATGGCGCCCTGGGGCGGACTCGAACCGCCGACCTACCGCTTAGGAGGCGGTTGCTCTATCCCCTGAGCTACCAGGGCGTGTTGCGTCGTTTCAACAGTACGGTGGTTGCATCCCTCCGTGGAGCACATTCCTGGGCCCGTCATCCGTGACCGGGCGCTCGCCGGGGCGGTCACGCACCGGATATTCGCCCGGGTCCGACTGTCCCCGAAGCCGCCTAGGGCTCGCCGGCACCCCGCATTATACGTGGGTTGCGAGCGTCCTTGCAGTCCGCGACCCGGCGCGCCACGGGTCGTCAAGCACAATGACTGCCGAGGGCGCGGCGTCCGCGTCGGTGGCGGCGGGCGCCTTTGCCGCGATCGTCAGCGGCAGACGTCCGTGGCGGCGAGCAGGACGCGCTTTCCCTTCAGCAGGCGCCGCAGGTCACACCGCCGCGCCATCGAACTGCCGTCCGGTTGCTGCTGCGGCCCGGAGAAAAATTCCTCGATCCGAGCGATCTTGTCGGCCACACGCCGCCATTCGGCGGGCCGGTCCGCGCCCTCGCCAGCGAGGCGCATCAGGACGTCGAAGACCTCATCTGCAATGCCCACGTTCGTATCGATCATGCCGATGCCTCCACGGGGCGCGTCTCCAAGGTCCGCAGCGGTTGCGGTACAGTGCGATTGCGTAAGGAATTTTCAAGTAAGATGAAGAAGTTGTGACAGTCGACAGGGGGGGCGTGATGAGTTACGGAGTGGATGCGGTCATCAATCCCGAAGGGAGCCTGGAGGTCCTCTCGCAGAAGGAGGTCAACGAGTTGTGCAGCACCAGCACCGGCGGGCTGTACGGGACCTTTCGCCGCTGCTGCCTGGCGGTGCTGAACAGCGGCAGCGACATCGACGACACCCGCACCGCGCTGGAGGCGCACCCGGACTTCGACGTGAGACTGGTGCAGAACGAACGCGGCGTGAGGATCGAGATCATCAACGCGCCGTCCCGGGCCTTCGTCGACGGCCGCATGATCCGCGGCATACGCGAGCACCTGTCCTCGGTGCTGCGCGACATCCTGTACATCCAGAACGAGATTCATCGCAGCGGCCGTTTCGATCTCACCACCTCGGCGGGCCTGACCGACGCGGTGTTCAACATCCTGCGCAATTCGCGGATCGTGAGGGCCGGGCGGGCTCCGCCACTGGCGGTCTGCTGGGGCGGCCACTCCATCAGCCGCGAGGAATACGACTACACCAAGAAGGTCGGCTATGAACTCGGTCTGCGCGGATTCAACGTCTGCACCGGCTGCGGGCCCGGGGCCATGAAGGGGCCGATGAAGGGAGCGACGATCGGTCATGCCAAGCAGCGGGTTCGCAACGGGCGCTACATCGGCATCTCCGAGCCCGGGATCATCGCGGCGGAGTCGCCGAATCCGATCGTCAACGATCTGGTCATCATGCCCGACATGGAAAAGCGTCTGGAGGCGTTCGTGAGGATGGGACACGTGTTCGTCGTCTTCCCCGGCGGCGTGGGGACCGCCGAAGAGATGCTGTACCTGCTGGGGATACTCATGCACCCGGACAACCGCAAGCTGCCGTTCCCCGTGGTGCTGACCGGGCCGGACCTCAGCGAGGGCTATTTCCGTGAGTTCGTCGGCTTCATCGACGCCACGCTCGGCAGGGAGGTCGCGGCACGACTGTGCGTCATCATCGACGATCCGGCAGCCGTGGCACGCACGATGCGCGAGCAGGCCGAGCAGGTGATGGGTTACCGCGAACGCGAGGACGAGGCCTACTACTTCAACTGGCCGCTGCGGCTCGGCCTGGATTTTCAGCAGCCGTTCCACGCCAACCACGAGAGCATGGCGAAGCTGGCCCTGCATCGCGATCTGCCGCCCCATCAACTCGCCTGCAGCCTGCGCCGGGCGTGCGCCGGCATCGTCGCGGGCAACGTCAAGGAGGAGGGTATGCGCCTGGTAGAGGAGCATGGGCCGTTCGAGATCCACGGCGACAAGGCTGTCGTCGAGCCGCTCGACGGCTTGTTGCGCGCCTTTGTCGCGCAACAACGAATGCGGTTGCCGGGGCGGGACTACGTGCCCTGCTATCGCCTCGTGGCCTGAGCCGGGTTCGGCCGCCGGGCGCAGCGGCCGGGCCACGAGGGATCAGTACTGCAGCACCGAGTGCACGCGGTAGTCGGCGAGCCGGGCACGGCCCTTCAGAACACCCAGTTCGACGAGGAAGCCGCACCCCGCCACCTCGGCGCCCAGATGTTCCAGCAACTCGCAACTCGCCAGCGCCGTGCCGCCGGTGGCGATCACGTCATCGACGAGCAGTACGCGGTCGCCGGGGCCGACGGCGTCCTCGTGTATCTGCAGTGTCGCGGTGCCGTACTCCAGGTCATAGTTGGCGCTGCGCGTCCTGTGCGGCAGCTTGCCCGGCTTACGCAGCGGAACGAAGGATACGGCCAGCTCCCAGGCGACGAGGCTGCCGAAAATGAAACCGCGCGCCTCCATTCCGGCAACCGCGGTGATGCGTTCGCCGAGGAAGGGATGCAGCATCTGATGGACCGCCAGACGCATCGCGGAGGGGTCCTTCATCAACGGCGTGATGTCCTTGAACACGATCCCGGGAGCGGGGAAGTCCGGGATATCGCGAATTTTCGCGCGCAGCCGCTCCATCGTCGTGTCCTCGCAATGAACTCGGCGCATCTTATCCTTATTGCGTACGCACGGGTAAGGAGGCAACGATGCGCGCGCTGCGTGCGATTGCCGGCGGGATGCAACCGGGGCAGTCCGACATCGTGCGCATGCCGACGCCACTGCCCGCCCATCACGAAGGCGTGTGGCTCCGGCGACCTCCGGGCATCCCGTGCGCGAGGTCCGGTCGCACCGCTTCCGTGCAGCCCGAGGCCGTGACACTCGGTCGGCCGGCGCCGTCGACCGGACCGACGGGCGCCGTGGACGTGTTGGGCGGCGATCGTGGAGGCCGACGACGGTGCCTCCGTCCGGCGCATCGTGACTCTGCCCCGAGAGACACCGGGGTGGCGGGCCATGGGCGAGGCACTCGGCGCCTGCGGGCGTGGCCGCGGCAGAATGCGATCCGGGCGATCGCTCCGGATCCGGCGGGGGATGACCACGCGGATCTATTCCTATATCCTTGGCCCCCGACGTGGTCCTCGCGATTGCGCACGGAGACGCTGCAAAAAACGATAGTAAGGACCAGGGCACGTGCAAGGCGGGAGGAACTGGCGATGAAGACACTGCTGGCCGCCATACTCGGCGGCGCGATCGTTTTCGCCTGGGGCGCCGTCTCCTGGATGGTGCTCGGGTGGCATGCCCCGACGATCAACGCATTTGCCGACGAGGATCAGGTCGCGCAGGTCCTCGTCGACAATGCGCCGATGACGGGCATTTACGTCCTGCCCAGGCCACAGCCGTCGCAGGGCGCGGTGCCGCCGACCGGGGCGGCGCCCGCGCCGGCGGGCCCGTTTGCCTTCGTCGCCTACACCCGCGAGGGTGTCGACCCGCATATGACGATGGCGATGGCATACGCCGTCGTGAGCAGCATCATCGCCGCGCTGTTGATCGCCTGGCTGGTGCGCGCGGCCGAGGGCCTGGGCTACTTCCAGCGCGTGCTGTTCATCGCAACTGTCGGCATCGTGATCGCCATCGCCGGTCGGGCGCCGAACTGGATCTGGTGGCATTTCGGCACCGAGTTCATGGTCATCGATCTGGCTGACGTCGTGATCGGCTGGACCCTCGCAGCGCTGGTCATGGCGGCCCTGACGGGCGAGGAACGTCATCGGCTGGGACCGCACTACCGCCGCCTGCGGGTGTGACCGCCGCGGATGCATAGCAGCGGTCTGCTCGTCGCCGACGCCAGCTGGCCGCAGGTCGAGCGCGCCCTCGCGGCGGGAGGCGTCGCCGCCCTGCCGATCGGGGCGGCTGCCAAGGAACATGGCAGCCACCTGCCCCTGAACACCGACTACCGGCAGGCCGAATGGCTGGCGCGGCAACTCGCGGATGCGGCGCCCGTCGTGGTCTGGCCCACGCTCTCCTACGGTTACTATCCGGTGTTCGTCGACTACCCGGGCAGTATCTCGCTGGAGCGCGGAACGTTTTGCAGCGTCGTGCAGGAGGTGCTGGCCGGCATCGCACGCGCCGGCGCGCAGAGCTGCGCCATCCTGAACACCGGCATCAGCACCATCGCGCCCCTCGAGGAGGCGACCCGGCGCGATCACGAAGGCATGACGGTGGCCCTGATCAACGTGTACGCCGGCCCGCGTTTCACCCGCGTCAGCAGGGAGATCGAGGAGCAGCCCTTCGGCGGCCACGCCGACGAGATCGAGACCTCGCTCATGCTGGCGCTGCATCCCGAAGGGGTCGACATGACACGCGCGAGCCCCGCGCCGGGGCCGATACGGCGCGGCCTTTTCAACCGGCGCGACCCGCACGGTCCGAACTACAGCCCGAGCGGCGTCAACGGCGATCCGACGCGCGCCACCCCCGAGAAGGGTCGGCTGCTCGCGGCGGCGCTGCGCGCGGATGTGCTGGAGGCGATCGCGGCGCTGCGCGGCGCATGCTGACGCTCGCGGTCCATCATCGCTTCGATCTGGAGCCGAAGGCGGCAGTTGCGCTGCAGAAGCAACTGCGCGGCCGCGTCGTGCGCATCGATCGGCTCGCCCCCGTGCGTACGGTGGCGGCGGTGGACGTCGGTTTCGCAGCGGGCGGGCGCAGGACGCGCGCGGCGGTGGTGGTCCTCGGATTCCCCGGCCTGGAACCCGTGGGCGAGGCGGTCGCGACGGTGCCGACCTCGTTCCCCTACATCCCGGGTCTGCTGTCGTTTCGCGAGATCCCGGCGGTGCTCGCGGCGCTGGCGTGCCTGCCGGAGCTGCCCGACCTCATCCTCTGCGACGGACAGGGATATGCTCATCCACGCCGCTTCGGATTGGCCTGTCATCTCGGCGTCGTCCTCGACCTGCCGTGCATCGGCGTGGCCAAGAGCTGCCTCCTCGGGACCTACCGAGAACCCCCGCAGGAGAGGATGGCATGGTCGCCGCTGATGGACGGGGACGAGCAGATCGGTGCGGTCCTCCGCACCCGCGGCGGGGTAAGGCCGGTGTTCGTCTCGATCGGCCATCGTATCAGTCTGGCGAGCGCGATTGACTACGTGGAAAGGTGCGTCACACGTTACAGGTTGCCCGAGCCGATGCGTCTGGCCGACCGTCTCGCCTCGGCGCGCAGCCGCCGCGATTGATCCGCGTCACGGTGACCCGCCGCGGTCTTGCGGCGTAATGTCGCCTGTGACATGGAGGAATCCTATGAGCACCATACGCGCGCCCGCCGTCGCCGGCTATTTCTACCCGGAGGATCCGGCCACGCTGCGCGCGGCCGTCGAGGCCTACCTGGCCGGTGCCGGTACTCGCCCCGGGCGGCTGCCGAAGGCGGTCGTCGTGCCGCATGCCGGATACGTGTATTCCGCACCGGTGGCCGCCTCGGTCTACCGTCTGCTGCAATCGGCGCGTACACGCATCAGGCGGGTCGTCCTCGCCGGTCCCGCGCACCGCGTCCCGGTGCAGGGCGCGGCATTATCGCCCGCCGCCGAGTTCCACACCCCGCTCGGGGCCGTGGCTGTCGACCCGGATGCCAATGCGCTGCTCGGCGATCTGCCGCAGGTGTCGGTCTCCGCCCCCGCCCACCGGCTCGAGCACAGCCTGGAGGTGCAGCTGCCGTTTCTGCAGTTGCTGTTCGGGAAATTCGTCCTGGTGCCGCTGCTGTTCGGGCGTGCGAATCCGACGGCCACCGCCGAGGTGCTCGCGCGCCTCTGGGGTGGCGAGGACACCCTCGTCGTGGTGAGCAGCGATCTGAGTCACTATCACGATTACGAAACGGCGCAGCGTATCGACGCGGAGACCACCGCGGCCATATGCGCGCTCGACTACGATCGCATCGGTCCATCGCAGGCGTGCGGCTGCGTGGCGCTGGGCGGGCTGCTGCTGCTCGCGCAGCGGCGGGGATTGCAGGTCGAGGCACTCGACGTGCGCAATTCAGGGGACACTGCCGGCACGCGGGACCGCGTGGTGGGTTATGGTGCGTATGCCTTCTACGAGGCCTGAGTTCGCGGACGCCGAACGGGGCCTGCTGTTGCGCATCGCTCGCGAGTCCATCGCGAGCGGACTCGGCGGCGGAGGTCCACTCGGGTTGACGCTGGCGGATTTGCCGCAGGCCTTGCACTCGCTGCGCGCGACGTTCGTGACGATCTACCGGGGCGAGAAGCTCAGGGGCTGCATCGGTACGCTCGAGGCGCATCGGGCGGTCGCCGAGGATGTCGCCCACAACGCCTTTGCCAGTGCCTTTCACGATCCGCGATTCTCGCCGTTGACGGGACTGGAGATGACGGACATGCGGGTGCAGGTCTCGGTGTTGCAGCCAGCCAGCCCGATCTCGTTCCGCAGCGAGGAGGATCTTCTGTGCCAGCTGCGCGCCGGCGAGGACGGGCTCATCCTGCAGTGTGGCACGCGCCGTGCCACCTTCCTGCCGTCGGTCTGGGACGCCCTGCCGGAGCCACGCGCGTTTCTGGCGGCGCTGAAACGCAAGGCGGGCATGCGTCCGGACGATGACATCGAGGTGTGCCAGGTCAGCCGTTATGGCACGGAGTCGTTTGCGGAGCGCGACTTCCCCGGCCTGTAGCCACCTCGTCAGCGGCAGGCGCCGATGGAGCCGCGCGCGCAGGTGCGGCCATCGACCCAGATCGCGTTGTCGAGCTTGGCCCCCTCGAACGTCGCCCCGTCAATCAGCGCGTCGGAGAGATCCGCGTAGGAGAGATCCGCGCCGCCGAACCGGACGCCGGTCAGCACCGCCCGGCGCAGCGTCGTGCCCTTCAGGTTGGCGCCGGAGAGATCGCTGCCGACCAGGTTGGCTCCCGCGAGGTCGGCATAGGCGAGATCGCCGGCCTGAAGCCGGACTGCCTCGAGATTCGCCCCGGTCAGGCGCGCGCTGCGCAGGATGGCACCGCGCAGGTCCGAGCCGTGGGCATCCATCGCCTCCCTGCGGCAGTTCGACCAGTTCACGCCGGGGGCGGGCGCGGCCTCGCAATCCGGCTCCGAGCCTTCGCCCCGCGGCTTGAACAGGAACCCGCTCACCACGATCAGCGCCACCGCGAAGGCGGAGATGAGGGCGGGCGCGACGTTGCTCTGGCGCGTGGGCTTGAGGCTGGCAAGGACCCGCTGCCGGCGCTGGCGGCGCGCCACGGTCTCGGGGGTCTCCGCCGAGCGCCGCTCCGCACCGCTGCGGCGCTCCTTGTGCGGGTTGTCCGGCGGTTCGTTGTGCCGTCGATCGTCGCCGCGGCGCTCGTCCTCGCGCGCGAGCAGAGCGGCGCGATCCTCCTCCAGCTTCTCCGGGGAAAACATCGGATAGTGGGACGGCACGTGCCAGACTTCCTTGTCGAGGCTGAGCTCGTCGCTGGCCCGGATGCGGCCCATGATGAGATAGCGCTTGATCAGGGATGTCTGGAAGGGGCCCTTTACCACCTCGCCACGGCGAACGTACCACAGGCGCCCCTGAGATTGAGTCTGTGCCGCGCTCATGCCCCGTCGATGTATTACGGCGAAAGTGCCTGATTCGCGGCAAATAACTTCAAGTTCCATGCCAATCGGCCGATGCTCCCCTTGATGATTCCATCCTTGCTCAATGGCGCGCTCCCGGCGCGACTGATCGCCCTGTCGACCCCGGCGGCGGTGCGTGGCTGGACAGTGGGGCAGCTGCTGAGTGCCACCGTCATGAAGGTGGACGGCGCCGCAGGAACGGCGATGCTGCAGATCGGCGAGCGGCGCGTACAGGCGCAGGTTTCCGGTCCGATGAACCCCGGACAGCGGCTCGAGTTGCGGGTGCTGGAGACCGGCGCAAGGACGCTGCTGGAACGCCTGCCGGCTCCGCAGGAAAATGCGATGCGCGTCCAGCAGCAGGCATTGCGGGAGCGGCTGCCGCAGGCGGTGCCCATGCGCGATCTGCTGCCCGCGCTCGAGCGCGCGGCGCAGCGGGCGGATGCGGTTGCAGCTCCCGCCGCCAACACCCGGGCGGCGGCGGCGACTCAGGCGATCGTGAACGTGCTGCCCGCATTCAAGGACCTCGCGCAACCCGAGGCCCTGAAGCGCGCGATGCAGGCATCGGGACTGTTCCTGGAGTCGAATCTCGCCCGGGCCACGGATGCAGACCTGCGGCAGCTGTTGCCTCGCGATCTGAAGGTCTCGCTGCTGCGGCTGGTGCAAGCGGTGTCTCCCGGCGCGGCGCCGCCGCCCTCCGCGCCGGCGGCCGACGCCGCGACGTCCAGGCACGCAGAGCTACAGACGCGTGCTGCGCCTGTGCGTGCCGAGCCGCGGCAGGTCGCGCTGCCGCCGCCCGCGCTCGAGGACGGCCCGCCGGCGCATCCCAGGATAGCCGAGCAGGCGCGCGGCGGGATCGCCGCTATCGAGGTGAATCAACTCAGGGCGATCGCGGAGACCGGTCAGGGCAGCGCAATCTGGACCATGGATCTGCCGGTGCGTGACCCGGCGGGTGAGCTGCGGTATCTGGGGCTCGAGGTCGAGGAGGAATCCATACCGCGGCAGGGCGAAATGCACAGGCAGTGGTCAATGACGGTGAGGATGGACATCGAGCCGCTGGGGCCGATGTGCGCGCGGGTCACGCTGATCGAGGACAGCGTGCACACGGTAATCTGGTCAGAGCGGCCGGCGACGGCGGAGCTGGCGCGCCTCCACGCAGAGTGGCTGCGCACGCAGATGCGCCAGGCGGGACTCGAACCGGCGGAGGTGCAGTGCCTGCAGGGGCAGCCTGTCCCCAGGGCCGCGGCGGCGCCCACGCCGCTGGTGGACACGCACGCATGAGGGCCAAGGAGCCGGGGGCGGAGAACGTCGCCGTCGCGTTGCGTTACGACGGCAGCGGCGCGCCGCGCGTCACGGCAAAGGGCAGGGGACCGGTAGCCGCGGAGATCCTCAGGCGCGCGCGCGAGCACCACGTGCCGATCAGCAACAACGGCGATCTGGTCGAGCTGCTCGCCAAGGTGCAACTGGGCGAGGAGATACCGGAGGCGCTCTACGTCGCCTGCGCGCAGGTGATCGCCTTCGCATATCACCTGCGCAACAAGCGCATCCCGGAATGACTCGCTGGCGGGCGCGGCCACCGCCGGCGCGCACCTGCGTGCGAGCGGTGTCTGGTCCCCCGGATCTCAGCCCTGCGGTGCGTCGCTCATGGCGGCGCGAGAGCGCTCTATGACCTGCTGATTGCCCTGCAGCAGCCGTGCGTCGCCGCCGGCCAGCGAACTGGAACGCGCGGCGAGCTCGATCGCCTCGCTGTAGCGGCCCTGCTGCATGCGGATGACCGCCAGCCGGTGCCAGAGCCATGGGTTTTTCGGCTCAATGCGCAGCGCACGCTCGATGGTTGCAGCGGCCTGATCGCCGTCGCCCTGGCTGGCGTATACCTCGGCCTCGTCGAGCAGCGCGACGACCGCAGGGCTGTTCATCTCCGAACCCGACCCGGGCGTCGTCGGCGCCGGCGCAGCGTTCCCGGCATTCATCCCGTCGGATCCCGCGCCGACCGCCGGGGGCGCCTCCTCCGGCAGCGCATAGGTGCGCGCCTCCTCGAGCGGCGGTTCCTGGAGCGGCGTGGCGGACTCGCCGGCTTCCTGCTCCATCCCCGATTCATCCACGGGCACCTCGGTCACGGGCGCCGGCGTCGTGGTGCAGCCGCCGAGCAGCGCGAAGAGCGCCGTGCACAGTATCGGCACGCGCGTGGCGCGTGGATCAGCGGATTGGTGCATAGGTCGTCTCCGGTGTGCCAAACAACGTCGTCGGACATTCAAGTGTAGCAGCCACCGGCGCTGGCGAGATGAACGGCACGCTGCGCGATCCGGGGCAGTTCGCGCGCGTGAACGCGCCCGTCTGCCGATCGACCCAGCGCCATTCGATGCCTTCCGGCGGATCCATGCGCAGCGACCGGACATGCGCATCGGCCATGAACTGTCCCCAGACCCGCATCGCCCCCTGCGCGCCGGTCAGCCCTATCGGTGCGTTGTCGTCGCGCCCTATCCATGCAACCGCCGTCAGGTCCTCGCCGAATCCCGCGAACCAGCTGTCGCGCAGGTCGTTCGTCGTGCCGGTCTTGCCGGCCACGACGCGCCCGGCGCCGAGCCAGCGCACCAGCGACGCCGCCGTGCCCTCGGAGGTCACGCGCGTGAGCAGATAGGTGAGCAGGTAGTCCGCGCGCGCGTCGATGGCCGCTGTCGTCTTCAGCTCGTAGCGCTTCAGGCGCTGGCCGTCACGCGTCAGCACCTCGCGTATGGCGCGCAGCGGGGTGCGGAAGCCGCGCGCGGCGATGGTCTGATACATCTGTGCGATCTCCATCGGCGAGAGGTCGGCCGCGCCGAGGAACAGGGATGGATACTCCGGCAACGGCCGGTCGATGCCCAGACCGCGCAGCACGCCCACCACCGCGGGCACGCCCAGGGACATGCCGAGCTGCACCGTGGCGAGGTTGTAGGAGTGCGCGAGGGCTTCCTCGATGGTCACCGGGCCGTGCGGGATGCCGTCGTAATTGCCCGGCGTCCACGGCTTGCCGTGCATGTCCACGGTGACGGGTTCATCGGCGACCAGCGTGTTGACGGCGTAGGATTCCGGGCGCTGCAGTGCCGCCAGGTACACCGCGGGCTTCAGCAACGAACCGACCGGGCGGCGCGCGTCCAGTGCACGATTGAATCCCGCATAGGCGGGATTGCGGTCGCCGACGATGGCCAGCACCTCGCCGGTCTGATGGTTGGAGACCACCATCGCCGCCTGCAGATGGCCCTTGAGCCGGGCGTAGCCCTTCTCCAGGGCGGCGATCTGGCCGCTCACCGATTCGTCGGCGGCCGCCTGCACGCGCGGATCGATGGTGGTGAAGATCTGCAGGCCTTCGTTGCGAAGGTCCTCTTCACGATAGTCCTGGCGCAACTGTCGCCTCACCAGCTCCACGAACGCCGGGTAGCGGGTGCTGCGGAACAGCGGCTTGGCGATGACGCCGAGCGGCGCCGCCTTTGCCCGCGCCGCGGCCTCGGCGGTGATCTTCTTCTGCTCCGCCATCAGGTCCAGGACCAGGTTGCGGCGCGCCAGCGCGCGCTCCGGGAATCGCCTTGGATCGTAATACGACGCGCCCTTGGCCAGGCCGACCAGCAAAGCCAGTTCGGGAAGGCGCAGCTCTTTCAGGGGGCGTCCGAAATAGAACTCCGCGGCGAGTCCGAAGCCGTGTATGGCGCGCTTCCCATCCTGCCCGAGGAAGATCTCGTTCAGGTAGGCCTCGAGTATCTGCTGCTTGGTGTAATGGCGCTCCAGCGACAGCGCCATGGCCATCTCGGGGATCTTGCGCACGAGGGTGCGTTCGTGGCTGAGGTGATAGTTCTTGATGAGCTGCTGCGTGATGGTGCTGCCGCCCTGGTCGAAACGCAGGTGGCGGATGTTCGAGACCATGGCGCGCGCGATGCCGAGCGGATCGATGCCGACGTGCCGATAAAAGCGCCTGTCCTCCGTCGCGATGAGGGCCTCGATCATCTCGGGCGGGACGTCCGTCAGCCGGACCAGCACCCGGTCTTCGTTGTGAGTCGGGTAGATGCGGGCGATCTGCATCGGCTCCAGCCGCAGGATCGCAATCGGCGTCCGGGCGGGGAGGGTGTCGACGTCCGCCACGACTCCGGCGTTGAACCGGATGCGGCATCGCTGCGGCGCCTCCTGCTTGTCCGAGAAGGCGAATCCGCGGGTATGGATCTGCAGCTCATCCTTGAGAACCGCGAACTGGCCGGGTCCGTCCAGGCGGTCGACCTTCCGATAGCCCAATCGCAGGATCTCCGCCGCCACCGCGTCGCGATCGATCGCGAGCCCGGCGTACAGCTCCAGCGGACGGGCATACACGCGCGCCGGGAGCTGCCAGTGCCAGCCGGTGAAGGTCCTGGTCACCTGGTGATCGACCCAGAGGACGTAGGCCACCACGGCCATGATGAAGACCAGAACGAGCTGCAGCAACAGCGCGCGCGGCAGGGAAAAACGGCGCGCTTTCCGGGGTTTTTGCTTGGTGGCCATCTTCAGGGTGAAGCCCGCACTGCGGCTCCGACGGGGTGAACCGCGATCCGCGACGCCCGTCGGTCTGCACCGGGTGCCGGAGGCTGGCTGACTGAAGTTGGAATGTCGAGAGGAGAACCTGAGAGGTTGCGCTACGCGGCGGGCGGCGGTATCTGATTCCTTGTTACCGCTCGCGTCGCCTTATCGATTATCGGCTTTCAACCGTTCCTGGCATCCCGCCGAATCGTACCTTTGTGCCCGTACTGCTGACTACTTCTTCTTCTTCGCTGCCTTCTTCTTCGTCTTCTTCGCGGCCGACTTCTTCGCTACCTTTTTCTTGCTAGCCTTCTTCTTTGCTGCCATGTTTAACCCCCTATCGATGTGTTGAACAGCATGTGAAGCAAGTACCACGCGCATTTATATACATCACAATGCGAACAGTTGCAAACTTTTTTGTAATCTGGTTACGACTGGGATCGCTCGTCGATGATTGATGTCGGTGGTTCGCACAAGCATCCGTTGTTCGTCATTCGCAACTCTTCGCGCCGCTCGATGCCGCATCTCAACGACTCGTCACGCGCTTCATCTGGCATCACGCAGTCGCTATCGGCGCGAGGTGGTGCGTCCTCGAATCACGACGCTCAGCGGCGCAGCGATTCGATGATTCGATCGCGTATGGCATTCACCTCGCCGACGCCTTCGACGCGGGTGTGTCTGCGGCTGTCCGCCCTCTGGTAATAGTCCACCAGCGGCCGTGTCTGGCGGTGATACACCTCCAGGCGCTTGCGCACGGTCTCCTCCCGGTCGTCGTCACGCTGCACCAGCGATTCGCCGGTCACGTCGTCCCGGTCGGGAATCCTGGGCGGGTTGAAAATTACGTGGTAGGAACGGCCCGAGGCGGGGTGGATGCGTCGCCCCGACATGCGTTTGACGATCTCCTCGTCGTCGACGGCGAGCTCGACGACCCGATCGATGTCGATGCCCATCGCGCGTATGCCCTCGGCCTGCGGGATCGTGCGGGGAAAGCCGTCCAGCAGGAATCCGTTGCCGCAGTCCGGATCGGCGATCCGTTCCTTCACCAGGCCGAGGATGATCTCGTCGGAGACCAGCCCGCCGGCATCCATGATCTTCTTCGCCGCCTGGCCGAGCGGAGTGCCGGCCTTGACCGCCGCCCGCAGCATGTCGCCCGTGGAGATCTTCGGAATGCCGAACTCCGCGCAGATGAAGTCCGCCTGGGTGCCTTTGCCCGCACCCGGTGGTCCCAGCAGAATCACTTTCATATCGTCAGCCTCGTCGCGTTGGGGGTGTGATTGTGCCCGTGATCCTAACGGCCTATGCTGCACGAGACCAGCCGCGGGCGCGGCGCAGCGGGGAGGTGGACGTGAAACTGCAGTTGGATACCGGCGGGGCACGCTATGTCATCCGCGGCTATTCGGCCACCGCCGTCATGGTGAACGACGAGGAGCTGGCACGCAGTTTCATCCTCACGCCGGACGCGCTGATCGCGGATTGGGCGCCGCAACGCTCCGAGGAGATTGCCGTGGAGCACGTCGAACAACTGGTGCGTCTGGATCCCGAAATCGTCATCATCGGCACGGGACGCCGGCTGCAATTCCCGAGGACTGAGGTCGTTGCGCCGCTCATAGACGCGGCGATCGGGTACGAGGTGATGGATACCCGCGCGGCGTGCCGCTGCTACGCGGTGCTGGTGTCGGAGGGAAGACGGGTGGCGGGAGCGATACTGCCGCCGGACGCGGACTGAGCCGATCGGCGGGCCGGCGGCAGGGCGCCGTCGGCGCGGATCAGGTCTCGCGCAGCAGTGACTCGACCGAGAAGCCCTGGCGCTCCAGGATCTGGCGCAGGCGCTTCAGGGCCTCGATCTGTATCTGGCGGACCCGCTCACGCGTCACGCCGATCGCGTTGCCGACCTCCTCGAGCGTGGCGATCTCGTGCCCGTTCAGGCCGAAGCGCCGCTCGACGACCGCGCGCTGCTTGTCGTTGAGCTGCGACAGCCAGATCTCGATGTGCCGCTGCATGTCGTTGTCCTGCAGCAGCAGCCAGGGGTCCGGGTTCTGCTCGTCGGGGATCGTGTCCAGCAGCGAGCGGTCCGAGTCGTGGTCGGTGGTGCTGTCCATGGAGGTGACGCGCTCGTTGAGACCGAGCATGCGTTTGACCTCGTCGATCGGCCGATCGAGCATCTGCGCCACGTCCTCGGGCGTGGGTTCGCGATCGAGAGTCTGCGCGAGCCGGCGCGCGGCCCGCATGTAGATGTTGATCTCCTTGACCACGTGGATGGGCAGCCGGATGGTGCGCGTCTGGTTCATCAGCGCGCGCTCGACCGTCTGACGTATCCACCAGGTGGCATAGGTGGAGAAACGGAAGCCGCGTTCCGGGTCGAATTTCTCCACCGCGCGTATCAGGCCGAGGTTGCCTTCCTCGATCAGGTCCAGCAGCGCCAGGCCCCGGTTCATGTAGCGGCGCGCGATCTTCACCACCAGGCGCAGATTGCTGACGATCATCCTCTTGCGGGCCGATTCGTCGCCGCGTTTCGCCAGCCGTGCGTAGCGGACCTCCTCCTCGGCGGTGAGCAGGTCCGCGAAGCCGATCTCGTTGAGATAGATGCGCGTGGCGTCGAGTTCGCCTTCCGAGACGTCTCCCGCGGGGACCGCGCGGTCGACGGTGATGGTGATCGAGGGATCCAGCGTGTCCTCGGCGGCGGGCTCGCCGATGTCGTCGGGCTCCTCGGCGAGCGTCTGCGCATCGGCCAGCGTGATATCGAGATCTTCCTCGATGGTCTCCGTCTCGAGGGCTTCGATCTCCAGCGCCGCGCCGTCCTCGACGCGCGACTCGGGGCCGGATCCCGCAGGCTTGCCCCTCGTTCCCTGGCCGTTCGTTCCCGTTGCCGCCATTCCCGTTAGCTCACGTCTCAAGGGAGGAATTCAAGGGGAGGAACGGGCTTCCCGCCGCGGCGGATCTCGAAATGCAACATCACCTGCCGCGCACCCGTGCTTCCCATCTCGGCGATCTGCTGACCGCCGACGACCCTTGCGCCCTCCGCCACAAGCAGTCTGTCGTTGTGGGCATAGGCGCTGAGATAGGTGTCGTTGTGTTCGATGATGATAAGCTTTCCGTATCCCACCAGTCCACTGCCGCTGTACACGATCCGCCCGGCCGCCGCCGCGCGTACGGACTGGCCGCGCGCACCGAATATGTTGATGCCGCGCTCGCCCAGGACCGAATCGGCGGATTCCACGCGTCCCTGCGCGGGCCACTGCCACGCTATTCCGCCGATGATGCGGGCCGCGCCGCCGGCGCGCGATGCGGTTGCGGCGATTGCCGGCGGCTTCGCCGGCGAGGGACTGACCGCGGCGGGCGGCGCGGCGGTTGCCGCCTTCCTGGTCGATGCGCCGATCGCGGGCGCGGCGGTGGCGGCCGGCGGGGACAGCCGCAGCCGCTGACCGGGGTAGATCCGGTAGGGCGGCCCAATCCCGTTCCAGCGCGCCAGTACCTGGTAGTCGAGCTTGAATCGCCAGGCGATGCCGTAGAGCGTGTCGCCCTGCTTAATCACATACTCGCCGTGCGCGGCGCGCGCGGGCGCCGACGGGCGAACGACGGGCGCCGGTTCCGACACTTCGCTGAGCTCCTCGTCGAGCGGGGCCGCGTAGCGGCCGGAGCATCCGTTGAGCGCCGCAAGCAGGGCCGCGGCGGCGAGCGAACGAACGGCAGTGTTTGCAGTACCACCCGTCATGGAGGCGATCCGCGCCGCTAGCTGACGCCCCCGAGCAGCGGCACGAAGCTGACCTTGTCGAGATACTCCTCGTGGAATCCCTCGTCGGTGCGCGTGATGCGCAGCAACTGCTGCTGACCGGCGGCACCGACAGGGATCACCAGCCGCCCGCCGGGGGCGAGCTGATCGAGCAGGCGCCGCGGCAGGCCCAGCGGCGCCGCCGCAACGAGAATTCCGTCGTACGGCGCGTGCCTGGCCCAACCGAGGCTGCCGTCGCCATGGCGCACACTGACGTGAAAATGATTCATGGCGCGCAGCCGATCGCGCAACCGGCTCGCCAGCGCGGCGATGCGCTCGATGGAGTAGACCTGGTCGGCAACCTGGGCGAGGATCACCGTCTGGTAGCCGCATCCGGCACCGACCTCCAGTACCTTGTGCAGCGGACCGCCCTCGAGCAGGGCCTCCGTCATGCGCGCGACGATGAATGGCTGGGAGATGGTCTGCCCGTGTCCGATCGGCAGCGCGGTGTTCTCGTAGGCGCGGCTGGCGAGCGCCTCGTCGATGAACAAATGCCGGGGCGTATGGCGCATGATGTCGAGAACGCGGGAGGAATGTATGCCCATCTCCCGCAGCTGCGCGACCAGGCGGTCGCGCGCACGCTGCGAGGTCATTCCGATACCACGAGCGTCATTCATCGCGTTGCGTAACATCGTGCAGCCACTGCGCAACGGTATCCAGCGCCGTATAGCGTGTCAAATCAACCTGCAACGGCGTGATCGACACGCATCTGCGCCGGATCGCGTTGAAATCCGTGCCCGGGCCCGCGTCCTCCTCGGGACCCGCCGGGCCTACCCAGTAGATCGAGCGTCCGCGCGGATCCCTCGTCCTGACCGCCGGCTCGGCCTTGTGACGGTGGCCGAGCCTGGTCGCCTCGAAGCCGGCGATCTCCGCCCAGGGCAGGTCCGGAACGTTCACGTTCAAGATCGTATCGGCGGGCAGCGGACGGCGCAGCATGTGATCGATGAGCTGCTCCACGACCCGGGTGGCGGTCTCGAAATGCGTGAAGCTCTCGCCGACCAGCGAGACGGCGATCGCAGGCAGCCCCAGGAACCGTCCCTCCATGGCGGCGGCAACGGTTCCGGAGTAAAGCACATCGTCGCCGAGGTTGGCCCCGGCGTTGATGCCGGCAATCACCATGTCCGGATCGCGCTCCAGCAGACCGGTGATGGCCAGGTGCACGCAATCCGTCGGCGTGCCGTTGACGTAATGGTATCCATTGTCGGCCTGCTGGACGCGCAGCGGCGCATCCAGGGTGAGGGAGTTGCTGGCGCCACTGCGATTCCGGTCCGGCGCCACCACCACGACTTCGCCGTGCCGCATCAGCGACTGGGCGAGCGCGCGCAGGCCCAGCGCCTGATAACCGTCGTCGTTGCTGACGAGAAATCGCATGGGGCGGCGCGTCCTACCGCGCCGCCGGGGCGCCCGCGAGCAGAAACTCGAGCAGCGCCTTCTGGGCGTGCAGCCGGTTGCCGGCCTCGTCCCAGACCACGCTCTGCGGCGAATCGATCACGCCCGCGCTCACCTCCTCGCCGCGGTGCGCCGGCAGGCAGTGCATGAAGATCGCGTCGGACTTCGCGTGCGCCATCACGGCCTCGTTGACCTCGAACCCGGCGAACGCCTCCTGGCGCGCGCGCGCCTCCTGCTCCTGCCCCATGCTGGCCCAGACGTCGGTCACGACCAGGTCCGCGTTCGCGGCCGCCTTGTCTGGATCGCGCAGCAGCTCCACCCTGGTGCCTTCGGCGAGCACGTCGGGTTCCGGATCATAACCCTGCGGAGAGGCGACGCGCAGCGTGAAGCCGTACTGCCTGGAGGCATGAATGTAGGAATTGCACATGTTGTTGCCGTCCCCGATCCAGGCCACCGTCTTGCCCCGGATCGGACCGCGGTGCTCGTGATAGGTCTGCATGTCGGCGAGCAGCTGGCAGGGATGGTGGAGATCGGTCAGGCCGTTAATGACCGGTACGCTGGCGTAGTCGGCCAGCAGCTCGATCTTCTCGTGTTCGTAGGTGCGCACCATGATCGCATGGACCATCCGCGAGAGGACCCGTGCCGTGTCCTCCACCGGCTCGCCGCGGCCGAGCTGGGTGTCGCGCGGGGAGAGGAACATCGCCTGTCCGCCGAACTCGGCCATCGCCGCCTCGAAGGAGACGCGCGTGCGGGTCGACGACTTCTCGAACACCATGGCGAGCACGCGGTTCTTCAGCGGCTCGTGCAGGCGGCCGGCGGCACGCATGGCCTTCAGTTCGATGCCGCGGTGTATCAGTCCGAGCAGCTCCTCGCTGCTCAGGTCCATCAGGGTGAGAAAATGCCGAATCATGGGCGGTGCGGGTATGGCGAGCCTTCAGCCCGCGAAGCGGGCGATGACGGAGGCGAGCGTCGATACCAGGCTCTCGACCTCCTCGGCCCCGTAGATGAGTGGCGGCAGCAGCCTTACGACATTGTCGGCGGTCACGTTGATGAGCAGCCCGGCAGCGAGCGCCTGCGTCACGAGCTCGGCGCACGGGCGGTCCAATTCGATGCCGATCATCATGCCCCTGCCGCGTACATCACGGACTGCCGCGATTCCGCGCAGCGCGTCCCGGAGGCGCTGCAGGATCTGCGCCCCGATGGCGGCGGCGCGCTCATCGAGGCGCTCGCGTTCCATCACCTCGATCACGGCCAGCGCGGCGCGGCAGGCGAGCGGACTGCCGCCGAAGGTGGAACCGTGCCTGCCAGGCGAGAGCAGCGCGGCGGCCTTGCCGACGGCGAGGCTGGTGCCGATGGGAACGCCATTGCCCAGCGCCTTTGCCAGCGCCATGACGTCCGGCGTCACGCCTTCGTGCTGGCAGGCGAACCAGCGACCGGTGCGGCACATGCCGGTCTGCACCTCGTCGAGCATCATCAGCCAGTCATTGCGGTCGCAAAGCCTGCGGACCCCGGCGAGATACCCTGGTGGGGCGATGTTGATGCCGCCCTCGCCCTGTATCGGTTCGACCAGGATCGCGGCGATGTCGTCGCGGGCGTCGGCGAGCGCGGCGATCGCGTCGAGGTCCCCGTAGGGCACGCGCAGAAATCCCTGCACCAGCGGCTCGAAGCCCTGCTGTATCTTCGCGTTGCCGGTGGCGCTGAGCGTGGCCATGGTGCGCCCGTGGAAGCTGTCCTCCATGACGAGGATCTGCGGTTCGGCGATGGCGCGAGAATGTCCATGCAGGCGCGCGAGCTTGATGGCGGCCTCGTTGGCCTCGGCGCCGGAGTTGCAGAAAAAAGCCTTCTCCATTCCCGCCAGCTGCGTCAGCCGCCTCCCGAGCTCTTCCTGCAGCGCAATACGAAAAATGTTGGAGGTATGCAGCACGGTGGACGCCTGCTCCGCGATTGCCGCGGCGAGGACCGGATGCGCGTGCCCGAGGTTGCAGACAGCCACACCGCTCAGCGCATCGAGATAACGGCGGCCGTTCTCGTCCCACAGGTAGGCGCCGCTGCCGCGCACGAAAGCGACCGGCAGGCGCTGGTAGGTTGACATCAACGCATCGCGGCTGCTGTTGACGTCGTCCCGTGTCGGGGTGGTGGTCCGCGCTTTCAATTTTTCGTACCCCGGAAAAGAAGAAGCCCGGCCGAAGGGCCGGGCCTTGTCGCGTCGCAACGACGCCTCGCTGTCCGTCTGTGGGTTGTGCGACTCAGTCAACCGTGAGACTCAGAACAGCACCCCGTGGCTGGCCGCGCCCATGAACAGGAGCATCGGTATCGACAGCAGCGTGTTCGTGCGTGAGGCCAGCGCGCCCACGCGCCGGGCCCTGGCCTTCTCCTCGTCGGTCGCCTGCACCAGACCGAGAACCTTTTTCTGATTGGGCCAGATGAGCACCCAGACGTTGAAGAGCATGATGGTACCGAGCCACGCGCCGATGCCGATCGCCGTCAGGTAGGGGCTCGGCTCGGCGGCTGCCAACCCGAGCGTGAACGCGGGGAGGAAATTCTTGCCCAGGAACGCCGCGCCGGACAGCCAGGTGACCACAGCCGCCCAGCGGAACCACAGCAGGGCGCGGGGCGCTACATATTTGGTGACGCCGGCGCCGCCCGGTCCGCCCTTGTCCGCGGCGGCGGCGGCCAGGGCCGGCACCTGGACCAGGTTGAAATAGTAGAGCAGGCCGATCCAGCACACGCCCGCAATATAATGTAGCCAGCGGTAGACCCCGGGCAGGTTGAACTCGCCGCCGGACCTCACCAGCCAGGCCAGCACAAGCGCCACGATGACGCCCAGCACGATGGTTTTACTAATTGAATCCAGTGGATTTTTCATATTGTTACCCTCCGTGATCCGCCCCGTCGCGCAGCCGGTCTGACGGGCATCCCCCAAGTTGAACGAGCCGAATTGTCGGCCATGTCCGTCGGCATTTGCAAGCCGTCGGCGCGGGGGCTACCGACGCCCTGCGCCCGGCGTGACAGGGCCCGCGGGTCGATTTAGACTCAACAAAGTAACCCGCTGATTAATCGAGAGGCAGACCGCCGTTATGGACGTGATGGAGCGTATCAAGCAGACGATCGAGGGCAATCGCATAGTCATCTTTATGAAGGGGACCCCGCAGTTCCCGCAGTGTGGCTTCTCGATGCGCGCCTCCCAGGCGCTTGCCGCCTGTGGAGTGGACTTCGCGCACGTGGACGTCCTGGCCGACCCCGAGATGCGCCAGAACCTGCCGCGTTATTCCAACTGGCCGACCTTTCCCCAGGTCTTCGTCAACGGCGAGCTGGTCGGCGGCTGCGACATCGTCATGGAGATGTACCAGTCCGGAGAACTGCAGAGGCTGACCCAGGCGGCTGCCAACGCGTGAGTCGCCGGCCGGGCCGGGCAGGCCTTGCATGGTCTCGGCCGTGCGGCGCCGGCGTGGCCCGGCGTCCTAGGAGTCGGCGGCCTCCTGGCCCGGCAGCTGCAGCCATATGCAGCGCCCGTCGCTTTTCTTCTGCAGGGTGGCCAACCGCACCCGGTGCGCCGCGAGTTCCTCGGCACTGGCGGCGACCACGCGCAGTGCCGGGCGTTCCTCGCGGTGCGGGGAATTGACGGCAAGCACCTGCGCCTCGCGCGCCGGCGGCGATTCATCCAGCAGCAGCGTCGCCTGCCCGCCGGTCATACGCAGATAGACGTCGGAGAGGATCTCCGCATCGAGCAGTGCTCCATGCAGCGTGCGGCCCGAGTTGTCCACGTTGTAACGCTTGCAGAGCGCGTCCAGGTTGTTGCGTTGGCCGGGATGCTGCTCGCGCGCCATCGCCAGCGTATCGGTGATCTGGCAGTGATCGGTCAGCGTTCCCCACGCTGCGCCCAGCCGCGCGAGTTCCGCGTTCAGGAAGCCGACGTCGAACGGCGCGTTGTGGATGATGACCTCGGCATCGCGGAGGAAGTCGATGAACTCCTGCGCCACCTCCCCGAACCGCGGGCTGCTCGCCAGCTGCTCGCGGGTGATGCCGTGCACGGCCACCGCGCCGTCGTCGATTTCGCGGTCCGGGTTCAGGTAACAGTGATACGTGCGCGTGGTGCGCCGCCGGTTCACCATCTCCACGCAACCTATCTCGATGACGCGGTGCCCTTCGGCGGGCTCCAGGCCCGTGGTTTCGGTATCAAGAACGACCTGTCGCATGAGATTATCCGCGTGACTCCCCGAGCAGCCCGTCGATGGCCGCGTTCGCGAGCGCATCGGCGCGCTCATTGTCCACGTGACCCGTGTGCCCCCGCACCCATTCGTATTCGACCTCGTGCCTGGATGCCGCCTCGTCGAGGCGCTGCCAGAGGTCGACATTCTTCACGGGCTTCCTGTCCGCGGTCCTCCAGCCACGGCGCTTCCAGTCCTTCAGCCAGGAGCGCAGGCCGTTCATCACATACTGCGAGTCCGTGGTCAGTCTGACGCGGCTTGGACGCTTCAGGCTCTCCAACCCGGCGATGGCGGCCATCAGCTCCATGCGGTTGTTCGTCGTTTCACGCTCCGCGCCCTGCAGGGTCTTCTCGTGATGCCGGTATCGGAGCACGACTCCCCAGCCGCCGGGACCGGGGTTGCCGCGGCACGCCCCGTCGGAATAGATCTCCACGACATCCCCGCCGGCCTCAGCGTTCATCGCGCGGCGCCTGGAAAGCGGTGGGTTCGACGACGCCGGCGGCGATCAGCCGGCGTCGCGCCCGCCACTGCGTGCGTATGGGTATCAGCCGCTGCAGGCGTTTGCGCGCGACGATGACGTAGCAGCCGCCGAACATCGGCAACAGCTTGCGTCCGAGCAGCTCGAGCAGGCCCAGGTTGCGCAGCAGGCGCGCGGAATTCAGGGGCGGCCTGAAGAAGGCGCGGCTGGTGTGCGTGACCTCGAAGCCCAGCAGCTTGAGCCAGTCCTTCAGGCGCCCGATGCGCAGGAATCGTCCGCTCCATGGCACGTTGTCGCGCCACCACAGCAGCAGCCGCCACAGCCCCCAGCAGCCGAGCGGATTGAACCCGATGATGACGACGTGACCCTCGCCGATCAGCACGCGTTCCACCTCGCGCAATACGTCGTGCGGTTCCTGTTCGAATTCCAGGACGAAGGGCAGCAGGACCACGTCGACACTGTCCGCCGCGATCGGCAGGGCGCTCGCCGCGCACAGGACGCCGTTGTCCAGCCGTGGATACAGTGCCGGGTCGATGCTGAAGACGACCTGATGGGAGATGCGGCTCGCTGCCATCAGCGGTTTGTCGCGGAACAGCCCGAGCTGCAGGATGTGGTAGCCGAAGAGCGTTGGCAGCAGCGCGCCGAGCCTGAGCAGCACGCCGGCAAGCATGGAGCGGCCGAGGTCGGAATCGAACCAGGCCTCGAGTTCGGATCTCACGCTCGATCGTGCAGTGTTCTTCTCGTCGCTCACGGTTCCCCGACCCCGTCCTGGCTGGAAGGTGCCCGCCGCCCGCGTGATGCGGAGGGTGACTCGGCGGTACCATAGCGAACGACCGCGAGCTGCGTCCAGAGCGCCGGCGCCGGAACGGCGTTCATGGCGCCAGCCCTTGCATGCTCGCCCCGATCCAGGGTCCGCACGCATGAATCTCGAGATCACCGCCATCCCCGCCCTGCGCGACAATTATGTCTGGCTGCTCGCGCGCCCCGGCAGTCGCGCCGCGGCGGTCGTCGATCCGGGCGAGGCGGGTCCGGTGTTCGCCGCGATCTCGCTCCGCGGGCTGGAACTGGCGGCGATCATCGTCACGCATCACCATCACGATCATGTCGGCGGGATCGCGGCGCTCCGCGCCCGCTTCCCGGTGCGCGTCTTCGGCCCGGTCGCCGAGACCATCCCGGAGCGCACCGATGCGGTGGGAGAGGGCGATGCCGCAATCATCCCGGAGATGGCTCTGGAGTTGCGGGCGCTGTGGGTGCCCGGCCATACCCTGGGCGCGATCGCTTACTGCGGCGATGGCATCGTCTTCACAGGCGACACGCTGTTTGCCGCAGGCTGCGGGCGGCTGTTCGAGGGCACGCCGGCGCAGATGCACGCCTCGCTCGGGCGGCTCGCCGCGTTGCCGGGCGAGACACGGGTGTACTGCGGCCACGAGTACACGCTCGCGAATCTTCGGTTCGCGGCGACCGTCGAACCCGGCAACGCGGCGATCGCGCGACGACTCGAGGACAGCCGCGAGCTGCGTGCACGAGGAGTACCCACGGTGCCCTCGACCATCGCGCTCGAACGTCAGACCAACCCGTTCCTGCGGACAAATGATGCGGAAGTGCAACGTGCCGCCGAGATGTATTGCGGCCACGCGCTGTCGAATGCAACAGAGGTGTTCTCGATCCTGCGGGAATGGAAGAACCGTAACTGATCGATCGGCGATCATCGGGCCGATGAGTCAGCGTTTGCCATGCGCGTGTCGAACGGTCCTGCCCCGCGAATTCGCATGCCGCACCACCATCGCTCCTGGATCTTTGAACGACTCCAAGACTTGACGGCGGTCACAATGATGACTAGCATCCGGCGACGATGGCTCGGGGGACATTAAGAAGAATTCTCACCATCGCAGTGTTGGGGACCAGTCTGTCGGGTTGCAGCGCCATCACCGCGCTCTTCCGCGGCGGCGGGGACGGTCCCTCCACTGCCGGCACCGCTGCGTCCCGCGTCACCAATCCGGATTCAACCTCCGCCACCGCCGCTGCGGCGGCGGACTCCTCGACGCTGCGCATTCCCCGCCTCGCGGATCGCGCGGGCGCAGGTGCGCACGACGTCTCGCGCGACGCTGCCGATCTCTGGGATCGGATACGCGGCGGCCTGCAATACGCGGGATCCGATCGGGCGGAGGTGGAGAAGGAGGTGCGCTTCTACGCCCGCTACGATCGGTTCATCGCGCGCACCACCCAGCGCGCCAGGCCGTTTCTGCACCACATCGTCGAGGAACTGGAGCGCCGCCAGATGCCGCTCGATCTGGCGCTGCTGCCGATCGTCGAAAGCGCCTTTCAGCCCACGGCCCGCTCGCGCAGCGGTGCGGTCGGCCTGTGGCAATTCATTCCTGCGACCGGTCGCCGCTTCGGACTGGAGCGCAATAACCTGTATGACGGTCGCCGCGACGTGGTCGCCTCGACCGGTGCCGCTCTCGATTACCTGCAGGAGCTGCATGATCGCTTCGACGGCGACTGGCTGAGCGCCGTGGCCGCCTACAACTGCGGCGAGCGCAACGTCGAGCGCGCAGTCGAGGCCAATCGCGCCGCCGGGCGGCCGACGGATTTCTGGTCTCTGGACCTGCCATCCGAAACGCGCGTATACGTACCGCGCCTGCTCGCACTGTCGACGATCGTCGCCACGCCGCTGCGCTACGACGTCAGGCTCGAGCCGATCCCGAACGAGCCGTATCTCGCGGTGGTGGAGGTCGCCAAGCAGATCGATCTCGGCAAGGCCGCCACGCGCGCCGGGCTGGACGGCGAGGAACTGCGGGCCCTGAATACGGGCTACACCAAGGGGGTGACGACTCCGGCTGGCATACACAAGGTCGCCGTGCCGGTCGCGAAGATGCAGGTTTTCAAGGAGACCCTCGCGCAGCACATTGCGGACCTGGCCCCGGATCGCAAGGCCGCGCGGGTCGCGGATCGCGGCGGCGCCGGCAGGCCGTCCGACGATAGCGGCACGTATCACAAGGTGCGCAAGGGCGAGAACCTCGGCCTCATCGCCAGCCGTTACGACGTCACTGTCGAGGCCATACAGGAGCTGAACTCCGTGCAACCTCGCAGACTGCGCATCGGGCAGACCCTGCTCATCCCCGTGGAAGACACCGCGGCGGACGCCGGGCGCAGCGCGCCGCAGGATGCCGCGAGCCCGGCGGTTACCGTGGAGGTGGCGGACGCTGCCGCGGCGGCGGGCGGCAATGGGCGAAGGATCATCCACACGGTGCAGTCGGGCGACAGCCTCTGGACGATAGCCCGCAGTTACGACGTGCACGTGACGGACCTGGTCGCCTGGAACGACGGGCTGAGCGCGAAGTCCGTGCTGCGGCTGAACCAGAAGCTGGTCGTCTGGGCGGAGAATGCCGAGGAGGCCGTCGCGGCTGTCGACACCGCCAGTACCATTGTCAAGACCTCCGCGGCCGTGGCCGGCGAGGGGGCCTTCAAGCTCGTGCGCTACGAGATCCAGACCGGCGATTCGTTGTGGACGATCGCGCAGAGGTTCAAGGTCAGCGTGGATCAGCTGCGGCTCTGGAACGGGATCGGCGAGCGCAAGACGCTGCAGCCCGGTGAGAGCATCGATGTTTACGTCGTGTCCGCCGACACCGCGGGTGCCGCGCTCCGGATCTGACCTTCGCGGTTCCCTCTCCTCTCCGCACCGGCACGGCCGGCGGCCTCGTTCATCCCCTGGTCAGGTCGGCCGATGATCGATTTCCTCGCCAGGATGATAGGTCGTGGCCTGTGCGCACTGCTCTGTCGTGTCGAGGTGAGCGGGCTGGTGCATTACGATCGTGCCGGCGATCGCGTGCTCGTGGTGGCCAATCACGCTTCCCTGCTCGACGGGATCCTGCTCTACCTCTACCTGCCGCGCGCACCGGTCTTCGCCGTGCAGACGGTCTGGGCGCGCAAGTGGTGGGTCCGACCGTTCCTGCGGCTGGTCAAGACCGTTCCGTTCGAGGCCAACGATCCGATGGCGCTGAAGGCCATGGTCCGCGCGATCAAGGAGCGCGGCATCGCAGCCATCTTCCCGGAAGGCCGGATGACGACCACCGGGGCGCTGATGAAGATCTACGAGGGCACCGCCGTGATCGCCGACAAGGCCGGTGCCGCGATCCTTCCCGTGGCCTTCGACGGACCCCAGCATACCTGGTTCGCCTGTCCGCGCACGGCGCTCAGGCGGCACTGGCGGCCGAGGATCCGCATGATCGTGCTGCCGGCCGTGGCACCAACGGCCGAGGAGGGCGCGCCGGGACGCGGGCGGCGGGTCGCGGCGGTGCGCGGCGTCGAGCAGATCATGCAGCAGATCTCCTACGCCGCCTTCTACAGGGAGGGGACAATCTTCGACGCCTTTCTCGTGGCGCTGCGGCTGTATGGCGGCGGCACGGTCATTGCGGAGGATATGCAGCGCGGACCGGTGACCGGCCGCACGCTCCTGCTGCGCGCGTTCGCACTGGGCCGCCTCCTCTCACGGCAGACGCGCGCCGGGGAGCACGTCGGTGTCATGCTGCCGAACTCCACCGGCGTGGTCGCGGTGTTTCTCGCACTGCACAGCCATGGCCGCGTGCCAGCAATGCTCAACTTCACCGCCGGCAGCGCCGCGCTGCTGACCGCCGTGCAGACCGCCTCGATCGCCGTGGTATACACCTCCCGGCAGTTCGTCGCGAAGGCCGAGCTCGGCGAGGTGGTCGCCGCACTGGAATCCGCCGTCAAGGTGATCTATCTCGACGACCTTGCCGCGCACCTGACATTGGGCACGCGCCTTGCCGCGCTGCTGGGCACATGGTTCCCCGGCGCCGCCTACCGGCGATGCCATCCGTTGCGCGATCCCGGCGATACCGCCGTGATACTCTTCACCTCCGGCTCCGAAGGCGTGCCGAAAGGTGTGGTGCTCTCGCACCGCAATCTGCTGGCGAACTGCGCGCAGACGCAGGTGCTGATCGGATTGAATGACCGCGATCTGGTGTTCAACGCCCTGCCGGTGTTTCATTCGTTCGGGCTCACCGCCGGCATGCTGCTGCCGATGCTCTACGGTGCGCGGATCTTCATGTATCCGACGCCGTTGCATCACAAGATCATCCCCGAGCTGTGCTATCAGCTCGGGGCCACGGTGCTCTTCGGCACCAACAGCTTCCTCGCCGCGTACGCGCAGAGCGCGCATCCGTACGATTTCCATACATTGCGCTACGCCATCGCCGGGGCGGAGAAGCTGCAGGCCGAGACCCGGCGGGTGTGGGCCGAGCGATTCGGCATACGGATCTTCGAGGGCTATGGCGCCACCGAGGCGAGCCCGGTGGTCGCCGTGAACACGCCGATGGCGCACACGCCGGGTACGGTGGGACGCCTGTTGACCGGCATCGAGTACTATCTCGAGCCGGTCGAGGGCATGGCGCAGGGTGGCCGCCTGGTGATCCGCGGACCGAACGTCATGAAAGGATATCTCTACCACGGCAGTGACGGCGAGATCGTCGCGCCCGCGACGAGTCGCGGCGCGGGCTGGTACGACACCGGGGACATCGTCGAGGTCGACCCCGACGGCTACCTTCGGATCGTCGGCCGTGCCAAGCGCTTCGCCAAGGTGGGCGGGGAGATGATCTCGCTGGCCGTCGTCGAGGAGATTGCGGCGGCGGCCTGGCCGGGCAGGTCACATGCAGCCGTGGCTGTCGCAGATACCCGCAAGGGCGAGCACATCGTGCTGGTCACCCAACAGACTGACGCCGACAGACGACATTTCCTGCAGTGCGCGCACCGGCTCGGGCACAGCGAGCTACACGTGCCGAAGCGCTTCGTGAGCGTCGACGCCCTGCCGTTGCTGGGAACCGGCAAGGTCGATTACCGACGGCTCGCGGCGCTGGCGGCAAGCCGGGGGGAATGAAACGGGCGTCTCGGCCGCCGGGGCGACGCCGGGGGCTGGCGTCAGCCCAGGGTTGCGCGCCGGAGGTAGGTGGAGACGAACGGGACGACGTTGTTCTGCTCGCCGGCAACGTCGATGACGGGCCGAACCAGGCCTGCGCCGCGTCGTGCCCGTCGCTGCAGGTGTATGACGTTGGTCTTCCCGGAACTCAGGATCGCCCAACGCGTACCGTCGCGGCTGACCCGGGTCTCGAGGATGCCGTCGGTCGCCTCGACGCGGTGCAGGCAGGCGAGATACCAGCGCAGCATCCCCGTGCTGCACGCAACCCAGTAGCGAGACCACGCTGACCACATGACTGCTACCTCCATCGGCGGCTTGGCCGCAAGTCCGTCCGATCGGGTCATCGGCGTCTCCCGGCATTTCTTGAAACAGCATGACTCGTGCCAGCCCCGGGGCATTGCGGCGCGACATCGCCGCGCCCGGGGATGGGCGAGCCCCGTGCGGTGTCCGCGTCGTACGGGCGGCGTGGCCGCGATGGCGGCCGCCGACGGGTGTCCCGCGGCGTCGAGGCGCGGCCGAAAGTTCTTGAAAAAACATGGACCGATTGGCATGATTGCGCGCCTGACGATTGCGGGGTGGAGCAGTCTGGCAGCTCGTCGGGCTCATAACCCGAAGGTCGCAGGTTCAAATCCTGCCCCCGCTACCAATTCGCCGCCCGTGCGGCCGTGGCAAGGACGACGTCGGACCGGCGCGCGGCGCCGGCATGGCTGGGAAGCCGACAACGGTATTGGAGACGCAGGAGCCCCGGATTCGGGGCTTTTTGCTTTGCGGAGTTCGTGAATGAAAGCCCAGGAGCGGTTGCAAGGTCTTCTGGAGCCGGTGGTGACGGGGCTGGGTTACGAGTGGGTGGGGCTCGAGTTCCTGTCGGCCGGGGCCCGGTCGATCCTGCGGGTCTACATCGATCGGGATGGCGGGATCAGTGTCGAGGACTGCGAGCGGGTGAGCCGGCAGGTGAGCGCGGTACTCGACGTCGAGGACGTCATTCGCGGGCAGTACAACCTGGAGGTGTCGTCCCCCGGGCTGGATCGGCTGCTGTTCACCCCGGAGCACTATCGCCGGTTCGCCGGCAGCGAGGTGCGGCTGCAACTGAGGGATCTCGTGCAGGGCCGACGGAAGCTCGACGGCCGGCTGGTCGGAATCGACGCCGGTGAGGAGGTCACCATCCTCGCGGACGGCGTGGAATATCGCATTCCGCTGGCCAATGTTGCGAAGGCCAGACTCAAGCCCGAGTTCTAACGGAGCCGGGCGTACGGATTTATGGGCTTTGGAAGCTTATGAACAAAGAAATCCTGACAGTGGTTGAAGTCGTATCGAACGAGAAGGGCGTCGGCAAGGACGTCATCTTCGAGGCGCTCGAGGCGGCGCTCGCGACGGCTACCAAGCGCCTTTATCGCGACGACATCGAGGTGCGCGTGGCGATCGATCGGAGATCCGGCGACTACCAGGCCTTCCGGCGCTGGGAGGTGATCGACGACGCGGCGGTCACCGAGGGGCTGGAATTCCCCGATCGCCAGATCCTGCTGACGGACGCGCAGGCGAGGGACGCGGGCCTCAATTCAGGAGATTTCATCGAGGAGTCGCTGGAGCCCGCCGCATTCGGGCGCATCGCCGCGCAGACCGCCAAGCAGGTCATCGTGCAGAAGGTGCGCGAGGCCGAGCGCGCGCAGATCGTCGAGCAGTACCAGGACAAGAAGGGGCAGCTCGTCTCGGGAATCGTCAAGCGCATCGAGAAGGGAAGCATCTATATGGACCTGGGCGGCAACGCCGAGGCCATCATCCCGCGCGAGCACGTCATCCCGCGCGAGCCGATCCGCAACGGCGATCGCGTCCGTGGTCTGTTGTTCGACATCCGGCCGGAGAAGCGGGGTCCGCAGCTTTTCGTCAGCCGCACGTCCACCGAGATGCTGGTCGAGCTGTTCAAGCTGGAGGTTCCGGAGATCGGCGAGGGCATCATCGAGGTGCTCGGCGCTGCGCGCGATCCCGGGCTGCGCGCCAAGATCGCCGTGCGCACGAAGGATGCGCGCATCGACCCCGTCGGAGCCTGCGTCGGCATGCGCGGCTCGCGCGTGCAGGCGGTCTCGAACGAACTCGCCGGCGAGCGCGTCGACATCATCCTCTGGGACGAGAATCCCGCGCAGTTCGTCATCAACGCGATGTCGCCTGCGGAGGTGGTGTCGATCCTGGTGGACGAGGACTCGCACAGCATGGACGTGGCCGTGGCCGAGGCCGATCTGGCGCAGGCTATCGGCCGCAGTGGCCAGAACGTCCGTCTCGCCAGCCACCTCACGGGCTGGGAGCTGAACGTCATGACCGAGTCGCAGGCGGCCGAGAAGGCCAGCCGCGAGGAGCAGAACCTGCAGCAGCAGTTCATGGCCCAGCTCGACGTCGACGAGGAGGTTGCCCGGATCCTGGTCGAGGAGGGCTTCACCAGCATCGAGGAGGTGGCCTACGTGCCGGAATCCGAGATGCTCGAGATCGAGGAATTCGACGAGACGCTGGTCTCCGAACTGCGCCGCCGGGCGAAGGATCTGCTGCTCACGCGCGCGATCGCCTCCGAAGAGAAGATCGGGGACGCGAAACCCGCATCCGATCTGCTCGCCATGGAGGGCATGGACGAGGACCTCGCCTACGCGCTGGCCGGCCGGGGGGTCGTGACCATGGAGGATCTGGCCGACCAGTCCGTGGACGAGCTGCTGGACATCGACGGCATGACGGAGGAGCGGGCGGCATCGCTTATCATGACGGCCCGCGAACCCTGGTTCGCCGAGAAACAGTAACGAGGAACAGTCCAGATGACGGGCGTGACGGTCAAGCAGTTCGCGGAACAGGTCGGCATCTCGGTTGAGCGACTGCTCGCGCAGCTCGCCGATGCGGGACTGTCTGCCAAGGCGGCGGACGACACGATCAACGACGATGAAAAGGGGCAGTTGCTGAGCCACCTGCGTCGTGCCCATGGCCGCGGCGACGACGCCACCGAGCCAACGCGCATCACCCTGCGCCGCAAGACGGTGAGCGAGCTGAAAGTGCCTGCGGACAAGGCGCGCCTGCGTGTGCGTCCGGGGGCCGTCGGTGCCAAGCCGGTGCCGACCAAGACCGTCAGCGTGGAGGTCCGCAAGAAGAAGACCTACGTCAAGCGCAGCCTGGTCGTCGACGAGGAGACGCAGAAGCTCGCCGAGGAGGCCGCGCAGCGCGAGGAGCTGGAGGCCCAGGAGCGCGTGCGCCTGGAGGAAGAGCAGCGCCGGCAAAGGGAGCACGAGGATCAGCGCCGCGCCGAGGAGGAGAGCGCGCGTGCCGAGGCCGAGGCGCGTCGCCGCGCCGAGGAGGAGAGGGCGAAACAGGCCGCCGCCCGTCCCGCGGAACGTCCCGCGCCCGCCACCGAGGAGGAGCGCGGCAAGAAGAAGCGTGGCGAGCCGGCGGTCCGCGAACGTGTCGAGGATCGTCACGGACGCGCCGAACTGCACGTCGACGCCAGCAAGGCGGGCAAGCGCAAGCGCAAGATGCCGCCGCCCCGCCGCGTCGTGACCCAGCCGGGCGGCAAGCACGGGTTCGAGCGCCCCACGGAGCCCATCATCCGCGAGGTCGCCATTCCCGAGGGGATCACGGTCGCCGAACTCGCCCAGCGCATGTCGGTGAAGGCTGCCGAGGTGATCAAGGCCATGATGAACATGGGCAGCATGGCCACCATCAACCAGGTCATCGACCAGGACACGGCCGCGATCATCGTCGAGGAGATGGGCCACAAGCCGAAGCTCATCCAGGCCGACGCACTCGAGACGCAGCTCATGGAGGACATTGCCGTCACCGGCGACAAGGGTCCACGTCCGCCCGTGGTCACCGTCATGGGTCATGTCGATCACGGCAAGACCTCGCTGCTGGATCGCATACGCAGTGCCGAGGTCGCCGCCGGCGAGGCGGGCGGCATCACGCAGCACATCGGCGCCTACCGGGTCTCCACCCTCAAGGGCACGATCACCTTCATAGACACGCCGGGCCACGCGGCCTTCACCGCGATGCGTGCCCGCGGCGCGAAGGTCACCGACATCGTCGTGCTGGTCGTTGCCGCCGACGATGGCGTGATGCCGCAGACCGTCGAGGCCGTGCAGCACGCGAGGGCGGCTGAAGTGCCACTCATCGTCGCCGTGAACAAGATCGACAAACCGGACGCGGATCCCGATCGCGTGCGGCAGGGATTGACCCAACACGGTGTCATCCCCGAGGACTGGGGCGGTGACACACAGTTCGTGCGGGTGTCCGCCAAGACCGGCGAGGGCATCAACGATCTGCTGGACGCCATCCTGCTTCAGGCCGAGGTACTGGAACTGATGGCGGTGGAGGACGGACCGGCGACCGGCGCGGTGATCGAATCCCGCCTCGACAAGGGGCGCGGTCCGGTCGCCACCGTGCTGGTGCAGAGCGGCACCCTGCGCAAGGGCGACATCCTGCTGACCGGATTCGAATTCGGCCGGGTGCGCGCGATGGTCGACGAGAACGGCCGGCCCGTGGAGGCGGCGGGGCCTTCCACACCGGTGGAGGTGCTCGGACTCTCCTCCACCCCCAATGCCGGCGACGAGGCGGTCGTCGTGAGCGACGAGCGCAAGGCGCGCGAGATCTCGCTGCTGCGCCAGGCCAAGAGCCGTGAGGCCAAGCTGGCGCGCCAGCAGGCCACCAAGCTCGAGAACGTGTTCTCGCGCATGGAGGAAGGCAAGCTGGTCAGCCTCAACGTCCTGGTCAAGGCCGACGTGCAGGGCTCCGCGGAGGCGCTTTCCGACGCGTTGACCAAGCTCTCCAACGAAGAGGTCAGCGTCAGCATCGTTTCCAGCGGCGTCGGCGGCATCACCGAGTCCGACGTCAACCTGGCGCTGGCATCGAGCGCGATGATCGTGGGGTTCAACGTCCGCGCCGACGCGAGCGCCCGCAAGCTCATCGAATCCGAGAAGATCGACCTGCGCTACTACAGCATCATCTACGACGTCATCGATGACGTGAAGGCCGCGCTTTCCGGCATGCTTTCGCCCGAGGTCAAGGAGACCATCATCGGGGTTGCCGAGGTGCGCGACGTGTTCCGGTCTTCGAAGTTCGGAGCCATCGCCGGCTGCATCGTCACCACCGGCGTGATCAAGCGCAACAACCCCATACGCGTGCTGCGCGACAACGTGGTCATCTTCGAAGGTGCGCTGGAATCGCTGCGCCGGTTCAAGGACGACGTGCAGGAGGTGAAGTCCGGCACCGAATGCGGCATCGGGGTGAAGAACTACAACGACGTCAAACCCGGCGACCACATCGAAGTGTTCGAGCGCACGGAAGTCGCGCGCACGCTTTGACGCCGGTCGCTTCGACAGCGCCCATGGCCAGCCGTAACGATGATGCCTGGGGGCGACCCGCCCCCAGCACGCGCCCGCGCCGCGTTGCCGAGAGCATCCGGCGCGAACTCGCGCAGCCGCTACAGCGGATCGCGAGCGACGCGGGCCTGGGGATGCTGACGCTCTCCGAGGTGGACGTGTCGCCGGATCTGCGCGATGCGCGGCTGTACGTCACGCATCTGGGCGGCGAGATCTCCCACGACGAGGTCCTGCGACGGCTGCATCCTCACCTCGGAGAACTGCGCGCGCTCCTCGGGCGTGCCGTGCGGCTGCGCTACACCCCGCGGCTGTCGTTCCGTTTCGACGAATCCGTGGAGCGGGGCGCGCGCATCGACTCGTTGCTGCACGAATCGGGCGCTACCGGGGAATCCGCTGGGGACCGGCCCGGGACCGACGAGGACGGATGAACCGCGCCCGCGAGCGGCGGGCGGTGCACGGCATCGTGCTCCTCGACAAGCCCGTCGGCATCACCTCCAACGCGGCGCTACAGCGCGTGAAGCGCCTGTTCAACGCCACCAAGGCCGGCCACACCGGCAACCTGGACGGTCCGGCGAGCGGCCTGCTGCCGGTGTGCCTGGGCGAGGCGACCAAGGTCACGCCCTATCTGCTCGATGCCGACAAGGAATACGTGGCCCGCATCGCATTCGGCATACGGACCACCACGGCGGATGCCGCCGGCGAGGTGATCGAGACCCGCTCCGTGCCCGCACTCGATGTCGAGGCTGTCGACCGCGTGCTGCGGAGATTCCAGGGCGAGATCGAGCAGGTGCCCCCCATGTACTCGGCACTCAAGCACCAGGGCGAACGCCTCTACCGCCTGGCGGCGCAGGGCGTGACCGTGGAACGCAAGGCGCGCACCGTCACCATCCACGCCATCGAGCGCCTCGCGCTCGGCGCCTCGGATCTGGAGATACGGGTCCGCTGCAGCAAGGGAACCTACATCCGCACGCTCGCCGAGGATATCGGCGGCGCGCTCGGCACGGTCGCCCACCTGCTGGCCCTGCGGCGCACGAGGGTGGCGCCGTTCGGCATCGAGGATGCGCATGCGCTCGATGAGCTGGAGAGGCGCGCGGCGGCGGGGATGCAGGAGCTCGACGCCGTCCTGATCGCGATGGATCTGGCCCTGCCGCAGCTTGCCGCCGTGCAATTTTCAAGGGATTCCGCTTATTACGTTCGCACCGGACAGGCGGTGCGAACGGCCGGGGCGGCAGCGGGACTGCTGCGGATGTACGACGAGGAGGGGCGCTTCATGGGCATCGGCGAGAGGATCGCAGACGGCCGCGTCGCGCCGCGGCGCCTGGTCAACCGGAACTGACGGAAGGGCGCTCGCCCGGCGGCCCGCGGGGCGGTCCGGACCGCCGCAGTCCGGCAGTTTTTCCTTGTTAGCCGGGACTCGCGTGGCTACAATAGCGCCCGCTTTGAAGCCGACAGACCGACAGAAGAGACAGCGTAGCAGGAGTATTCCATGGCAATGACCTCCGAGCGCAAGAGCGCCATCATCAAGGACAACCAGCGTAAGCAATCCGACACCGGTTCTCCCGAGGTGCAGGTGGCCCTGATGTCAGCCCGCATCGACGAGCTGACCGAGCACTTCAAGAGCCACACCCACGATCTGCACTCCCGCCAGGGCCTGCTGCGGCTGATCAACAAGCGCCGCAAGCTCCTGGACTACATGAAGCGTTCGAACCCGGACGGTTACCGCGGCCTCATCGGCAAACTGGGTCTGCGCAAGTAAGACGATCACGCCCGCGTACATCGCGGGCTTTTCATTTTCACCTCTCATGATCTGGTGACTGCCATGGCACCGACGAAAACGTCATTTCAATACGGCGCGCATACCGTAACACTCGAGACCGGCGAGGTCGCCCGCCAGGCCACCGGCGCGGTGATGGTCAGCATGGGCGAGACCGTCGTGCTGGTCACGGTGGTCGGCAACAGGAACGAATCCGATCGCGATTTCTTTCCGCTGACCGTCGATTACCAGGAGAAGACCTACGCCGCCGGCAAGATCCCCGGCGGCTTCTTCAAGCGCGAGGGCCGCCCGAGCGAGAAGGAGACGCTGACCTCGCGCCTCATCGACCGGCCGCTGCGCCCGCTCTTCCCGGAAGGGTTCCGCAACGAGGTCCAGATCGTCGCCACCGTCCTGTCGCTCGACCCGAAGGTCGATCCGGACATCCCGGCGATGCTCGGTTCCTCGGCGGCCCTTGCCGTCTCCGGCATCCCGTTCAACGGACCGATCGGGGCGGCCCGCGTCGGCTACCGCGACGGCCAGTACCTGCTCAACCCCAGCTTCAAGGACCTGGAAGACTCTCTGCTCGATCTGGTGGTCGCCGGCACCGACACCTCCGTGCTGATGGTGGAGTCCGAGGCGAAGGAACTTGCCGAGGAGGTCATGCTGGGGGCGGTGCTGTTCGGCCACCAGCACCTGCAGACCGCTATCAATGCCATCCGCGAGCTGGCGAAGGCGGTCGGCACGCAGCCCTGGGAGTGGACCCCTCCGGCCGCCGACGGCGAGCTGCTGGCCGCTGTCGACGCTTACGCCGCGCCCATCCGCGAGGGCTACACGATAGTCGACAAGCTGCTTCGTCGCGACACGCTCGCCAGGCTGCGCGGCGAGATCGCCACCGCCCTGCTGCCGGCCGGGCAGGAGCCGAAGTGGAAGCCCGAGCATGTCAGGACTGCCATCGAGAACCTGGAGTACAAGATCGTGCGCGCGATGGCGCTCGAGGAGGAACGCCGCATCGACGGCCGCAACCGGACCCAGATCCGCCCGATCACCTGCCGTGTCGGCGTGCTGCCCCGCACGCACGGCTCGGCGCTGTTCACCCGTGGCGAGACGCAGGCGCTGGTCGTCACCTCGCTCGGCACCGAGCGCGACGCGCAGATCATCGACGCCATCGAGGGCGAGCGCAGCGACCGGTTCCTGTTCCATTACAACTTCCCGCCGTTCTCGGTGGGCGAGGTCGGCCGCGTCGGGTCGCCCAAGCGCCGCGAGATCGGACACGGGCGCCTGGCGCGCCGCGGCGTCGAGGCGATGATGCCGGCGAAGGACAAGTTCCAGTACGTGGTGCGCGTGGTCTCCGAGATCACGGAATCCAATGGTTCCAGTTCGATGGCGTCTGTGTGCGGCGCGAGCCTCTCACTGATGGACGCGGGCGTGCCGGTCAGGGCGCCGGTGGCCGGCATCGCCATGGGCCTCATCATGGAGGGGCCGAAGTGGGTGGTGCTCTCCGACATCATGGGAGACGAGGACCACCTCGGTGACATGGACTTCAAGGTGGCCGGGACGACGGCCGGCATCACGGCCCTGCAGATGGACATCAAGATCAGCGGCATCACCGCCGCCATCATGGAGCAGGCCCTGGCGCAGGCGAAGGCCGGCCGCATGCACATCCTGGGCGAGATGGCGAAGACCATCAGCAAGCCCCGCGAGGAGATGTCCGAGCACGCCCCGCGCATCATCTCCTTCAAGATCCATCCGGACAAGATACGCGACGTCATCGGCAAGGGCGGCGTGACGATCAGGGCCATCACCGAGGAGACGGGCACCACCATCGACATCGAGGACGACGGCACCGTCAAGATCGCCTCCGTCGATGCCGCGGCGGGTCTGGAGGCCAAGCGCCGCGTCGAGCAGATCACCGCCGACGTGCAGGTGGGAATGATCTACGAGGGCCGTGTTGCCAAGCTGATGGACTTCGGCGCGTTCGTGAACATACTGCCCGGCAAGGACGGCCTGGTTCACATCTCGCAAATCTCCGAGGAGCGGGTCGAGAACGTCAGCGACAAGCTCCGCGAGGGCGACATGGTCAAGGTCAAGGTGCTGGAGGTCGACAAGCAGGGCCGCATACGCCTCAGCATCAAGGCGGTCGGCGCCGGCGGCTGATCGCAGGCGTGAGGGTGGTGAGCTACGGAAAACGGGCCTGCGGGCCCGTTCGTATTTTCGGGGAAAGGCCGGCCGCATCGCTCACCGGCTGGCCACCATGGCGGGAGCCGTGCACGGTGGCGCACTGAGGTCGCCGCTGCACAGGCGCACGCGCCAGACGTCCTGCTTGAGTGTCTCCGCGATCTCCGTCCTGCGCCGCAGCGATTCCTCGTCCCGGTATGGTCCCATCACGACGCGGTACCGGGCAGATTCATGATCGGCGCCGGGTTCGGTCCGGGCGATCGCGGTGTCCAGGTGTGCCAGCGAGCGCCGCCAGCGCTGCGCATTCTGCTCGGTGCTGAAGCTGCCCAGGACCAGGTAGTAACGCCACGGAGCGATCGCCTCGTTTCGGTCCGGCCCTGGTGGCGTCGCGCCGGCGCGCGCAATCCGCGCCTCCCGCCGCTGCGCCTTCCCGCGAGCGGTGAGGGGGGCCGATGTCCCGGGCTGGGCAGCGATGCAGACGGGGCGATCTCCCACCACACGCAGCAGGGCGCAGTCCTGTTCGGCGATGGCGGAGATGAGGTGATCGGAGAGTCCCCTGCCGGTGACGAGGTAGCTGGCACCGGTCAGTGCGAGCGTGCCGAGCTTCAATGCCGGCGGCAGCGCCGTGCAACCGCACACCCCCGCTGCCAGGAGCGCCGCGCCACACGCCCATCTCCGCGACCCGGTCATGCCTTCGCCTCGCAGAAGGTTGCTCGAGACTGCATGAAGTTGCGTAGTCGGTAGGGAATATCTTCAATAAGTTAGAGCATAAATATGAGCAAGTAAATCCATCTCGTGGCCGGCCCGGCCGCGCCGCTCTCAGGCGGGGGCCTCGGCGAGTCGCCGCAGCGAGACGTAGTCGGTCTTGCCGGTGCCGAGCAGGGGCAGTTCCTGCAGATGCTCGATCCGCCGCGGTACTGCCAGCTCCGGCGCCCCGAGCGTGCGCGCTGCCTGCAGGATCGCCTCCCGCTCCAGGCCGGCGTCGGTGGTGAACAGGACCAGCAACTCGCCGCGCTTCGGATCCGCGACCGCAACGGAGGCATGATGCCCGCCGGGCGAGGCGGCCTGCGCGATCTTCTCGACCACCTCCAGCGACATCATCTCCCCGGCGATCTTGGCGAACCGCTTGACCCGGCCACGGATGCTGAGGAAGCCGTCCTCGTCGATTGCGACGATGTCGCCGGTGCCGTGCCAGCCCGCGCCGATATCGGAGGCCGGCGGCTGCAGCAAGCCCGGCCTCTCGTGCAGGTAATAGCCGAGCATGACGTTCGGTCCGCGCACGTGCAGTATTCCGCCTTCGCCGATCCCCTCGACCGGCTGCAGGCGGTGCTCCACCCCCGGCAGCAGCGTGCCGACGGTGCCGCTGCGATAGGCCATCGGCGTGTTCACGGCGATCACCGGGGCGCATTCGGTGGCGCCGTAGCCCTCCATGATGCGTATTCCGAACTTCTCGTACCACGCCCTGCGAACCTCCTCGTTCAATTTCTCGGCCCCGGAGACCACGTAGCGCAGCCGGAAAAAATCGTAGGGATGGGCGAACCTGGCATACGCACCGAGGAAGGTGCTGGTGCCGAACAGCACCGTGCAGCCGCGGTCGTAGATGACCTCGGGGATCACGCGGTAGTGCAGCGGCGAGGGGTAGAGAAACAATCTGCTGCCGGTGACCAGCGGCATGATGGCACCGCAGGTCAACCCGAAGGCGTGAAACACCGGCAGGGCGACGAGAAACTTGTCGGCCGGCGAGAAATCCACCACCGCGCGGACCTGCGCCACGTTGGCGAGCAGTGCGTCGTGGCTCAGCACCACGCCCTTGGGCTTGCCCTCGGAGCCCGAGGTGAACAGCACGACCGCCGGGTCCTGCGGCGATGTCCGCCGCATCGCCGCGCGCGGCATGCGCAGCGCGAAGAGGACGAGCCAGAGCCGGTCCGCCACGGTGAACCGCGCGCGCAGATCCTCCATGTACACCACCTGCACGTCCCGGATCGCCTGCACGGTCGCTGCCAGCTTGGCGGTCTCCAGGAAGCGCCGCGAGCTGACGATGGTGCGCACGCCGGCCGCCTCGCAGGCATATTGCATGCCGGCGCTTCCGGCCGTGTAGTTCAACATGGCCGGCACGCGCCGCATCGCGCTCATTCCGAAGATCATGCACACCGTGGCGCTGACGTTGGGCAGGAGCACGCCGACGTTCTCGCCCTCCCCGGTGAACTTCGCGACCAGCCTTCCGAGGGCAAGGCTCCCCTTCAGCAGGTCACGATAGGACAGTTCCTCCTGGTTCATGTCCTCGAGCAGGCGTGCGTTCCGGCCGTTGATCGCCATGGCCTCGAGAAAGGCGGTGAACAGCGTCTGTGACGGCCGCGAGGAGAAGACCATCTCCTGCATGAGCCGGCGCATCGCCTCGCCGGCCTTGCGCCGCCTCTGCTTCGCCGTCGGCGCCTCCGGCATCGCGATGGTGGTGGTCGGCAGCAGCGTGATCGTGATGCGCGGAAACAGTTGGCGGCGGAACTTCCCCGACAAGCGGCTGAAGTAGGAGCGTTCCGGACCGTCCAGCCGCACCGGCAGGATGGTGGCGCCGGTCCTGGCGGCGACGAACGCCGGGCCGTCGTAGACCTTCATGATGCTGCCGGTGACGGTGATCCGGCCCTCCGGGAATACGACCACGGGCTCACCGGATTCGAGCAGCGCGATGACCTTCTTCATGGCCATCGGGTTGGTGGGGTCCACCGCCAGATGCGGTACCTGCGAGAGCACCACCCGGAAGAACGGCTGCTTCAGCACCGTCGTATGCACCACGAAGGTAGGGCGTATGGGCAGGAACAGGCCGAGGAGGACGCCGTCGAGGAAGGACAGGTGATTGGCGATCACCAGCAGCCTGCGATGCTTCATCGGCGAGGCGTCGCCGAGCACGCGCACGCCGAACAGCAGCCTGAACAGTCGCTTCAAGACAGCCCGCAGCACGTGATCTCCTCGCCTGTTATTGTCCGCGCATGACGGCGGTGGCGCGACGGCGGCGCGGCGACGCATCCCGTGCTTCAGCACACCCCGGCGCGTATCGCGATCATTCTCTGCTCGGTGACGATGGCGTCGACGGGAATGTCGTTCGCGTCCGTGGGTACCGAGGGCACGACCTGCGCCTCGAATGCCAGGGCGATCTTCACCTGACTGCGATGGGCCGCGAACCAGCGATCGTAATAGCCCGCGCCGAAGCCGATGCGGTGGCCGGCCTCGGTGAACCCCAGGCCCGGGGTCACCACCACGTCGAATTCCCCGTTCACCGCCTCGACGGCGACGGGGCTCAGGATCCCGAGCTGCGCAGGGCGCAGCCCCTCCCATTCGCGCAGCCGGCAGGCGATCATCTCGGTCCTGCCGAGGATCTTCGGGACCGCGACCTCGCGTCCCTCGGCGAGCAGTTGCCGGACGAGCCCGTGGGTGTGGACCTCGCTGCCGCTGGAGATGAACACGAACACCCGGGCGGCCGATCGCATGGCCTGCAGGGCCATCAGCCGCTGGCATATGGCCGCGGAGAACCGCTGGCGGTCGGCCTCGGAGAGCGCGTCGCGATCGGCCTTCAGCCTGGCCCGCAGTGCCGCCTTCCCGGCGGCCAGCACATCAGAATCGGTGGTCGTCATTTATCCTTTTCATTTTCGGAGCTTATCCGTACAATACGCGCCTTTCGCGGCGTGGGCGAACGCCCCCCGCGTTACCTGATAAATCCTATTCTGACAGGAACTTAAGTCGCATGGTAACCATACGTTTGTCGCGCGGTGGCGCCAAGAAGCGCCCGTACTATTACATCGTGGTGACCGACAGCCGCTGCAAGCGCGACGGCCAGAAGCTCGAACGCATCGGCTTCTTCAACCCCATGGCGGCGAGCAACGAGCCGAAGTTTCAGATTGACAAGGCGCGCGTGGACTACTGGGTATCCAGGGGCGCCAAGGCCTCCGAGCGGGTGTCCGATCTCATGGCCCGTCACGCCGCCTGAGGTCTCCCCGCCGGCGGCGGCAGCCGGGGGGTGTGGGGTGACGCAGGTGACAGACGGCGTCCGGGCCGGGGCGACAGAAGAACCCTACGTCATCCTGGGCAAGGTCAGCGGGCTGTTCGGTGTGCAGGGCTGGGTACGGGTCTATTCCCATACGCGGCCGATCGAAAACATATTGAGTTACACGCCGTGGTATCTGCAGAAGGCCGGCTCGTGGCAGCCTTATGAGCTTGCCGAGGGCAGGCCGCACGGCAAGGGAATGGTCGCGCGACTGGCAGGCGTAGAGGATCGCGACCTGGCGCGGTCGCTCGTGGGAGCCGCCATCGCGGTGAAGCGCTCGCAGTTGCCGGCGTCGGCCGCCGGGGAGTACTACCACGCGGATCTCGTCGGCATGGCGGTGGTGAACCGCGAGGGTGTCGCGCTCGGCACCGTGCAGAGGATCTTCGAGACCGGTGCGCACGACGTGCTGGTGGTACGCGGTGAGCACGAGCACCTGATCCCGCTGGTGTTCGGCGTCCATGTGCTCGGGGTCGACGAAGCCGGCGGAGTGATCGAGGTGGATTGGCGCGAGGATTACTGATCCGCGCCGGGGTACGCGCAGGGGGCGGCATGCAGCGCATAGGCGTGGTGACCCTGTTCCCGGAGATGCTGCGGGCGCTGACCGGATTCGGCGTCTCGGGCCGGGCGGTGGCCAGTGGACTGGTAGAGCTGCGGACGTGGAATCCACGCGACTACGCGACGGACCGCCATCGCAGCGTCGACGACCGGCCTTACGGCGGCGGCCCAGGGATGGTGATGATGGTGGAGCCGCTGCGTAGCGCGATCCGCGCGGCACGCGGGGCGCTCGAGCCCTGCACGGTCATCTACCTCTCGCCGGGAGGCCGGCGGCTGGATCAGGCGGGCGTCGAGCGTATCGCCGGCCATGGTAGTACGGTGCTGGTCGCCGGCCGTTACGAAGGCATCGATCAGCGGCTCCTCGACACGGAGATCGACGAGGAGCTGTCCATCGGCGATTACGTGTTGAGCGGGGGAGAACTGCCCGCGATGGTCCTGATCGACGCCCTGGTGCGGCTGATCCCGGGGGCGTTGGGTGACGAGGACTCCGCGCGCCAGGATTCCTTCGTCGAGGGGCTGCTCGATTGCGAGCACTATACGCGCCCGGAGGAGATCGACGGGCGGCGGGTACCGGAGGTCCTGCTATCCGGCAACCATGCGGTCATCGCGCGATGGCGGCGCAAGCAGGCGCTGGGCGTGACCTGGCTGCGGCGCCCCGATCTGCTGGCGAGCTTGTCGCTGGCGAAGGCCGACCGCCTGCTGCTGGAGGAGTTCATATCGGAACGCCGGGGTGCGGACGCCGCGACGCCCGGGAAGTGATGCAGTGCCGGCGCGCGCGGCAGCACGGAGCAGAGACTTGGCAGTGACGACAGAGTTGAGAGGAAGACGCCATGAGCAAGGTGATCGAGCAGATCGAAAAAGAGCAGATGAACCGCGAAGTGCCGGAGTTTCGCCCCGGCGACGTGGTCGTCGTGCAGGTGAAGGTGAAGGAAGGCGACCGCGAGCGCCTGCAGGCATTCGAGGGCGTGGTCATCGGCAAGCGCAACCGGGGGCTGAACTCCTCGTTCACGGTCCGCAAGATCTCCCACGGCGAGGGTGTGGAGCGCGTGTTCCGCACCTACAGCCCGACCGTCAGCGAGATCACCGTCAAGCGCCGCGGCCACGTGCGCCAGGCCAAGCTCTATTACATGCGCGACCTGCGCGGCAAGGCGGCGCGCATCAAGGAGCGCATCGTGAGCAAGGACAAGGCCGAGTAACACGACCGGCGTTGCGCCGACACCTCCACCGGTGTCAGCAATGCGATGCACCCGCAGCGGGGGATGCCGGCACGGCGTCTCCCGTTTTCGCTTCCAGGCCACGCCTGCGATCGCATGACCGCCGCTGCGCCCCCATCCACCGACGCCGCCGGGGCCGACCCCGATAACCTGGTCGAGCGGTTCCTGGATGCCATCTGGGTGGAGCGCGGTCTGAGCGATCTCACGCTGTCCGCATATCGCGGCGACCTCGCCGCATTCTGCCGCTGGCTCGCGCCGCGCGCGGTAACGGTCACCGGCGCGGGTTCCGCGCACCTCCTGGAGTTTCTCTCGAGCCATCCGCGTGCCTCGGCGCGGAGCACCGCGCGTCGGCTCTCGACGCTGCGGCGCTTCTACCAGTACCTGGTGCGGGAACGCGTGCTCGGGCACGACCCGAGCACCGGTGTGCCCGCGCCGCGACTCGGACGTTCGCTGCCCAGGGCGATATCCGAGGCGGGCGTGGAGCAACTGCTGAACGCTCCGGATACCGCGCAGCCGCTCGGTCTGCGCGACCGCGCGATGCTCGAACTCATGTACGCCACCGGTCTGCGGGTATCGGAACTGGTGCGGCTGCCGGGGGTGCAGGTGAACCTGCGCCAGGGGGCGTTGCGGGTGACGGGCAAGGGCGGCAAGGAGCGGCTCGTGCCCATGGGTGAAGAGGCGATGCAGTGGCTGCAACGATACCTCAAGGCGGCGCGCCCCGAACTGCTCGGCAATGCCTCCTCGCCGTTCCTGTTTCTCACCCGCCATGGCGAGCCCATGACGCGGCAGATGTTCTGGCATCTCGTCAAGCGTTATGCGCGGACGGCCGGGATCGACGACACCCTGTCGCCGCACACGCTGCGGCACGCCTTCGCCACGCACCTGCTGAATCACGGCGCGGACCTGCGCGTCGTGCAGATGCTGCTCGGCCACAGCAACATCTCGACCACGCAGATCTACACCCACGTCGCCCGCGCGCGGCTCAAGGAGTTGCACGCGCGCCATCATCCGCGCGGTTGACTGCGGCGGAGGGCGCGCCTCGCCGACTGCGATCGCCGCGCTCAGTTCGCCGGGAGCACGGTCAAGACCTCCTCGATGGTCGTCAGGCCGGAGGAAACCTTGTCCGCGCCGCTCACCCGCAGGCTGCGCATGCCGAGCTGCAACGCCGCCTCGCGCAGACGGCCGGCGTTGACGTTGTCCTCATGCAGCATCGCGGCGAGCTCCCTGCGCATGGTCAGCATCTCGTACAGACCCGTGCGGCCGAGATAGCCCGTCTGCCGGCATTCTTCGCAGCCGACCGCACGGTAGCCGATCTTGGGGTGCGGGATGGCGTTCGCGCCGACCAGGCTCTGCCACGCCTTCACGTCCAGCGGCGCCGGTTGCTTGCAGTGCGGGCACAGGGTGCGGACCAGCCGCTGCGCGACCACGCCCAGCAGGGTGGCGCCGATCAGGAACGGCGGTACGCCGATGTCCACCAGGCGCGTGATGGCCGACGGTGCGTCGTTGGTGTGCAGCGTGGAGAGCACGAGATGGCCGGTCAGCGCGGCCTGGATGGCGGTCGTGGCGGTCTCGCGATCGCGGACCTCCCCGATCATGATGATGTCGGGGTCCTGCCGCAGCAACGTGCGTACGCCGCTGGCGAAATCGACATCGATGCTGGCCTGGACCTGCATCTGATTGAAGGCCGGCTCGACCATCTCGATGGGATCCTCGATGGTGCAGACGTTGATCTCCGGTCTGGCGAGCTGCTTCAGCGCGGAATAAAGGGTCGTGGTCTTGCCCGAGCCGGTCGGTCCGGTGACCAGGATGAATCCGTAGGGGTGGCCGGTCATGAACTTCCAGGCGGCGAGATCGTGGCTGCTGAAGCCGAGCTCCTCGAAGCTGCGGCTGAGCACGGCCGGGTCGAAGATGCGCAGCACCAGCTTCTCGCCGAAGGCCGTGGGCATGGTGGACAATCGCAGTTCGATCTCCTTGCCGGCAGGCGTCTTGGTCTTGATGCGGCCGTCCTGCGGGCGGCGACGGTCGGAGACGTCCATGCGGCCCAGGGATTTCAGGCGACTGGTGATCGCGCTGGCGACGTTGGCCGGGATCTCGTGCACCTGGTGCAGCACGCCGTCGATGCGGAAACGCACGCGCGTGAACTCGCGGCGCGGTTCCACGTGGATGTCGCTGGCGCGCTGCTCGAAGGCGAACTGCAGCAGCCAGTCCACCAGGTGGACGATGTGCTTGTCGTTGGCGTCGGGCTCGCCGACCTTGCCGAGCTCGGTGAGCTGCTCGAAATTGCCGACGCCGGACGCCGGCCTTTCCGCGGCCTTCGCGGCGCCGGCCATCGAATGGCTCACGCCGTAGAACTCGGCGAGATAGCGCTCCACGTCCTGCGGGTTGGTGATGACCCGCTTGACCCGGCGCTTCAGGACGCGCGCCATCTCGCGCTCCCACTCGCGCAGGAAGGGCTCGGCGGTGGCGACCGTCACGGACTGCTCGTCGACCGCAATCGGCAGGAACCGGAAGCGCGAGGCGTAGGCCTGCGAGACCAGGCGCGTGACCGCGCGCACGTCGATCTTCAGCGGATCGATGCGCAGGTAGGGCAGCCCGACCCTGCCCGCGAGCCAGCGCGACAGGCGCTCCACGGTGATCGGATAACCGGGCTTGGTCTGGCTCTGCCAGCCCATCTCGGCGATGCGGAGGAACGGATGCCTGTCCTCGCGGCCACCGCGCCCGGCAACCCGCACCTGCTCGACGTGCATCGGGGCGATGATCTGATCGGCCAGCAGCAGGCGCAGTACCGCATCGAGCGTGAGCGCGCCCTCCGGCTGCGGGGCGGGAGTCGTGGCCGCCATGGGGTCCTCCTCCACCTGTGATTCCGGGAAAGTGTGCGGGTCGGGTGCAAGGCTTGTCCAGAGCCCGGGCGGCGAACCCGGGCGCCGTTCGCGGGAACGCGCTGCGCCGCGCGCGGTCTGATAGGATCGCCTACTGCTTCCATCTCAAACCGTTGCCGTCGAAGGCGGCAGGAGCTCATCCAATGCGCAAGTACCTATCCCCCCTCGTTCTGCTGGTCGCCTCCGCATGGACGGTCGCCGCTCTCGCCGACGACGACGCCCAGGTCAAGGCCAGCATCACGGAGCGGCTCGCCAAGGTCGTGCCCGGGCTGAAGGTCAACGAGATCCGCCCCGCGCCGGTCCCTGGGTGGTACGAGGTATTGATGGGGGCGAAGCTCATCTACGTGAGCGCCGACGCGCGCTACGTGTTCGACGGGACGCTCATGGACATCAAGGAGCAGAAGAACCTCACGGCCAAACCGGCGATGCAGGCCCGCGCCGCCGCACTGAAGTCGCTGAGCGACGCCGACAAGCTCATCGAATTTGCCCCGGAGGGCGAGACCAGGCACGTCGTCTACGTCTTCACCGACACCGATTGCGCCTACTGCCGCAAGATGCATGGCGAGGTCGGGAAGCTGAACCAGGCCGGTATCGCGGTACGCTACCTCGCGTATCCGCGCGCCGGGGTGCCCTCGGCGACCTATGACACGATGGTGTCGGTGTGGTGCGCCGCCGATCGCAAGCAGGCGCTGACCGAGGCCAAGAAGGGCAACCACCTCGCCGCGGCGAGCTGCGAGAACCCGGTCAAGGAGGAGTGGGAGCTCGGCAACTCCATGCAGGTCTCCGGCACGCCCACCACACTGCTGGAGTCCGGAGAGGAACTCGGCGGCTACATCCCTGCCGAGCAGCTGATCAAGTTCTTCGAATCGGGCGGCGGAGCCTCCTGAGACCAGGTGTCCGCTGCCGGACCGCGGGAAGCAGGGCTTGCCCGCGCTACAGCCCGCTCACCGACCGGATGAGGGCCGAGGTGCGTTCGCCCTCCTTCTCGTAGTGGTCGAGCTTCACCGGCAGGAAGCCGAGGCTCTTTGCGCACCATAGCGTGGTGCTGCGCTCGCTGCCGGGTTTCCGGTAACGCACCTTGACGGTCTTCAGCATGCCGAGCGGCGTCTCGATGTCCTCCTCGCCCATGATCTCGACCGGGTAGTTGCGGACCTTGTTGCCGTCCACGACGGTGTAGCGGATGGGCGATCGGCCCGACTGCAGGTCGCGCATCAGGACCAGCTGGTAGAGGAGCTTGTCCAGCATCCCGGGGGTGGCCTTCAGCTCCGCGTTCTGCCTCTTGTGCGTGACGTGCACGAGCATGTTCTCCCAGTCGAAGCGCGCGGTCGACTCGCGCCGCTTGGGCCCGGTCTGTGCGGAGCGGTATTCGATGGCCCGAACCTGCTCGCCGGCGAGTCGCCAGCGGCTGCTCTCCACGACCTTCACGCGCAGCAGCGCATACAGCCCGTGCGTGGCCTTCAGTTCCGAGCGGAACAGGTAGTCCTGCGGACCCTGCCTGCTGACCGTGCGTGCCATGACGCCCATCTCCTGACCGTTCAGCGATACCGTGTAATTGGCGGAGAACTGCGCCGGGAACGTGGCCGCGCCGCCGGCGGGCGCGGCGAGCACGGCCCACGTGGCCACGCTCAGGGACAACATATTTCTCGTCAACGGGCTCATGGTCGTGATGTGTTAAGATTTTCAATCAGTACAGAAGTTTCCGGGATTCGGCAGGCGCACACGCGGTTCATGAAATCTCTCAAGCAGGCACTGGCCTCGGCGCGCGTTCTCGTCGCCGGGGACGTGATTCTAGACCGATACTGGCAGGGCAGTACGCAGCGCATCTCGCCGGAGGCGCCCGTGCCCGTGGTGCACGTCACGGACAACGACGAACGCCCGGGCGGTGCGGCCAACGTCGCCCTGAACATACGCAGCCTCGGCGCCACCGTCGCCGTCGTGGGGGCGGTCGGGCCGGACAGGGACGGCGAGACCCTGCGCGCGCGCCTGGCGGATCGCGGCATCCTCTGCCACCTGCTCGCGCAACCGGGCCTGCAGACCATCGTCAAGCTGCGGGTCCTGAGCCAGCATCAGCAGCTCATACGGCTGGACTTCGAGGACGCGCGGCCGAGGCTGGATCTCCAGGCAGTGTCGCGCGCGTACACGGCGGCGCTGGCGCAGGCCGACGTCGTCGTGCTCTCCGATTACGCCAAGGGCGTGCTGCAGGATGCGCGCAGCCTCATCGGGCTGGCGCGAGAGGCGGGCAGGCGTGTGGTGGTCGACCCGAAGTCCGCCGATTTCTCCCGCTACGCGGGCGCGACCGTGATCACCCCGAACATGAAGGAGTTCGAGGCGGTGGCGGGGCCATGCGAGGACGAGCGCGCCATCGAGCGGCGCGGCCGCGAACTGTGCCTGCGCCACGACCTGGGGGCGGTGCTGGTGACCCGCGGCGAGCACGGCGTGCTGCTCGTCCCGCGCGACGGCGCGGCGGTGGCGATGCCGGCGCGCGCCCGCGATGTCTTCGACGTCACCGGCGCCGGCGACACGGTGTGCGGCGTGCTGGCCGCGGCCATGTCGGCCGGTTACGACCTCGTGCACGCCACGCGGCTGGCGAACACGGCGGCCGGCATCGTCGTCGGCAAGCTGGGCGCGGCCTCGGTGACGCCGGAGGAGCTCGAGCATGCCGCCGACGAATCGCTGCCGATGGCCGGGTTCGGCGTGGTCGGCGAGGCGCAGCTCCTGCGCGGTGTCGCCGCGGCACGTTCCCGCGGCGAGCGCATCGCGATGACCAACGGCTGTTTCGACATCCTGCACGCAGGTCACGTCCGCTATCTGGATGAGGCGCGCCGGCAGGGGGATCGCCTGATCGTGGCGGTCAACGACGACGACTCGGTGCGGCGGCTGAAGGGGCCGGGCCGTCCCGTCAACGCGCTCGCGCAACGCATGGAGGTGCTGGCGGCGCTGTCCGCCGTGGACTGGGTGGTGCCGTTCACCGAGGACACGCCCGAACGGCTCATCTGCGAGGTCCGCCCCGACGTGCTCGTGAAGGGCGGCGACTATCGTCCCGATCAGATCGCGGGCGGCGACTGCGTGCGGGCGCACGGCGGCGAGGTGGTCATCGTCGACTTCATTCCCGGACATTCGACCACCCGCATCATCGAGGCCGCGCGCGCGGCGAAGGCGCTCGAGGGATGATCATCGTCACCGGCGGCGCCGGCTTCATCGGGTCGAACCTCGTGCGCGCGCTCAACGAGCACGGGCGCGCCGACATCCTGGTCGTCGACAACCTCAGGAACGGGGTAAAGTTCAGAAATCTCGTGGACTGCGAGTACCTGGATTACTTCGACAAGGATGAATTCCTGCGCATGCTGGAGCAGGCCACCGGGCAGGCCCGCGCCATCGAGGTGATCTTCCACCTCGGGGCCTGCTCGGCGACCACGGAGTGGGACGGTCGCTACCTGATGCAGAACAACTATGCCTACTCCAAGGCGCTGCTGCACTATTGCCTGGATCGCGGCATCCGCTTCGTGTACGCATCCAGCGCCGCCGTCTACGGCGCCGGGCAGACCTTCGTCGAGGATCGGCGCAACGAGTCGCCTTTGAACGCCTATGGCTATTCCAAGTTCCTCTTCGATCAGTACGTCCGTCGTCACCTGCCTTCCGCCGGCAGCCTGGTCGCGGGGATGCGGTATTTCAACGTCTACGGACCGCGCGAGTCGCACAAGGAATCGATGGCGAGCGTGGCCTGGCACTTCCACAAACAGGTGCTGACGGATCGTACGGTCAGGCTTTTCGAGGGCAGCGACGGCTACGGCGACGGCGAACAGCGCCGCGACTTCATCCATGTCGACGACGCGGTGGACGTGACGCTGTGGTTCGGGCTGCACTCGCCGTACTCGGGCATCTTCAATGTCGGCACCGGCCGCAGCCAGACCTTCAACGACGTCGCGCGGGCGGTCGTCAACTGGCACAACAAGGGTCATATCCAGTACCTGCCGTTCCCGCCGCACCTGGTCGGCCGCTACCAGAGCTACACCCAGGCCGACCTCACCCAGCTGCGCGCGGCCGGCTTTCACGGCCAGTTCCGCAGCGTGGAGGAGGGCGTGCCGGGCTACCTCGACTGGTTGCAGCGTCAACCGCCGTCGGCGCGCTAGGAAAAGACCGCCCGTGCTAGCGGCCGCGCTGCGCTGCATCTACACGATCTCGCTCTACCTCGCCCTTCCGTTTCTCCTGCTCCGGCTGTGGTGGCTGGGGCGCAGCCAGCCGGGCTACCGCGCCCGGATCGGCGAGCGCTTCGGACATGCGCCGGCGCGTGCGGGCCCCACGCCGCTCATCTGGCTGCACGCCGTGTCGGTGGGCGAGGTGCAGGCGAGCCTGCCCCTGGTCGCAGGTCTGCGCCGACGGATGCCCGCCCACCGATTGCTGGTGACGACGACGACCGCCACCGGCGCGGAACATGCACAACGGCTGTTCGGCGCGGAGGTTTCGCACGCATGGTTCCCCTACGACACGCCTGACGCCGTCGCCCGGTTCCTGCGGCGCACCCGGCCGGCGCTGCTGATGCTCATGGAGACGGAGCTCTGGCCCAATCTGCTGCGCGCGTGCGCGCGGCGGCGTATTCCGTCCGTCCTGGTCAACGCGCGGCTCTCCGAACGTTCCCGGCGCCGATACACGCGACTGCGTCCGCTGGTGGCGGCCATGCTGCGCGATCTGGCCGGTGTGGCGGCGCAGAGCGAGGCGGACGCGGAGAGATTCCGGACGCTGGGCATGCCACCCGCGCGCACGCGCGTGATCGGCAGCCTGAAGTTCGACGTGAGACTTGCCGAGGATCTGCCGGCACGGATCGAGGCGGCCCGCCGCGACTGCGGGCCGGGCCGTCCCGCCTGGATCGCCGCCAGCACGCACGAGGGCGAGGAGGAACAGGTGCTGGCCGCGCATGCGCGCGTGTGCGGTGAGCTGCCGTCGGCGCTGCTGCTGCTGGCGCCGCGTCACCCGGTGCGCGCCCGGCAGGTGGCCGAGATCATCGATCGGCACGGCTTTTCATTCCGGTGGCGCTCCGCAGGGGAGCACTGCGAGCCGGGCACGCAGGTCTATCTGATCGATACCCTGGGTGAGCTGATCCCGTTCTACGGCGCTGCCGATGCGGCCTTCGTCGGCGGCAGCCTGGTCGCGGTGGGCGGACACAACCTGCTCGAGCCGGCCGCGGTGTCGCGACCGATCGTGAGCGGGCCGCATCTATTCAACTTCGCCGGGATCGGCGAGCGGATGCGCGCGGCCGGCGCGCTGTCCGTCGTCGGGGACGCCGCGATGCTGGCCGCCGAGATCGCCGCCCTGCTGAGGGATCCCGCGGCCTGCCGGCGCCGCGGCGAGGCGGCGCGGTCGGTCGTGGATCAGTATTCGGGCGCGGCGGAGAGGCTGCTGAGGTGGCTGGAAGAGATCCTGGCGGGTGGATCAGCGCACCATTGCCGATAGCGCCTTGAAGTGCCCGTGGCGGGCATCGCGCAGCCACTCGAAGACGACCGATTCGGCCGTCGCGATCACCACGCCGGCCCGCCGCAGCCGCTGCAGGGCGTTCTGGTAGTTCTCGAGCCTGCGAGAGCACACGGCATCCTCGATCACGAAAGGCTGAAAGCCGGCAGCGAGCAGGTCCATGGCGGTCTGCAGCACGCAGACGTGCGATTCCATGCCGGCAAGGATCACCTGTCGGCGCCGGGCATCGCCGATCACGGCAGAAAAACCCTCCGCGTCCGCGCACGAGAAACAGGTCTTCTCGAAACGGTGTGCCGAGGGCGGGATCGCCGCGGCGACGCGCGCATCGGTCGGGCCGAGACCTTTCGGATACTGCTCGGAGACCGTGACCGGGACGCCGAGCCGATCCGCCGCCGTCAGCAGCAGGTTGACGTTGCGCACGACGCGCGCCAGCACCTTCTCCGGCATGGCCGCGCCGAGCTTCTCCTGGATGTCGATGACGACCAGGCGGCTGGTAGCCTGATTGCAGGTCAGTGCGAGGATTTCGACGCCTCGATCCCCCGCCATGCCGGCGTTCACTTCGCCAGCCAGCCGTTGACCTCGTCGAGGTCGGCGGGGGCCAGCGTGCCGGCGGCCTGCTTCAGCCGCAGCGTGTCCAGGAGGTAGTTGTAGCGCGCCGCGGCGTGATCGCGCTTGGCCGCG
>JAJVHZ010000061.1 GCA_022072255.1 Gammaproteobacteria bacterium | reverse complement strand
CTGCGCGCGCCCCGGACATGCTGGAAATCGACAATCTCGAGTGCACGCGCGGTGACCGCGTGCTGTTCGACGGCCTGCACGCCCGCGCCGAGGCGGGCACGCTGCTGCGCGTCAACGGCCCGAACGGCAGTGGCAAGACCAGCCTGCTCAGACTCCTGTGCGGGCTCATGCAGCCCACGCATGGGGAGATCCGCTGGCGCGGCGTCCGGATCCGCGACCTGGCCGAGGACTATGCCCGCGATCTGCTGTACATCGGCCATCGCAACGGCGTGAAGGACGATCTCACGGCGCTGGAGAACCTGCATGTCGGCGCCGCGCTCACGGCCCGGCGCATCACCGCGGCGCAGGCGCTGGAGGCGCTGGCGCGGGTCGGGCTGGACGGCTTCGAAGACGTGCCGGCGCGGCACCTCTCGCAGGGCCAGTGCCGCCGCATCGCGCTCGCGCGGCTGTTCCTCGGCGGCGAGGTTCCGCTGTGGATCCTCGACGAGCCGTACACCGCGCTCGATGTGCGAGGCACCGCCGCGCTGAGCGAGCGCATCGGCGAGCAGCTGCACACCGGCAACATCGTCGTGCTCACCACCCATCAGGAGGTGCCGCTGGATGCGCGGCAGCTCACCACGATCGAACTGGGCGTGCGCCCGCGGAGGCCGCCGTGCTGAGCACGTTCCTCGCCGTCGTCCGCCGCGACCTGATGCTGGCGTTCCGGCAGCGCATGGATGTCATGAATACGCTGGTTTTCTTCGTGGTGGTGGTGACGATCGTTCCGCTCGGTGTCGGTGCCGATCCGAATCTGCTGCGCGCGATCGCCCCCGGCGTGGTGTGGGTCGCGGCGCTGCTGGCGGCGGTGCTGTCGCTGCAGAGGCTGTTCGCCTCCGACTACCAGGACGGCACGCTGGAACAGATGCTGCTGGCCGGTGAGCCGCTGGCGGTGATCGTGCTCGGCAAGGTCGTCGCGCACTGGCTGGTGACCGGCATTCCGGTGACGGTGATCTCGATCCTGCTCGCGTTGATGTTCGACATCGACGCGGACGCGGCGATGACGCTCTGCCTGTCGCTGGCCGCGGGCACTCCCGTGCTGTCGTTCCTGGGCGCCGTGGGGGCGTCGCTGACGCTATCGTTGCGGGGCGCGGGCGTGCTAATCTCGCTGCTGGTCCTACCGCTGTACATCCCGGTGCTCATCCTCGGCGCGGGCGCCGCGGAGGCCGTGGCCTCAGGGCTCGATGGCACCCCCTATCTGCTGTTGCTGGCGGCACTTTCGCTGCTCGCGATGGTCCTTACGCCATGGGCCATCGCCGCGGCGCTGCGCATCTCGGTCGAGTGAGGCCCGGGGCCGGGCGCCGGGGCGCGGAGGATGACGGGGCGGGACCTTCGAAAACCATTCATGAGCGCGCATGCAGGATCGATGGCAGTGGATGTGACCGGTATCAACTGGTACAAGTACTCCGCGCCGCGCACGTTCTATCCGCTGGCGGGCCGGCTCATCCCCTGGTTCGCCGGGCTGGCGCTGGTGTTCTGCCTGATCGGGCTGTACATCGGATTTTTCCTCGCGCCCACCGAGGCCCGCCAGGGCGAGGCGTATCGCATCATCTTCATCCACGTGCCCGCGGCGTGGATGTCCATGTTCATCTACGTCGTCATGGCCATCTGGGCTGCGCTGGGGCTGGCCTTCAACACGCGCCTGTCCTCGATGATGGCCTCGGCGCTCGCCCCGACGGGTGCGATCATGACCTTCATCGCCCTGTGGACCGGGGCGCTGTGGGGGCGCCCCACTTGGGGCACCTACTGGGTCTGGGACGCGCGCCTGACCTCGGAGCTCATCCTTCTGTTCCTGTATTTCGGGTTCCTGGCGCTCGAGGCGGCGATCGAGGACTCGCGGCGCGCCGACCGGGCCTGCGCGGTCCTGGCGCTGGTGGGCGTGGTGAACGTGCCGATCATCTATTTCTCCGTGAAATGGTGGAATACGCTGCACCAGGGCGCCACCGTCAGCCTGGAGTCCGCACCCAGGATGGCAACGACGATGTTCGCCGGCATGGGTGTGCTGGCGCTGGGGTTCTGGATGTATTGCATCGCCGCGGCGCTGCATCGGGTACGCAGCATCATCCTGGAGCGGGAACGGCGCGCGGACTGGGTGCGCGAGGCTGCCTGACGTGAACTGGGGCGGCTGGAGCAATTTCTGGGCGATGGGCGGTTACGCAGGGTTCGTCTGGGGATCCTATGGGGTGACCCTGATCGCGCTCGCGCTCGAGGTGTACGTGCTGCGGAGGCGGCGCACGCGCGCCCTGGCGGCCGTCAGACGGGCAGGGCAACAGATGGCGAGAGATCCCGATGAAGGCACGGCATAAGCGCGGCCTGCTGATCGCCTCCGGCGTGTTGGTGCTGGCGGTGGCGGCGGGGCTGGTACTGTCCGCCTTCCAGAAGAACCTGGTCTTCTTCTTCACGCCCTCGCAGGTGGTGGCCAGGGAGGTGCCGGTCGGCAAACCGTTCCGGATCGGCGGGATGGTGGCCGAGCGGAGCCTGCAGCGCGAGCGCGACGGGCTGACCGTACGCTTCGTGGTGACCGACACCGTCAAGTCCGTGCCGGTCCAGTACACCGGCATTCTCCCCGACCTGTTCAAGGAGGGGCAGGGCGTGGTGGCCCAGGGCAAGGTCGGTGACGACGGCGTGTTCGTGGCCACCGAGGTGCTGGCCAAGCACGACGAGAACTACATGCCGCCGGAGGCCGCCCACGCCGTGGAACAGGCGCAGAATGCGCAGAAGACCCTGATCGGCAACTGACCCTGGGAGGCCCGCGGCAGTGATTCCCGAGATCGGACAACTGGCACTCATCCTCGCCCTGCTGCTCGCGATCGTGCAGGGCACCCTGCCGCTCCTCGGCGCGCAACGCGGAATCCGGGCGTGGATGGCGCTGTCACGGCCACTGGCGGCCGGGCAGTTCCTGTTCGTCGCGATCGCGTTCCTCTGCCTGGCATGGTCTTTCCTCACCAGCGACTTCTCGGTGCTGAACGTGGTCAACAATTCGAACTCGCGACTGCCGGCGCATTACCGCATCGCCGCCAGCTGGGGATCGCACGAGGGCTCGATATTGCTGTGGGTGCTCATGCTCTCGCTGTGGATGCAGGCGGTGTCGGTGTTCAGCCGCAGCCTGCCACGCGAGGTGCTCGCGCGCGTGCTCTCGGTGATGGGTCTGGTGAGCGTGGGCTTCCTGCTGTTCCTGCTGCTGACCTCGAACCCCTTCGAACGCCTCTCGCCGCCCGCGGCGGAGGGCAACGACCTGAATCCGCTCCTTCAGGACCCCGGCATGGTGGCGCATCCGCCGATGCTGTACATGGGTTACGTCGGTTTTTCCGTCGCCTTCGCCTTCGCCATCGCCGCGCTCCTGGGCGGGCGTCTCGATGCGACCTGGGCCCGCTGGTCGCGGCCCTGGACCACGGCGGCGTGGTGCTTCCTGACTCTCGGCATACTGATCGGGAGCTGGTGGGCGTACAACGAATTGGGGTGGGGCGGATGGTGGTTCTGGGATCCGGTGGAGAACGCCTCCTTCATGCCGTGGCTGGTGGGCACGGCGCTGGTGCATTCGCTGGCGGTCACCGAGAAGCGCGGTGCGTTCAGGCGCTGGACCGTGCTGCTGGCGATCTGCGCCTTCTCGCTGTCCCTGCTCGGCACCTTCCTCGTGCGCTCGGGCGTGCTCACCTCGGTGCACGCCTTCGCCACCGATCCGGAGCGCGGCCTGTTCATACTCGTGTTCCTGGCGATCGTCATCGGCGGCGCGCTGCTACTGTTCGCACTGCGGGCGCCGCAGGTGAGTGGAGGGGGGCGCTTCGAGAGCATCTCGCGCGAGTCCTTCCTGCTCGCCAACAACGTCCTGCTGATCGTGGCGGCGGGATCGGTGCTTCTGGGTACCTTGTATCCGCTGGTGCTGGACGCCCTGAGCGGCGGGCAGACCAAGATCTCCGTGGGTCCGCCCTACTTCGAGGCGGTGTTCGTGCCGCTGATGAGCCCGATGGTGTTCCTGATGGGCATCGGGCCGGTCGCGCGCTGGAAACAGGCGACGTTGCCGGAGCTGTGGACCCTGCTGCGCTGGGCGTTCGCAACCAGCCTCGTCGCGGCCGTGCTGGTACCGCTTGTCACCGGCGGCGGGTCATGGGGCCTGCGACTCGGACTCTTCCTCGCCTTCTGGATACTCGCGGCGACCGTGGTGAACATACGCGAGCGCATCCGCAATTTCCGCGGCGCCGTGCACGAACGGCTGGCCATGCAGCCGCGCGCGTGGTGGGGCATGATCCTCGCCCATCTCGGGGTCGCGGTTTTCATCGCCGGCGTGACCGTGGTGGGAACCTACGAGACCGAGCGCGACGTGCGCATGGCCGTGGGCGATACCGTGGAGATGGGCGGACACGTGTTCCGCTTCGACGGCACGACCGAGGCGACCGGTCCGAACTACCGTGCGGCACGGGGCACCGTCACGGTGCTGCGCGACGGCCGCGAGGTGCTGACGCTGCATCCGGAGAAGCGCACCTACAACGCCAGCGGCATGGCCATGACCGAGGCGGCGATCTCCACGGGCGTGCTGGGCGACCTGTACGTCTCCCTGGGCGAGCCCATCGATGCGCAGAGCTGGAGCGTGCGCGTCTATCACAAGCCGCTCGTGACCTGGATCTGGTCGGGCTGCGTGCTGATGGCCCTGGGCGGCCTGCTGGCGTTGACCGACCGTCGCTACCGCCTGCGCAGCACCCGGCAGCAACGTGCGGCCGCGGTGATCTCGCCGGCGTGATCCCCGGCTGACGCGATCATGAGCCGGTTCCTGCTGCCGTTTGGCGTCTTTCTCGTCCTGCTGGGATTCCTGTTCGTCGGACTGAAGCTCAACCCGCGCGAGGTGCCCTCGCCGCTCATCGGCAAACCGGTGCCCGAATTCACGCTTCCCCAGCTGCACGAGCCTGCAAAGGCGTTCTCGCCGCAGTCCATGCGGGGGCGGGTCTGGCTGCTGAACGTGTGGGCGTCCTGGTGCGTGTCCTGCCGCGACGAGCATCCCCTGCTGGTCGATTTCGCCAAGAATCACCAGGTGGCCATCGTCGGACTGAACTACAAGGACAAACCGGACGACGCGCAGGCCTGGCTGGCACAGCTCGGCGATCCCTACACGCTGTCGGTCAGCGACCTGGAAGGCAGGGTGGGGATCGACTTCGGCGTCTACGGCGTCCCTGAGACCTTCGTGATCGACAAACAGGGGGTCATCCGCTACAAGCAGATCGGAGCGGTCACCGTCGACGCCCTGCAGGGGAAGATCCTGCCGCTCATCCGCGAGCTCGATCAGGGATGAGAACGCTCGCCGCGATCCTGCTGACTGTCCTGGCCGCGGTGGGCGGCCCGGCGGGCGCCAATGAGGCCGTACCCACGGCGCAGGATCCCGTTGCGGCGAAGCGATCGGTGGAACTGGCCAGGAAGCTGCGCTGCCTGGTCTGCCAGAATCAATCGATCGCCGAGTCCAGTGCCGAGCTCGCCGTCGACCTGCGCCGGCAGATCAACGAGCAGATCGCCGCCGGCAGGACCGACGCGGAGATCGTCGGCTTCATGACCGATCGTTACGGCGATTTCGTCCTCTATCAGCCTCCGCTGAAGGTCACCACGGTGCTGCTGTGGGCCGGGCCGGGGCTGCTGCTGTTGCTCGCAGTCCTCGTGCTGCGCCGGGCGCTGCGCCAACAGGCCGAGACGCCAGCGCCGGTGCCGCTCACCGGGGACGAGCGTGCCAGGGCCACGCGGCTGCTGCGGGAAGAGGCCGCGGCCGGCAGGGACGCGGCGCGATGAGCGCCTTCACCCTGCTGGCGATCGCGATGACGCTGATCGCCATGGCGATCGTCGCCCTGCCGCTGCTGCGGGCTGGACATGGCCGCGCGGCCGAAGGCGCGAAGTCGAACGTGGATCTGCTGCGCGAGCAGGCCGCCGAACTGGACGCGGATCTCGCGCGCGGGTTGCTGAGCCCCGCGCAGCACGGTCAGGCGCACGAGGAGCTCCAGCGGCGCGTCCTCGAGGAGGCGGGGCCTGCCCGCGCGCAGCCGCGGCCACGGACCCGGGCGGCGGGTGCGGCCATCGCAGCGGCGAGCCTCGCCATACCGGTGCTCGCCGCGGTCATCTATCTGCACGTCGGCGCGCCGCAGTTGGCCAGCCGCGCCATTCAGACCCAGGGCGCCGGCGGTGAGCTCACGCGCGCGGAGGTCGAGGATTTCGCCGCGCAGATGTCGGCGCGGGTCAAGGCGAACCCCGGGGATGCCGAGGCGTGGCTGTTGCTCGCGCGCAGCCACGCGTTCATGGAACAGCCCCAGGAGGCGATGACCGCCTACCGGCAGGCCATCGCAGCGGCACCGCGCACGGCCGCGCCACTGGTCGAGCTCGCGGAGCTGCTGTACCAGAACGACCGCGGCGACGTGCACGGCGAGGCGCGGGAGCTGATCGCCCGGGCGCTGGCGATCGAACCGCGCGATGCGCGCGCCCTGGCGCTGGCCGGCCGCCTCGCCCTGGACGCGGGCGACTTTGCGGCCGCCATCCAGCACTGGGAGACGCTACGGGCGATGATCCCGAAGGAATCCAGTACCTATGCCGCGATCGAGGCGGGGATTGCCGAGGCCCGCGCACACGCCGGGATGCCCGCGGCTCCGGATGCGGCGCCGGCCGCCGTCAGTGCATCGGTCACGGGCACGGTGACGCTCAAGGAGGGGATGGCGGAGAAGGTCGCGCCCGGCGACACGCTGTTCGTCTTCGCCCGCGCGATGGAGGGTCCGCGCATGCCGCTGGCCGTGCTGCGCCGGCCGGCGAGTGAACTGCCACTCGCGTTCACGCTGGACGATTCGATGGCCATGGCGCCCGGCATGAATCTGAGCAGCGCCGGGGAGTTCACGGTGGTGGCGAGAATATCCAGGTCCGGGAACGTCGCGCCGCAATCCGGTGACCTGGAGGGCAGCGGCGGCCCGGTGCGGCCGGGGGCCACCGGCATCCGCATCGAGATCGACCGGGTCGTCCCCTGAAACGTCACTCCGCGGCGTCGGGACCGCCGGTGCGTTCCAGAACCCCGGGCGGAGTATCGGCGGAATCCACGCTCAGGAAGCCTATGAGGTCCTCGGCACACTTCGGGGGACTGAAATAATAGCCCTGGATGTCGTCGCACCCCTCCGCCACCACGAAGTCGTACTGCTGCACGTTCTCCACGCCCTCGGCGATCACCCGCAGGCCGAGGCTGTGCGCCAGATTGATGATGGCCTTGACGATCGCCCCGTCGGAGGGAGTCTCGGCGCAGTTGCGGATGAACGAGCGGTCGATCTTCAGCTTGCTGATCGGGAAGCGGCGCAGATAGGTGAGACTCGAGTAACCGGTGCCGAAGTCGTCCAGCGCCAGGTGCACGCCCAGCGCGGAGAGCTCCTTGATGCCGGGGCTGCTGCGGCTCTCGTCCTGCATGAGGATGCTCTCGGTGAGCTCGAGCTGGAGCATCGAGGGCTTCAGTCCGGTGTCCGTGAGCACTTCCTGCACGAACTGCGCGAAGCCCTTGTCGCGCAACTGCACGGCCGAGATGTTCACCGCCACCGGCACCTGCGGGAAGCCGCTCTCCTGCCATTGCGCCACCTGGCGGCAGGCCTCGCGCAGCATCCACTTGCCCAGCGCCACGACGATGCCGCTGTCCTCGGCGACGTGTATGAACATGCTCGGCGGCACGACGCCCCAGTGCGGATGGTTCCAGCGCACCAGCGCCTCCAGCGTGGTGACCGCGCCGGTGCGCACGCTGACCTGCGGCTGGTAGTAGAGCTCGAACTCGCCGCGCTCCAGCGCGATGCGCAGACCGTTCTCCAGCGAGATGCGCTCGTAGGCGGCGATGTTCATCTCCTGGGTGAAGAACTGATAGTTGTTCCGGCCGTTGTCCTTGGCATGGTAGAGCGCCGCGTCGGCGTTCTTGATCAGGGTCTCGATGTCGGTGCCGTCCTCGGGGAACACGCTGATGCCGATGCTCGGCGTGATGATGAGCTGGAAGCTCTCGATCTGGTACGGCCCGCTCAGGCTGGTGAGGATCTTCTGTGCCACGTGCGAGGCACCCTCCTGCCCGGTCTCGGGCAGCACCACCACGAACTCGTCGCCGCCGAGGCGCGCCACCGTGTCGTTGTCGCGCACGCACCCGCGCAGCCGGTCGGCGACGGCCTGCAGCAACCGGTCGCCCACGGGATGGCCGAGGGAGTCGTTGATGTTCTTGAAGCGATCCAGATCGATGAACATGATCGCCACGCGATTGCCGTTGCGCTCGGCGGCGGCGACGGCTCGCGAGATGCGATCCTGCAGCAGGGTGCGGTTGGGCAGCTTGGTCAGCGAGTCGTAGTGGGCGAGATAGTGTATGCGCTCGTCGGCGCGCTTCTGGCTGGTGATGTCCACTCCCTGCGTTACATAGTGGCTGATCCTGCCGGCGGAGTCCTTGATCGCGGAGATCGACAGCCACTCCATGAAGAGATCGCCGGACTTCTTGCGCGCCCAGATCTCACCGGTCCAGTAACCGCAATCGTCCACGGTCTGCCAGATGGAATCGTAGAAGGCCGGGTCGTAGCCGCCCGAGCTCAACAGCCGCGCCGTGCGGCCGATGACGTCCTCCGGCGGGTAGCCGGTGATGTCTGAGAATGCCGGGTTCACGGCGATGATGCGGCGGCGGGCGTCGGTGATGGCGATCGCCTCGCAGCTCGCCTCGAAGACCTGGCCGTAGACGCGCAGGTCCTGCTCGACGCGCATGCGCTCGCGGCGCACCGCTGCCTCGCGCAGCTCGCGCTGCACCGCCGGCACCAGGCGGGTGAGATTCTCCTTCAGCAGATAGTCGCTGGCCCCGCTCTTCATCATGCGCACGGCGATGTCCTCGCCGATGCTGCCGGACACGACGATGAACGGGATGTCCTGGCCGCTCTCCTTGAGCAGCTTCAGCGCCGTGGGCGCATCGAACTGCGGCAGCACGTAGTCGGCGATCACCACGTCCCAGGTCTTCTCGGCCAGTGCAGCCTGCATGTCCGCGGCGTTGTCGACGATGACGTGCTCGACGATGTAGCCGCCGCGTTCGAGATGACGCAGCAGCAGCCCGGCGTCGCTCTCGGAGTCCTCGACGATCAGCGCGCGCAGGAACTGCGAGGTGGTGCGGAAGTGGCGCCGGGGCTCGGAGGATTCCGAGGCGCCGCTGCCGGCGGTGCTGTCGGCACGCAACAGCGATGAGACCGTCGGTTCCATCACGTGCGCGCCAGCCTCGGCAGTACGGCGGCCCGGGTTCGAAGCGTGCAGGAGGCCATGAGTGGCAGGCTCACGTCGGCAGCGGCAGGGTGAACTTGACGGTGGCTCCCCGGTTCACGGCGCCTTCGGCCCAGATCCGTCCGCCGTGGCGGCGGATGATCCGCTGCACGCTGGCCAGCCCGATGCCGGAGCCGGGATAGTCGGTGGCGCGATGCAGGCGGGCGAACGGCGCGAACATCTTGGCGGCGTAGGTCTGGTCGAAGCCGGCGCCGTTGTCGCGCACGAAGAACACCTGCTCCCCGCCCTCGGTCATCATTCCGATCTCGATCAGCGCGCGCTCGCAGCGGCTGGTGAACTTCCACGCGTTCTCCATCAGGTTCTGCAGCGCCGAGCGCAGCAGGATCGGGTCGCCGCTGGCGATGAGCATGGGTTCGATGATGAAATCCGCCTGCCTTCCGGGGTCCCTGACCCGCAACTCGGCGGCGATCTCCTCGGCCATGGTCGCGAGGTCCACGGGCTCATGACGCATCTCGGCCCGCGTCACCCGCGAGAGCTTCAGCATGTTGTCGATCAGCATGGCCATGCGCTGGGCCTCGCCGCGCACGTTGGCGAGGTAGGTCCGCCCGAGGTCGTCGAGGCGATCGCCGAAATCCTCGATCAGCGCGAGGCTCCAGCCGTCGATGCCGCGCAGGGGCGCGATCAGATCGTGCGAGACGGAGTAGCTGAAACTCTCCAGCTCGCGATTGACGGCCTCCAGTTCGGCGGTGCGCTGCTGGACGCGATGCTCGAGCTGTTCGTTGAGCGCGCGGATCTCGCGCTCCGCCTGCTTGCGATAGGTGATGTCGGTGGACACTCCGAGCACCGCGGGCAGGCTCGTCCCGGAGAAGGTGAAGGGGATCTTCATCGTCTCCAGCACGTGCACGTTGCCGTTCACGTCGGTGATCGTTTCCTCCGGAATAAGCTGCGGCTGCCCCACCAGTACCACCTCCATGTCCGTCTCCCGCGATCGCTCGACTTCCTCCGGCCGGCGCCCGAACGCCGCCTCGGTCTTGCCGAGCACGGTGTCCACCGTGGTGCCGTACATGTCGGCAACCGACTGATTGACGAGGATGAACCGGCCGCCCATCTCGCGCGCGTAGATGAGGTGCGGAACGGCATCGATGATCTGGCGCAGCCGCCTCTCGCTCAGCCGCAGCGCGTCCTCGGCGTGCTTGCGCTCGGTGATGTCCTGCATGACCCCGAGGATCTTCACGCCCGTCCCCGGATCAGGAACCCCACCGAGAAAGCCGCATCGCGTATGCACGATCCGTTCCGCACCATCCGGGCGGAGCACCCGGCAGACGTGGTCGAAGTCCTCGCCGTTGCGCACGGCCGCGCCCCAGAGCTCGCGCACCGCCTGGCGATCGTCGGGATGCAGGCTATTGATCAAGCGCACAACCGACGGTTCGACCTCACCCGGAGTATAGCCCAGGATACGGTAGATCTCGTCGGACCATCGCAACGGGTTGGCCTCGATCGATTCGGGATTGATGATTTCCTGCTCCCAGCTGCCGAGATGGGCGACGCTCTGCGCCGCGCTCAGGCTGGCCTCGCTCAGTCGCAGTGCGTGCTCGATGCGCCGCCGCTCCGTGATGTCGCGCACGATGGCGACGATTTCCTCGGTTCCGCTCTTGAGCACCCGCGCCTCGTACTCGCGCGGCCCGACCGGCGTGGCCAGGCGGAACTCCAGCGGCTCGATGTTGCCGCCGTGGAGCGCCCGGTCGATGGTGGCGAGCATCGACTGCAGGGTGGGGGCGTCGAGATCGATCTCGCGCAGATTGCGATCGATGAGCTTCTCCGGGTCGATCAGACTGTCGCCCCGCGGGGCCGAGAAGTCGAGCACGCGGCCGGCGCGGTCGATGCGGAACATGAGGTCCGGCATGGCGTCGAGCAGCACGCGCTGGCGGCTCTCGGCGGAGCGCAGCGCGCGGTTGCTGGATTCGAGCTCTGCGGTCCGTTCCGCCACGCGCTGTTCGAGCTGCTCGTTGATGCGGCGCATCTCCGACTCGATGAGCTTGCGATGCGTGATGTCGTAATACATCCCGACGAAACAGCGCTGACCGCCGAAATCGATCCGCTCGTAGGTCGCCAGCACGTCGCGCGTCTCGCCGGACTGCAGTTGCAGCCGCGCCTCGAAGGCGTAGGGGGTCTGGCCGGTCTCGAGCGCGTGATAGAGCAGTTCGCGCTGCGCGGCCTCGAAGCGCAACGCCAGATCGGCGGCGGCGACACCGATGATCTCGTCGCGGTGGTAGCCGGTGGCGCGCAGGAATGCCTGGTTGACCTCGATGACGCGCCCTTCGGGGAAGCTCGCGATGATGCCCGGCAGCGGGTTGGACTGGAAGAAGCGCGAGAACTTGGCCTCACTCGCGCGCAGCGCCTCCTCCTGCTGCTTGCGCGCGGTGACGTCGAGCATGGTGCCGGTCTCGCGCAGCGGCCGGCCGGCCGCATCGCGTTCGACGATGCGGCCCTTGTCGTGCACCCAGCGCCATTCGCCGCCGCGCGTGAGCACGCGGTGTTCGCTCTCGAAGTACGGCGTCTGCCCCTCGGCATGGGCCCTGGTGGCGGCGATGACCCTTGGCAGATCCTCGGGATGGACGATCATCTCCCAGGTGTTGATGTGCGGCGGGAACTCCTCGCGCGCGTAGCCGACGATCCCGAGCCAGCGATCGTCGAAGTACGCGTCGCCGGTCTGCAGGTTCCAGTCCCACAGGCCCAGATCGGCGGCCTTCAGCGCGAGGTCCAGGCGCTGCTCGCTCTTGGCGAGCTTCATCTCCGTGCGCTTGCGGGCGGTGATGTCGCGCACGATCACCTGCAGGCCTTCTCCCTGCTCGTCCTGGTAGGGTCCCGAGGTCGTCTCGACATCCACAGTGGTCCCGTCCAGGCGGATGTACTGCTCCTCCACGAACGGGATCGAGGCCCGCAATTCGGCCGTCAACCGCAGGCGATTGCGCGCCGTGTCGTGGTAATGAGGGTGCAGGAAGCGGAACAGACCCTCGCCGATGACCTCGCTCGCGCGGCGCGCGCCGAGCAGCTGCAGCGCCGCGGGGTTGGCGAAGGTGATGCGATCGTGCTGCAGCACGAGGATTGCGTCCGGAGAGAGCTCCACGAGCTGGCGGTAGCGCTCCTCGCTCTGCCGCAGCGAGTTCTCCGCGCGCGTGCGTTCCTGGTGCTGCAGCGCGAGCGCGACAATGTTCGTGACGGCGGCGGCGAACAGCCCGGTGTCCGGGTGCCAGGGCTTGTCCTGGCCGACCTGCTCGAGGCACAGCACGCCGTCGAGCTGGTTGTCGACGAAAACCGGAACGTCGAGCAGCCCGGTGACGCCGAACGGGCGCAGGTGCAGGTCGGACAGTTCGCTGGTGCGTTGGTCCTCGCCGAGATTGTCGACCTGCATCGGCTCGTTGTTCTCCAGGGCGCGGAAGTAGGCCTGGTACGAGCCGGTGTCCAGTTCCGTGCCGCTGACGTGCGCGCCGCTCAGCCGGTCGAAGCCGCTCACCAGCGTCATGACGGTGCGCGCGGGATTCAGCCGCCACAGGTTGACGCGCTCGACCTCCAGCACATCGGCCACGCAACGTGTGACCAGCTGGAAGAACTCGCCGAGATCGTGCTCGAGGAAGGCCTGGCTGGTGAGCAGCCAGGACAGTGCGGCCTGCTGCTCGCGCAGGCGCACGCGGTTGGCCTGCAAGGCCTCGGCCGTGCTCGGGCGCTGCCGCTGCTGGCGGCACAACAGCACGATGCGCGGGCCATCGCCGGTCTCGGTGCGCTGCGCATTGATGGATACGGGGACTCGCCGGCCGCTGGCGTCGTGATACTCCACCTGCATCGCGCGCACGCTGCCTTCCGCCATGCAGCGGCGGATCTGCTCGACGGTCCGCGGCACGTCCCGGCCGTGCGTCCATTCCAGCACGCTGCGGCCGAGCACCGCGGCGGCGTCTTCGAAACCCGCCATGCGGGCATAGACGTCGTTGGCCTCCACGACCCGCGCACGCGGATCGACCACCGCGTAGCCGGTGCCGTCGGCGGCCATGACCGCCTGCAGGTGGGCGCGCGCATTGCCGCCGGGCGGCGGGGCGGCCGACAGCGCGGCATCGACCGCGGCCCGCGCCGGCGCGTCGGCCGCCGACGGCTCATGCGGGATCGGGATGGGCGTGAGGTCGTTCATCGGGCGATCGGTGGCGGATGTGTCTGCGGAGTGAACGCGCCGCGAGGCTGGTCCCGCGGACTCATCGACCGACGGCGTTGATGCCGATCGGCCCCGATCGGGCGGCGGAAAGGATGATCAAGATTCGGTTTCTCATGTGGAATCCGGTATGGTTCCCGGCAAATGCCGCAGGCCGCGGCGCCCTCGCATGGCTTGAACCGCACTGCAAGAAAGGCTCCAGAGACGCCGATCCCCCCGCTCGGCGCCGCCCATCGACCGTCCGCCCCGCGCCCGCCGGAAAAACACACGGCGGACAGGCACTTCCATCGAGATGCTCAGGTGGGTCGATTATGAGGTGCGGGGATGCGGAATTGCACATCGGTGTCTCCAAGCGTCAAAAACCCGACAGCCCGGGGGAAACCGCTGGCGGCCGGAACGGGCAATTGACATCCGCGGCCCGGGAGTCAGGATGTCGAGCACCACTGCCGAGACCGTCTCCCCGATGCTCATGGACATGCCGACCCGCGCGGATGCGCGCTGTTTCCACTGCGGGGAACCCGTGCCGGCCGGTATCGACCTGCGGGTGGAGATCGAGGGCGCGCGGCAGACCATGTGCTGCCGCGGTTGCCAGGCCGCGGCGAAGCTGATCGTCGACGCCGGCCTCGCCGAATTCTACCGGCACCGCACCACCGCCTCGCCCCGCGTCGAGGAGATGCCGGCGGCCGTGCGTGAACGCCTGGCGGCGTTCGACCATCCCGCCGTGCGCGGGCAGTTCACGAGCGAGCGCGGCGACGGCACCGCGGAGTGCTCGCTCATGATCGGGAAGGTGGCCTGCCCGGCCTGCCTGTGGCTCATCGAGCGTTACCTGGCGCAGCAGCCCGGCGTGCTGGAGGTGGGGGTCAATTACAGCACGCGCCGCGCGCGGGTCGTGCATGCCGCCGGCATCGAGATCTCCGGGCTCATCCGCGGCATCGAGCGGCTGGGCTACGACGCGCAGCCCTACGATCCGCGGCGACAACAACTGGGCAGCGACCGCGATCGCCGGCTCCTGCTGCGCCGACTGGGCGTGGCCCTGGTGCTCGGAATGCAGGTGATGATGGTGGCCACCGCGTTCTATTTCGACGAAGGCTACATCGCAGACGATCACCGCCGGTTCCTCAACACCGTCAACCTGCTGCTCACGACCCCGGTCGTCTTCTACTCCGGCATGGGCTTCCTGCAATCGGCGTGGCGGGGGCTGCGCGGCGGCACGCTCAACATGGACCTCTCGGTGTCTCTCGGTATCCTCCTGGCCTACCTGGGCAGCGCATGGAACACGTGGGCCGATCGCGGCGCGACGTATTTCGACGCCGTGGTGATGTTCGTGACCTTCCTGCTCGCGGCGCGGTACCTGGAATTCATGGCGCGCGCGCGGGCCACCGAGACCGTGGAGCGCATGGGACGGCACCTGCCGCTGCTGGCGCGCCGGTTCAACCCTGCCGTCGAGGGTGGAGTGGAGATGGCGGCGCCGGCGGAACTCGTCCCGGGGGATCGGTTGCTCGTTCGCCCGGGCGAGGAGATCCCGGCCGACGGCGTGGTTGCGGATGGCGTTTCGACCGTCAACGAATCCGTGCTCACCGGCGAGAGCACGCCGGTGCCCAAGCAGGAGGGCACCGTGCTCCTCGGGGGGTCGATCAACGTCGACAGTCCGTTGCAGATGACGGTGACGCGTGTCGGCGAGAAGACGCTGCTTGCCGGCATCGTCGGGACGCTGGAGCGCGCGCTCGGCGAGCGTCCGCGGCTGACTGCGCTCGCCGATCGCATCGCCGGCTGGTTCGTGGGCGCGGTGCTGGTGATCGCGTCGCTGACCGCGCTCGTGGGCATCGCCGCCGGCACCGGGCACTGGTTCGCGAACGTGCTGGCGGTGCTGGTCGTCACCTGTCCATGCGCGCTGTCGCTGGCCGCGCCGGCGGCGCTCACCTGTGCCATCAATGCGCTGATGTCCAGGGGCGTTCTGGTGGTGCGCGGCGCCGCCATCGAGACGGCGGCGCGCGTGACGCATATCGTCTTCGACAAGACCGGCACGCTCACGCACGGAGCGCCGCGCCTGGCGCATACCGTCCTGCCCGGCCGCCAGGGCGAGGCGGAATGCCTCGCCCTGGCGGCAGCGCTCGAGCAGCACTCCGAGCATCCCATCGCCCGGGCCTTCCGCGAGGCGGCGCGGGAGTTGTGCGTGCCGGGCGCAACCGGTGTGATCAATGAGCCCGGCGCCGGGATCCACGGGCTGATAAGCGGCCGTCGATGGTTCCTCGGCTCGCCCGGGTTCATCGCCGGGCACACCGGCCTGCACCCGCCGGCGGCCGGGCAGACCGGGCGGACCGGCACGATCGTGATGCTCGCGAGCGAGGATCGCCTGGTCGCGATCTTCACGTTGCTCGACGAGATACGGCCGGAGGCCGCCGCCGTAGTGCGCGCGCTGCGGGACAGGGGCCTGAGTGTGACGTTGCTGACGGGCGATCAGCAGCCGGTGTCGGCGGCGGTCGCCGACGCCATCGGGATCGAGGACTGGCGTGCCGGCATGAATCCGGAGGCGAAGCTGCGTGCCGTGCGTGAGTTGCAGGGCGGCGGCGCCGTGGTGATGATGGTCGGCGATGGGGTGAACGACGCGCCGGTGCTGGCCGGCGCCCAGGTATCGATCGCCATGGGCAGCGGCGCCGCCCTGGCGCATAGCAGCGCCGACATGGTGCTGTTGCGAGGCGACCTGCACGGCGTGCTCGAGGCGTTGGATCACGCGCGCAAGACCCGCCGGATCATCCGCGGGAACCTGTGGTGGGCGCTGTTCTACAACGTCATCGGACTGCCGGCCGCGGTGCTCGGACTGATCAACCCGCTCATCGCCGCCGCCGGCATGTCGCTGAGTTCGCTGTTCGTGCTGGGTAACGCGCTGCGCCTGCGCGGCGTTGACGAGGCGCGCTGAGGACGGCTGCATGGAGATCATCTATCTGCTGATCCCGATCTCCCTGGTGTTGGTGGGAGTCATCGTCTGGGCCTTTCTGTGGGCGGTCGGCTCGGGTCAGTTCGACGATCTGGAGGGCCCGGCCCACCAGATCCTCATGGACGACGACGACATCCCGCCGGCGGACGGTCGCGAGGAGTGAGCGGCCCGCAATGCGCCTCGCCTGGCATTGCGGGATGCCGGCGGGGCCAGCGCTGAGGTCGGCGCGTGCCCGCGGCTGCCGCAGGCGTGCCGGGCGGGTCTGCGCTCAGCGATGCCCGGCATGTTGTCGGGGAGGCGGCACGCCGGCGTCGGCCGCAGCAGCCGGCGCGTGGCCGTGCGCGCCGGGGGCCAGGTGCATCGCCAGCGTGACAACCGCCATCCCGATGAGAATCGCACCCACGAACCGGCGCCAGTCCTGACGCTGCTGCAGCCGGGTCGCCAGCGTGCTGAACAATCCCAGACCCGTCATTGCCGGCAGCGTGCCGGCGCCGAAGGCGAGCATGTACAGCGCCCCGTCACGCCAGCTGCCGGTGGCGGCGGCGTAGCCCAGGGCGCTGTAGACGAGCCCGCAGGGCATCCAGCCCCACAGCAATCCGAAGGTCGCGGCCTGCCACGGGCGGCGCACCGGCAGCAGGAAGCGCGCGATGCGGCTGATGCGCTGCCAGGCGCGGCCGCCCAGACGTTCCAGGCCGGCCCAGACGTTCAGCCAGCCGCCGACCTGCAGGCCCGCAGCCACGATGACGATCGCCGCGAACAGGCTCAGTGCCAGGTGTCCTCCGGTTCGCGTGCCGCCGGCCAGGGCGCCGAGCCCACCCGCGGCGAGCGCGCCGGCGATCGCGTAGCTTGCCACACGCGCCATGTTCACGAGCACGACGAGCGGCAGGCGGCCACTACCGATCCCGAAGGTCGCCGCGGCGATGACGCTCCCGCACATGCCCGCGCAATGCAGGCTGCTCAGCAGGCCCAGCAGCAGGGCGACCCCCATATGCGGTTCCCGGGTAGTGGAGTATGGCGCGCAGATTAACGACAATACGCGCCATGGACCATGTTCCAATGCCCGGCACGCTGCCCGAGGGCACACCGGCGGGCACAGCACAGCAGGAGCCCGACGGTTATCGAGCGCGGTTCGAGGCGACGCTGAATGCAGCCGTCGACGGCCTGATCATCATCGATCAGTGGGGCAGTATCGAGGTGTTCAACCGGGCGGCCGAGCGCATCTTCGGCTATCGCGCCGCGGAGGTCATCGGCCGCAACGTCAAGATGCTGATGCCGGATCCCTGGCAGCGCGAGCACGACCAGTACCTGCGCAACTACATGCGCACGGGCGTACCGAAGATCATCGGGATCGGCCGCGAGGCGCAGGGCCTGCGCAAGGATGGAACAGTCTTCCCGCTGGACATCGCGGTCGGCGAGGCGCGCGGCGAGCGCAGGCAGTTCGTCGGTATCGTGCGCGATATTTCCTGGCGCAAGCAAGTCGAGGCAGCCATCCGCGCACGCGAGGCGGAATTGCGGCTGATCATCGACAATGCTCCGGCCGGCATTTTCATGGCCGACGGGCTCTGCCGCATACGTACCGTCAATCCCGAGTTCTGCCGACTATGCGGCCGCGCGCAGGAAGATCTCCTCGGCATCCAGTTCGCCGACATCGTGTCGGCCGAGGACCGCGGCATCGTCGATGAGATGAGGCAGGCGGCGCAGCGCGCGGGCGATCCCGGCACGCGGGATGTCCGCATACGCAGGCCCGACGGCGGCCTCACCCCATGCAGCCTGCATTGCAGTTACACGGTGCAGGACGAGGAGCCTCTGTTCGTCGCCCAGGTGCTGGATCGGACCCCGGAGTTGATGATGGAACAGCAGGTGCGCGAGCAGCGCGAGCGGCTGGCGCACGTCGGGCGGCTGTCGACCATGGGGGAGATGGCCTCGGGCATCGCGCACGAGATCACCCAGCCGTTGACGGCCATTGCCACCTACGCCCAGGCGGCGCGCCGCATGCTCGCCCGCGGCGTCCAGGGAACGCAGGATATCGAGGAGGCCCTCGAGCAGATAGCGCGCCAGGCGGAGAGGGCGGGCGACATCATCCAGCGGCTGCGGGGGTTCATGCGCCGCGAGGAGGTCCGCAGCGAGCTGGTCGACATCAACGAGCAGTTGCGCGCGGTGATCCGTTTCGCCGACGTCGACCTTCGGCATCACTACACGCGCGTGGAACTCGCGCTCGCCCCGAAGCTGCCGCCGGTGCAGGGCGACTCCGTGCAGGTCCAGCAGGTGGCGCTGAATTTCGTCCGCAACGCGATCGACGCGATGGCCGATGCGCCGCCGGCGCAGCGCGTCGTCGAGATAAGGTCGGCGCGCGGCCCGGATGAGACGATAGAATTCTCGGTGGCCGACCGCGGCCCGGGCATCTGCCCTGCCGATGTAGAACGGTTGTTCGTCCCCTTTTTCACCACCAAGGCGCACGGCATGGGCCTGGGCCTCTCGATCAGCAGCAGCATCGTGGCCGCCTTCGGCGGTCGTCTCTGGTACAGCGAACACGAGGGCGGCGGCGCGGAATTCCACGTCTCGCTGCCGATCGCACTGCCCGTTGAACATGCGTGAATCCGAACAGATCGTTTTCGTGGTCGATGACGACGATGCCGTGCGCGGCTCGCTGCGCATGCTGCTGGATTCCGTCGGCCTGACGTCCGCCCTGTTTCCCTCGGCGGCGGCGTTTCTGGCCGAGGTCTCCAGCGAGCAGGGAGGTTGCGTGCTCCTGGATATCCGCATGCCCGGCATGAGCGGCCTGGAGCTCTTCGAGCGGATGTGCGCGAAGGGGATGCGCCTGCCGGTCATCTTCATCACCGGCCACGGGGACGTGCCGATGGCGGTGCGGGCAATCAAGAAGGGGGCCTTCGATTTCCTGCAAAAGCCGTTCAACGATCAGGATCTGCTGGATCGCGTGCAGGCAGCACTCAGGGAAGACATCGCGCGGCGCAATACCAATGTGGAGCGCCAGTCCCTGTGCGATCGGCGCGACAAGCTCACGCCGCGCGAACGCGAGATCATGGAGCGGGTGGTCGCCGGTCAGGCCAACAAGGTCATCGCGATAGACCTCGGGCTGAGCGAGCGCACCGTGGAGCTGCATCGCGCACACGTGATGGAGAAGATGGAGGTGCGCTCGCTCGCCGAACTGGTGGCGTCGCACCTCAAGCTCCGGGGAAGCGGGTAGGTCACGGGGACGGAGTCCCGATCGCCCGCGACATGCGGGCGCGCGACGATCGGGTACGTTTGACTGGCATGCTTCTGGCTAGGACCGCCGTACATTTCCCGGGCCATACCCATGCCCCGGCTGGAGAGCGCACCCATGACGATATTCCGCATAGCCATGATCGGTGCCGGTGAGACCGGCACGCCGCTGCTGAAGCAGTTGATCGCCGCGCCGTTCGTCGAAGTGGCGGGCGTTGCCGACCTGAATCTCGATCTCCCCGGCATGCGCCTGGCGCGCGAAAACGGGATACGGGTCACCTCGGACTTCATGGAGCTGGCTCGCGAGGGAGAGAGGGTCGATATCATCATCGACGTCACCGGTTCCAAGGACGTGCGCGAGGCGCTGCGCCAGCACATGGTGAAAAGCGGCAATCAGCACACGCTCATCATGCACGAGCGTATCGCGCTGCTGATGATGTCGCTCTCGCTCGGCAAGGCCATCGACCCCAAGCACGGCGGACAGGGATATCGGTAGGCGAACGTGAACGCGGCAGACGCCGGCCGGCGGGAACACGGGGATCGTCCCGGCCGACGCGCCCGGGCCTTCCGGCGGCGCTATTTGCCGAAGAATTTCTGGAAGTACGGACTGCCCTTCAAGGCTTCGAGGTCGCCATCGCCGGCGTCGAGCGGGCAGAGCGTGGACTCCCCGGGCACACCGCCGGAGACCATGCCTTCCTCCGGCCTGGCCATGATCACCCACTTCTTTTCGGCATCGCTGGCGTAGGCGAGCAGATCCATGCGCTCGGCCTTTACCGATTCGCGCAGGCTGAAGCCGCGGCTGTCGAGGTCCTGCTGCATCCGGACCTCCGGGTAGCATTCCACCGCCGCGGCTCCGGCCGTGAAGAGAACCGTAACGCTGGCTGCAATACATGCAGCGTATCGCCTGAACTGGTGCATTTCTCGTGTTCCTTTTCTCGGATGTTTCGCATTGGCGGCCGACCCGACATGACGTCGCGCCACGGGCCTCGCCGTCATTCTCCCCTTTCCGGGTCCGTCAGGCCACCGTCCCGAGGCTTTTCTGATCCAGCGCAAGGTGCGCGCTTGCCCGGAACGTACAGCACCTGGGCGACCTGACGATCCCGGCGCTGATCTACGTTACCTGCCACGCTGGCCAGAGGGCCGAGGAGCGGCTCCAGCTCGAGCGCGAGACCCTCCGCTAGGCGCCGCTGCGAGGGATGGCGCCGCGGCGCAAGCGCCCCGGTCACAGGCCCTCGCAGTTCGCCCTACGTAGTTTCCGCAATCCCGCTACGCGGATACGCGGATTCTACGGCTGCGTCTGCCCGCTTATAAATATTCCCAGAATCAGTCAAAAGGCAGCCAGGAGGGTTCGATATGCAAACGCAGGAGTCCAACGTAGTGAGATTCGGTCAGGCGGCATTGAGATGTGCGGACTGCCGTCTGCAGCGCGTCTGCGTCATGCACACGGTAGCCTCGCATTGCGCTGGGGAAACCGGCGTCAAGTGCGGCAGGCCGTCGCCGCGGGGCCACCACCTCTTTCGCCAGGGCGAGCGACTGCAGGCCCTCTACATCGTCCGTTCCGGCTCGGCGAAGAGCTACGTCTCCACGCCGGACGGCCTCGAGCAGGTCATCCGCTTTCATCTCCCTGGCGACCTCATCGGTGTTGACGCCCTGGGCGAGGGGACGCACACGAGTTCGGCCCAGGCGATGGAGATGATCACGGTATGCCGCTTCCCGCTGGACGTCATCGAGGATGCGGCCCATCACGACCCGGCGCTGTATGCCCAGATACTCAAGCATGCCGGGCGCGAGATCACCAAGGAGCACGCGCGGGCGGTCCTGCTCGCGCAACGCGGCGCCGACGAGCGGCTGGCCGCGTTCCTGCTGCAGATGTCGGATGCCTATGCGCATCTGGGCTACTCGGCTGTAGCCTTCAACCTGCCGATGGCGCGGCAGGATATCGCGAGCTACCTCGCGCTCGCGGTGGAGACGGTGAGCCGCCTGTTCACGAATTTCCAGCACGAAGGACTGCTGGAGGTGGATCGGCGCAGCATCCACATCCCCTCCCTGGAGCGCCTGCGTGCCGTGGCACGCGCCAGCGGCAAGACCCTCCTGACTGCGAACGGGTGAATGCTATTGGCCTGCGACAAGCTGCGTGACGACGGCACCGCCGGCTCGGCGGCGTCGCCGCTCGTCTTCGTCGCGGGGCGTGACGCGGAGATGGGCGCTGCATTGCGCGTGCTCATCGACCAACACGGTTGCCGCACGGAGGTCTTCACCAGCTCGCATGCACTTCTGGACAGACTGCGGGACATCGTCCCGGCAATGCTGGTGACGGATATGGAATTGAGCGACACGAGCGGCGTAGAGCTGACGCTGCGGGCACACGAGTTGGCACCCGGCCTGCCGGTGGTGGTGATCGGCCGCCAGGGCGACGTCGCCGCCAGCGTGAGCGCGATGCGCGGTGGAGCGGTGGATTTCCTCGAGAAGCCATTCTTCCAGGTTGCCCTCGTGCGCAACCTGGGGCGGGTACTCGTGGGGGGGGCGCGCGTTGATTCGCGCGTCTGACCGGGCATCGCCCGGAACACCCGCGGCCGCGCGGGTGAGCGGCGCGGCCCGCTAGCCCGGCTTCGATTCGGGCGACAGATACAGCGGCGCCAGCGCCCGGACATCTGCCGCGGGCTGGCCCCGCGCCGCGCCCGGCGATCGACAGGTGGCCGCAAATACCGTGGCGAGTTCCGCTCCCGACCAGCCCGTGGCCGCCCCCGCATAAAGGCATCGATCCAGTTCCTGCAGCGCCTGCACGAGTTCCGGATGGCGACGCGCAATGCCGTCCAGGGTCGCGGGAACGATCTTCCGGGCCCTGGCCCAGCGCTGCAGCGCCTGGCGGGTCTGCACGGCATCGTCGTTGCGCGCATGCTCGAGCACATGCTCGGCGATGAGCGCCGCGTCGGATCCGGGCGGGGCCGAACCCGAAGGCTCGCCCTGATGTTTCGCCGCATGCACACGCGAGCGCCACCAAGCCAGGGACGTGAGTGCCCAGCCCAGTGCGAGCAGGATCGCGAGCCGGCGCCAGAACGTGGGCTCCGGCGCCGGCCGGGGGGCGGGGATGGCGCCAGCCGCGGGCGCAGGCGCCGCGGCGGCGCGGGCCGGTTTCTCCGGGGGGGCAGGGATGCCGCCGACGATCTGCAGGGTTTGTGCGGCGATCGTGGCCTCCTGGGGCCGGTCCGTATCTGTATTCCACCACGGGATGCGTATCTCCGGCAGCATGACTGCTCCGCCGGCATTGATGATCAGCGTCTGCTTTTCCATGCGCAGGCCCGTGACGCCCTCGCTGCGCCCCTGGTCGTCCAGAACCGGTGCCTCGGGATAACTCTTGACCACTTCGGGCATCGCCACCGCGATCTCCGGCAGTTGCCCGGCGGTGAGGCCCTTGGCAAGCAACGTCAGAGTACGCGTGATCGGTTCGCCGGCCTTCAAGGTGGTGGTCTCATCCGACCAGTTCTCCACCAGCGAGAGGGACTGCGCGGGCAGCCAGTGCCTGCCCTTGAACTCCGGCGGGACCGGCTTCACCCGCAGCCGAATCGGCTCGGACTGCAGGCGCAGGGTTCGTATCGACTGGCCGAACGGATTGTCGAATGTCGCGTGGGAATCGAAGACCTGGCCCTCGAATGTCAGCGGCTCGATGACCAGTTCGCCGTGGCTCTGCGGAAAGACTGCGTAGGTGCGCTCGATCACCCGTTCGCGTACGCCGCGTTCGGTGCGCTGGCGTTCACGGGCCTTGCCGACGGCCGTGATCAGCGCGTCTCCGCCGCCAACCCGGGGGTCGCCGAATGCCGAGTCGACGAGGTCGACGTCCTGCGGGACGAACAGGCGCACCGATACGAGCACCTGTTGCTGTACATATGACGTCTGCGGGGTGGCGGTGACCTCGAGTCGCAACGAGTCCTCCGCATCGTCCGGGCCGGCGGCGGCCGGCGTGATCGCGATGGTCAGCGGTTGCGAGCGCGCGGCGCCGAAGTCGATAGCTGGAATGGTGACGTTGCCCGCGCGCCTCGGGATGAGATTCACCTGCCAGACGGTCGAGCGCGTGGCGCGGCCGTTCTCGATGCTGATGTTGGTGCGCCGCGCGGTGCCGAGTACCTCGAAATCCTGCTGCAGCGGCGACAGGTCCGGCCGGCCGGCGTCCGTGTCGCTCTGAAAGCTGAGGACGAAGCTCTGGCCTTCGCGGACCTCGTCACTTTCGACCGCGGTCGTGATCGCGGCGCTGGCAGGGTTCATCACGGACCACGCAAGCAGCAGGACCACCAACGATCGGGTCGCGCGTCGCAGCCGTCCGTGAAGATTCATCGACATGCGATCACCATGGCGTGTCACTGGGAGGAGTGCGGTTCGACTGGCTGTACTGATAATAGAATTTCCGCCGCAGCAGGCCGCCGGGGTCATCCGGTATACGCCGCAGCCACTGCTCGTCCGCCTGGCTGGTCTCGCGGTGCTCGCTGCGCTCGCCGTCCGACTGCGCGGGGTCGCGCCCGTCTCCCTCCTCACCGCCTTGCCTGTCCTGGCCGGTCTGCTGGCGATCGCGGTCGCCTTCCTTCCGGCGCTGCGCGAGCAGTTCTTCGAGGCTCTTGCCGGATTCGCCTCCGGCCGCCTCTGGCACGGTGTCCATATCCTGATCGCCTTCGGCGCCGCCGCGGCGTTCGGATTCCCCTTGGCCCTGCCTGCGGTCTTCCTGTGCGCCGCCGCCACCCTGCGGCGGCGAGGACTGCTGGCCATCGCCCCGCTGGCTGCTCTCGCCGCCACCCTGACCCGCCGAGATCTGCAGCAACCGGCGGATGAGATCGCGATTGTGGCGCGCGTCGTCATTGCCGGGGTCGAGGCGGAGCGCCTGCTCGTAGGCGGCAAGGGCGTCCTCGTACTCGCCCAGGCGCGCGAGGCCATTGCCGCGATTGTAGTGGTCGTCGCTGCCGCCGAGCCCCTCCAGCGCCGCCACCGCGCCGGCGTAGTCATCGGCACGGTAGCGCGCGACCGCCGCCCAGCGGGGATCTTCGAACCGTTCGGCGGCCCGCCCGCTGTCGCCGCGCTCGAGCGCTGCCGCGCCCTGCTGATCGGGCCGGCGCCAGAGATCGTCCCATTGCCACGCGGTGGCCGTCCTGGGCCAGGGCAGCATCGCGATGAATACCGCGACGATGAGGCCGCGACGGAAGAGCAGAGCCGCCAGCGGGATGAGCGGCAACAGCAGCCACGGCCCCTCTTCGCGCCACCGTTCCGAGGTGTAATCGGACTTGGCGGCGGTGTCGGCACGGATCCGGGTGGCAAACAGCTGCACCAGGGCCTGAATGTCGCTGTCGTCACTGCCGGCGATGACGAACCGTCCGCCCCGCCCGCCGACAAGCGCCTGCATCGGCGCCGAATCCAGCCTCGCCACCACGGGTCTGCCCTCGTCGGTCTCGAAATAGCCGCCCCCGGGCCGGGGGATCGGTGCACCGGCGACGGTGCCCATGGCCAGTATCGACAGTCGATGGTCGTGGGGCTGCAACTCGCGCGCGATGTCCTCGGCCTGTTCCGGGGTGAGGGAATCGGTGATCAAGAGCAGGTCGCCGCGTGGCATGCCGCCCTGGCGGAGGAGTTCCAGCGCAAGCGCAATCGCGCGTTCCGGCCGGCTGCCCTGTGCCGGCATGAGTCCGGACTCGAGCACCGGCAGCTGGCTCAGGATGGTCGCGGCATCGTCGGTAAGCGGGACGACGCCGTAGGCATCCTGCGCGTACACCACCAGCGCGGTCATGCCGGCACGACGTTGCGCCAGCAGGTCGGCCACCTTGAAGCGCGCGCGCGCGAGCCTGCTCGGCCGCAGGTCCTGTGCATCCATCGACCGCGACAGGTCGAGCATGATCACCAGCGCCGAGCGGTCCTGGAACACCGGCTGCGGCAGCCGCTTCCATACCGGCCCGGCAAGAGCGAGCACGGCCAGCGCGTATGCGGCGATCAGCAGCCATCGGAGTCGGCGCAATGATCCGGTGGCCCCGGATCCCGGTCGCGCGAGCACGTGTGGAAGCAGCGCCGGGTCCACGACCCGGCGCCACGGCGTACCCTGGACCGCGCGGCCGCGCAGCAGCCAGATCATGAGCGGAAGCGCCGGCAGCGCCAACAGCCACAGGGGGCGCAGGAAATGGAAGTCCGCCACGCTCATGAAGTGGTCGCCTCGTGCGTGCCCGTCCGCTCGCGCAGCACGAGCCATGCGCCCAGCACCAGCGCGACGCCGAGCGGCCAGGGATACAGCGAGGAAATCGGGCGGAACCGTCGCGGATCCTGTTCAACAGGCTCGATCTGATCGATGAGCGTGTAGATCTCGTTGAGCTCGGCGCTGTCGCGGGCGCGGAAGTAGCGCCCGCCCGTCCGCTCCGCGATCGCCTTCAGCGTCGCCTCGTCGAGATCGAGCTTGGGATTGGTGCGATAGGTGCCGAACAGCTGCCGTATCCGGGTCTCGTCGGCACCGATGCCGATCGTGTGTATCCTCAAACCCGCCTTGGCCGCCAGCTCCGCCGCTTTCAGGGGTTCGATCTCCCCGGCGGTGTTCGCCCCGTCGGTGAGGAGGATGAGGACGCGGTTCCGGACGCGATCGCCGCGCAGTCGCTTCACGGCGATGCCTATGGCGTCGCCAATGGCCGTGGCATCGCCGGCCAGTCCCAGCACCGCTTCCTTCAACAGCGTCTGCACGGTGGTCCGATCGAAGGTGAGCGGCGCCTGCAGGTAGGCACGTTCGCCGAACAGGATGAGGCCGATGCGGTCGCCGACGCGGTGCTCGATGAAATCCAGCGCGACCAGCTTGACGGCGGCGAGGCGGTCGATGAGCTCGCCCTGTACCTCGAAGTCGGTCTGCTGCATGCTGCGCGAGAGATCCACCGCGAGCATGATGTCCCGACCGCTCATCGGGATGGCCTCCGGTTCACCGAGCCACTGCGGGCGCGCGGCGGCGGCGACCAGGAGCAGCCAGGCCACCGTGGCAATCCACAGAGCGCGCGCACCGTGAGTTGCGGTGGACGCCGTGGCGGACATCATGCTCGCGAAGAACGGGACGCGCAGGGCCACGCCGGCCGGCCGCCGGAGCGGTGACAGCAGGCGCCGGGCTATCCACGGCAGCGGCAATGCCAGCAACACCCACGGCCATTCGAACTGCAGCACGGTCAGCGTCCCGCCCCGCCGGTGTCGAGCACGGTCTTCAGCCAGCGCTCGCAGAGTTGCATGCAGCGCTCGACCTCGCCAGGTTCCGTCCGACCGATCCCGGGTTGATACGGGGTCGAGGCCAGGATGCGGCCCGGTCCGTTGCTGAACTCCGTGCCGCCCAGCGGCGCATCGAGAAACCGCAACCACTTCTCCCCGGTCAGCCCGGCCACATCGCCGCGGGCGTTCAGAGTCAGCGCGACGCGCCGCATCAACTCGGAAAGTTGCTGCACGCCATCGACGACCGCATGCGGATCCGCAAATGTCCTCTGCAACCCCCGCCAGGTACGCCAGACCTCGGCGACCGTGTCGGCATGGCTCGGCGCCGCACTCCGGCGGCGCTTTTGCCATTCCCGGGTGCCCCATACAAGCGCCGTCAACAGCAAGACGCCCAACGCCCACCAGCCCGGCGCGGGCGGCCACCAACCCACGGGCGGCGGCAGGTGTATGTCGTGCAGCGGGATGGTCCGTGGGTCCATGGCGATCGCCGCGTGTGGTCAGTCTGCGCCTCGCGCTGCCGCCGTGCCCGCGATCGCGCGCAGTGCCAGCAATGGGTCGTCGGTGGTGCTGACGCCGAGGAATCGCGCCCGGTGGCGGCGCATGGCGTCGCGCAACGCCTGCATCCGCTGTTGAAATCGCTGGGCGTACGCCACTCGCCAGGCTGCGTTGGCCGTGTCGAGATTCGCGAGCTCGCCGCTCAGCGAACTCACGGGATAGACCCCGGCCGGCGGCAGATCGGCCTCCAGCGGGTCGTGCACGCAGCACAGGGTCACGTCGCTGTGTACGCCAATCTGGGCGGCCAGATCCGTCACCGCCGCCTCGAGGTCGTGGAAATCGCCGATGAGGAACACGATCGTCCCCGGGCGTACGGTGCGTCGTAGCGAGGCCAGCGATGCTTCCGCCGCCAGGGCCATGGGGGGGTCGGCGACTGCCGGCGCACATCCGAACTCCAGCGCGCGCAGCAGCCGCAGTACGTTGTGTCGGCCGCGCCTGGGCTCCTGTGCGTAATCCTGCGCGGCGTTGAGCACATGGCCGCCGACGCGATCGCCGTGGGCGTGGGCCGCCCAGGCGACCAGTGCAGCCAGCCGCGCGGCGAGCACGCTCTTGAAGCAGCCTCGGGTGGCAAAACGCATGTGCGGCCTGCAGTCCACCCATACGAGCACCGGACGTTCCCGCTCCTCGCGGAAAAGCTTCGTATGCGCGCGCCCTGATCGCGCCGTGACGCGCCAGTCGATATGCCTGATGTCGTCGCCCGGCTGGTAGGGGCGGGTCTCGGCGAACTCCATGCCGCGCCCCTTGAACATGGTGTGGTGTGCGCCGCCGTCCTCCACGTCACGTCGCGAGCGCCAGAGCTCGAGTTGCCGCGCCTGTGGCGCCAGCCGCACGAGTTCGGCGAGCGAGACCCGCACGGCGCTCGGGGCGTCGGGGCGAGAGCCGGCAACGGGCGGCGCGCTCACGCGCCGCGTCGGGACGAGAAGCGAGCGCAGGTCCATATCAGGGACGATGCCTCATGGAACGGCAACCAGAGACAGAAGCTCACCGACGATGCGGTCGGCCGTGATCGCGTCCGCCTCGGCCTCGTAGCTGAGTATGAGGCGATGCCGCAGCACGGCGGCTGCCACGGCCTGGATATCGTCCGGGGTCACGTAATCACGGCCGCGCAGCCACGCCCGCGCCCGCGCGCAACGGTCCAGGGCGATGCTGCCGCGGGGGCTCGCCCCGTATTGCAGCCAGCGGCCGAGCTCGTTGCTGTAGACCTGCGGATTGCGCGTGGCGAGCACGAGCTGCAGCAGATACTGCTCCAGCGGCTCGGACATGAACACACCCAGCACCTCGCGCCGCGCCTGCAGCACCGCCGCCTGCGGGATGCGCACGCGCGGCGAGGCGTTCGCGCCTGCCTCCTCGGCGGCCTCGCTGCGCGCCAGCTGCAGGATGCGTCTTTCGTCGGCGGCGGCCGGATAGTCGATGCGCACGTGCATCAGAAAGCGATCGAGCTGTGCCTCCGGCAGCGGATAAGTCCCCTCCTGTTCGAGAGGGTTCTGCGTCGCCATCACCAGGAACAGCTCGGGCAGATGATAGGTCTGCAGGCCCACGGTGATCTGGCGCTCGGCCATCGCCTCGAGGAGCGCGGATTGCACCTTGGCAGGGGCCCGATTGATCTCGTCGGCAAGCACGAGGTTGTGGAACAGCGGCCCCTGCTGGAAGCGGAACGACCCGTCCTGGGGCCGATAAATCTCCGTGCCCGTCAGGTCGGCGGGCAGCAGGTCGGGGGTGAACTGTATGCGGTGAAAGGAGGCGTCGATGCCATCGGCGAGCACGCGCACCGCGCGCGTCTTGGCCAGTCCGGGCGCGCCCTCGACCAGGAGGTGACCATCGGCCAGCAGCGCGATCAGCAGGGACTCGACGAGGTCTGCCTGGCCGATTATGCGGGATTCGATAAACTCCTTGAGACCGCTGATCGCGGACCGGACGGAGTCAGCCGGGACCGGAGTGGTGTGATCATTCATCAGATGAGGGATTCCGTGTGCTGAACTCTTGTACTGATCGAACCGTTCCGCCGGGCGTGCGCGATGGCAGCAGTCTACCTTGCTCAGACTGGTCGCGGTGCGGCCGGTTCATTATTCGCTCCCTGTCGCGATTCGTTTACGGCATCGGTTGCGTGCTGCTGCTGGGTGCCTGCGGCCGGTCCGTCGATCACGCTTCGATCGAATCGATCATCGGCGAAACGATGGGCACCACCTATCAGGTCAAGTACGTGGCCGGCAGCGGCCCCGGCGCGCCGGAGAGATCGAGCCTGCAGGCGGGGATTACCGCAATACTCCAGGCGATAGACCGGCAGATGTCCACGTATCGGGAGGACTCGGAACTGTCGCGATTCAACGCCAGCCGTTCGACGAAGTGGTTTCCGGTCTCCCGTGATCTGGCGACGGTGCTCGCGACGGCGACATCGATAAGCCGCCGCAGCGGTGGCGCCTTCGACGTGACCGTGAAGCCGCTCGTCGATCTGTGGGGATTCGGCAGCGGTCCGCCGCAGCCGCCGATGGTGCCGAAAGCCGATTCCCTGGCGGCCGCCAGGGCGCGCGTCGGCTTTCAGCACCTGTCGGTCCGTGCGGCGCCCCCGGCCATCAGAAAGCAGATCCCCGGGCTGGAGATCGACCTGGGCGCCATCGCACCGGGCTTTGCGGTGGACAAGATCGCGGGCTTCCTGAGCGACCACGGCGTGCAGTCATATCTCGTGGAGCTGGGCGGAGAGGTCTATGCCCGCGGCCACCGGCCAGACGGCCGGGGATGGCAGATCGGGATCGAGCGGCCTACCGATGCCGGCACGGAAGTGGACATTTCACTTGAACTTGACGGGAAAGGACTTTCAGTTTCAGGAAGTTATAGAAATTACTTCGAGCACCATGGGATCCGTTATTCCCACGAGATCGACCCTTCGACCGGGGCACCGGTCCGGCATCGGACCGTGGCCGTCGCCGTAGTGGCAGGCAACGCCGCCGAGGCCGATGCGTGGTCCACGGCGCTCCTGGTGCTGGGCAGCGAGCGCGGGGCGGCACTTGCGGAACGTGCGGGCATCGCGGCGCGATTCGCCGATATCGGTGAGCAGGGCATCGAGATCGGTGCGACACCCGCCTTCCTGGCGCTGCAGGGGTCTTCGCGCTAGCACCGGCTACCCGCGCGTCGCGCGGTCGGCGCCGCTCGAGCTGCGTGCACGGCCGCGCAACGGGTCCCGGCGCAGGTGCGTCTGGGCATCGGAATGAAAAAGTCGGGGCAAAAAAAACCCCGCTGACGCGGGGTTCCATTTGGAGACTTCACCAAAAACTGGACGTTCTTGTTCTTCTTGGGCGCGGTTCGTTGTTGCTTATTTGCCCTTGGTGTAGGTGATCGAGCACTTCTCGCTGGAGAACGTGCCGCACACCGCCGGGTCCTTCACGCCCGTGCCAATCTTGCCACCGGCATAGGCGCCGGTGTTGTCACCACCGTAGGTGAAGTTGGCAGGCAGTTCGACTTCGTTGCCAGCCATATCATGACCCTTCTCGGCAAACGCCAGAGGAGCCGCGACCATGGTAGCCGCAATGGCTGCTGTCAGGGCGAACTTTTTCATGTGAAACCTCCTGGGATTTAATGGTTTGTTTTGGGCAGATCTGCTCAGTCCCTCGTGGTACCGAACCGACCAGTACCACGCCTAACAATAGCCTAATTTTTTGCGATGTTAAAGCCCCCGGATATCCGCAGAAAGTCAAGTCGTTATTGGCTCGCCTGATGCGTTGCATCAAGGTCCGGCACGCCGGCGCGCCGTGCCGCCGCGGTTGGTTGATCCGGGTCAACGCCCCCTGCGTCCGCGCCGCTATGGTTTCCCCGCGGTGCTCGCACCGCCTCCTCTGTGTGGAAACCCATGCAGGGGTTACCCTCCAAGCTCGACCGTCTGACAGCGGTCGTTGGCGGCACAGGGAGGTGCCGCGCGTTTTTCTCGCCGGGCGCGACCTGGCACCGGATTCGCATGTGGCGGTGCGAGCGGGCATTGGTAACCGTCCTGCACGCGCAGTCCGCCTCGCATATGCACTCCCTCCAGCTGCGGATAATTATGGCGATGTCCATCCTTGGCGCGCTCGCGCTGATGGCTGTCATCGTCCGGATGTTTGCGGGGCACGGGACCGTGCCGGTCGAACTGGTCGCCGCAGACATCGGCCCGGTGCGGCCGATCCTTCGCAGCGAAGCGGCCACCGTCGAGGCCTGTGTGGTTCCGGCAGCGAAGATGCAGGCGGACGCCCGTGTACGGCGTGTCCTCGCCAGGCCGGGGCAGGCGGTGCGCCGCGGCACGTTGCTGGCGGAGGTCGAGGAGGAGGCGGGCGTGCTCGAAGCGCTGGGAACGGCGCGCCGCGCGGCGGCAAACGCCAGCGCCTCTGCGCACGAGCTGTGTCGGCGCTCGCCGCTGCAGGACGGGCGTCGCGACCTGCTCGGCGAGATTCGCCGGGAATCCGTCGCGCGGATATCCGAGGGCGGTGAGACGGTGCAGCAAGTGCAATTGCAGGCGTGCGCACGGGCGCGCCGTGACGTTTCAGCGGCCATCGGCAAGGTCGGCGCCTTACACGCCGATCTGGAGCGCTACAGGGTGCGCGCGGCGTTCGATGGCGTCCTAACGGCCGTAAGGGTTGCCCCGGGCGATGCCGTTCAGGCCGGCGCCGATGCGGGGATCGAACTGGCCAAGGACGGTTGTCGGGCCGCGCGCGTGCGCCTCCCGGCGGCGGCCCGCAACCTGCGCGTGGTCGGGCGGCCGGCGTCGGCATGCGTGCGGTTCGCGTCCGGTTCGGGCCACCCACGCTGCGACGCCGTCGTCCGCTCGGTCACCACCGGCGGCGATCCGGGTGGGAAGGGCGCCGAGATGGTCGTCGAATTCGGTCCCGATGGACCAGACAACGGCGCCCGGATCGGCGCGACAGCGACCGTAGAGATCCCGCTGCCGGCGCGCGAGCGGGCAACGCGTGTGCCGATTACGGCGGTGCTGCCGGGCGGACGGGTGCTGGTATTCGATGCCGCCAGCCGCACGCTGAGCGAACGGCGGATCCGAGTCGGCCAGGCCGATGACGTGCACGTGGAAGTCCTCTCCGGCCTGGATCCCGGGGAACGCATCGCGCGTACCCCGGGCGCACTTGCCATCGAGGAGGGCGAGCCGGTGGAACCGATCGGGGTCCCGCGCTGAGCAGTGGCGAGAGGGTCAGGACAGGGCGGGCTGGTGCCGATGCAGGAACCAGCGATCGATGACCACGTGGCGATTGAACCAGCGGGTGGACAGGGCGTAGCGGGCGAGCGCCTGCCTCCAGCCGGAGACGACTGGCGGCGCGCTCACGGGGGCGTCGGCGGTCCGCGGCCCGAACCGCCGCGCTATGACGTCCGCATACCTGTTCAATCGCCGCTCGGAGAACTCGCCCGCACTCGACAGGATGGTCCTTGCCGCGAGCAGTCCCGATTCCACCGCCGGCCGGATCCCCTCGCCGCTCTGCGGATAGGCCAGGCCGGTGGCGTCGCCGACGAGCAGGGCGCCATCCGCAGCCAGGGGGCGCTGCGCGTGGTGCGACAGGAGATAGGCGTGGCCATGGAAACGCCTCGGCAGGTGAAAGCCGACGCGGCCGTGCATGCGCATCTCTTCGCAGAACTGCGCGACGTGATCGCCAAGCCGGTGGTTGTCCTCGCGACCGAGGCCCACATTCAGCCAGTCGCCCTTGCGGAATATCCAGCCGTACCCCTTCAGGTCGGGACAGAAATACAGCTCCGGGGTGTCGGCGCGGACCGCGCAGGCCGAGCGCTGGGCAGCCGTCATCTCGAACTCGATCTCCTGCGCGGCCACCACCAGCTCCGCCTGTCCGAGGCGGGCACCCAACACCCGCGCCACGGGACAGAAGTGGCCGCCGGCGCCCACGATCAGCCGCGTGCCGATGACGTCATTGACCAGCCAGCGATCGCCCTGTCGCTCCATTCGGGCGAGCGACTGACCCAGCCACAGCTCCGCACCGCATCGGCGCAGCAGATACTCGTCGAACTCGCAGCGGCGGATGCCGTAGCTGACGGGCCCCTGGTCGTAGCGGATCTCGTTGGCGCGGGCGCCCATCATGCCAACGAGGAAGCCGTTGATCGGCTGCAGAATCCTGCCGCGCGCGTACTCGCTCAGGTCCAGTTCCAGGGCACGCGCCACGGCCGGGGTGATCCACCCCGCGCAGACCTTGTTGCGCGGGAAGGCGGCCTTGTCGAGCACTGCGACGCGCAGGCCCTGCCCGCGCAACCCCCAGGCGACCGACGAGCCGGCAGGTCCACCGCCGACGATCAGGACATCGACATCCGTGCGCGACGAGGTCACGGGTGATCGCGGTAGATGTGCATGCGCGAGCAGGGCAGATCGTTGTTGGTGGCGCGCGTGAAAACCACCTGAAACAGCTGCAACGCGCCGACGTTGAAGGCGGCGATCGAACCAGCCAGGTACAGGCGCCAGGCGCGCGCGAACGTCTCGTCGTACATCGAGCGCACCGTATCGATATTGGCCTCGAAGCGATCCAGCCAGGCGGTGAGCGTTCGTGAGTAGTGCAGCCGCAGGTTCTCGACGTCCAGCACCGAGAACTCGTTGGGCTCGAAGATCTCCATCATCTCGCGCAGTGTGGGCGGGTGCGCCCCCGGGAAGATGCGCCGTTCGATCCAGGCATTCATCTGCTGCTGGCGATTGCGGCCGATGCTGTGCACGAGTCCCCGTCCCTGCGGTTTCAGGCAGCGATCGATGACGCGCCCCATGTCGCGGTAATGGTCCAGACCGACGTGCTCGAGCATGCCGACCGACACGAACGCGTCGTATTCGCCGGTGATGTTGCGGTAATCGTCCTCGACGTACTCGACCAGTTCGGCGACGTCGCTCTGCTTCAGGCGCTGGCGGGCGAACTTCACCTGCTCCGCGGAGATGTTATAGCTGCGAACGCGCACGCCGAATCGCCGTGCGAGGTGCAGGGCGAGCCCGCCCCATCCGCTGCCCGCCTCCACCAGCGTCTCGCCCGGTTTCAGCATCAGTTTGCGCGCGACGTGATTCATCTTCGCGATCTGCGCCTGCTCCAGAGTCATCGTCTGGGCAGGATAGTAGGCGCAGGTGTATTGCATCCCGGCCTGATCCAGCCACAGGCGATAAAAATCGGTGCTGATGTCGTAGTGATGATGGATGTTGTCGCGCGCCTTCAGGATGGTGTTGTTCTTCTGGCGGTAACTTCGCAACCAGCGCAGCGTGCTGGCGTAGCGATCGGACTCGCGGGCGTGTATCGCGCGGTAGATCTCCTCCAGCGCCTCGAGGAGAGAGCCCTCGACGTCGATCTGCCCGGTGCTGTAGGCGTCCCCAAAATGCAGCTCCGGGTTGCGCAGCATGCGGTAGAGGGCGGCGCGGGTGTTCAGATGGAAGCGCGCGGCCGGGCTCCTGCCGGCCGGAGCGAGCTCCTGGCCGTCCCACAGCACCAGCGCGATCGGTGGTGAATTCGCGAGTCGCAGGGCGAGTCTGGCGACCATGCGATCCATGGCGGTGGAGGGCGAGGTCGGGACCGGCGTCGTCGGGGCCGCGATCGAACTGCCCTGGATGGGTGTTCCGTCTGTAATGCCCAGTACGTTGGCGTTGCGCATCTCCATCTCCTCGAGCACACCATCAGCTGGATGAGTCGCGCGCCGCACTTCGCCTGCGGGCGCGCGAACGTTACGTTATCACAGATGTCAAAGTTCGAGGAAAGGTAATTGACGGGGATCAGCGCCACGGGCCGGCCGCGGCGAGCGGTACCGCGGCCGGGCGGCTAGAATTACCAGATGAGTCGCGGGCCAGGGTCCATACGAATGCAGGCAGTGTCGCTCACCGGTATCTCCGACGGCGCAACCGTGCCGACACGGTACTGGCACGTCCTCGACGAGTCCCGGACGCAGTGCGATCTCTGCCCCCGTTACTGCAAGCTGCACGAGGGCCAGCGTGGCCTGTGCTTCGTGCGGGCGAACAGGGGCGGGCAGATCGTCCTGACCACGCACGGCAGGTCGAGCGGGTTCTGCGTCGATCCCATCGAAAAGAAGCCGCTCAACCATTTCCTGCCCGGCACGCCCGTGCTGTCCTTCGGCACCGCCGGATGCAACCTGGCCTGCAAGTTCTGCCAGAACTGGGACATCAGCAAGTCGCGCGAAGTCGATACGCTGGCGGACGCCGCCTCGCCGGTGACGATCGCGAACGCCGCGAGAGCACTGGGGTGCCGCAGCGTGGCCTTCACCTACAACGACCCCGTCGTGTTCATGGAGTACGCCGCGGACGTGGCCGATGCCTGCCGCGGGCAGGGGATACGCACCGTGGCCGTCACGGCCGGGTACGTGTGTCCGGAACCGCGCGCGGAGCTCTTCCGGCATATCGACGCGGCCAACGTCGATCTGAAGTCCTTCAATGACCAGTTCTACTGGAAGCTGACCGGCGCCCACCTGCAGCCGGTACTCGACACCCTGGTCTACCTGCGGCGCGAGACCGGGGTGTGGCTGGAGATAACGACCTTGCTCATTCCCGGCGCCAACGACAGCGACGCCGAGCTGGAGGCGCTGACGCAGTGGGTCGTATCGGAGCTGGGTGTGGACGTCCCGTTGCATTTCAGCGCGTTTCACCCGGACTGGAAGATGATGGATACGCCGGCGACACCGCCGGCCACGCTGGCGCGCGCGCGGGCCATCGCGACGAACAACGGCGTGCGCTACTGCTATACGGGAAACGTCCACGACGAGGCTGGCGGCAGCACCTACTGCCATGAATGCGGCGCGCTGCTCATCGGCCGCGACTGGTACCGCATGACCGCCTGGGAACTGACGGCGGACGGCCGCTGCCGGCACTGCCGGACGCCTTGCGCGGGGGTATTCGAGAGCGCGCCGGGCGCCTGGGGAGCGCGACGACAGCCGGTGCGACTCGGGCAGTTCGCCGCCGCGACGGATTGACGGACCGGCGGCGACACCGGGCGCGCGGGGGCGCGCCATCGCCTCGAGGGAACTTCGCGGTTCAGGTGCAGAGGGGAACAAGACAATGTCATATCAACATCTCCGCCTGCCAGCCGGCGGCGAGAAGGTACGCGTCGCCGGGGGCAGGCTCGGCGTTCCGGACCATCCGATCATCGGCTACGTCGAAGGCGATGGCATCGGTCCGGACATCATGCGCGCATGCCTGCGCGTGTGGGATGCAGCGGTTGCCGTCGCCTACCAGGACCGCCGCCGCATCCGCTGGATGGAGATGCTGCTGGGCGAGAAGGCTGCGGAGGTCTACGGGGAGATATTCCCCGAGGAGACCCGGCAGGCGTTGCAGGACGTGGTGGTCGCCATCAAGGGACCGCTGACCACGCCCGTCGGCGGCGGTTTCCGGTCGCTGAACGTAGCGCTGCGACAGGACCTCGACCTCTACGCCTGCGTGCGGCCGGTCCGTTATTACCCCGGCGTCCCCTCGCCGTTGAAGAATCCGGAACTCATCGACGTCGTCATCTTTCGGGAGAACACCGAGGACGTCTATGCCGGGATCGAATACCGGTCCGGCTCCGAGGAGATGCGCAAGATTGAACGGTTCCTGCGCGAGGAGATGGGCGCGGAGTTCTTCGAAAACTCGGGGATCGGGATCAAGCCGATGAGTCCGTACGGCAGCAAACGGCTGGTGCGCAAGGCCATCCGGTATGCGCTCGACAACGATCGCGAGAGCGTCACGCTGGTCCACAAGGGCAACATCATGAAATTCACCGAGGGGGCCTTTCGCAACTGGGGCTACGAGGTCGCCCGCGAAGAGTTCGGCGATCGGACCGTCACCGAGGAGGAGTTGTACAGCAAGCACGGCGGCAAGGTGCCGCCCGGGCGCATCGTCATCAAGGACCGGATCGCCGACATCATGTTTCAGCTCATGCTGCTGCGGCCGAACGAATTCGACGTGATCGCCACGCCGAATCTCAACGGGGACTATCTCTCGGACGCAATCGCCGCCGAGGTGGGCGGCGTCGGCATCGCCCCGGGCGCGAACATCTCCGATCATGTCGCGGTGTTCGAGGCGACGCACGGCACGGCGCCGAAGTACGCCAACCAGGACAGGGTCAACCCCGGATCGTTGCTGTTCAGTGGCGTCATGATGCTGGAATACATGGGCTGGAAGGAGGCGGCCGACCTCATCACATACGCCTATCCGGCCGTCATCGGGCAGCGCATCGTCACCTACGATTTCGCGCGCCAGATGGATGGGGCGGTGCCGGTGCGCACCAGTGAATTCGCCACTGCGCTGATCGAACAGATGCAGGGGGGCGTCGATTACGTGGCCAAGCGACATGCGCGCCTGCAGGCGATCGGGGCCGAGCGCCAGCAGCGGGAGAAGCAGCGCGCCGCCCGTCCGTACACGGAGATGGAGGCCTCCGGCCGTCAGCCTTTGACGGTGGGCGAGATCATGAGTGCGGTCAGGGCCGTTCCAGGCGATACGACCGTGGGCAGGGCCATGCGCGTCATGCGCGAACAGGGCATCAGCAGCGTGCTGGTCGAACCGCACGGGCGCGATGGCTGGGCCATCATGACCCAGCGGGACGTCGTCAAGCGCATCGTGCTCGAGCAGCGGTCCCCGGCGCAGGTGAAGGTGGCGGAGATCGCGAGCCGGCCGCTGGTGATGTTGCCCCCCGGGACGTCACTGTTCGACTGCAGTCAGAAGATGCTGGCCGCCAACGTGCGGCGCGTGATCGTCGGCGAGACGGGGCAGCCGATAGGGATAGTCAGCGACACGGACATATTTCGTTGGATCGATCGTTTCGGATGGAACCCCGAATAGTTGCGGCCGGGCCGGAGTCATCCCCTATACTCGCGGGCCGCGCGGCAGTTGCAACCCTGGGCAGAAAGGACAGCATGTTTCATTCGTTTCGGCGGCGGTTGCGGGCGCGCGACCGGCTGCTCGGTACTCTCGTCAGCCTTCCCTCCCCGGAGGTCGCGGAGATCCTCGCCGCCGTCGGCTTCGACTGGCTGTTCCTCGACGGCGAGCACGGGCCTCTGGATTGTCTGACGGCCCAGCGGATGATCCAGGCGGCCGGGGACCGATGCCCCTGCCTGCTGCGGATCCCCCTTGCGGATGAAATCGAGGTCAAGAAGGCGCTGGATATCGGTGCCGCCGGGGTCATCGTCCCGCAGGTCAGCACCGCCGAACAGGCCGCGCGTGTCGTGCAATGGTGCCGCTACCCGCCGGCCGGCACGCGGGGCGTAGGGATCGCCCGCGCGCATGGCTACGGCGGTTATTTCGGCGAGTACGTGCAGCGTGCCAATGAAGAGATCAGCGTTGTGGTGCAGGTGGAACATATCGATGCCGTACGCAATGTCGAGTCGATCGTTGAGGTGGCCGGCATCGACGCGGTATTCGTGGGCCCATACGATCTCTCCGCGAGCATGGGCCTGATGGGGGAGGTGAGTCACGCCGAGGTCACCGCCGCCATCGCGATCGTCCGTGACGCGTGTTCCCGCCGGCAGATGCCGTTGGGCATCTTCGGCCTGGACCCACGGGCGATACGTCCGCATCTCGAGCAGGGGTTCAGCCTGATCGCCGCGGGCTGCGATTCGGCGTACGTTCACGGGGGCGGGCGCAACACGCTCGCGCAGCTGCGGATTCTTCCACACACGAACAGCGCGCCGGGTTGAGCCAACGCAGGTCGTAGCCAGGGGGTTCATACATGATATCGCTGCATTGCAGCAATATCTCGGTCCTTCGTAACGGACCGATCCTGGCTCGGTGGCTGGCAGCCCGCTGGCCCGCGCATCCCGAGTTCTTCAAAAACTCCTTGGAATATAATCGAGTTACGATCAGCGCCCAAGGACGCTACACGAACAGGGACTGCATGATTGTTTCCGATGCAGAAACTAAATGTCGTCAACCTGGCCTATTGCACTGCGATTAGATTAAGTTTATTGTGCACCGCACTAGAGAGATGGGATGTGGTTGCTCCGCGGTGCTCTCCAGTAATGTGACCTCCCCTTACACCTTCCCCTGCCCGCTCGCCAGAGTGGGCAGGAAGGTGGATTTTCCTTCCGCCCGGTGACCACCGCGATGCGCGGCGCGGCCCTAATGCGTCCTCAGCATCAGCAGACGCCCCTCCCGATGCATGTTCAGGCGTCCCAGAAAGGAGTTGCCGAGCAGCACTTCCAGGGGTTGATCGCCGTCGATGACCGCGCCATCCACGTCCGTAAGGGTGATCTCCCCGACCGTCACCCTACTCAGTTTCACCAGGTAGGTCTTTGCATAACCCGAGGCGGTCTGCGAAACGCCTTCCTCGCCCTCCAGCATGTAATTGATCCCGAGGCGCCTGGCAGTTCGCCTGTTCATGGCGACGAGCGTTGCCCCGGTGTCGACCAGGAAGCGCACGGCATAGCCGTTTATCGCGCCGCTGACGAAATACATCCCGCCCGTGTCGGGCGCTATCTGCACGACCTTGCCGCCGGTCGGACCGCTCAGGCGATTGCTGCCGATCTGGGTCCCCGACCGATAGCGGAATTCCTTGCCGTCGACCTCGAATACGGCCTCCTGGCCATCCGTGGACAGCAGTCGTATGCCTGCCTTGGCGCGGCCGCCTGCCTTCAGGATGAGTTGCCGTCCGTCCACCTCGACGATGGCCTGGTCCCTGAACAATCCGACTACCCGGCCCCAGTCTTCTGCAGCGGCGCACATCGCTGCCAGCGGCAGCAGGACGGCGAGCAGCAGACCGATGCAACGCGTCTTGTCCATCGTGAGAAAACCCCCTGTCCACAAGCTGGCTGATGATATTTTCGGCCCCCAGGCGTCCGGCTTGAGCGCACGGCCTGCCTCTGGCCTCGTAAATGGCGTGCCGATATGTTAAAGCTACTCATCATGGCGCGGACACCACCACACGGCGTGAATCACGGCCGGAGCGCCTGAGGCGGATATCCCGGAAGCAACCACCATGGGCAGCGAAAACTCCGATCCCTTCGCAGCAATCCTGGATGCCCCGGTCAAGGCCAACCGCGAGGTGGCCTCGGCATGGGAGCGATTTGTCGCGACCGGCGACTTCGGCGCCCGATCGCCCCGTAACGTCATCGCCGACAGTTGGCGCCGATGCCGCGATCTGGGCATCGACCCCGAGGCCGTCCGCGCCCCTTCACGGCTGGAATCCGAGGCCATCGAAAAGATATTGCATACGGCCTCCCTGGGGGTGGTCGGGTGCGAGGTTCTCGGGAGCTACGAGGCCATCCTGCAAGGCACCGGCCATGTACTGGTCCTGGCCGACGCCAAGGGGCGCATCCTGTACGCGGCCGGACAGCGCGGCACCCGCGAGCGGCTCGAGCGCATCAACTTCATGCCCGGTGGCATGTGGGCGGAAGAGGTGGTGGGGCCGAACGGAGTCGGTACGCCGCTGAAGGTGGGCCGTCCCGAGGTCGTGCTGGGGACCGAACACTTTTGCCAGGGGTGGCAGCCCTGGGTCTGTTACGGGAGTCCCGTTCGCGATCCGGAGTCCGGGGAGATCATCGGGGTGGTTGACATCACCGGACCGGTGCGCCACGCGCAGTTCGAGACCATGGGGCTCACCGTCGCGATAGCGCAGGCTGTAGAACAGCAATTGCAGTTGCGCGAACTGGTGCGCCGCGATCATCTGCACAATCGTTTTCTCGAGTTGCAGCGCAGATGGCCCGGCGACGGTCTGATCCTGCTGAGCCGCAGCGGCCGCGTGCTCGACGCCAACGCCGCGGGCCTCGCCGCCATATCGGACGGAGACGCGGCCATCCGTAATCGGCGCCTAATCGAGGTGGCGCCACGGCTGGCGCTCGGACTGCAGGGGATGCGCCTGCACGAGCATGTGCCGGACGGCGCCGTGGAGCGTGAGATCGATGGTCTGGTGCCGCTGACCCTGCGGCTGGAGGTGCTGCGCGACGACCGCGGGCGACTGGCCGGCTACCTGTTGGTCCTGCGCCGCAAGGAAATACCGCCCTTGGTTTTCGCCGAGCGCGCTCGGAACTCGAGGCCGGCGGAGGATGCCGGGCTCGAAGGACAGCCTGGGGGCCTTGCACCGGGGTCGCTGCGGGAGACCGAGGAGGAGTTTATCCGTCGCACGCTCGCACAATGCGGCGGCGAGATAAGTCGCGCGGCGCGCAGGCTCGGGATTGCCCGCAGCACCCTTTATCGCCGGTTGAAGCGGGCGCAACCGCCTCGCGAAACCCGGTAATCGTGCGGACCAAGTGCCGTCGTCGCAATCTGCGACAGCGGCCGGCCGGGATGGTTGTCGTTGCCGCCGCGAAGCATTAACGTGAGCTCGACCGGCGTATGATCGCGCCTTCGTGGCCGATGACTCGCGGAGCATGTCGGCCCCGTCGCTGCGCAGTACACCATACAGTCGGGCAGTGAAGGTCTCCCGGGGATGCCTCGGCCGAGGCTCCGATGCCGGTACAAGAAACACGCCGCTGCTCCGTGCAGCCAAGGGGAAAGGCTATGTCATCCGAGAAGATCTATCCGGTTGCGCCCGAGATGAAGGCGAGGGCGCATATCGACAATGACCGCTATCTGAGCATGTATGCACGCTCGCTGGCCGACCCCGACGGCTTCTGGGCGGAGGAGGCCGGGAAATTCCTCACCTGGACGAAACCGTGGTCGCGGGTCATGAACGCCGATTTCCACACTGCGGACATCAGATGGTTCGAAGGCGGACAATTGAACGTCAGCACCAACTGCCTGGACAGGCACCTGGCGCAACGCGGCGATCAGGTGGCCATCATCTGGGAGGCCGACGATCCGGCGGAGCACAAGCACATCACCTACCGTCAGCTGCACGCCGAGGTATGTCGTTTCGCCAACGTGCTGAAATCCCGCGGCGTGCAGCGCGGCGATCGCGTGTCGATCTACATGCCGATGATCCCGGAGGCCGCCGTTGCCATGCTCGCGTGCACGCGCATCGGCGCGGTGCATTCGATCGTCTTCGGCGGTTTCTCGCCGGACGCGCTGAAAGATCGCATTCTGGACTCCGATTGCCAGGTCCTCGTGACGGCGGACGAGGGCATGCGCGGCGGTCGACCCGTGCCGCTGAAAGTGAATGCCGACAAGGCGCTTGCCAGCTGCCCGAATGTCCATACCTGCATCGTCGTCAGACGCAGCGGTAACGAGATCCCCTGGGTGGAAGGCCGCGACCAGTGGTATCACCTTGCCATGGAGCGTGCCGCGCCGGACTGCGAACCAGTGACGGTGGAGGCGGAGTCGCCGCTGTTCATCCTTTACACCTCCGGTTCGACGGGCAAGCCCAAGGGCGTCTTGCACACCACCGGCGGCTACCTGCTCTTCGCGGCGATGACGCACAAGTACATATTCGACTACCACGACGGTGACATCTACTGGTGCACCGCGGATGTCGGCTGGGTGACCGGCCACTCCTATATCATCTACGGCCCGCTGTGCAACGGCGCCACCACGCTGATGTTCGAAGGCGTCCCCACCTATCCCGATGCGGGCCGGTTCTGGCAGGTGATAGACAAGCACAAGGTCAACATTTTCTATACCGCGCCCACCGCCATCAGGGCGCTGATGGGGCAGGGCAACGAGTGGGTGACGCGCACCAGCCGCAAGACCTTGCGCGTGCTGGGATCCGTCGGCGAACCGATCAACCCGGAGGCGTGGGAGTGGTATTACCAGGTCGTCGGCGATGGCCGCTGCCCGGTCATGGATACCTGGTGGCAGACGGAGACCGGCGGGATCCTCATCACGCCATTGCCCGGCGCGACGCCGCTGAAACCCGGTTCCGCGACGAGGCCGTTCTTCGGCGTCGAGCCGGCCATCGTCGACGACAAGGGCGTGGAACTGGATGGCGACGCCACCGGAAGTCTGGTCATCAAGCGCTCGTGGCCAGGTCAGATGCGCACTGTCTACGGCGACCATGAGCGCTTCATCGACACCTATTTCAGGATGTATCCGGGCACCTACTTCACGGGTGACGGCGCGCGCCGTGACAGCGATGGCTACTACTGGATCACCGGGCGTGTCGACGACGTCATCAACGTCTCCGGCCACCGCATGGGCACTGCCGAGGTCGAAAGCGCGCTGGTCCTGCACCCCTCGGTCGCCGAGGCGGCGGTCGTCGGCTACCCGCACGACATCAAGGGACAGGGGATCTACGCCTATGTGACGTTGATGAAGGGCGTGGACGCCACCGAGGAACTGCGCAAGGAACTGGTCGCGCACGTTCGCAAGGTGATCGGTCCCATTGCCAGCCCCGATGTCATTCAATGGGCGCCGGGTCTGCCGAAGACGCGCTCGGGCAAGATAATGCGACGCATTCTGCGCAAGGTGGCAGCCAACGAGCTCGACAGCCTCGGCGACACCACCACGCTGGCCGATCCGGGCGTCGTCGACGATCTGATCTCCAATCGCGCCAACAAATGAGCGTCACGCAGCGCGGTCGCCGGCGCGCACCGGCGTACGGCTCTGACACGGGCGACGCAATGATGCGCCCGTGATTGTCATCCTCAAACCGGACGTCGACGAGAGTGGCCAGGAGTATCAGCGGCTGCTCGCGCACCTGGCGGGCCTGCCCAACGTCGAGCACCGGGTGCATGAAGTCAGCGGCACCCAGCAGACGCTCACCGAGATCTACCTCATCGGCAACACTTCCCAGATCGACCAGAAGGAGATCGAGGGATTCGAGGTCGTCGATCGCGTGGTCCGTGTCTCGCGCGAGTACCGCATCCTCGGCCGCCACAAGGGCGACACGCGCGCCATCGGCTTCGAGTACAACGGCGTGCGGTTCGACCAGGACTCCCTGCACGTGTTCGCCGGCCTCTGTGCGGTCAGTACGCGCGAGCACGTCGAGCGGATGCTCAAGGCCCTGCGTGACCGCGGACAGGTGTGCACGCGCATGGGTGCGTACAAGCCACGCACCAGCCCTTATTCCTTCCAGGGCCATGGCAAGGATTGCCTGCCGTACGTCTTCGAACTCGCCGGCACCTACGGTATCCGCGTCATCGCCATGGAGGTGACGCACGAGGATCATGTCGATGAGATCAGTGCGGCGCTCGACGCGGCGGGCGACCCGACGGGGGTGATGCTGCAGATCGGGACGCGCAACACGCAGAATTTCGAGCTCCTGAAGAGTGTCGGCCGCCAGCGCCGGTTTCCCGTGCTCATCAAGCGCGGTTTCGGCATCACGCTCGATGAATCCCTCAACGCCGCGGAATACCTGGCGAGCGAGGGCAACCATCGCGTGGTCTTCTGTCTGCGGGGAATGAAGACGAATTTCAGCGATCCGCACCGCAACATGGTGGACTTCGCGCACGTGCCGGTGATACAGCGGCTGACGCGCATGCCCGTGTGCATCGATCCCTCCCATTCCGTGGGCAGCCGCGCGGCAGGCGCCGACGGAATCCTCGACGTGATGCACGTCGCGGCGCAAGGCGTGGTGGCGGGGGCGAATATGGTCCTGGTCGACTTTCACCCGGAGCCTGCCAGGGCGCTGGTGGACGGACCGCAGGCCCTGACGCCGGATGAACTCGGCTGGTTTCTCGAAGATGTGAACATCGCGCGCCGGGCGTATCTGGAGCGCCGCGAGCTGATGCGTCGTCAAAGACCCTGATCGGGCTGCACGATGATCGTCGCGCGGCGCGGGACCTTCGAGAGATCCCAATGCGCGACACCCCACTCGAGCACCTCCGACGGCATTGCACGCTGCAGGCGCGGGTCGGGTCGTTGGCCGAGGTATTCAAGGCATGCATGAAGCGTGCGTACCGGCCCGCCTTCGGCGATCGCGCGGGCGCCGGTCTGCTTGCTCAGCTTCTGTCCCTGCGCATCGGCTGCGATCGGCAGATGCGCGTACCGCGGCGTCGGCAATCCGAGGAGTCGCTGCAGATAGATCTGTCGCGGTGTCGAATCCAGCAGATCCGCCCCGCGCACCACCTCGGTGATCCCCTGCCAGGCGTCGTCCACGACCACGGCCAGATGGTACGCGACGATATTGTCGGCCCGCCGTACGACGAAGTCGCCGACCTCGCGGGAGAGGTGCTGCCGGAACTCCCCCTGTATCTCGTCCTGAAGGACGATCGTCTCCCCGCTCACGCGGACTCGCACCGCACGTGCCTGCCGTCCCGGCGCCAGCCCGTTGCGACATGTGCCGGGATAGATCGCCTCGCCGAGGTCCTGGCGTGAACAGCCGCACGGGAACGTGAGATGGCGCGCGGCGAGCGCCGCAAGTGCCTCACGGTATGCGCGCAGCCGCGTGCTCTGGGCAAGCACCGCGCCGTCGGGGCGCAGACCAAGGCTGTCCAACTGCCTGAGGATGGTCGTCGCGGCGCCCGGCTGATTGCGGGGGGTGTCGAGGTCCTCCATGCGCACGAGCCATCGACCGCCGCGGCTGCGCGCCTGCAGGTAGCTGGCGAGCGCCGTGACCAGCGAGCCGAAATGTAGCGGTCCGGAGGGAGAGGGCGCGAACCGACCGCAATAAACGCTGATCCGGCCCGGATGCCGCGCGTCGAGCGACGCGGAGATCACTGCCTGTCAGGCGCGCTGTCTTTCGCGAATCTCGTCCAGCGTCTTGCAGTCGATGCACAACGTGGCGGTCGGGCGCGCCTCGAGCCGCTTGATCCCGATCTCCACGCCGCACATCTCGCAATAGCCGTAAGTGCCGGCATCCAGCGCCGCCAGGGATTCATTGATCTTCTTGATGAGCTTGCGCTCGCGATCGCGCGTGCGCAGCTCGAGAGCGAACTCCTCTTCCTGGGTGGCGCGATCGTTGGGATCCGGAAAGTTCGCGGCATCATCCTGCATGTGATGCACGGTACGGTCGACTTCCTGCATCAGTTCGTGACGCCAGGTCATCAACAGCTGCCGGAAATGGGAAACCTGGTTGGAGTTCATGTACTCCTCGCCCCGCGCGGCCTGATACGGGGCGGGACGGGCGACCGGGGTTTCCGTCGCGGTCGGTGCGGGCGCGATCTTCTGTCTCGGCACGGGCTTACCTGTAGTCACGGCGCGCGGGGCCGCGGCGGCCGCCGACGCAGGTTTCCTGACAGTGGCAACCGGAGCCGATCTCCTTGGCGCCGGTGCCGGACGTTTCGGTTTCGCGGGGGCCTTCGCCGGCGCGGTCCGTGATCTGGTAGCGGCGGAGGCCTTCTTTTTCTTTAGCGGCGCCCGGGCGGCGGAGGGACGTGAGGATTTCTTTGCCGCCGGCTTCGCAGAGCGCGCAGGCGGCTTCTTCCGGGCCGCGGAATTGCGGCCCGCGGCCTTGCCGGCTGGCTTCGATTTTTTCTTGGCGGCCATGGTGTTAACCCCCTGCCCAAAAATTAAGTGCGTCCTTTTACCAGAAAGGTGTTACCCACGCAATTGCGATTCGGCGCGCGCTTGCGCTGCCGCCGTGGCGCGCAGTTCGGTCAGGTACAACGCCGTCATGCCCGCCACCGATGCCGGCATGGCGAGAAAATTCAGCAGCGGGACGAGCGTCAGCAACAGCGAGGCGATTCCGAACCCCATGGCCAGGGCGCGGCGTCCTGCAAGCAGCCGGCGCTGTTCCGGAAACTTCATTCCGTGGTTGCCCATGGGGTAGTCGGCGTAGTTGCACGCGAACGTCCAGGCACCCCAGAGGAACCACAGCGCCGGGCCGAGCACGGGAATGAACAGCAACAGCAGCAGCGGGATCGACCAGAGCGCGATGTACAAAAGCTTGCGCAGTTCAGCGCGCAGGATGGCGCCGATCTCGGCGGGAAGCTGCTGCCAGGTCATCGGCGGGGCCTGCGTGGATCCGGTGAGATGCATCTCCACGGCCTCCGCGAGCCAGCCATTGAACGGCGCCCCTGCAAGGTTGGCGACCAGATTGAATCCGAAGAACACGAACACCAGTGCGAGCAGCACGAACAGGGGCCAGACGAGGTAACGCAGCCATGCCATCCACTGCGGGATGTGCTGCATCATCTGTTCGGTCAGCGCCCCGATCCAGTGCCACGCCAGCCATATGCCGCCTGTGAACACGATCGCACTGATGGCCAGGGGAACGAGCGCGAAGGCCCGGACGCGCGGGCGCCACAGCAGGCGAAGGCCGGTCAGCAGGTAGCGCGCGCCGCCGAGCAGGTCAGCCAGCACGGCTCAGCTCAGGGTCACGGGGGGCGCGGGTTCCCACCCCGGCTTGCGGTATTCGGCGATAACGGTCGGATACGTTCCGCCGCGCACGTTGAACGCGGCGCTCAGGCGCGCGAACCGCGGGGTGCATGCGCGCACGACGTCGTCGAGGATGCGATTGGTGACGGCCTCGTGAAACGCCCCTTCGTCGCGGAACGACCATATGTAGAGCTTCAGCGACTTCAGCTCCACGCAGAGGCGGTCCGGGACGTAACTCAGATCCATCGTCGCGAAGTCCGGCTGGCCGGTCTTCGGGCACAGGCAGGTGAACTCCGGGATGCGGATGTGAATACTGTAATCGCGCTCGGGTGCGGGGTTCTCGAAGGTCTCGAGGGCCCGGGCGGGTCTGGTGCTCATGATTCGGTTGCTGTTCGCCGTCGACGGGTCATCAGCGCCCACCATAACATGGCTCCGAAATGCCGCATACGGGGCCGATGCAGGGGCCCCGCCGAGGGATTCATCCGCGATCACAAACACCTACGGCGGCGCACGGACCACGACCGCGAATCGGCCGGGTACGCAGTGGCCCGCGGTGCCTTGTTTAGCGGTTGAACATTCTTGTATTCTCCGCCGCCATGCGAATCAACAAGGTCAAGGTCGCGGGATTCAAGTCGTTCGTGGACCCGACGAGCCTGGAGTTTCGCCGCAACCTGAGCGGCATCGTCGGGCCGAACGGCTGCGGAAAATCCAACATCATCGACGCCATCCAGTGGGTCATGGGGGAGAGCTCGGCCAAGCACCTGCGCGGGGATTCGATGGCGGACGTGATCTTCAACGGCTCGGGCACCCGCAAGCCCGTCAGCCAGGCGTCCGTGGAGCTCATATTCGACAACAGCGATGCCAAGCTCGGCGGCCAGTACGCCCCCTATGGCGAGATCTCGGTAAAGCGGCAGGTGGGGCGGGATGGTCAGTCGAGCTATTTTCTCAACGGCGCCCGCTGCCGGCGCCGGGACATCACGGGACTCTTCCTCGGCACCGGGATCGGGGCGCGCTCCTACTCCATCATCGAGCAGGGCATGATCTCGCGGGTGGTCGAGGCCAGGCCGGAGGACCTGCGTGCCTTTCTCGAGGAGGCGGCCGGCATCTCGAAATACAAGGAGCGCCGCAGGGAGACGGAGAATCGCATCAAGAACACCCAGGAGAATCTCGCCCGCATCACCGACATCGTCGCGGAGCTCGACAGGCAGCTGCAGCACCTGCAGCGGCAGGCCCGGTCGGCGGAGCGGTATCAGGAGCTCAAGGCCGAGGAGCGCGCGACCCAATCACAACTGCACGCCCTGCGCTGGCGCTCGCTGAACGGCCGGCTCGAGGTTCACCGCAAGGACATCGAACGGCGCGCCAATGCGGTCGAGGCCACGACCGCCGCGTTGCGCGCTGTGGAGGCGGAGATCGCCCGTCAGCACGATGCCCAGGTCGCCGCCACCGATCATTTCAATGCCGTCCAGGGCCGATTCTACGGCGTCGGCGCCGAGGTGGCCCGGCTGGAACAGCAGATCCAGCACGCGCTGGAGCGGCGGCAGTCGATGGAGCGGGAGCTCGGCGGCACCGAACGCGGACTGGAAGAGGCGCGCCGTCACATTGCCGAGGACGAACGGCGTCTGGCGTCCTTGCTGCAGGAGCTGGCCGCGCTCGAGCCGGAACAGACCCGCCACGCCGGGGAGGAACAGGGGGCAGACCGGCAGGTCGTCGAGGCGGAACTGCACCTGAACGAATGGCAGTCCCGCTGGGATGAATTCAACCAGCGCCTCGCCGATGCACAGCGGCAGGCGCACGTGGAGCAGACGCGACGTGAACACCTCGAGGACGCCATCGAGGTCGCGCAGCAGCGGGCGGAGTCGCTGCGCCGGGAGCGGGCGGGGCTGGTACCGGAGAACCTGCGCGGGGCGCTGGCCGGGCTGGAACAAAAATTCACCGGCACGCAGGGCAGTCACGCGGCGCTGCATACCGAACACGAGCAGCTGCGCGGCGAACTGACCCGGCTGCGCCAGACCATCGATGAGGTCTCCTCGCAACTCGATGAGCGACGCCAGCAGCGCCAGCAGCTGAGTGGCCGCATCGCCTCCCTCGAGGCATTGCAGCAGTCGAGCCTCGGCACCGACCGGATGGGCCTCGTGCAGTGGCTGCGTGACACCGGTATGGCCGAGGCGCCTCGGCTCTCCGAGGTCATCAGCGTCGAGGACGGCTGGGAACGCGCCGTGGAAACCGCGGCGCTGGTGCCGCTTCAGGCCCTTTGCATCCCCGCGCTGCAGCCCCTTTTCGAGCAGTTGCCGGCGCTGCGAGAGGGCAGCGCCGCGGCGCTCGACGTGTCGCTGCGGAGTGGCAACGAGGCCCGTCGAAATCCGGCCGTGGAACTGCCGCCGCTAGCGGAAAAGATCCAGGCCCCGTGGCCGGTCACCGACCTGTTCGACGGTATTTATGCGGCCGAAACGCTGGAGGCGGCACGCCGGGCCGTTCCGGCTCTGCAGCCGGGCGAGTCGGTGATCATGCGCGACGGCACGTGGCTCGGCGCCGGCTGGGTGAAGGTCAACCGCGACACGCGTGCGACGGATGGACTGTTGCAGCGCACGCAGGAGCTGAAGTCGCTGCAGGGAGACCGGGCACGCACCGAAATGGAGATCGATGCACTGCAGCGGCGGATGGAGGAGACGCGCACGCAACTGGTCGCGCTCGAATCGCGCGAGGCAACGTTGCGCGGGCAGCTCGTTGCCGCGCAGGAGGCCATGTCGGTACTGCGATCGGAGGTCTCGGCGGGCCAGACGCGGCTCGAGCAGACGACGCAGCGTCTCGCGCAACTGATCGGGGAATCCCAGGAGCTGGAGGAGCAGATCGAGGAGGAGACGGCGGAGCTGACCACCTGCTCCGAGCGTCTGGACTCGGCAACCGCACAGCGCGATGCCCTCGAGGGCGAACGCGCACGGCTCGGCGAGGAGCGCGAGCGTCTGCGCGCCGCGGTCGCCGCCGCCCGCCAGCGCTGGCAATCCATCCGCGACGCGGGTCATGCGCTTACGGCCAAGATCGGGGCGATACGTTCCGAGAGGGCGGCGCTGGAACAGTCGCTCGGCCGCAACCGCGCACAGATCGAGCGTCTGCAGCAGCAGGTCGCGGATCTTCGTGAGCAGTTGCAGGGGTTCGGCGCGCCCCATGCGCAGTTGCAGGCGGAAAGGGAGACCGCCCTGGCGAAGCGGCTGGAGGCCGAGGCCGAATTGAACGGCACCCGCGAGGCGCTGCAGCAGGCCGACGCCCGGCTGCGCGCGCTCGAGCAGCAGCGCCACGCGATCGAGGCCGAAGCTGGCCAGAGGCGCGAGGAACTGGAACAGGCGCGCCTGGACGCGCGCAGCCTGGAGACCCGCCTGGAGGGCATCGTCGAACAACTCGCTGCCGCCGAGGCGATCGCCGAGCAGGTCATCGAGACGCTGCCGCCGGATGCCGCCGAGGCGGCGTGGGAAGAACGCCTCGCGGAGGTCGGCCGGAAGATCCAGCGGCTGGGCCCCATCAATCTTGCCGCGATCGACGAGTTCAGCACCCTCGCGGAGCGCAAGACCTATCTCGACAGCCAGCTCGCCGACATCAACGAGGCGCTCGCCACCCTGGAGGAGGCGATACGGAAGATTGATCGTGAGACGCGCACGCGCTTCAAGGAGACCTTCGACAAGGTCAACAGCGGATTCCAGACCCTTTTCCCCGCCCTGTTCGGAGGCGGCCATGCAGTGCTCGAACTGACCGGCGAGGATCTGCTCGAGACCGGCGTGTCGGTCAATGCGCGTCCGCCGGGGAAGCGCAACAGCACGATCCACCTGCTATCGGGCGGCGAGAAGGCACTGACGGCGGTGGCCCTCATCTTCGCAATCTTCGAGCTGAATCCCGCGCCATTCTGCCTGCTCGACGAGGTGGACGCACCTCTGGACGATGCCAACGTCGTCCGCCTGTGCGAAATGCTCAAGCAGCGTGCCCGCGACATCCAGTTCATATTCATCACCCACAACAAGATTACGATGGAGATCGCCGACCAGCTCGTCGGTGTTACCATGCAGGAGGCGGGGGTGTCGCGGCTTGTGTCGGTCAACATGGACGAGGCGGTACGCCTGGCGGCGACCGGCTGAGTTCCCGCCACCGCTCCGCGCCGAGGGTGCAGAGGCACCGCTCCGTGAGGGGGCGGCAAGGGAAGGGGCATGACTACGCTGCGTTTATCACTCCTGCTGGCGGGCGTACTGTTCGTCATCGGCGTCTGGTGGTGGAGCCGCCGCCAGCAGCGTCGTCGCGGCGCCATTCCCACCCGTCGTGTCGAACGTCTGCCCGCCGAACCCGGTCTGGAGGCGCCGCGCGGCGGTCGCGTGGAAGAGGAGGACGAGGACATCGACTTCGCCGGGACCCTCGCCGATCTGAGCGGACTGATGCGCGAGGGGCGTGCGGAGAGCGCGGCCACCGCCACCCCGGAGGATGGCCGCGAGTCCGGGCGGCGGCGCTCGTCGCGACGCCACACGGGCCGCCAGGCAGACGCGAGGACGGCGGACGCGCGGCAGTTGGACATGGGGTTCGATGAGGGGCCGATGGCGGGCCCGCTGCTTCCGGAGCGCGTCGTCGCCGTATTCGTCCGTGCGGCGCCCGGCACCGCGTTTTCAGGCGCGGCGCTGGCCACCGCGTTCGCCGCCGTCGACATGCGGTTCGGCGACATGTCCATCTTTCATCACTACGGCGTTGGCAACCTGGTGTCCGCCACCCCGCTGTTCTCCGCGGCGAACATGTTCGAGCCCGGGGCGTTCGATCCGGCGACGCTGGACGAGTTCCAGACCGGCGGCGTCGCGCTGTTCATGCAATTGCCCGGTCACAAGGCCGCGAGCCTGGTCTTCGAGCTGATGCTGAACACGGCCCAGCGCCTGGCGCAGGCCCTGCGCGGCGAGGTCCTCGATGATACGCGGCAGCCCCTGAACAGCCAGAGCATCGACCTGCTTCGCGCCCTGGTCAAGCAGTATGACCGCGGCTAGACAGTCCGCCGCGAAGCGCATACGGGAGCTTCGCGAGACCATCAACGAGCACAATTACCGCTACTACGTTCTCGACGCACCGAGGATCCCCGACGCCGAGTACGATCGGCTGTACAGGGAACTGCAGCGGCTGGAGGCCGCGCATCCGGAGCTCGTTACCCCGGATTCGCCCACGCAGCGGGTCGGCGGCCAGCCGGCCGCGGAGTTCCCCACCGTGCGCCACGCCGTCCCGATGCTGTCGATCAGGACGGAGACCGATACCGGGGCAGGCGGAGCGGGGAATTTCGACGCCCGCGTGCGTCGTGAGCTCGGACTGACGGCGGCCGACCCGCCGGTGCAGTACGCCGTCGAGCTGAAGTTCGACGGTCTGGCGATCAGCCTGCGCTATGAACATGGTCTGCTGACACGCGCGGCCACGCGCGGCGATGGCGAGGTCGGCGAGGACGTCACGCTCAACGTCCGGACCATACGGCAGATCCCGCTGCGCCTGCGCTCCCGCGGCCCGCCGGCGCTGCTCGAGGTGCGTGGCGAGGTCTACATGCGACGCGATGCCTTCGAGCGTCTCAATGCACGCCAGCGCGAGGAGGGCGGGAAGACGTTCGTCAATCCGCGCAACGCGGCGGCCGGGGCGGTCCGCCAGCTCAACCCGGCCACCACCGCCCAGCGCCCCCTGTCGTTCTTCGCCTACGGCGTGGGCGAGACGCACGGCTGGCCGAAGGCCCCCGCGACGCACGGCGAGCTGCTGGACGCACTGCAGCGCTTCGGTGTGCCCGTGTGCGACGAGCGTGCCGTCGTGGAGGGCGCCGAGGGACTCGTCGCCTTCTACCGTGATGTCGGTGCGCGGCGCGATCGTTTGCCGTTCGACATCGACGGTGTCGTCTACAAGGTGAACAGTCTGGAATTGCAGCGGCAGCTCGGTTTCGTGACCCGCGAACCGCGCTGGGCGGTCGCGCACAAGTACCCTGCGCAGGAGCAGCTCACCCGGATCCTCGATATCGAGGTCCAGGTCGGCCGCACCGGCAAGCTCACGCCCGTTGCGCGGCTGGAGCCGGTATTCGTCGGTGGCGTCACGATCAGCAACGCCACCCTGCACAACGAGGATTTCATCCGCGCCATGGGTGCCCGCATCGGGGACACCGTGATCGTGCGCCGCGCCGGCGACGTGATCCCCGAGGTGGTGGCGGTGCTCGCCGAGCGCCGTCCCGGGGACGCACGCGAGTTTGTCATGCCCACGGTCTGCCCGGTGTGCGGTTCCGAGGCGGTGCGAGAGCAGGGCGAGGTCGACGTGCGGTGCAGCGGGGGGCTTTTTTGTCCCGCGCAGCGCAAGCAGGCAATCCTGCATTTCGCCTCGCGTCGTGCCATCGACATCGAGGGGCTGGGCGAGAAACTGGTCGATCAGCTGGTCGACAGCGAGCGGGTGCGCTTCCTGCCGGACCTCTACACTCTGACGGTCGCGGAACTTGCCGGGCTGGATCGCATGGGCGAGAAGTCCGCGCGGAATCTCTTCGACGCCCTGGAAAGATCGAAGCAGACGACGTTGGCGCGCTTCATCTATTCGCTCGGTATCCGTCACGTCGGTGAGGCTACCGCGCGCGACCTGGCCCTGCATTTCGGGAAGCTCGACGCCGTCATGGCGGCTGCCGAGGAGCAACTGGCCGAGGTGCCGGACGTGGGCCCGGTGGTCGCCGCGAGCATCCATCGATTTTTCGCGCAGGCACACAACCGCGAGGTGGTGGCGAAGCTGCGCAAGCGCGGCGTGCACTGGACGGAAGGCGAGGCCGAACGCACCGCGCGTGAATCCCTGGCGGGCAAGACCTTCGTGCTGACCGGAACGCTTTCCTCGATGACGCGTGAGGAGGCCACCGAGCGGCTGCAGGCGCTCGGCGCAAAGGTGGCCGGCAGCGTGTCGAAGAAGACCAGCTACGTGGTGGTCGGGGCGGATCCCGGCAGCAAGGCGGCGCGGGCGGCGGAACTCGGCATCCCCGCGCTGGACGAGGCGGCGCTGGCGAACATGCTCGCCGGGCGGGACTGACGGCGGGTTGGTCGATACGCGCGTTGCGCAGGGGTCGCGGCGCGGCGCGCCAGGCCGCGATCAGGCGATCACCCGGAGGCGCAATGCGCGCCCGTCTGGATCATCACCCGGTTGCGGCCGGCGGTCTTGGCGTCGTACAGCGCCGCGTCGGCGCGATTGAGCAGGGTGGCGGCGGAGTCTCCCGCCTCCAGGGTCGACACACCCATGCTGACGGTTACGGAGATCTCGAGATCATCGATGACTATCGGCATCGCCGCGATCGCCTTGCGTATGCGCTCGGCGAGTAGTGCGGCGCCGTCGATATCCGTATTGCTCAGCACCACGGTGAACTCTTCCCCGCCGTAGCGGAACACCATGTCGCTGCCGCGGGTGCAGTCGGTGATACGGCCTGCAACGGTCCGCAGCACGGTGTCGCCGGCCAGATGGCCATGCTCGTCGTTGACGCGTTTGAAGTGATCGAGGTCGAGCATGATCACCGACAGCGCGTAGCCATGCCGGTGCGAGAGATTGACCTCCCGATCGATCGTCGCATTGAGCGCGGCGCGGTTGTTGATGCCGGTGACGGGATCCTTCAGCGCGGTATCCAGCGCGCGCTTGTACATGAGGGCGTTGCGCAGGGGGTAGACGAGCGCACAGATGAGCGCCTCGAGCTGGTGCACCTGGTCCTCCTCCAGCGGCTCGTCGCCGCGGAAGGAGATCACCCCCAGGGACCGGTCGAGCACGACCAGATCGTAGGTGTTGGAGTGCGGGCCTTCCCGGCCCAGCATCAGCCGCACCTGCTCTTCCATGTTCACGTACTCCAGGCCGCTCAGCGGCAGCAGGCGGTTGACCTCCTCGGCGAAGACTTCGATGAGCTTGTCGAGCTCCAGCGCGCTCTGCAGCAGGTTGGCCAGGTGCAGGGTCGATGCCGCCAGTGCCGAGGCGGGGCGCTGTGCGAGCGTGGCCAGGTGCTTCTCGGATACCGCGGCGGGCGGGTTCGGCGCGCTCATTTTCGGGCTGTTGGCAATGGCTTGCAGCGTTGGGCTCATTGGTCCTTGACTCGCCGGTGGCTCGGTTTGCAGCCGGGCTGCGAAAACCGTGCCAGAACATCTGCCTGGCGCCTGACCTGCCCGCCCGGCCGGGCGGGCACCCGCCTGATCCGGAAAGGCAGGGGCCGGCTGCGATACCGGTCGATCAGAGCGCAGCCGCCCGCCGGGTGGAGGTCAGCGTGTCGGCGCACAGGATGGTGTCCCGCAGCCAGGTCCGGTCGTCGCGGTGAGGATAGTCCACCGTATAGTGCAGACCGCGGCTCTCGCGGCGCAGCATGGCGGAGTGGATGATCAGCTCGGCGACCTGGACCAGATTTCGCAGCTCGATGAGATCGTTGGTGACACGAAAATTTCCGTAGTATTCGGCGATCTCCGTGTGCAGGAGCTGCGCGCGCCGCAGCGCCCGCTGCATCCGCTTGGTGGTGCGCACGATGCCGACGTAGTCCCACATGAACCGCCGCAATTCATCCCAGTTGTGGGAGACGACGACTTCCTCATCGGAATCAGTCACCTGGCTCTCGTCCCACTGGGGCAGGGCGGGGGGCGGGGGCGCCCCTGGAAATGCCTCGTCGATGTCGTTCGTGCACGCGGCTGCCATCACGCAGCACTCCAGCAGGGAATTGCTTGCGAGGCGGTTGGCGCCATGCAGGCCGGTGCAGGCGACCTCGCCGATGGCGTACAGGCCTGGAAGGTCGGTGCGGCCATTTATGTCCGCCACAACGCCGCCGCAGAGGAAATGCGTTGCCGGCACGATGGGGATGGGTTGCCGGGTCATGTCGATGCCGTACTCCATGCAGCGGCCGTGCACGGTGGGGAAATGCTCCCGGATGAAATCCGCGTCCTTGTGGGAGATATCGAGGTAGAGGCAGTCCGCACCGAGCCGTTTCATCTCATGGTCGATGGCGCGCGCGACGATGTCACGCGGGGCGAGCTCCCCCCGCGGGTCGAAGCGGTGCATGAACGGTTCGCCATCGGGAAGCAGCAGCCGGCCGCCTTCCCCGCGCACGGCCTCGGTGATGAGAAAGGTCTTGGCCCGGGGGTGATACAGGCAGGTCGGATGAAACTGGATGAATTCCATGTTGGCGACCCGGCAGCCCGCTCGCCAGGCCATCGCTATCCCGTCACCGGTGGCGACGTCGGGGTTGGTCGTGTACAGGTAGACCTTCCCCGCCCCGCCCGTGGCCAAGACCGTGAAACGGGCACTGAAGGTCTCGACCCGCTGGCGGGCGCGGTCATAGACGTATGCGCCGAGGCAGCGCCGGTATCCCAGCCCCAGCTTCGCCGCCAGGATGAGATCTATCGCCAGATGGTTCTCGAACAACTTGACGTTGGGATGGGCGCGAACGTGGGATTCCAGGGTCGTCTCCACCGCGTGGCCGGTGGCGTCCGCCGCGTGCACCACCCGCCGGTGACTGTGGCCGCCCTCGCGCGTGAGATGTATTTCGGTGCGGCCGCCGGCGCCGGTATGCGTGGTGAAGGGCGCCCCGAGTTCCTGCAGCCATCGCACGCATTGATGACCACGCTCGACGACGTACTGCACCACGTCACGGTTGCAGAGCCCCGCACCGGCGTCGATCGTGTCCTCGACGTGGGACGCGACGGAATCCTCCTTGTCCAGCACCGCCGAGATCCCGCCCTGCGCATACAGCGTATTGCTCTCGGTCAGGCCGCTCTTGGTGACCACCCCGACGCGATAACGCTCCGCCAGGCGCAAGGCGGTGCTCAGCCCGGCGGCGCCGCTGCCCAGGACCAGCACATCCAGGTCGTATTGATGGCTCATCTTCAGATCGTCGATAATCCGCCGATTGGTCTCCGGCCGTCCGCCCGAGATCTCATGGAACCTTACTCACACCTGAGTGGTCTACTGCCACAGGAGCTTGTACGCACCGTGCTGATGATACAAGGAGACGGCCCGCATGGGCGACAGCAGCGCGGATAGACCGTTGGTTGAGAGGGTTCAGCGTGGCGACAAGAGTGCGTTTGACCTGCTGGTCCTCAAGTACCAACACAAGATCGTCAAGCTCGTGTCGCGCTACATCCGCGATCCCAGCGAGGCGCTGGACGTGGCCCAGGAATCGTTCCTCAAGGCCTATCGCGCCCTGCCGAACTTTCGTGGAGACAGCGCCTTTTACACGTGGCTCTACCGCATTGCCATCAATACGGCCAAGAACCACCTTGTGACGCTGTCGCGCCGGCCGCTGGAGGTCGACCTGAGCGGGAACGGCGAGGACGGCGAGGTCAATATTGAAGAGTTGCAGCATGAGGTCGAAACACCTGAGAACCTCCTGCTGACCGAACAGATCAGGGACACGGTGTTCCGGACGATCGAACGATTGCCGGACGATTTGCGAACCGCCATCACGCTGCGCGAGATGGACGGTCTGAGTTACGAGGAAATTGCCGAGGTGATGGAATGCCCGATCGGCACGGTGCGCTCCCGGATATTCCGGGCGCGCGAGGCGATAGACATTCAGTTGAAGCCGTTACTTGAGTAGGCGGGTACTTATGACAGATGAGAAGCTGCTGAAGCTGTCCTCGTATGTGGACGGAGCATGCACGGAGATCGAGCGCCGTGCCGTTGAAAACAGCCTCAATGACCCCGAGATGCGCGCCTGCTGGGCGCGTTACCACCTCATGGGCCAGGCCATGCGCGCGGAACTGCCGCCCTACCTCGACAGGCAGTTCGGCGACCGCCTCCGGCAGGCGCTCGGCGCGGAACCGACCGTGTTGTCGCCGGCACGCCGCCGCGAGCACTGGACAAGGCCGCTGGCAGGGGCTGCGATCGCGGCGACAGTCGCCGCCGTGGCGGTCTTCGGAGTGCGCAACATGGGCACCTCGACCGTATCGCCGGGCGCGGCGATCGCGACCTCGCCGGCGACGCTCCCCGCCGGCTCGTCGCTCGTCGCACAGCAGCCGTTTGCACCGGCAGCGGCCCTGGTCGAGGCTCCCGCGCACGAGCCGCTCCGTGCGGTCGGCGCCTACGGTCCCGGCGACGCGTTCTGGGGCGAGCCCGGCCGCGAAGCCGGCGGCGCGCCGATGCCCTCGGCGCGGTCCAGGTTGAACAGCTACATCGTGAACTACAGTGAACAGCGCGCCATGATGGGCAGCCCGGGCGTGCTCCCTTACGTCAAGGTCGTTGGTTACGGCACGGACCAGTAGCGAATGGCGGTGACGGCAAAGTCCCGGGGCCGCGTCTGGTTATGGCTGGTCGCGCTGCTGGCCGCCGGGCACGCCCAGGCCGGGACGGGCGGCGATCCCACTCCGGAGAGCCTGTTCGAGAGCATGGCCCGGGCGACGCGCGAACTGAACTACGACGGCGTGTTCGTTTACAGCCGCGGCGTGGACGCCGACAGCATGCGCGTCATCCACCGCGCTGACGAGAACGGCGAGCAGGAGCGCATAGTCTCCCTCTCGGGATCGCCCCGCGAGGTCATACGCAGCAACGATACGGTGAAATGCTATCTGCCCGACCGCCGCGCGGTGATGATCGAGAAGCGCGCCATGCGCAAGTTTCTCCCCAGCTTCCGGCAGCCCGCATCGGAGATCGCGGTCAACTACCAGTTCGAGCTGATCGGACGGGACAGAGTTGCGGGGCGGCGCGCATGGGTAATCGGCGTGCTGCCGCGCAGCGCGTTTCGTTATGGCTATCGATTCTGGATCGACGCCGAGAATCGGCTCCTGCTTCGTTCGGAGGTCGTCAACAGCCGCGGCACCATCCTGGAGCAGATACTCTTCACCCAACTGACGCTGCCGGCGACCATCGCCGATGATCTTCTGCGGCCGGCAGTGAACAGCGATAATTTCACGACCTTCGACAAGAGCAGGTCCGAGGAGAGCCCGTCCCTGGAACTGCCCGTCGCGCAGAAATGGCTGGTCCAGTGGGTCCCGGAGGGGTTTTCGCAACGCGAATACAAGATCCAGCGGCTCTCGGCCAGCGACTCGCCCGTGGAGCATATCGTGTTCTCCGACGGACTGGCGACGATATCGGTGTTCGTCGAGAAACTGAAGGACAAGGCCGACTCCCTGGAAGGCTTCACCGCCGTGGGCGCCGTGAACACCTATAGCAGATTGAACGACAATTATCAGGTGACGGTCGTGGGCGAAGTACCGCCGCTCACGGTGCGCCAGATCGCCGGCTCCGTGGTGCTTGCAAACAGGCATTGACCGCATCCGGCGGGGGACCGAATCATTTTTGGGGGAGTGACCATGCAGGCTATCAAACGCTACCTGTTCGTGCTGGCCGCGGCCACGCTGTACGCGTGGGCGAGCGCGTCCGCGGCCCGATCGCTCCCCGAGTTCACGCAACTGGTGGAGGAATACGGACCCGCGGTAGTCAATATCGGAACCACCTCGACGAGTCCGAAGGGGGGGACTGGCATACCGAAGGACTTCAAGATCCCCGACATCCCCGAGGACAGTCCGCTGCACGACTTTCTGAAGAAGTTCTTCGAAGGCCAGGAAGGTTTCGGCAGCGACGTGCCGGCGGAGTCTCTCGGGTCGGGATTCATCATCTCCCGCGACGGCTACGTCATCACCAACAATCATGTCGTCAAGGACGCCGACGAGATCATGGTGCGGTTGAGCGATCGGCGCGAATTCAAGGCCAAGCTCATCGGTACGGACGAGCGCAGCGACCTCGCCGTGCTCAGGATCGACGCCCAGAACCTGCCGACGGTGAAGGTCGGCAGTTCCGCAGACCTGAAGGTCGGCGAGTGGGTGCTCGCGATCGGGTCCCCGTTCGGATTCGACCACTCGGCAACCGCCGGCATCGTCAGCGCCAAGGGGCGCAGCCTGCCGAACGAGAACTACACGCCTTTCATCCAGACGGACGTCGCCATCAATCCCGGCAATTCCGGAGGGCCACTGTTCAATCTCGACGGCGAGGTGGTCGGCGTGAATTCCCAGATCTTCAGCCGCACCGGCGGATTCATGGGACTTTCCTTCGCCATCCCGATCGAGGTGGTGATGAACGTCTACGAGCAGCTGCGCGAGAAAGGTGCGGTCAGCCGCGGCTGGCTCGGCGTCATCATCCAGGACGTCACCCAGGACCTGGCGGAATCCTTCAAGATGGACAAGCCGCACGGTGCCCTGGTCTCGAAGGTGGTGCCCGACGGACCGGCCGCCAAGGCCGGTATACAGGCCGGCGACGTGGTGCTCGAGTTTGCAGGCAGACCGATCGATACCTCCTCGGATCTGCCGCCTCTGGTCGGCAGTACCCGGATCGGCGAGACGGTCCCCCTCAAGGTGATGCGCAACGGCCGGGTGGAGTCCCTGCAGGTCGCCGTGGCGGAACTTCCCAAGGAGGACGAACTCGCACCGATGCTCGGTGACCGCGAGGGCAAGCCCAAGGGCAGCTCGGACAGTCAGCTCAAGCTCACGGTCAGCGATCTGACCAGGCAGCAACGCGATGAGCTCGAGGTCGAGGACCGCGGCGTGATCGTCACCGAGGTGGAGGACGGGCCGGCGTACAAGGCCGGGATCCGCGAGGGCGACGTCATCATGATGGTCGACAACCAGAAGGTGGAGAACGCCAGGCAGTTCAAGGAGATCGTCGACAAGCTGCCAGCGGGCAAGTCGGTGCCGGTACTGATACAGCGGCGCGGCGGGCCGGTATTTCTGGCCCTGAAGGTCCCCGGGGACGACAAGGGGTGAGGCCGCGGCTGACGCTGCTCTCGCGGTCTTATTGCCATCTCTGCGCGGACATGCTGCGGGCCCTGAAGGCGCTGCAGGTCACGCACGACTTCGACATCGAGGTCATCGACATCGACGCGGCCGGTCACGCGGCGCTCCACTCCCACTACGACGAGCTCGTTCCGGTACTGCTCGACGGGCAGACCGAGATCTGCCATTACCATCTGGACCCCGGTGCGGTCATCGGCCACCTGGGTGTCAAAGGTTCCGGCAGCGCCGCAAAGACGCTAGAATCGGCGCGCGATCGAGAGACCCCTTGATCTGCTCTCCCGCCCGACGGCGGGCGCGCGGTTCGGATGCGCGGAAACTCCCAGAAACACGAACGCCCGCGCCGGCATGGACCACATTCGAAACTTCTCCATCATCGCCCACATCGACCACGGCAAATCGACGCTTGCCGACCGGTTGATCGAGATCTGCGGCGGCCTGACCCAGCGCGAGATGGAGTCCCAGGTGCTGGACTCCATGGATCTGGAACGCGAGCGGGGCATCACCATCAAGGCCCAGAGCGTCACGCTCGGGTTCAAGGCCGACACCGGCAAGGCCTACCAGCTCAATATCATCGACACGCCCGGGCACGTGGACTTCGCCTACGAAGTCTCCCGCTCGCTCGCCGCATGCGAAGGGGCGCTGTTGGTGGTCGACGCCGCCCAGGGAGTCGAGGCCCAGTCGGTGGCGAACTGCCACACGGCGGTCGACCAGGGGCTGACGGTGCTGCCGGTCCTGAACAAGATTGACCTGCCGGCCGCGGACCCCGACCGGGTCATCCAGGAGATCGAGGAGATCATCGGCATCGACGCCACCGACGCCGTGCGGGTAAGCGCCAAGCTGGGCACGGGCGTGCGCGAATTGCTGCACGTGCTGGTCGATCGGATACCGCCGCCCCGCGGGAACCCGGACGGGCCGCTGCAGGCCCTGATCATCGATTCGTGGTTCGACAACTACCTGGGCGTGGTCTCGCTGGTACGGGTCGTGGACGGCAGTCTGCGGGTAGGCTCGAAGGTCCGGGTGATGTCGACCGGCCGCGACTTCGAGGTCGACAGGGTGGGGATCTCCACGCCCAAGAAGGTGGATCGCGAGATGCTGCAGGCGGGGGAGGTGGGATGGGTAATCGCGGGGATCAAGGAAGTCGACGGGGCGCCCGTGGGCGACACGCTCACCGACTCCGGCCGACCGGCGAAGGCACCGCTGCCCGGCTTCAAGCGCATCAAGCCGAACGTGTTCGCCGGCCTGTATCCGATCGATCAGGCCGATTACGAGGCCTTCCGCGAGGCCCTGGCCAAGCTGCGCCTGAATGATTCGGCCCTGCAGTACGAGCCGGAGACCTCCCAGTCGCTGGGATTCGGATTCCGGTGCGGATTCCTCGGCATGCTGCACATGGAGATCGTGCAGGAGCGGCTGGAGCGGGAATACGGCCTCAACCTCATCACCACGGCGCCGACGGTGGTTTACGAGGTGTTGACGGCCGGCGGTGAGGTACTGCAGGTCGACAACCCTGCGCAACTGCCGCCCGTGAACAAGATCGAGGAGATCCGCGAGCCCATCATCCAGGCCGACGTCCTGGTGCCGCACCAGTACCTCGGCAACGTCATCACGCTGTGCGCGGAGCGCCGGGGCGTGCAGAAGCGCATGCAGTACCTCGGCGGCCAGGTCGCGATCGCCTACGAGATGCCGCTGAGCGAGATGGTCACCGATTTCTTCGACCGGCTGAAATCGGTCACACGCGGATACGCCTCGATGGACTACACCTTCCTGCGGCACCAGCCGGCAAAGCTCGTCAAGGTCGACATCCTCATCAACGGCGAGAAGGTCGACGCCCTCTCGCTCATCGTGCACCAGGACAACGCCCAGCGGCGGGGACGCGAGCTGGCGGAGAAGATGCGCGAGCTCATCCCGCGTCAGATGTTCGACGTGGCGATACAGGCCGCCATCGGCTCGAACATCATTGCGCGCGAGACGGTCAGGGCGATGCGCAAGAACGTGCTGGCGAAATGCTACGGGGGCGACATCACCCGCAAACGCAAGCTGCTCGAGAAGCAGAAAGAGGGCAAGAAGCGCATGAAGCAATTCGGCACCGTTGAGATCCCCCAGGAAGCCTTCATGGCGGTCTTGAGCATAGGCAAGGAAAAATGAACTTCGACTTCTCTCTGCTGCTGGTATTGTTGACCCTGGCGAGCGGTGTCATCTGGGCAGCCGATGCATGGGTGCTGGCGCCGCGGCGCCAGCGCGCCACGATGACGCGCACGGCAGGCGCCGACGACAGGACGATACAGGCCTCGCGCCGCGAGCCGGTGATCGTCGACTACGCGCGCTCGTTCTTCCCGATCTTCCTGGTCGTTCTGCTACTGCGGTCGTTCCTGTTCGAGCCGTTCCGGATCCCCTCCGGCTCGATGATGCCGACGCTGCTGGTGGGCGACTTCATCCTGGTGAACAAGTTCAACTACGGTCTGCGCCTGCCGGTGCTCAACAAGAAGTTCGTCGAGCTGGGCTCACCGCGGCGCGGCGACGTCGTCGTGTTCCGCTACCCCGTGGACCCTTCGACACCCTTCATCAAGCGGGTTGTCGGGTTGCCCGGCGACCATATCGAATACCGGGATCGCACGCTTTACGTCAATGGCCAGGCGATGACGCTGGAGCCGGCGGGCACCTATGTCGGCGCCGGGGCGGGCTCCGACCAGGACGGCGACCCGATGATGACGGAAAAGCTGGGGGACGTGGACCACCTGATCCTCATCCGGCCGCAACTGCCGTCCATGGACGGGGAAAGCATCGTCCCCGAAGGGCACTACTTCGTCATGGGCGACAACCGGGACAACAGCCGGGACAGCCGGTTCTGGGGTTTCGTCCCCGACGAGAATCTCATCGGCCGGGCGGTCTACATCTGGATGAATTTCGATCTGCAGAACAAGGACCATATAATTGACTGGCGGCGCCTGGGCCAGCGTATCCATTGAGGGGGAGGGGCAAGATGAACCTATCACATCGGCAGCGGGGTCTTAGTCTTTGGGAACTGTTGTTCTACTGCGTGCTCGTCGCCGCGGCGGCGCTGGTCGTCATCAAGCTCCTGCCGCTGTACATGGAGAAGTTCAAGGTCGAGAAGGCGATGCAATCGCTCGCCGCGCAGACCGAGATCCGCACGCTCGACGAGTCCGAAATGAAGTACCGACTGCTGCGGCATTTCGAGATCGAGGATGTCGACAAGTTCAGCCGCCCGGAGGACCTGAAGAAGATCTTCACCGTCACCAAGAACAAGGACAATGAAGGCCGCACCATGAGCATGAAGTACGAGATCCGCGCTCCTTTCCTGGGCGCGCTCGATGTCGTCCTCAGGGTGGACAAGCAGATCGCCATCCCGGCCTACACCCCCTGAGCACGCCGCCGCGCGACCCCGGCGACCCCAGGCGCAGGGCTGAGGCGGCCTTGGCCAATCTGTCCGCGACACTCCAATACGAATTCGCCGACGGGCGCCTGTGCACACAGGCGCTCACCCATCGCAGTGCCGGATATCCTCACAACGAGCGCCTGGAATTCCTGGGCGACGCGATGCTGGGGCTGGTCGTTGCCGAGGAGGTCTACCGGCGCTTCCCGGACGCCGATGAGGGCCTGCTCACCCGCCTGCGTGCGGCGCTGGTGCGCAAGGAGACGCTTGCCGAGCTGGCCGCCGAACTCGATCTCGGCGCGCACCTGCGCCTCGGCGAAGGCGAGCTGAAGAGCGGCGGTTTTCGCCGGGCCTCCATCCTCGCGAACGCACTGGAGGCGATCCTCGGCGCCATCTATCTCGACGGCGGATATGAGGCCTGCCGTGCCGCGATCACGCGCCTGCTCGATCGGCGGATCGCGAACCTGTCCGCCGCCGAGATGACCAAGGACCCCAAGACCGAGCTGCAGGAGTGGCTGCAGGCGCGCGGTCGGCCGCTGCCGACATACCGCACGACGCGGGTGGAGGGCGATCCGCACGACCAGCATTTCGTCGTCGAATGCATGCTGGAGGATGCCCTGGCCCCCGTCACCGGCGAGGGACGCAGCCGGCGGCATGCCGAACAACAGGCGGCGGAGCGCATGCTCGCGCGGCTGCTCGGCCGGAGTGCCGGGGGAAACTAGCATGCCACGTTGCGGTATCGTTGCCATTTTCGGCTGCCCGAACGTCGGCAAGTCGACGCTGCTGAACCGGCTGCTCGGCCAGAAGCTCAGCATCACTTCCCGCAAGCCCCAGACCACGCGCCAACGCATACTGGGCGTACACACCGAGGACGAGATGCAGGTCGTGTACGTGGACACGCCCGGCCTGCAGGTGCGCCCCGCCAAGGCGCTCAATCGTTCCATGAATCGCGAGGCCCTGGGCGCGCTCGAAGGCGTAGACCTGGTGCTCCTGGTGGTGCAGGCCGACCGGTGGACCGATGCCGACGACCATGCGCTCGCGCAGGTCAGGGCCGCGGGCCTGCCAGTCATCCTGGCGGTGAACAAGGTCGATCTCATCAAGGAAAAGAAGACGCTGCTGCCCGTGCTCGAGAATCTCGCCGGCAAGCTTTCCTTCAATGACATCGTGCCCGTCTCCGCGCGCAGTGGAGACAATATCGATGCCTTGCACCGGTGCATCGCCGCGCTGCTCCCCGAGCGCGATCATCTCTACGATGGCGACCAGATCTCCGACCGCGGCGAGCGATTCTTCGTTGCCGAGATCGTCCGCGAGAAACTCACCCGGCTGCTGGGTGAGGAACTCCCTTATGCCACCAGCGTCGTCATCGATGAATTCAAGGACGACGAGCGGATGACCCGAATCGCCGCGACGATCTGGGTGGAGAGGAGCGGTCAGAAGCCGATCGTCGTGGGCAAGGGCGGCCGTATGCTGCGCCGGATAGGCGAACAGGCGCGCCACGACATCGAGCGGTTTCTGGGGCGCAAGGTCTTCCTGCAGACCTGGGTGCGGGTGAAGGAGAATTGGTCCGATGACAGCCGCTTGCTGCGGCAGCTCGGCATCGACGTCGCCGACTGAACGCACCATCCGCAATCGCCGTGGGAGCCCGGGGCGTGCAGACTGAACTGCACGAGGCCTGCGTCCTGCACCGCCGCAGCTATCGGGAATCCAGCCTGCTGGTCGAATTGTTCTCCGCGCGACACGGTCGGATCGGCGCGGTGGCCAGGGGCGTCACGCGACGCGGCAGCCCGCTCGCCGCCCTGCTGCAACCATTCCGTCCGCTCCTGACCGCATGGTCGACGCGCCGTAGCGAGCTGGTGACGCTCGTGCAGGTGGAGGGCGCGGGCGAGCCGTTCGCCATCAGCGGCCAGACTGCGCTCTGTGCGTTCTATCTCAACGAACTGCTGCTCAGGGCACTGCCCCGCAACGACGCGCATCCGGAGCTGTACGCGCGTTATCGGGCGGCGCTGGAGCGGCTGGCGGCGGAGCCCGCCGCCGCCGAGCCGACGTTGCGGATATTCGAGAAACATCTGCTGGAGACCGCCGGTTACGGCGTCATTCTCGTCAGCGACGCGGACACCGCACGGCCGGTCGATCCCGAGCGCCTCTACCGTTACGTTCCCGGGCATGGGCCGATTGCGGTTCGGGATGGGGATGCGGCGCCCGAGGAAGGTATCGCGATCTCCGGCGCGACGCTGCTGGCGCTCAACGAGGAGCAGTTGACGGCGCCGCTGCACCGTGCCGAGGCCAAGCGTCTGCTGCGTGCCCTGCTCCGGATTCACCTCGGCGACAAACCGCTGCACAGCCGCGCCTGGTTCGACGAGTACTGAGCGGCGCGCCCGGACGCAAACCCGAGCGGGACAGCCGCCGGACTGATACAATTCGCGCCGCCCGAATTTCTCATCTGCCTTCCCCCAGACTCATGCGCGACGCATTCATCTATCTAGGCGTTAACGTCGATCACGTGGCCACGCTCAGACAAGCCCGTCGCGCGCGCTGCCCGGATCCGGTCGACGCCGCGTTCGCTGCCGAGCGGGCGGGCGCCGACAGCATCACCGTGCACCTTCGGGAAGACCGCCGGCACATCCAGGACCGTGACGTCGCCGTGCTGAAAGAGGTCCTGCAGACGCGTCTGAACCTGGAGATGGCAGTGACGGATGAAATGCTGCGCATCGCGCGCCGGCTCAAACCGCAGGACTGCTGCCTGGTGCCGGAGCGACGCGAAGAGTTGACCACGGAGGGCGGCCTCGATGTCGCCGGAAGGCTCAACCGGGTGCGGTCGGCGTGCCGTCGGCTTGCCGATGCCGGCATCCGGGTGTCGTTGTTCATCGATGCCGACGAACGCCAGATCGATGCGGCAGCCGAATGCGGCGCGCCGGCCATCGAACTGCATACGGGAAACTATGCCGCGGCGGCCGACCCGCCTGCGCACCGGGCGGAGCTGGAACGCCTGCAGGGAGCGGCGAACTTCGCGCACCAATGCGGGCTGCAGGTCAATGCGGGACATGGGCTGACCTATCACAACGTGCAGCCGGTAGCCGCCATCGCGGTGGTACGGGAGCTCAACATCGGTCACGCGATCGTGTCACGCGCGATCCTCAGTGGCATGGAGGAGGCCGTGCGGGAGATGAAACGGCTGATGGTCGAGGCGCGCCGGTGATCATCGGAATAGGCGTGGACATGGTGCGCGTCGCACGCATACGCGTGGGGATGGCGCGTTACGGGGAACGGCTGGCGCGCCGCATACTCCATGACACCGAGTACCCGCGGTTCGCCGGCTCCAGGCGCAAACCGGAATTCCTGGCGCAGCGGTTCGCCGCCAAGGAGGCAGCCGCAAAGGCGCTCGGAACCGGCTTCGCCGGCGGCGTTCACGCGCGCGACATCATCGTGGGCAGCGACCCCCGCGGCAAGCCTCTGCTCGAATTCGTCGGTGGGGCACGGGAAAGGATGGAGTATCTCGGCGTCACGCGTGGTCACCTGAGCCTGAGCGACGAGGGCGAGTACTCGATCGCCATGGTCACGCTCGAAGGATGCCAGTCGCCGCATTCGTCCTGATACGATCGGTTGTCAATCATGTCCGAACTTCACCGTGAGATCTCACGCAGGCGCACCTTCGCCATAATTTCGCACCCCGATGCCGGCAAGACCACCCTGACGGAGAAGCTGCTGCTCCTGGGCGGGGCAATCCAGATCGCCGGAACCGTAAAAGGCCGGAAAAGCTCGCGCCACGCCACTTCCGACTGGATGGAGATCGAAAAGCAGCGCGGCATCTCCGTCACCTCCTCGGTGATGCAGTTCGTCTACCGGGACCGCATCATGAATCTGCTCGATACGCCGGGTCACGAGGACTTCTCCGAAGACACCTATCGCACTCTCACCGCCGTGGACGCTGCATTGATGGTGATTGATGCGGCCAAGGGCGTGGAGGAACGCACCATCAAGCTGATGGAAGTCTGCCGCATGCGGGATACCCCGATCATCACGTTCATCAACAAGCTCGACCGCGAAAGCCGCGATCCGCTCGATCTGATGGACGAGATCGAACGGATGCTGAAGATCCGCTGTGCCGCCGTGACCTGGCCGATCGGCTCGGGAACGCGATTCCGCGGCGTATATCACCTCATCGCAGGGCACTTGCGCCTTTACCGCTCGCGCAGTGGCGACGGAGCGGCGGAAGGTAACGTGATATCGGACTTGAAGGACGCCGCGGTTGCCGAGGCGCTCGGAGCGCAGCTGGCGGATTTCGAGGAGGCCCTGGAACTACTGGGCGGGGCCGGCGACCTCCCGGATGAGGCGGAATTTCTCGCCGGCCGGCTCACGCCCGTGCTGTTCGGCTCGGCCCTGAACAGTTTTGGCGTGCGCGAGCTGCTGGACTATTTCGTCGAGCATGCCCCGCCACCACGACCGCGCGAGGCGCTGGAGCGGAGGGTACAGCCCCAGGAGGAGAAGTTCAGCGGCTTCGTATTCAAGATCCAGGCGAACATGGATCCGGCCCATCACGACCGGGTCGCCTTCCTGCGCGTGTGCTCGGGGCGGTTCGGGAACGGAATGCGAGCCCACCAGGTTCGCACCGGCAAGGACGTGACGATCAGCGGCGCGTTGCGATTCATGGCCCGGGACCGCGATCAGGCCGAGGCGGCCTGGCCGGGCGACATCCTGGGCATCCACAACCACGGCACCATCCAAATCGGAGACACCTTCACCGAGGGCGAGACGCTGAGGTTCACGGGCATACCCTATTTCGCCCCGGATCTGTTCCGGCGTGTCGTGCTCCGCGACCCGCTGCGCATGAAGGCCCTTCAAAAGGGGCTTGTGCAGCTGAGCGAGGAGGGGGCCACCCAGGTCTTCCGGCCGCGGATCAACAACGATCTCATCCTCGGGGCGGTCGGCGCGCTGCAGTTCGACGTGGTGGCCTGGCGACTGAAACACGAGTACGGCGTCGAGTGCACCTTCGAACCGATAGGCATCGCCGTCGCCCGATGGATCGGCTGCGAGGATGCGGCGAAGCTCGAGCAGTTCGAGGAGAAATGTCACGCAAACCTCGCCACCGACGGCGCCGGCAATCTCGCCTACCTGGCGCCGACCCGCGTCAATCTGGAGTTGGCGATGGAGAGATGGCCCGAGGTGACCTTCCGCAACTCCCGCGAGCACTGAGAGCTGCGCCGCGCGCTGTCCCCCGGGCGCGGGCCTCAGGGATGCTAGCTGTGCGTCTCGGTACTCGACCCCTGGGACGCGGCGCTTTCGCCGTGGACGGCGGGCGCGGCGGCCTCGCTGTCCGGTTCGGGGCGGGTGAACGTGCGCTGTGCCGGGAAAGCGGTGACCGGTTCGGTGGCGGCGGTTTCCACGGCGGGCCCGGCCTCCGGCACGAACGCCAGGCGGTGGTCCACCGGCACCGGGGCGTACTCCTCTGCCTGCGGCGCGGCGGCCGCCGACTCGTGTGCGGAACCCTCATCGGTCCGCTCCGGCGACGGCGGCTGGAAATTGGCCATCGCGACGCTCGCATCCTGGTCCTCGCGCTCGGCCGCGGCTGCGCCCTGGGCAGCCTGCGCGGGATTGCGTTCCCCCTCGCGCCGCCGGCTGCGATTGCGCCCGCCGCGCCGGCCGCGTCTGCCGCGCCGAGCTTCATCGCCGCCGCCCTCGTCGGTCTCCTCGCGATCGCGGGCCATCTGTTCCGGGCGGGGCTGCATGCCACCCGGGGTTCCGCCTTGCGGCGACGGGCGGTGTGGCTGACCGTCGTCGCGCCGCGGTCCCTGATCGCGCCGCGGTCCCTGGTCGCGCCGCTCCCGTCGGTCGCGCTGCTGCTGCTCGCGACGCTGATCCTGGCGCGGCGGCCCGCGCCTCCCGGCCGGCGGCGGGCGATCCTGACGCGGTGCGGGCGCGGGCGCCGCAGCCGGCGCCTCCCTCGGCTGGGTGCCGAACAGCATTGCGAGCACGCGTTTGACGATGCCGCCTGCGGGAGGCGGCTCCGCGGCCGGCGTGTCGATCTCCGCGACGACGGGGGCCGGCGTCATCTGGCGATGTATGTCCTTTACCGCAGGTTCCTCCTGCACCGCCCGCGGCGCCGTCGCCGTGCCTTCGACGGCCGCCTCGGGCTCGGCCGGTGCGACCAGCCTGTAGCTGCTCTCGGTCTGACTTGCCAGTCCCGCATCCTGTTCGCGTATGCGTTGCACCTGGTAATGAGGGGTCTCCAGGTTCATGTTCGGAATGACGATCACCGAGACGTCGTAGCGATCCTCGATGCGCCAGATCTCGCGTCGCTTCTCGTTCAGCAGGAAGGTTGCAGCGTCCACCGGCACCTGCACCACAACCTTGGCCGTGGACTCCTTCATTGCCTCCTCCTCCATGAGCCGGAGGATGGACAGCGACAGGGATTCCACGCTGCGTATGGCCCCGTTGCCGCTGCAACGCGGACAGACGATGTGGCTGAACTCGACCAGCGAGGGGCGCAGCCGCTGCCGCGACATCTCGAGCAGGCCGAAGCGGGAGATCTTTCCGACCTGAACCCGAGCCCGATCGACCTTGAGCGCCTCGCGCAGCCGGTTTTCGACCAGGCGCTGGTTCTTCTGGATCATCATGTCGATGAAATCGATGACGATGAGGCCGCCGAGGTCGCGCAGCCGCAGTTGCAGCGCCGCCTCATCGGCCGCCTCGAGGTTGGTGTTCAGCGCCGTTTCCTCGATGTCCCCGCCGCGCGTGGCCTTGGCGGAATTGATGTCGATGGTGATCAGCGCCTCGGTGGGCTCGATGACCAGGGCGCCGCCGGAGGGCAGCTTGACCTCACGCTCGAACGCCGATTCGATCTGGCTCTCAATCTGATACCGGGTGAACAGCGGAATGCTGTCGCTGTAGTGCTTCAGCTTGCGCAGGTTGTTCGGCATGACCTGCTGCATGAATTCCTGCGCCTTCTCGTGCAGCGACTTGTCATCGATCAGGATCTCGCCGATGTCGCCGCGCAGATAATCGCGGATGGCGCGGATGATGACGTCGCGGTCCTGGTATATGAGAAACGGCGCCTGGCGCTGACGCGAGGCCTCGTCGATGGCGCTCCACAGCTTGAGCAGGTACTCGAGGTCCCACTGCAGCTCCTCGGCGGCCTTGCCCACGCCCGCCGTGCGCAGGATGAGGCCCATTCCCTCGGGCACGACCAGCGAGTTCATCGCGTCGCGGGCATCGTCGCGGTCAGCCCCCTCGATCTGGCGCGAAACGCCGCCCGCCCTCGGATTGTTGGGCATCAGGACCAGGTAGCGACCCGGCAGACTGATGAAGGTGGTCAGCGCCGCGCCCTTGTTCCCACGCTCGTCCTTTTCAACCTGAACGACGAGTTCCTGACCCTCGCGCAAGGCCTCGCGAATGTTCGGGCGGCCGGTCTGGGCAGTCTCGGCAAAGTAGCTGCGGGCGACCTCCTTAAGAGGCAGGAAGCCGTGGCGGTCGGCGCCGTAGTCGACGAAGGCCGCCTCCAGGCTGGGTTCCAGCCGGATGATGCGGCCCTTGTAGATGTTGGATTTTCGCTGCTCGCGGCCGGTGGATTCGATGTCGAGGTCGTAAAGTTTCTGGCCGTCGACGAGCGCAACGCGCAACTCCTCCGGATGAGTCGCGTTGATGAGCATTCTTTTCATTTTGTAGTAATCCTGTCTGGCGCCCGTTCCCTGCAGCCGGTTGACCCCAGGGCGGCTGTCGTCGAGCCTGGCCGGGTCTGCTGCGGGGCATTTTGACCCACGCGGGAGGGAGGAGCGCCTCAATAAACACCGCTTTTCGCTGCGGTGATGCCGGGAATCCTGCATGTTCCGCTGACATGATGCGCCCTGTACGCACCTGCCGCGCCGCCGACACGCCTCCCGCCGCCAGCGGCTTCGCCGCCTGGCGCACCGGAGCCGCCGGCACAAATTTCGAATTAAAACTTTAAGTTAGCTGTACAATATCAGCATCGAATACTATAGCAGCCGCGTCATCCGGCGGCAATAAAGCCGCACCACCCATGATCCAGAGACCGCAGTTGCGGACCGAGGAGGTCAGTCACCTGCAGATCGACGCCGATCAGGCGGGCCGTCGCATCGATAATCTGCTGGTCTCCATGCTTGGCAACGTCCCGAAAAGTCACATTTACCGCATGCTGCGACGCGGCGAAATCCGTATCAACGGGCGGCGGGCCAAGCCGGAGACCCGCGTGGCGGAGGCCGATCTCGTCCGGCTCCCGCCGATCCGGCGGGAGCCGGAGTCGCAGGCGGCCCGGGGGGGCGGCCCGCGAGGTCAGTTTCTGGAGGGTCGCATCCTGTACGAGGACGAACAGATGCTGATACTCGACAAGCCGTCCGGCATGGCCGTCCATGGCGGATCGGGCCTGCGCTACGGCCTCATCGAGACCCTGCGCAACGCCCGCGGCGCGGAGCAGTTCCTGGAGCTCGCCCATCGTCTCGATCGCGACACCTCCGGCTGCCTCATCATCGCCAAATCGATGCGCAGCCTGCGGCGCTTGCACGAACAACTCCGCGAGGGCCGGATCGGCAAGCGCTATCTGCTGCTCGCCCGGGGAACGTGGAAGGGCCCGGATCGCACCATCTCCTCGTCACTGAAGAAGGACGTGCGCCCCGGCGGCGAGGCGGTGGTCCGTGTCGATCAACACGCCGGCAAGGCCGCGATCACACATTTTTCTCTTTGTCGGCAGTTCCAAGACTGTAGTCTGCTCAGTGCCGATCTCCGGACCGGCCGCACCCACCAGATCCGCGTGCATGCGCGGCACGCCGGCTTCCCCGTGGCGGGGGACGACAAATATGGCGATGAGGCCTTCAACAGGCGCGTGCTCGCCCTCGGGCTGCGGCGACTGTTTCTGCACGCACAGCGGCTGGAGATCCCGCTCGAAACCGGGGCCGCGGCGACTGTAGAATCACCCCTGCCGGCGGAACTGGAGAGCGTGCTCCGCGCGCTCACGCCGTCGACACCGACGGCGGCCGAGACAAAACGCAAAGCCGGACGCAGGAGACCATGACTGAGAACAATCCGAGCATCCCGCCAGGCTCGACGCCACAGGCACCGAACTGGCAGCAACAGATCATCGACAAGTTCGCCTATGCCGCCCTGGAGGAGCAACGACGGGCACGCCGCTGGGGCATCTTCTTCAAGTTGCTCGGCTTCGCCTACCTGCTCGTGCTCCTGTTCCTGTTCAAGTCGGGCGGAATGGGTGGTACGCCGCTGGCCACCGGACGCCACACCGCGCTCATCGAGGTCAACGGCGTCATCGCGGCCGACAGCGAGGCGAGCGCCGACAACATAGTCGGCGCACTGCGCGATGCCTTCGAGAACAAGCACTCCGCGGCGGTGATCCTGCGCATCAACAGCCCGGGCGGCAGTCCCGTGCAGGCCGGCTACATCAACGACGAGATCGTTCGGCTGCGCGAGAAATACCCGCAGAAGAAGCTCTACGCGGTGATCACCGACATGTGCGCCTCCGGCGGGTACTATATCGCCGCCGCCGCCGACGAGATCTATGCCGACAAGGCGAGCGTGGTGGGTTCCATCGGCGTACTCATGGACGGATTCGGCTTTACCGGCACCATGGAGAAGCTCGGCGTCGAGCGCCGGCTGCTGGCGGCCGGTGAAGACAAGGGATTCCTCGACCCATTTTCACCGCTCAAGCCGGAAGAGGTGGAGCATGCGCGCGGCCTGCTCAAGGAGATACACGAGCAGTTCGTCAACACCGTGAAGCGGGGACGCGGCGACCGACTCGCCAAGGACCCGAAGCTGTTCAGCGGCCTGATCTGGACCGGCGTACAGGCGCTCGATCTGGGCCTGGTGGACGCGCTCGGCAGCGCGAGCTACGTCGCCCGCGACGTGGTGAAGGCCGAGGACATAGTCGATTACACGCCGCACGAGCCGGTTCTCGATCGGTTCGCCAAACGGCTCGGCCGGACCATGGCCGAGGCGATGACCTCGCGGATCCAGCTGCGCTGACGGGCCCCGGAGCGCAATCCGCGCCCTGGATCAGGATGCAAGCACGTCGATCCCGAATTGGCGCAGCAGGCGAGTCAACTGGATCAGCGGCAGGCCGATGAGGGCGGTGGGGTCGCCGCCCTCCATGTGCTCGAACAGCGCGACACCGAGGCCTTCGGACTTGAAGCTGCCGGCGCAATCGTACGGCTGTTCCCGGCGCACGTAGTTGGTGATTTCCGCATCGCTCAGCGCACGGAAATGCACCGCGTACGGCTCGCAGACCGTGGCCGCGGCCCCGCTCGCCGCATCGAGGACGCACAGGCCGGTCAGGAAATCGAGCCGCCGGCCGCTTGCCTCCCGCAACTGGCGTTCGGCGCGCTCGGGAGTACCGGGCTTCCCGAGCGCGACGCCATCGAGCACGGCCACCTGGTCGGATCCGATGATGACGGCCCCGGGGTACCGGGACGCCAGCGCCCGGGCCTTGGCCTGTGCGAGCCGGGTGACCATCCGCACGGCGGATTCCCCCTCCTCCGGTACCTCCTCGAGCCCCGGGCTGGCGGTGAGGAAAGGGTAGCGGAGCCGCGCCAGCAGTGCCCGCCGGTAGGGTGAGGTGGAAGCGAGCACCAGGGTGCGAGCGGCGGCGGCCTTGGCATCCGGCGCGGAATCAGTTTTCATCCGGCGTCTTTTTGTCAGTAAGTCGCTGACATATAATACCGCGCCCTATGAGCGGGGGGCTCCCGGAGCACATCGATCCCCTGCACCTGGCCGACGCGGCGGTGCAGCTGGCCGGAGACTTGCCGGTCGCACGCCTGGGACGGCTGAAGGCGATGCTCGCCAGCGAGGATGCCAGCGTGCGCGTCACCGCACGATTCGGGATGGACGAGCAGGGCAGACGGGTGCTGAAGCTCGAGGCGACGGCGGAGCTGGAGCTGACCTGCCAGCGCTGCATGGGCAGGATGGCGGCCCCGGTGGCAGTCGATGCGACGCTGGAGCTCGTTCCGGAAGACGCGGCAGGCGACACGGCCTCGGAGCGGTACGAGCCGCTGTTCGTGACCCGCGGCCAGATGTCACTGGCCGAGATCGTGGAGGATGAATTGCTGCTGCAGTTGCCCATGATCCCACGGCACGAGCCCGGGGATGGTGCCTGCCTGCCCGTGGCGGGCCCGGCGAACGGGCAGGAACAGGATCAGGCGCGCGAAAATCCCTTCGCCGTCCTGGCAACACTGAAGGACAGGCAGTAACGAGTCGGTATAGGAATCAGGTTAGGAGACTTCCGAAATGGCTGTGCAACAGAATCGCAAGACCCCTTCGAAACGCGGCATGCGCCGTTCGCACGACGCGCTGGCGGCCTCGGCGCTCTCGATCGAACCGACGACCGGTGAGGTGCACCGGCGTCACCATGTGAGCGCCGACGGCTACTACCGTGGCAAGAAAGTCCGGGAAACACCCGCCGAAAAGGCGGCCGAATAACAAGCAGCGGACCGTGGCGGCCGCCGCGCGGCGGCCGCCGCCGACTCCGCAGTCTTACATGTCGCTGAGTCTCTTGCTCGGGTGAAGATCCATATCGCGGTGGACGCGATGGGTGGGGACCGCGGTCCGGCTGCGACCGTTCCGGCGGCTCTCAAGGCCTTGCAGATCCATCCGGATCTGGCCATCACCCTGGTCGGCGACCAGGCCGAGGTGGGCGAGGGGCTGCGTAGCCGCGGCGCGAGCCCGAGCGAGCGGCTCATCGTGCGCCACGCCAGCCAGCGCGTGGAGATGAACGAGCTTCCCTCACAGGCCCTGCGCGGCAAGAAGGATTCCTCGATGCGCGTGGCCATCGACCTGGTCAAGAGCGGAACCTGCCAGGCGTGCGTGAGCGCCGGCAACACGGGCGCGCTGATGGCCACCGCGCGGTTCGTTCTGAAGACCCTGGCCGGCATCGACCGGCCCGCCATCTGCGCCGCACTTCCGGCCCTGCATGGCCACAGCCACGTGCTCGATCTGGGCGCCAATGTCGATTGCAGTGCCAAGGAGCTTTACCAGTACGCGGTCATGGGCGCGGTGCTCACCAGCGCCGTGGAGAACAGGGAGCGTCCGACCGTTGCCCTTCTGAACATTGGCGAGGAGGAGATCAAGGGCAACGAGAACGTCAAGGAGGCCGCGGCCCTGCTGGCGCGCAGTCCCTTGAACTACGTCGGCTTCGTGGAAGGCAACGATATCTTCAAGGGCGAGGTGGACGTCATCGTCTGCGATGGTTTCTCTGGCAACATCGCCCTGAAGTCCGCGGAGGGCGCCGCGAAGATGCTCCTGGACATGGCGCGCGAGGAATTCACCCGCAGCCTCTGGACCAAGCTCGCTGCTCTGGCTGCCCGGCCCGTGCTGCGCAATCTGAAGGACCGCGCCGATCCACGTCAATACAACGGCGCGAGCTTCCTCGGATTGCGCGGCAGCGTCATCAAGAGTCATGGCAGCGCCGACGACGTGTCGTTTCTCACCGCCATCGAAGAGGCGATGGTGGAGGCCGGCAAGAAGATTCCGGAACGCATCGCCGATCAGGTCGGCGAACTGCTGCTCGCACGGAGCACGGGATGACTTATTCGCGACTCGCCGGCACGGGCGGATACCTGCCCGAGAAGGTGCTTACCAACGCCGAGCTGGAAAAGATGGTGGATACGACCGATGCCTGGATCAGGGAACGCACGGGCATCCACAAGCGCCACGTCGCCGCCGATGACGAGACCACCTGCGATCTCGCCGAGCACGCGGCCCGCCGCGCCATCGAGGCCGCGGGCCTGAACGCCGGCGATATCGACCTCATCACCGTCGCCACCACCACCCCCGATCAGATATTCCCCAGCACCGCCTGCCTGCTGCAGCGGCGGCTCGACATCCACGGATGCCCCGCCTTTGACGTGCAGGCCGTCTGCACGGGTTTTATCTACGCGCTCAGCATCGCGGACAAGTTCATCCGGACCGGCAGTGCCAGGAACGCCCTGGTCATCGGCGCGGAGACGCTCTCGCGCATCGTCGACTGGACCGATCGCAAGACCTGCGTGTTGTTCGGTGATGGCGCCGGTGCGGTGGTGCTGCAGGCCAGCGCCACACCGGGCATACTCAGCACTCATCTGCACGCCGACGGCCAGTATCAGGCGCTGCTGCAGGTGCCCACCGGGGTCTCCAAACGCGTGACCGAGGATGGTGATTCCTACCCGTACCTGGAGATGCAGGGCAACGAGGTCTTCAAGATCGCCGTCAATACGCTCGGACGCATCGTCGACGAGACCCTGGCGGCAAACAACATGACGCAGGCCGACGTCGACTGGCTGGTGCCCCACCAGGCCAACCAGCGCATCATCGCCGCCACCGCGAAGAAACTGAAGCTCTCCGAGGACCACGTGGTCATGACGGTGCAGGAGCACGGCAACACCTCCGCCGCCTCCGTGCCCCTGGCGCTGGACGTGGCGATACGCGATGGACGCATCCGCCGCGGTGAGACAGTGCTCCTGGAGGCGTTCGGCGGCGGGTTCACCTGGGGTTCGGCGCTGCTCCGCTACTGACACTTCGATCGGCGATTCATTGCATCCATGATGACCACGGCATTCGTGTTTCCAGGACAGGGTTCCCAGGCGGTGGGCATGCTGCGGGAACTGGCGGCGGCCTACGCCTCCGTCAGCGAGACGTTTCGCCAGGCCTCCGAGGTCCTCGGCTACGACCTCTGGAAGTTGGTGCGGGAAGGCCCCGAGGCCGAGCTCAACATGACCGAGCACACGCAGCCGGCGATGCTGGCGGCCGGAGTCGCCGTCTGGAAGGTCTGGAACGAGAGCGGCGGGACCCGTCCGGCGTTTCTCGCCGGACACAGTCTCGGGGAATACACGGCGCTCGTCTGCAGCGGCGCGCTGGCCTTCGCCGATGCCGTCGGCCTGGTAGCGGCACGCGCGAAATGCATGCAGGCGGCCGTCCCCGCGGGGGAGGGTGCCATGGCCGCGGTGCTGGGCCTGGAACTGCCGGAGCTGGAGCAGGTGTGTGCCGCGGCCGCCGATGGACAGGTCGTCAGTTGCGCGAATCTCAACGCGCCGGGCCAGATCGTGATCGCCGGCCACAGGGAGGCCGTGGAGCGCGCCATCGCGGGCGCCAGGGAGGCCGGCGCGAAGCGCGCGGTCCTGCTGCCGGTGAGCGTGCCGTCGCATTGCCGCCTGATGATGGGCGCCGCGGAACAGATGCACGCGGCGTTGCAGCGGGTCGCATGGGGCAGGCCACAGATCCCGGTGATACATAACGTCGACGTGAAGACGCACGACAGTTCCGGGGAGATTATCGCGGCCCTCGTGCGCCAGCTCTACGAGCCGGTACGCTGGCTGCAGACCGTTCAGCTCCTGCGTGCCCGTGGCGTCGGCATGATCATCGAATGCGGCCCCGGCAAGGTGCTCGCCGGCCTCTGCAGGCGGATCGAATCCGATCTGGAGTGCCTGCCCGTGTTCGATCCGGCAAGCCTGGATGCCGCCATCAACGTCTCGGGAACCAACGCATGAGATCAGCCAGCCCGGAGCGCGTCGCGATCGTAACGGGGGCCAGCCGCGGGATCGGAGCCGCCATCCTGCGCGAACTGGCGCGCGACGGGGTGAGGGTGATCGGCACCGCGACGGGCGAGGCGGGGCTCGAGGCGATTCGCCGCTCGCTGGCCGATATCGGCGCCACCGGAGATGCGTTCCGCCTGGACGTCACCGATCCCGCGGCGATCGATGGCCTGGTGGCGGAAACCGAGAGACTCGGACTCGCCCCCAGCATACTCGTCAACAACGCCGCCATCACCCGCGACAACCTGCTGATGCGCATGAAGGACGAGGACTGGGACATGATCCTCAATGCGGATCTCACATCGGTGTTCAGACTGTGCAAGGGATACGTGCGCGGAATGATGAAGCAGCGCTACGGACGCATCATCAACATCACCTCGGTGGTCGGTGCGATGGGCAACGCCGGGCAGACCAATTACGCGGCGGCGAAGGCCGGAATGATCGGATTCACCAAGTCGCTGGCGCGCGAGGTCGCAAGCCGGGGCATCACGGTCAACGCCGTCGCACCCGGCTTCATCGTCACCGACATGACCGGCGTCCTCACCGACGAACAGCGTGCGGCCCTGGCCGGACAGATCCCGCTCGGCCGCTTCGGCGCGCCCGAGGATGTCGCCGCCGCCGTGGCGTTCCTGGCCTCCGATGCCGCCGGATACATCACCGGCGAAACCTTGCACGTGAACGGCGGCATGTACATGCCGTAGGCGAATGGAAAAGTGTCGTAGGGCGCTGAGCCCGCATCAGATTGTTTTTGCGGGGGATCTTTTGCTTGCAACTTGTTGAGTTTTCTCTAAACTACTGGCCCGCCGTTTCCCCGGCGACCCGAATTCAGTGGGAGGATAATCCGCTATGAGCAGCATTGAAGAACGCGTCAAGAAAATCGTCGTTGAGCAGCTGGGCGTGAAGGAAGAGGAGGTCACGACCGAGTCCTCCTTTGTCGACGATCTTGGCGCGGACTCGCTGGACACCGTCGAGCTCGTCATGGCCTTGGAAGAAGAATTCAAGACCGAGATACCGGACGAGGAGGCCGAAAAGATCACGACCGTCCAACAGGCGATCGACTACGTCAAGGCTCATGCATCGGCGTAACGACCGGCCCTGACGCAGTCCCCGAGGCCGCGACGCTGGACCCGACGCGGCCTTTTTGTTTGCTCGACCGAAATCTATTGCAGCGCACTATATCCTCACGATCAGGAACAGCACGGTGACGAAGCGACGCGTGGTAGTAACCGGATTGGGACTGGTGGCACCCGTGGGCAACGACGTGCCCACGGCCTGGGCGAACATCGTCGCCGGCAAGAGCGGCATCGGCACCATCACCTCCTTCGATGCCTCGGACTTCACGACGACCTTCGGCGGGCAGATCAAGGACTTCGATGCGACCAAGTTCATTCCGGCCAAGGACGTGAAGAAGATGGACACCTTCATCCACTACGGGATGGCGGCGTCCATCGAGGCGATCACCGACTCGGGCCTGGAGGTCACGGAGTCCAACGCGGAACGGATCGGCGTGCTGATCGGCTCCGGTATCGGCGGATTGCCCGGTATCGAACGGGGCTATGGTTCGTTCCTGGAGGGCGGCCCGCGCAAGATCTCCCCGTTCTTCGTGCCGAGCAACATCATCAACATGGTCGCCGGCAACGTTTCGATCAAGTACGGCTTCAGGGGGCCGAATTACGCGATCGTCTCGGCCTGCGCCACGGGTACCCATTCCATCGGCGATGCCGCTCGCCTCATCGAATACGGCGACGTCGATGTCATGGTTGCCGGCGGGACGGAGATGGCGACCTCGCCAACGGGTCTCGGCGGATTTGCCTCGGCCAAGGCGCTCTCGACCCGCAACGACAGTCCGGAAACAGCCTCGCGCCCATGGGACAAGGACCGCGACGGTTTTGTCCTCAGCGACGGGGCCGGCGTGATGGTACTGGAGGAATACGAACACGCCCGGCGCCGCGGCGCGCGGATTTACGCGGAACTGATCGGCTACGGCGCCAACAGCGACGCCTTCCACATGACGGCTCCATCGCCGGGCGGCGAGGGTGCATCGCGCTGCATGCGACTGGCCCTGCGCAGCGCGGGCCTCAATCCGGAGCAGATCGATTACATCAACGCGCATGGCACCTCCACGCCCTTCGGCGACAAGGCGGAGACCGATGCGGTGAAGGCGGTCTTCGGTGCCCATGCCTACAAGCTCGCCATGAGTTCGACCAAGTCGATGGTCGGCCACATGCTTGGCGCCGCGGGGGGGGCCGAGGCGGTCTTCTGCATACTCGCCATTCGCGATCAGGTTGCCCCGCCGACCATCAACCTCTTCACGCCGGACCCCGAGTGCGATCTTGACTACGTGCCCAACCAGGCACGCGAGATGAAACTGGACATCACGCTCTCGAACTCCTTCGGTTTCGGCGGCACCAACGGCACCCTCATCTTCAAACGTCCTTGACCGCCGCTGATCGCGACGGTCAAGATGACCGCCATGGGCAACGTGGTGGTGAACGGCGAAACGACTGACTGCATCTCGGCATACGACCGGGGCCTGCAGTACGGTGACGGACTGTTCGAGACCATCGCCGTCCTCGGCGGCCAGCCGAGGAACTGGAACCTTCATGTCGAGCGTCTGCGGGCGGGCTGCGAACGACTGCGCATCCCGCCGCCTGCGCCGGAGCAGTTGTTCGACGATTTCCTGAAACTGCCGATCGATGACCGGCCGCTCGTGCTCAAGATCGTCTTGTCCCGCGGGACCGGCGGGCGAGGTTACCGCCCCCCGGATCATCCCTCGCCGACCCGCGTCCTGACCATCAGCCCCTGGCCGGATCATCCGCCTGCCTGCCGCGAGCAGGGCGTAACGGTGCGGCTGTGCGAGCTGCGGCTGGGCTGCAATCCGGCCCTGGCGGGGCTCAAGCATCTCAACCGGCTCGAGCAGGTGCTCGCGCGCGGCGAATGGAGCGACCCGGCCATCGCCGAGGGACTGATGTTCGATGCCAACGGCTATCTCGTCGAGGGCACGATGAGCAATGTTTTCGTTTGCGCCGACGGAGAGATCCGCACGCCGCCGCTCGATGGCTGCGGCGTGGCCGGCATCGTGCGCCGGCGGATAATCGAGCAGCGCGCCGCCGCCGGCGCAGCGGTGATCGAACGGCGCATGACGCTGGCCGATCTGCGCGCGGCGGACGCGGTGTTCCTGACCAACTCCCTCATCGGCCTCTGGCCGGTCCGCCGCATCCTGTTACCCGAGGGAGGCAGGGAATACGACTCGCAGCCCCTGGCGCAGCGCCTGCGGGCGGAACTGGGAATGGAATGAACGCCCGATGATTGCGCGATTGCTGGCGGTGCTCGTCAGGCTGTTCTTCCTCGCCGTGCTGGGCGCCGGATTCGTGGCCGTGGCGATCTACAACGACTATCACGCCGCCCTCAACGAGCCCCTGGCGACGGGCGGGAAGCCGGTCACTTACACCGTGGAACCGGGGTCCAATTTTCGCACCGTCGTGAACGATCTGCGTGAGCGGGGGTGGTGGGCGCATCCGTCGCGCTACTTCCTCTGGCAGGTGAGGCAGCGCGGTATCGGCGGCAAGCTCAAAAGCGGCGAATACGAGATCGTGCCGGGCATGACGGCCCTGCAGCTGATGGATCAGCTGGTCTCCGGCAGAACCGTACAGCATCAGGTGACTCTGCTCGAAGGCTGGACCTTCGCACAGGTGCGGGCCGGGATCGAGAGGTCGGATGTACTGCAGCAGACCCTGCGGGGTCTGGACGACGCCGCGGTCATGGATCGGCTCGGTCATGCGGGACAGCACCCGGAGGGGCGGTTTTTCCCGGACACCTACCACGTCACGCGCCAGACCACCGATCTGGATCTGCTCAGGCGGGCGCACGGACGCATGGAGGAGGTGCTGCGCGCGGCCTGGAACAAGAGGGCCGGCGGACTGCCCTACAGGAACGCCGATGAGGCACTGATCATGGCGTCGATCGTGGAAAAGGAGACCGGGCTGGCGGCCGAGAGGCCGAGGATCGCCGGCGTGTTCGTGCAACGACTCAAGCGAGGCATGAAGCTGCAGACCGACCCCACGGTCATCTACGGAATCGGCAGGAGCTACGATGGCAACATCCGCCGCAAGGATCTCGAGACCGACACGCCGTACAACACCTACACGCGCGATGGATTGCCGCCGACGCCGATCGCGATGCCGGGCAGGGACGCCATCGAGGCCGCGCTGAATCCTGCCGACACGGACGCGTTGTACTTCGTGGCACGCGGCGATGGCAGTCACGTGTTCTCGCGAACGCTGGAAGAGCACAATCAGGCCGTCGCGAAGTACCAGTTCGGTCCGGCGGGCGGGAAAGGCGCCGGGGAAAGGGTCGTCCAGTGAGCCGACCGCCGATCTTCATCACCGTGGAAGGTATCGAAGGGGTGGGCAAGAGTACCCACATGAGCTTCATCGCCGAGCGGCTCCAGGCGCGCGGACGCTCCGTGGTCCAGACCCGTGAACCCGGCGGCACGCCTCTGGGGGAAGGCATACGGGCCCTGCTGCTCGACCAGGCGCACGCCGGCATGAATGCCGATGCGGAACTGCTGCTGATATTCGCGGCGCGCGCGCAGCACATCGAGAAGATCATTCGTCCGTCGCTGGCGGCCGGCAACGACGTGCTGTGCGATCGGTTCACCGATGCGACGTATGCCTATCAGGGAGGCGGCCGCGGTATCGGAATCGATCGTATCGCCGTGCTGGAATCCTTCGTGCAGAGAACGCTCAGACCACACCTGACCTTTCTGCTGGACGCCCCCGCCGGGATTGCATGCGCACGCGCCAGGCACCGCAGCGAAAGCGACCGCTTCGAGGCCGAGGACCTGGCCTTCTTCGAGCGGGTGCGCGCGGCCTATCTCCAGCGGTCGACGCGTGAGCCCGGCCGGTTCCAGATCGTCGACGCGACGCAGCCGCTGGACACGGTGCGCCAGCAGATCGCCGATCTGGTCCAACGCATGATTCTCTGAGATTACGATGTATCCCTGGCAGGAACACGCCTGGAGGCGATTGCAGGCCGCAGCGGAGAGCCGCCGCCTGCCGCACGCGCTCCTGCTGACCGGCCCGCAGGGATGCGGCAAGGGCATGTTCGCCGCAGCCTTTGCCAGGGTGCTGCTTTGCGAGCGCCCGACCGCGGCGGGGACTGCCTGCGGCCGGTGCCGGAGCTGCGAGCTGCTGGAGGCGGGGACGCATCCGAACCTGATCCAGGTCTCCCCCGAGGAGGACTCGATCGCGATCAGGATAGACCAGATCCGCGCGCTCATAGAGCAGATTGCCCTGACCACGGCCGGGGCGGAGGCCATGCGGGTGGTGCTGATCCAGCCTGCCGACGCGATGAATCGCAATGCCGCCAACAGCCTGCTCAAGACACTGGAGGAGCCGCCGCTAAGAACCCTGCTGATCCTCGTTGCGCATGCCCCGGCGACGCTGCCGGCCACCATCCGCAGCCGCTGCCAGCGCATCGATTTCGGCGGCGAACGGACCCGGAAGATCCGGTGGCTGCGCGGACAGCTGAAGGCGGAAATCGCGGCCGAGTGCGCCCTGGGTTTGGCCAACGGCGGCCCGCTGCTCGCACTGGCGATGGAACGGGCCGGGGTCTACGCCGAACGCAGCCGCATGATGGTCGAATTGCACGGGCTGGCGTCGGGCAAGGCCGAGCCGATTACGACGGCGGCGCGATGGTCCGCACTGGACATGACCTCGACCCTGCGGGTGCTGGTCTCGCTGCTGCAGGATCTGATCCGGAGCAAGTCCGCCGCCCCGGCCGAGCTGCTGCAGCACGCCGATCTGCATCAGGTCTTGCAGACGACGGCGGAGCGTATAGACTTGTCAAAGCTGACGCGTGCCCACGCGCTGCTGCTCGAACAATGGCGGCTGCATGCCTCAGGTGCGAACGTGCGGGCGCAGGACATGCTGGAGGACTTTGCCCTCCTGTGGGCGGACTGAATTGAACGGACCCGATACCATTGAGCACCCCTGATCCCAATGCGCCCCGCAAGGGCATCCTTTCGCTGACCATCCGCGAGAAGGGAGCCTTGTATGTGGCCTACATGCCGTTCCTGAAAAATGGCGGACTGTTCGTGCCGACGCCCAACCAGTACAAGCTCGGGGACGAGGTCTTCATGCTGCTCACGCTCCCCGAGGGCAAGGAGAAGCTGCCGGTGGCGGGCAAGGTGGCGTGGATCACCCCGAAGGGGGCGCAGGGCAACAAGACCGCGGGGATCGGCGTACAGTTCAGCGAGCTCGACAAGGGCGCCACGCGCAACAAGATCGAGACCCTGCTCGCCGGTGTCCTGAAGTCCGACCGCGCGACTCACACGATGTAGCGGCGGGTCGTCGTAAGGCGTGCCGCCGTGGCCAAGAGACCCGGGCGCACGCCGCGCAGTTTCCGGTCTCCGCACGCAACCGCATGAACGCGACGCCAGCGCTGTTCGTCGACTCCCACTGCCACATCCCCATGCTCGGCCTCGGTCGCACGGAGGCGGGCGTGCAATCCGTGCTGCGCCAGGCCGCCGAGAACGGCGTGGGACACCTCCTCTGCGTGTCGGTCGATATCGAGTCGATCCCCGACGTGATACGACTCGCCGAGACGCACCGGAACGTGTTTGCCTCCGTGGGCGTACATCCGAATACCGGGGCCGATCTGGACGCCTCCTGCGAGCAGTTGCTCCGGTACGCCCGGCATCCCAGGGCGATCGCCGTCGGTGAGACCGGCCTGGACTACTTTCGCTCCCGGGGGGACCTCGGCTGGCAACGCGATCGATTCCGCCGTCACATCGACGTCGCGCGGCAATGCGGCAAGCCGCTGATCATTCACACCCGTGATGCCCGCGCGGACACCCTGCGCATACTGCGCGAGGAGCGCGCGGCGGAGGTGGGTGGCGTGATGCACTGCTTCACGGAGGATCTCGATACCGCGGTCCAGGCGATGGAGCTCGGCTTCCTCATCTCGTTCTCGGGCATCGTCACCTTCCGAAATGCCGGCGCCCTCCAGGAAGTCGCCCGCGCAGTCCCGGCGGATCGACTTCTCATCGAGACGGACTGCCCCTACCTCGCGCCGGTGCCCTATCGCGGCAAGGAGAACCAGCCGGCCTACGTGCGGCACGTCGGGGAGTTTCTCGCTGCCCTGCGCGGGGTTCCCGTCGAGGTGCTTGCCCGCCAGACCACCGAGAACTTCTTCCGCCTGTTTGCGGCCGCCACACCTGATGCGTCGGCCGAGATCCGGTAATCGAAAATACGTTAGTTAATGCAGATACTATATTGATAATAAGCTATGTTTTATATTATCTTCGAGAATCTCTGAGGTTCTCTCCGCCGCCCGAACCTCTCCGCCCCCGCAGCGATGCCCGCAGCCACGGGCACACACCCCGGTCCCGGCACCTGCCAAACCGATAACCTGTGGCCGTACCCTGGATCCGAGGGGCCCCGACGAGGTCGCGAACTGTTGGATGAATGTTCTAAACAGGCATTCAACGAATTGAATGGACATTGAATACACCGCGACGTCCCTGTATCATCATGCAGGCCTCGGACAGGAGAGTGATCATGGCCATAGTCGAGAACCGTCAGCCGGGAACATCGACGCCGATCCCGGAGAGCAAGCAGCGCCTGATCGATGCCACCATGACCGCGATCTTCGAGCATGGCATCTCCAACCTGACGCTCGCCAAGATCACCGCCCTGGCGGGCCTCACCGCAGGCACGGTCAATTTTCATTTCACCAGCAAGGAGTCGCTCCTGCTCGCCACCTTGCGCAGCGTGGCCGAGGAGTTCGAACAGGCGATCGCGCGCTGTCTCGAGAATGCCGGTGAGGATCCCGCGCAGACGCTGCTGGACATCATCGACGTCAACCTCGATCCGGAACTGACGGAGCCGCGCAAGGTGGCCGTGTGGTACGCCTTCATGTCGGAGTCACGCGCCCGACAGGACTATCAGCAACTGTGCGGCGACCGCGACGCCGCCTACTTCCGCACGGTGCTGCAGCTTTGCGAGCGCATGACCCGCGACCCCCAGAACAGCGTGCGTCTCGACGCCGAGGCCATCGCCTATGGACTGGTGGGCCTCGTCGACGAGCTGTGGCAGGAGATCATGTTCACGGGGGAGAAGTTCGATCGCGCCGCCGCCCGCAGGCGCTGCCAGGCGTTTCTCGCCAGCCTGTTTCCGTGGCGATTCGAGCTGCCGGCGGCCGGTTCCGCCACGCGGGAAGAGGCCCGCGCGCTGCCCGGCGAGCCCGAGGCGATGGCACCGGTGTCGCAGGGGGGTCTGATCTACACGCTGCCGGCGTGGGTGTATGGCAACGACGAATTCCTCGCGCTGGAGAAGGAGCACATCTTCATGCCGTCGTGGCAGCTCGTCTGCCATGTCAGCGACATGCCGCAGCCCGGTAATTACGTGACCTTCGAGCTGCTGAACGAGCGCCTGTTCGTGGTTCGCGGGGAAGAGGGCGAGATCCGCGCCTTCCACAACGTCTGCCGTCATCGGGCGCATGCCGTGGTGCAGGGGCAGAGCGGCCACTGCAAGACCGGACGCATGGTCTGCCCCTACCACGGCTGGACCTACAGTCTCGACGGCAGCCGTCACGGCCTCCCGGCCCCGGACAGCTTCCGCAAGCACGACGCCTCGAGATTCGGCCTCAAGGGCCTCGACTGCGAGGTGTTCCTGGGTTTCGTTTTCGTGCGGATCAGGACGGGGGGGGCGTCGGTGGCCGAACAGTTCGCTCCGTACGCGGAGGAGTTCGCGACCTACCGCACGGCCGACATGGTGCCGACGAACGATCGATACAGCGATCGCCGGTTCTGGGAAGAGACGGTGGCGATGGACTGGAAGAACGGGATGGAGAACTATGTCGAGGACTACCACTTTCCGTCGGGCCATCGCGGACTGTTCGCACTGATGAAGAGGCAGTACGACCGTGAATATGCAGGAACCGGCGTGATTCGGCTCAGTCACGAGATGCGTGAGAGGGCCGACAGGAACTGGAGCACGCACCTGTACCGCAAGCTCCTGCCCAGGTATGAACATCTGCCTGCGCACATGCAGACGCGCTGGACGTACTACGCGATGTTCCCGAACACCTTTCTTGATCTCTTCCCGGAGAAGATGGATTTCTTCCAGATGATCCCGCTGGCCGCCGGGCGCGTCATGCTGCGCGGCCGCTCCTATGGCCTGCCGGACGGTCGGCGCGAGACCAGGGCAGCGCGGTACCTGAGCGACCGCATCAACATGCGCGTGCAGGCCGAGGACAACCTGCTCACTCACTCGGTGCAACGCGGGCTGGCGACCAGTGCCTATGACGTGGGCATCCTCTCGGACAAGGAATGTCTCGTGAAGCGCTTCCAGGACTGGATCCGCGAACGCCTGCCGGCCTGCATGCTGCTGCAGGCGCCGCCGGCGGGCAGCGTGGCGCTGCGCAACGAGGCTCTGGCGAGGGCGGGGCGCTGAGGCGCACGCGCCGGCAAGGTGTACGCATGGACCTCGTCCGCCCCGTGGAACCGGCACCTTCCCCCGAGCACGATTCGGGCGACCGTACGCTGCCGGCGTGGACGTACTACGACCAGGAATTCTTCGAGCTCGAGCGCGAACGGGTCTTCATGCGCACCTGGCAGCTGGTCTGCCACGGCAATGACATCCCGGCAGCGGGCGATTACCACACGTTCTCGCTGCTCGGCGAATCCGCGATCGTAATTCGCGACGAAGCAGGAGCGCTGCGCGCGTTCCACAATGTGTGCCGTCATCGGGCGGCGCGACTGCTGGACGGCGATCGCGGCCGCTGCGAACGCCACATCACCTGTCCGTATCATGCCTGGAGTTACACCTTCGAGGGCAAGCTGGCGGGCATTCCGTTCAAGACTCAATACCCGCAGATCAACGACGGTGATTACGGACTGGTGCCGATCGACTGCGACGTGTTCCTGGGCTTCGTCTTCATCCGGTTCACCAGCGGCCCCATGGACCTGGCGGAGAGCGCCGCACCGATGGCGCCCGAGATGCGCCTTTACCGCATCGAGTCCCTGCAACCGCTCGGAGGCGTTTCCGGCCGGCGTTGCCAGACGAACTGGAAGAATGCCAGCGACAACTACATAGACGCGCTGCACGTACGGGTGGCGCATCGCGGCCTCGACAGCCTGGTCGGGAACACCTACGGCATGGAGGTCAGGACGGAATCGGTCTACCGCCTGTCGGGGTCGGTGGAGGATCTGCCGCGCGCCGGTCTGAGCGTACGCGTCTACAGGAAGGTGCTGCCGGCGGTCGAATATCTGCCGGAGAGGTACCGGCGGATGTGGCTGTATTACCTGCTGTGGCCGAATCTCACGTTCAACCTCTACCCGGACCAGGTCGAGTTTCTGCAGTTCCTGCCGCTGTCGCCGACCGAGACGCTGATGCGTGACGCCGCCTATGGTTTCCCGGACGAGCGCGCCGGGATGAGGACGGCCCGGGCGCTCAACCTGCGGATCAACCGGCGCGTCGGCATCGAGGACAAGGACCTCATCGAGCGCGTGCAGGCGGGCGTGACTTCGAGCAGCTTCAGGGACGGCATCCTGGGACGCAACGAGATCTGCCTGCGCGCCTATGCGGCCAGGATGCGGGCGACATTGCCGGTCAGCCGGCTGAGGGAAGCGCCACGGCGCGGCACCGTCGCGGCCTGCAACGAACGCATGTCCTGACGACGCGGCGTCGGCCGCAATCGAGTCCGGACGACCGCCCTGGCTTCCCGGCGGGATCCGCGGCCGGCGCGACGAGGCGACAGCCAGCATGGTCATGAACACCGAAAGACAGTCCGACAGGTACGCCCGGCTTCCCATGCTGGTGGGGGTGCTGTTCACCGCCTTTGTGGCGAACACGGGTCTGAGCCTGTCGTACGCCACGCTGATCAACACCCTCGCGGAGTTTCAGGCGGCGTCCACACGCACGGCGCTGCTGTTGAACATGTGGGCACTGTCGCTGATCTTCTTCTCACACCGCTATCCGGAGATGCTCCGGCGTCTCGGCACGCGCGTGTGCGCGGTGCTCGCGCTGCTGGCCTCGGGCGTGGCGATTGCGTTGCTGGCCGTCCCGGACGCATTCTGGCTGTGGCTGGTCGCGGAGACCTTGCAGGGCGCCGCTTTCGGGCTGTTCTACGTGGCGGCGGAGACGTGGATCAACGGCGCCTTTGAGCATGCCGTGCGGAATCGCATCAATGCCCTGTACCTCTCCGTGCAGTCGCTGGGCTTCGCCACCGGGCCGATCATCGTCAATGCCGGCCATCTGGAACCGGCCGGATTCTTCCTGGTGGCGGCCGCCGCGATGTGCGTGGCGACGGTCCCGGCGGCTGTCTTCCTCCCGGATGACCGGCAGGCCAGCGTCGGCCAGCACCCGGTATCGCTGCGACGATTCGTCGAGATCGGCCGCCGGCTGCCCTGGGTGATCGCTCTGGGGATCCTGACCGGTGCGCTCGACAATTCCGCGTGGTCGCTGCTGACACCCTACCTGCGCACGGCAGGGTATTCCGATCACCTCTCGCTGTTCGCGCTGACGGTGTTCGTGTGGGGGCAGGTGGTGTTGCTGCTGCCGCTGGGATACCTCGCCGACAGGATGGGGGAGAGGAGGCTGATGCGAATACTTTCCGTGTACATCGTGCTGTATTCGCTGGCACTGACGAGGGCCGAGCTGCTGCAGCCCGGAGTCCTGCTCGCGCTCACCTTCCTCTTCGGCCCCGCCTGCTTCAGCATCTATGGCGCGGCGCTGGCGCTCGCCGGCAAGATCGTCGGGCGCGTGCAGCTGCCGGTTGCCAGCGCCAGCCTCGTGACCGGATGGTGTCTCGGCGGATTCCTCGGTGCGGTGATGATCGGCGCCGGCATGGATTTCCTCGACGCCCGGACCTTCCCGATCGCGCTGCTCGTGCTCGCCGCCGGTGTGACGCTGGTGGTGGCGCGCATGATGCCGATTACCCGCGGCGTGCTGCCCGAAGCCGCCGGCGGGCTGCAATCGACGGTGGACTCCCCCCCGGAGCAGCCGCCCACGCGCGCCATCTAGCGAGGCGGTTGCGCGCCGCCGTGCTCAGGCGTTGACGTCGACCACGATACGGCCACGAACCTTGCCGGCGAGCATGTCGGCGGCAGCCGCAGGCAACTCGTCGATCGCAATGGTGCGCGTCATCGATTCCAGCTTTCCGAGATCGATCTCCGCGGCCAGGCTCCGCCACGCGCGCAGGCGAGCCTGGCGCGGCGCCATCACGGAATCGACACCCAGCAGATGCACGCCGCGGAGTATGAAGGGCGCCACCGTCGCCGGCAGGTCCATCCCGCCGGCCAGCCCGCAGGCCGTCACGCTGCCGCCATAACGCGTTTGCGACAGCACGTTGGCCAACGTCGTGCCGCCGACGCAATCCACGGCGCCGGCCCAGCGCTCCTTCGCCAGCGGCTTCACGGGAGTCTGAAGCTCCTCGCGCCCGATCACGGCCGAGGCTCCCAGCGCCTGCAGATACGGCGATTCCTCCATGCGGCCGGTGGAGGCAGTGACCGTGTACCCGCGTCCCGCAAGCAGCGCGACGGCGAGGCTGCCGACACCGCCGGCCGCGCCGGTGACCAGCACCGGCCCGGATTCCGGCTGCAGGCCGTCCCGCTCGAGGGCCGTCACGCAAAGCATGGCGGTATAGCCCGCAGTGCCGATGGCCATGGCCTGGCGCGTCGAGAGGCGATCCGGCAGCGGGATCAGCCACTCACCCCTGACGCGCGCGAGCTGCGCGTAGCCGCCGTGATGCCGTTCACCCACACCCCAGCCGTTCAGCACCACCTTGTCCCCGGGCGCGTAGTCCGGGTGCTGCGAACTCTCCACGGTCCCGGCGAGATCGACTCCCGGGATCATCGGCGAGACGCGCAGGATCGGCGCCCGGCCGGTGAGGGCCAGCCCGTCCTTGTAGTTCAGCGTGGAGTGATCGACTGCGATCGTGACGTCGCCCTCCATGAGAAAGTCCCGGTCCAGCTGCCTCACCTCGAGGCCGGGACCGCTCTCCGTCGTGGTGACGACGAGCGCGCGGAAGTTGTCGGCCGCATTACCGTGCCGCATGCGATTCGCTCCGGATGATGGTGGCGTCGAGGCCCGATCCTAAACGTTGCGCAGGTACCATTCGTAGTCCTGGCGGCCGATCTCGGCATGGAATCGCTCGCACTCCCCGCGCCGGCAGATCGCATAGATGCGCGCGAAATCCTCGCCCAGGTATCCCGGCAGCACCGAACCGCGTTCAAATGCGCCGAGGGCCTGCTCCCAGCGCGTGGGCAGTGTGATGACCTCATCGATCACGGCGCCCGCCGGCACCATCGGCCCCGGCTCGCAACGCCGCGTGAGGCCATGATGTATGCCGCCCAATACCGCCGCCATCACCAGGTAGGGATTGGCATCGGCGCCGGCGACACGATGCTCCACCCGCATGTCGCTGGCCGCCGCCAGCGGTATGCGCAGTGCAAGCCGGCGATGATTTATGCCCCAGTTCGGGGTCAGCGGGACGAACGAGGCAGGTCGCATCCGGCGATAGGAATTCGCATTGGGTGCGAAGATCGCCATGCCCTCGTCCATGGTTGCGACCAGCCCCCCGACGGCGTGACGCAGTTGCCTGGAGATCGGCAGACCGCCGCTGTCGCCGTCCGCGCCCGCAAAGACGTTACGACCCCTGGAATCGAGCAGGCTGACGTGCACGTGCATTCCGGATCCTGCGCTCTCGGCAAACGGCTTCGCCATGAAGCATGCGCCCATCCCGTGCCGGCGCGCCACACCCTTGACCACCCGCTTCAGCATCAGGGCATGCGCGCAGGCCAGCAGCGGATCATCGACGTGATGAAGATTGATCTCGTACTGGCCGGGCGCGAATTCCGCCAGCGCCGCGCTCGCGGGTATATCCTGTTCCCGGCAGGCGGCATCCACGTCGGCGAAATACGCGTCGAGGTCGGCAAGGTCATCGAGGCTGTTGTACTGCGGACCGTCCTGAGGCAGGGAGGTGCCCGGGATCCGACCCAGTCGCGGCCGCGGCGTCTCGGCGGCAGCGCCGTCGAGCAGGTAGAACTCCAGCTCGATGGCGACCACCGGCCTCAGCCCCATTTTTGCCAGTGGTCTCATCGCATGCTCCAGCACGTGCCGGGAGTCGGCGAAATAGGGCTCGCCCCTGATGCCGTACATGCTGACCATCGTCTGCGCCGTGGGGCGCATCGCCCAGGGCACCGCCGCGGTGGTGCCAGGGATGGGCCGGCAGATCATGTCGGGATCGCCGTCGGCGCTGCCATTGCTGATGGCATCGATGGTCATGCCCTTGCTGTCGAGCAGGGCGGTCGCGCCGGGCAGGCTGACGCCGGGCTCGAAGACCTTCCGGAAGTCCTCACGGCCAACGCGCTTGCCGCGCAGCATGCCGTTGATGTCGGCGAACAGCACCTCGATGAGTTCGGTCCGCGGGTGAAGTTCGAGCAGGCGATCGAGGGCCGCGGTGGGACCGGCACCGCGCCGGCCGCCGCGCCGTGGTGCCGGCTCGTTCCTTTTACCCCCCGACCTGTTCGTGCTCATGGATTCACGTCGACGGCGAGGAGTTGAGGATGCGGGCCCGACGCCACGCAATCGCCGCCTTGGCGCCCTGGCTGGCCACCATGTCGTAGAACGCCCGTGACTCCGGTGTATCGCTCGCCTCGACGATCACGTCCAGTTCCAGCGCCTGCTCCATCGCCTGGCGCATTCCCATGATATCGTAGCTGCGATTGAGCGCCTGCTTGGTGAGCGCGACCGCGAGGCGACCATTGGTGGCGATGTCGCGCGCCATGGCCAGCGTCGTGTCCAGCACCGCCGCATCGGCGACCACGCGGTTGATCAGACCCATCGCCACGGCACGTTCGGCGGACACCTGATCGTCGCCGACCATCAGCAATTCCTTGGCGAACTTCGCCCCGACGAGCCAGGGGATGATCATGGTGATGATGCCGCTGCCGAACTGCACCTCCGGGGCGCCGAACCGGCAGCCGCTACCCGCGATCGTCAGATCGCAGGCGAGCGCCATCTCCATTCCGCTGCCGAGGCAATGGCCGTGCACGGCCGCCAGCGTCGGTTTCGGCGAATGCCAGAAGCGCATGATCACGTCGAAATCCCGCCGCAGCATGCGCCGCAGGGCGTCGACGTCGCGCCCGGACCCTTCCTCCCCGGTGTCCAGGTCGAATCCCGCGGAGAAGGCGCGTCCGGCGCCGTTGAGGACGATGGCGCGGACCGCGCCGTCGGCCTCGGCGCGATCCAGCGCCGCGTTCAGTTCCGCCACCATCCGGTTGCTGACGGCATTGAGCTTCTCCGGGCGATTCAGGGTCAGCAGCGCGACCGGACCGTCGACCGTGTAGATCAGTGTGGACATGGAATCCTCATCCCGAAGGTTGCGCGATCCGAAGCCATGCCGACTTCGTCTGCGTGTAGCTGAGCAGGCTGTCGAAACACTTGTCCCTGGCGTTGCCTGACTGCTTGTAGCCGCCGAAGGGCTGGGTCATGTCGCCCTCGTCGAAACAGTTCACCCACAGCACGCCAGCCTCGATCTCGCGGATGAGCCGGTGTGCGGCGGCGAGATCGCGCGTCCAGATCCCCGCGGCGAGTCCGTATATCGTGTCGTTGGCGATGCCGATCGCGGCGTCGAGATCCTCGAACGGGATGACGCATGCGACCGGCCCGAAGATCTCCTCGCGGGCGATCGTCATGCCGTTGTTCACGCCCGTGAACAGGGTGGGGTTGACGTAGGCGCCGCCCTCCAGCCCGGACGGCACGTCGCCCCCGAAGCGCAGCCGCGCCCCCTGGTGCCGAGCGGTCTCGATGAAACCCAGGACGCGGCGCTGAGCCTCGCGATCGATGAGCGGCCCCATGCTGGTGGCGGGATCCAGGGGGTCGCCGGGTCGGTATGCGTGCTCGCTCGCCGCGATGAACCGGTCCACGAACTGCTCATGTATCCGGCGATCGACGAGCAGTCTCGACCCGGCATTGCAGACCTCGCCCATGTTGGCGAAGATGCCGTTGCAGGCCGCCGTCACGGCGCGATCGAGATCGGGGGTGTCGGCCATGAAGATCTGCGGGGACTTGCCGCCGCACTCGAGCGCCACGCGCTTCATGTTCGAAAGGCCGGCGTACTGCAGCATCAGCTTGCCGACGGCGGTCGAGCCCGTGAAACTCACCTTGGCCACCTCCGGATGCAGTGCGAGCGCCCTGCCCGTGACCTCGCCCGGTCCGTTCACGACGTTGAAGACCCCGGGCGGTCCGCCTGCCTCCAGGAAGAGCCGCGCCAGTTGCAGGGCACTGAGCGGTGACTGTTCGGCGGGCTTCAGGACCACGGCATTGCCCGCCGCCAGCGCCGGCGCCACCTTCCAGGCCGCCATCAGCAACGGGTAATTCCACGGCGAGATGGCCGCCACCACGCCCAGCGGCTCGCGCAGCACGAAATGCATGACGTCTGCCGCCGTGCTGGTGACCGCGCCCTCGACCTTGTCGACGCATTCCGCCATGAAGCGGACGGTGTCGATCACGGCGGGCAGATCGACGTTCAAGGCGTCCGCGATGGGCTTGCCCATGTCGAGCGTGTCCAGCAGCGCGAGGTCCGCGGCCTGCGCCGCTATCAGCTCGCACCACCGATACAGGATCTCCATGCGTCGACGCGGCGGCAGGCGCGCCCAGCATCCGGATCGAAACGCTCGCCGCGCCGAGGCGACGGCGCGGTCGACGTCGGCGCCGGTGGCGCAGGAGACCGTCGCCAGGACGCTGCCATCGGCCGGGTTGACGGTCTCGAATTCGCCGCCGGCAATCGATTCCACGAAGGCGCCATCGATCAGCAGACGCGTCTCGGGCCGCAGGCGCGCGGTCATCGCCTGCCAGTCCTCCCGGGTGAGCGCTCGCGCGGCGGCGAGGTTCACGGGCGCGCCCCGCTGTGGTGTGGCCGCGCGCGCGTGACGATCAGGGCGTCGACGGCGATGCATCCCGCCGCGCTCAGGATGACCGGGTTGAGATCGATCTCGGCGATCACCTCGCGCAGGGAATGCGCGATCACCGACAGGCGCGCGGCGGCCAGGCAATATGCGTCGATGTCCGGCGCCGGCGCGCCGCGGCTGCCATCGAGCAGCGCACGCATGCGCAGGGTGTCGAGCAGGCGGCGGGCCGTGGCCGCGCCGAACGGCGGAAGCGCGAAGCGCACGTCCTGCAGGACCTCGGCATGGACGCCGCCGAAGCCGAGCATGACCAGGGGCCCGAACTGCGCGTCATTGACCACCCCGAGGATCATCTCCACCCCCGGATCGCGGATCAGCGGCGCAACCAGCACGCGCCCGCCCAGCCGCCGCGCGAGCGAGCGATAGGCTTCGCGGCAGTCCGCCTCGTCGGCGACGTCGAGGATCACGCCGCGCAGCTCCGTCTTGTGCGCGACATCGGCGCGCGCCGTCTTCACCACGACGGGGAAGCCGATCGCCGCCGCCGCCGCGACCGCCGCCGACTCATCCTCCGCCAGCAGGCCCCGGTTCATCGGCAGACCCGCCGCCGCCAGCAGTTCCATGCTCGTCGCCTCGTCCGGCCGCTCTTCACTGGCGAGTCGCCGCCGCCACTTCTCGAGGATCGCGGGATCGACTTCCGGGGGCGGGGACTGCACGCGCTGCGTGAAGTCGCGGTAGGCCATGAGGCAGCGCGCGCCGACGAGGAACGGCACCAGCCCGTCCAGCACCGGGAAGCCCTTTTCGGTGAGCTGCGTCACCAGCGGATCCGCGCCGGTGCCCTGGTGATTGGCGACGAGAAACACCGGTTTGCCGGTGGCGGCGTGCGCCTGCTGCAGATAGCCGGCGTAACCCGGATAGATGCGCCCGTCCGCAACGCGATCGTGCACCACCGCGCCGAGCGCGGCCGCGGAGTCACTCAGCATGGTCGCGAAACAGTCGCCGATCGTCCTGTGCGCCTCCGAGCCGCCGGCGCTCCAGGCGTCGAGAGGATTGACGGCCGGCAGCCCGGGATCGAGCCTCGCGGCGAGCTTCCCGGCCGTGTCGGCGGAGAGCTCGGCCAGCGGCACCTTCAGCTCCGCGGCCACGTCGATGAGCAACTGTCGTTCGCCGCCGGAGTCGTGAACGCTTACCAGACCTCCGGCCGCGACCGGGTGCGGTTGTGCGAACATGACAAGCGCGGCCGCCAGCTCGTCCATGTCGCGTACGCGCTGGATCCCGTAACGATCGAACAGCGCGTCATGACTCGCATCGCATCCCGCCATCGCCCCGGAGTGCGATACCGCAAGACGCGCGGCCATCTCGGTGCGCCCCACCTTGATCGCCACGATCGGGATCGATCGACGGCGAGCCTTCTCGAACGCGCGAATCATGGCGTCGGGATCGCGGACGGTCTCCATGAACAGTCCGACCACACGCGTCTCGGGCTGCTCCAGCGCGAAATCGAGATAATCGGCCATCGTGACCGACAGTTCCTGCCCCGGAGAGATCGCCAGGTTGAATCGCAACCGTTCATCGGTGTCGAGGATGCCGCACAGGCCGGCCCCGGAGTGGCTGATGAGCGCGACGTTGCCGCGGTCGCCGTGATGCCGCGTCTCGAAACCGTAGGCCCAGACGCGATCGGTGAAATTGCAGAAGCCCATGCCGTTGCCGCCGCAGGCGACGATACCGGCGCGCCGCAGTCGTGCCCGCACGCGTTCGCGCAGGGGCGGATCGCGGTCGTTGTCCAGCACCAGCGCCGACAGCAGCGTCACGGCGCGCACGCCATGACGTATGGCGTCCTCGAGGGCTGCTTCGATGCGCGCGTCGCCGAGCGTGAAGATCGCGTGCTCCACCTTTCCCGGCAGATCGGTGAAGCCGGCAAAACAGGGAACCCCGTGGATCTCGCGGTGGCGCGGGTTGATCGCGTACAGCGCCCCGCCGTAGCCGCCCTGGATCAGGTTGCGCAGGGTCTGATTGCCGACGGCACCTTCGCGAGGCGTGGCACCGACGACTGCGATAGATCGGGGCCGCAACAACGCGTCCAGACGCCGCGCCGGGGGCGCCGTCGGCGATTTCAATAGTTCGCCGCCGGCGTCTGCCGCCGTCTTGGCGGATCGTAAAACGTCTCCGCCACGATCCGGCAGCGAGCCATCTTCCGTTCCCATTTCAGTTCGCGCTTGTAGTAGATCTCCACCCATAGGTCATCGCCCTGCGTGCCGTAAGGAGTCTGCAGCGAGGCCAATGCGATGTTCGTCTTGGCGGTAGGCGACCATACGGCCGAGGTCACGTGTCCCACGACCTTGCGCCGGCGAAGGTAGACGAAGGAATCCTTCGCCGGCGTGCTGCCGTCGATGTCCAGTTTCACCAGCTGGTAACGCGACCCGCGGCGCTGTTCCTCCAGCAATGCCCGCCGGCCGGTGAAGTTCGCCTTGCGGAAATCCACATGACCGGCCAGCCCCAGCTCGAAAGGGGATCGGCCTCGGCCCGGGCGCACCGCCTGATCCGCCGGCACGAAGTCGACGTTGGCCTGGATGAAACCGGCCTCGATACGCGCCATGTCGAGCGCCTCGCTGCCGATCGGCATGATGGCGTAATTGCGTCCCGCCTCCATCACGGCATCCCAGAGGCCGCCGGCGGTATCCGGCTGCATCCACAGCTCATAGCCCAGGTCGCCCGTGAAACCGGTGCGGGAGATCATGAGATCGCGTCCGTGCAGGGAGGCGTTGAGCAGGTGAAAAGGCTTGAGCATCTCGATGGCCCCGATGCCGAGAGCCTTCAGCACGGCGCAGGACGTCGGGCCCTGCAGGGCCAGCGCAGCGACATGTTCGGTCTCCTCCTCGATGCTGACGTCGAAGCCGAGCGCCGACGTCCGCAACCAGTCGTAATGCCGCTCCTGCGAGCAGAGCCGGTAGTCCTGTTCGGCAAGACGAAACAGGGTGCCGTCGTCGATGAGCCGCCCGGCGTCGTCGCACCACAGGCAGTACGCGACCCGACCCACCGCCAGCGCGACGATGTCGCGCGTCAGCAGGCGGTTGAAATAGGCAATGCAGTCCGGGCCGCGGATGCGGTACTTCGTCAGCGGCGTGATGTCGAAGATCGAGGCGCTGCTGCGGATTGCGAAGTACTCGAATTCCACCTCCGTCAGCCGCGCCGGCGCCGTGTAACCCTTCCACGCGTACCACTCGTTGCAGGTGCTGGCCGCGACGAGGCGGGTATGAAAGGGCGTGTGCAGCAACGGTGTGCGAAAGTGCCCGGTGTTCATCGTCATGCTGCTCCGCTGAGGATCGCGCCGGCCGCGTTCCTTCCGACGCTGCCCATGACGCCGCCGCCCGGATGCGCGCCGGCGCCGCAGAGATAAAGCCCCGGCAGCGGCGTCGCATATTGCGCCGCACCGGGCGCCGGTCTCAGCATGAGAAACTGATCGAGTGCCAGTTCGCCGTGGTGCCAGTGTCCGCCGGTCATGCCGAACCGCCGCTCGATATCGACCGGGGTGAGGACCTGGGCGGCGATGATACAGTCGCGTATGTCCGGGGCATGCTGTGCCAGGGTATCGATCAGCCGATCCCTGTACTGCTCGCCGGCCTGTTCCCAGCCGCTGCGCAGGTCATAGGGGGCATACTGCACGATGGCTGACAGGACATGCTTGCCGGGGGGCGCCAGCGAGGAGTCGTTGAGCGTGGGAATGACGATCTCCATGACCGGGGCAGGGGAGTACTCGCGATACTTGGCGTGATCGAAGGCGCGCTCGACGTAGGAAAGCGTCGGCGCGATCAGCAGGCGATTTCCCATGCTTGCGGGCTCCAGCCCGTTGAAGGCCGGCAGCCGGTCCAGGGCGAGGTGCAGCTTGGCCGCCGTGCCTCGCATGCGTATGTTCTTCACATAACGCGCGAAACCGGCCTCGAGGCGGCCGGCGCCCAGCAGGCCGAAGAACGTGGTCCTGGGATCGGCGTTGGAGACCACCGTTCCGGCGCGCAGTATCTCGCCGCCAGCGAGCTCCACACCGCTGATACGATCGTGTTCGACCAGGATGCGTGCTACGCGGGTGCCGGTGCGAATTTCGGCCCCGTGGGCCTGCGCCGCGCCCGCGAGCGCGCCAGACACGGCGGCCATCCCGCCGCGCGGCAGCGCTATCCCCACGGCGCGCGAGGTGCAGGCGCCGCTCAGCCGGTACAGATACGACAGCACGGTGTTCGGCGAGCGCGGACCCATGTGCGTACCGAGCACTGCGTCGAGCCCGATCGCGCCCTTCAACAGCGGATGCTCGAAGGTCTCCTCGAGCACGTCGTGGATGTTGATGGCGGCGATGCGCAGAAACTCCTGCATGTCCGTGCGGCCCATGCGGCGGAGACTCCACCCCAGCCTGGCCAGCGCGAGCTTGTCGCGCCAGTCGCTGTCGGCGAGGCGTGGCGGACGCTGATCGAGCAGCGGCACCAGCAGGCGCGCGAACCGCTTCATCCTCGCATCGAAGTCCGCGAGTGCCGCCGTATCGCCCGCCGAGACCCCCGCGCCCGAGACGCTCGCACCTCCGGCGGCGATGCGCAGATGCCTGCCGGTGGCCGACAGCGCGATGGTGTCCAGCCCGGTGGCTGCCCAGCGCAACCCGTGCCGAACGAGGGCGAGCTCCTCGATCACCCGCGGATTGAGCTGATGGCAGAGGTGCGCGCATGCCGAGACGGAATAGCCGGGTGCGAACTCGGCCGTCGCCGCCGCGCCGCCGACGGCAGCGGCGGCCTCCACCACCAGGACCTTCCGCCCCGCCCTGGCCAGATAGGCCGCGCACGCCAGTCCGTTGTGTCCGGCCCCGATGACGATGACGTCGCGATCGCTATTCATCTCCGGCATCCCCCGGGACGGTATTCGGGCGGCGCAGGTCGCGCAGGATCTCGCGCGCGGCGTTGGCCCCGGGTGCCGCCATCACGCCGCCGCCGGGGTGCGTGCTGGACCCGCACATGTACATGCCCTTCAGCGGCCCGCGATACTGCGCATAGCCCGGGAAGGGACGATTGAACAGCAATTGATCCATGGTGAGCTCGCCCTGGAAGATGTTGCCTTCGGTCAGGCCGACCTCGTTCTCCAGTTCGCGTGGCGTGCGCACCTCCGCATGCAGGATCAGGTTCTCGAAGTCCGGGCTGTACCGGCCTATCTGATCGATGACCGTCTTGCCGAAGGCCTGCCGGTCCGCATCGGTCCAGTCGCCGGTGGCGAGGCGGGGCGGAGCGTATTGGACGAACACCGTCATGTAGTGCTTGCCGGGCGGCGCCATCGTCGGATCGATCTGCGTGGGTATCAGCATGTCGACGTACGGGTCCTGCGACCAGCACCCGTTCTTCCAGTCGTCGTAAGCCCGCTCCATGCGCTCGAGGGAGTCTGTGAAGTGCATGTCGCCGGTCATAAGCGGACTGCCTCCCGGCAACGCCGGGAAGCTCGGCAGCCCGTCCAGCGCGATATTCAGTTTTCCGGACGAGCCGCGGATCTTGAAATTGCGCACCTTGCTCAGGAAACCCGGCTGCAGATCGCCCTCGTCGAACAGCCTCAGGAACGTCCGCTTCACGTCGAGATTGGAGACGACGACGTCGGCCTCGAACTCGTCGCCGTTGCGCAGGGCGACCCCGGCAACACGGCCCTCGCGCACGCTGATGCGCGCGACGTCGGCGTCCGTACGGATCTCTCCGCCGTAGGACTGCAGCGCCGCTCCCAGCGCCCTGGTGATCGCGCCCATGCCGCCGCGCGCGAAACCCCATGCGCCGATGCTTCCGTCGATATCCCCCATGTAGTGATGCAGAAGCACATATGCCGTGCCTGGCGAGTAGACCCCCAGAGCCGTCCCGATGATGCCGCTGCCGGCGAAGTGCGCCTTGATGACGTCGGACTCGAAATACTCGTCGAGAAAATCGCCGATGCTCATGGTCCAGAAGCGCAGCGTGTCGTACATCTGGCGCTCGCCGAGATCGTGGAACTTCCTCAGCAGGTAGAGCAGTTCGAACACGTCCCTCGGCCGGAAGGACGCCGGATCCGGCGGCGTTCGCAGCAGCAGCGGCCGGATGAAGCGGGTCTGCTTCATGACATCGACTTCGTAGCGATCGTAGGCGTCGGCGTCGCGCCTGCTGTGACGCGCAATCTCGCGGCGCTTCACCTCGTGATCGTTGTAATTGCCGAAATAGCCGCCGTCGCGGGTGAAGGTGATGCCGCCGCCGTACGGGATCACCTGCAGACCGTGCCTGGCGAGCGCCAGGCTGCGGTAGATCTCGGGCCGGAACAGGCTGCAGACGTAGGAGCAGTTCGAATACGTCCAACCCTTGTGCAATTCGCGGCTGACCGCGGCGCCGCCGATATACGGATTGCGCTCCAGAACGAGCACGCGCAGTCCGGCCTTGGCCAGGAACGCGGCGCTGGTTAGCCCGTTATGGCCCGCGCCGACGACAATCGCATCGTACTTCTTCACGCCACCCCCCCGGAACAGCAGCCCCTTCGATCGCTCGCCGCCCTCATGCCTGGCGCATGCCGTTCGGCGCGAGCCTCCTCAACGTGATGTCGACGCCCTTCTCGAAGCGCTCCAGGGTCTGCGCCAGACAGGTCTCGTCGTGCGCCTCGCAGATGAACCACGGTTCACGCGAATCCGGCTCGCACAGGATCCCCAGTTCGTGGAGCGTCGGGGCCATGGTGTCGTAGAAGGTGTAATCGGTGTTGACCCAGTCGCGATAGTTGGTCGGTGGCGTCTCGCTGAAGAACAGACCACCCATCGACGGGTGACCGACGAACGAATGCGCGATGCCCCGGCGGGCCAGGATCCGCCCGATGCCCGCCTGCAGGGCGCGGCCGTAAGCGGCGATCGTCTCGAGCGCGGGCGTTTCATCGAGGATCTGCAGCGTGCGCTCGGCCGCCGCGAGGGATACCGGATGCGCCGTGTAGGTTCCGCCGTGCACCACTCCGTTGCCGAACTTGCGCATCACCTCTTCGCGGCCGCCCAGTACGGAGATCGGATAGCCGTTGGCCATCGCCTTCGCGAACGTGCAGAGATCGGCCTTTACGCCCATGAGTTCCTGCGTCCCGCCCCGGGCGACGCGGAAGCCCGTCTTGACCTCGTCGACGATCATCAGCACGTCGTACCTGGTGCACAGCGCGCGCACGTCCTGCATGTACTGCTTCTCGGCGGTCAGTGCGCAGCAGTTGCCCATGATCGGCTCGATCAGCAGCGCCGCTATCTTGTGTGCGTGATTCTTCAGCACCGCCTCGAGCTTGTTGGCGTCGTTCAGCGGCACGGAATAGATGAGGCTGCGCAGCAGCCAGGGCACCCCCTCGCTGTAGGGCAGGAGGTCCGGATCGCCCTGCGCGGGCGTCCAGCCCTCGACCGCGGTGTACCAGAGCGCGGCATCGAAGACGCCGTGGTAGCCGCCCTCGACGACCACGTATCCCTCGCGGCCGGTGTAGGCGCGAGCCAGCCGCAGGGCGGCCATGACCGCCTCGGTGCCGGAGTTCGAGAACCTGACCAGCTCCGCGGCCGGGACCATCTTCGCGATCCGGCTGGCCACTTCGTATTCGCGCTCCGTCGCCAGGGCGAACACGCCCCCGATCTCCATGCCGGCGCGCGCCGCCTCGTCCACGCGCGGATCGGCGTAGCCGAGGATGCAGGGTCCGTAGCCGAGCCGATAATCGATGTATTCGTTGTCGTCGATGTCCCAGACGCGCGCACCGCGCCCGCGCTTCACGTAGACGGTCTTCTCCGGTCCCCAGTAGCGGAAATTCGACGCCACGCCGAGGGGCAATCGGGTCAATGCCTTCCGGAAATGCTGGTTCGAGCGAGCGATGGTTCGCGCCATGGTTCACCTGTCTGGATTCGCAACGCCTGATTGATCCTCTGATCCGCCCCGTCACGATGACACACCAGGGCGTCGCGTGTCCAGACAGTTCTGAATGAATTTTCATTCATTTTTGTTGCGGCGGCCGCCGTCCGAAGGTAATATTTCCATCAGGCTGCAACGGTGACATTGCCCTCTCGCCACGAATCATCGAGTTAGGCGGGAGTGGGCAGAAAGAAGGGCAGCAATGAAGCGTAACGCAGTGCAGCATCCGCCGTTGAAGCGACGCCAGGCCGCCAAGGAGCAGCGTCGGCTACAGCTGATCAAGGCCACCATCGATGCAGTGGCCAAGCGCGGATTCGCCGGCACCAGCATCAGCGATGTCGCGCGCGCGGCCGGATTGAGCCAGGGGATCGTCAACCTGCATTTCGAGAGCAAGGAGAAGCTGCTCGTGGAAACGCTTCGATTCCTGGCCGACGAGTACAAGGGCGCATGGGAAACGGCGCTCGAGCGGGCAGGACCGGGCGCGGCGGGAAAGCTCGCGCAGCTGGTCGAGCTGGACTTCACGCCCGCCCTCTGCGATCGCAGAAAACTCGCCGTCTGGTTTGCGTTCTGGGGCGAGGCGCGTTCGCGGCCGACGTACTTGCGCCTGTGCAAGCAGCGCGACCAGGAGTACGACGATGCGCTGCATGGGCTCTGCAAGCAGGTGATCCGCGAGGGACGCTACAGGCACGCCGACGCCGATGTCATTGCCAGCAGCCTGGCCGCCCTGACCGACGGACTCTGGATGGACATCCTGATCGCGCACCGATCGATGAGCGCCGCCCGCGCGCGCCGGATCAGCTTCGCGTATCTCGCGAACGTGTTTCCCGAACACTTCACCGACGACGGCGTCATCGCCTGAGGTATTCACGCATGCATGTTCCCCTGACCGACCAAGCGCGCACCTGGCGGGAGCGGATCGGAACGTTCGCCCGCGAGGAGCTGCGGCCATGGGAAGTCCATGCCGAGCTGCACAACGGGGAGATCCCGGCGGAGCGCAGACAGGCGCACCGGCAACGCGCGCTGGAATTGGGTCTGAGTCGCATGGACGTGCCGGCCTCGCGCGGCGGCCTGGAGCTCCCGGTGCTGGCGCAGGTGGCCGTCTGGGAGCAGCTCGGCACGGTCACCAACGCGCTCGGCTGGTGCTTCTCGGAACCTCACCGCTGGATGTTCGAGGTCTGCTCCGAGGAGCAGATCCGGAATTACGTGATGCCGCTGGCCGATGGCACCAGGCACGAGTGCTACGCGATCACCGAGGCGGAGTCGGGTTCGGAGGTGATCATCAACACCACCGCCGAGCCCACCCTCGAGGGCTATCGGGTCAACGGCGAGAAGTGGTACGTCACCAGCGCCAACCTCGCGGACTACTTCATACTGCAGGCGCGCATCGCCGGGGGCGTCGAGGACGGCGAACAGGCACTGTTCTTCATCGACATCGACGTCCCGGGCGTGGAACTGATATGCACGCCGCCGTTCAGCCACACCTATGCGGCGCATCACCCGGTCTACCGGTTCAATGACGTGCACGTACCGTCGTCCAATCGCATAGGTCGCCCGGGCGACGGCATGCGCTACACTCATGCGTGGTTTCGACGCGAGCGGTTGATGATCGCCGCCCGCTGCTGCGGTGCGGCAGCGCGCCTCATCGAGGAGGCCGCGGCGTTCGCCCGCGACCGGCGCATAGGCGAAGGCCGGCTCGCCGACCAGCAGTCCGTCCAGTTCATGCTCGCGGACTGCGCGACCGAACTGCTGGCGGCACGGCTGCTCACCTACGAGACGGCGGGCGCTCATGACCGCGGCGAGGATCTGAAGGTATTGCACGGGCGCTGCGCGATGGCCAAGCTGTTCGCCTCGGAGATGGCCAACCGCGTCGCCGACCGCGCGGTGCAGATCTTCGGCGGACGCGGCTACATGCGCGAGAACGTGGCGGAACGCTACTACCGCGAGTTGCGCGTCGACCGGATCTGGGAGGGAACGAGCGAGATCCAGCGGCTGATCATCGCCCGGGGTTTGCTGAAACGCGGATTGAAGGGAGTTTGACTGACAGGACCGGACCACGCCATACGAATCGTACCCGAGGAGGCCATGCCATGAACAAGATGCTTGGGGTGTTGATCGCGCTTTGCGGGATTTCCGGCGCCGCGCTGGCGGCGGAGGAGAAGGTTCTGAATCTTTACAACTGGACGGACTACATCGGCGAGACCACCGTCGCCGATTTCGAGAAGGAGACCGGGATCAAGGTCAACTACGACACCTACGACAGCAACGAGACCCTCGATGCGAAACTGCTGACCGGCAACACCGGCTACGATGTGACCTTCCCCTCGGCAACCTTCTTCGCCAGGCAGATCCAGGCCGGCGTGTTCCAGAAGATTGACAAGAGCAAACTGACCAACTGGGGCAACCTCGACCCGGATCTGCTCAAGGAGCTGACCTCCTATGACCCCGGCAACGAGTACGCGGTCCCCTACATGTGGGGCACGAACGGCTTCAGCTACAACGTCGAGATGATCAAGGCGCGCATGCCCGATGCGCCCGTGGACAGCCTCGACATGCTGTTCAAGCCCGAGATCATCTCCAAGTTCGCAGACTGTGGCGTGTCCTTTCTCGATTCGCCGGAGGACGTCATCCAGCTCGCGCTGAATTATCTCGGGCTGGATCCGAACACCAAGAATGTCGACGACCTCAAGAAGGTGGAGGAACTGCTGATGGCCGTGCGGCCCTACGTACGCAGGTTCGATGCCTCCGCGTACCTCGACGGACTGCCCAACGGCGACATCTGCATCGCCATGTCGTGGTCCGGAGACTTCGCGGTCGCCAACAACCGCGCCATCGAGGCCGGATCCAAGGTGACCCTCGACTACACCGTGCCCAAGGAAGGCGCCAACATCTGGTTCGACGCCATGCTGATCCCCAAGGACGCGCCGCACCCGCAGAACGCCCTGCTGTTCCTGAACTTCATGCTGCGCCCGGAAGTGATGGCCGCCTGCACGAATTTCACCTACTACGCGAATTCCAACCGGGCGTCCTGGCAGTACGTGAAACCGGAGATCCTCGATGATCCGCGCATCTTCCCGACCGCGGAGACGCGCAAGAATCTCTACGGATCGGACATCGTCTCCGACGAGATGCTGCGCGCGCGTACGCGCCTGTGGACGAAGATCAAGACCGGACAGTGAAACATCCCGAGGTTCGCGGGAAGAATTCGTGCCCGCAGGGGCCGGCGTGCTCGTGAATGCCGGCAGCCGCGACGGCGAGGCGCCGGCCGCGGAGGCCGCGTGCGTCCGTACCGGTCGGGCAGGTCTGCAGGTCGGCACCGCCGCCGTACTCGGCGCCGGCGTCATGGGCGCGCAGATTGCCGCACACCTCGCCAACGCCGGCGTCGAGACGCTGTTGTTCGATCTGCCCGAGGCCGGCGATCCGCGCGGCCTCGCGCGGCGGGCGATCGCGGGACTGCCCGCGATCGATCCGCCGCCGCTGGCGAAAGGAGAGTTCGCCGGCCGCATCAGGCCCTGCGGCTACGACACGGATGCGAGCCTGCTGCGGGACTGCGATCTCCTCATCGAGGCGGTTGCGGAACGCCTGGATCTGAAGATCGGATTGCTGCGGCGTATCGCCCCGAGCGTAGGGCCGCAGACCGTGCTGGCGACCAACACCTCGGGACTGAGCATCGAGGCGATGGCGGACGCGCTGCCCGGCCCGCTGCGCGCGCGATTCTGCGGCATCCATTTTTTCAATCCGCCGCGCTACATGCGGCTGGTGGAACTCATCCCATGCGGCAGCACGGACAACGCGCTGCTGGAGGCCATCGAGACCTTTCTGGTCACGCGGCTTGGAAAGGGCGTGATCCGTGCCAGGGACACGCCGAATTTCATCGGCAACCGCATCGGTATCGCCGCGCTGGCCATGTCGGTCCACCATGCCGATCGGTACGGCTTGCGGCCCGATCTGGCCGATGCCCTGGGCGGGGCACGCATCGGTCGGCCGAAGAGCGCCACCTTCCGCACCATCGACATCGTCGGCCTGGACACGTACGCGCACGTGCTGGAAGGGCCGTCGACGCTGCTCGCCGGGGATCCGTGGGTCGGCTACTTCACTGTCGCCCCGTGGATGCGCGGGTTGATCCGTAACGGCGCGCTGGGACAGAAGACGGGCAGGGGCATTTACCGCAAGGCCGGCGATGCCATCGAGGTCTACGATCACGGCAGCGGCGAGTACGTTCGCGGCGGCGCGCAACCGGCCGCCGAGGTCGAAACGATTCTCCGCATGGCCGATCCATGGGAGCGCCTCGCCGCATTGCGCGCCTGCCCGCATCCGCAGGCGCGCTATCTCTGGTCCATCCTGCGCGACGGCCTCCACTACGCCGCGGTGCATCTGGCGGGGATCGCCGACGGCGCACGCGAGGTCGATCTGGCCATGCGGTGGGGCTTTGGGTGGCGCCACGGTCCGTTCGAGAGCTGGCAGCAGGCGGGCTGGCGGCGCCTGGCGCGGCTCATCGACGAGGACATCGCCGCCGGCAAGACACTGGCCCGGGTCCCGCTTCCGGGCTGGGTGCACGAGATCGAGGAAGTGCACAACGCCGCGGGGTCGTGGTCGCCGACCTCGCACCGGTACCTTCCCCGCTCGACCCTGAGGGTCTATGCGCGCCAGCCGTATTTCGAGCGGCTGTGTGGAGAGGCCGCGCCGCCGTGCGCAAAGATCTTCGAGAACGCCTCGGCGTGCCTGTGGCGCGCGCACGACGACGTGGCGGTGCTCAGCTTCAGGACCCGCCTGAACGTCATCAACACCGAGGTCCTCGAGAGCATGCTCCGCGCCGTGGATCTCGCCGAGCGCGAGTTCGCCGGGCTGGTGATCTGGCAGTCTGCACCGCCGTTCAGCGCCGGCGCGGATCTCAAGGAGTTCAATGCCGTCATGCGAACGCAGGGGCTGCCGGGCGTGGAGGCGATCCTGCGCAGCTTCCAGGGTGCGACGCGCCGCCTGCGGTATGCGCGCGTGCCCACCGTGGCGGCGGTGCGCGACCTGGTCCTGGGCGGCGCCTGCGAGGTGATGATGCATTGCGCACGCACCGTCGCCTGCATGGAGAGCCGGATAGGACTCGTCGAGACCGGCGTGGGGGTGCTGCCGGCGGCGGGCGGCTGCAAGGAGATGGCCCGGCGCGCGGCATCGATCGGGCGCGGGCGCGAACCGCTGGAGGAGCTGACGCGCATCTTCGGGCGGATCACGACTGCCAGGCGGTCGGGCAGCGCGGAGCAGGCCCGCGATTTCGGCTACCTGCGGGAGACCGACGTGATCATAATGAATCCGGAGGAGCTCCTGCACGTCGCGGTGGCGCAGGCGCGTGCGCTCGCGGAGGCCGGGTACCATTCTCCCTGTCACGCGCCGATACCGGTGAGCGGCCGGGACGGCATGCGTCGTCTGAACGAGGACATGCAGCAGGCCCTCGCATCGGGGCGCATGACCGAACACGATGCCTGCATCGGCCTGCGAGTCGCGCTGGCCCTGACCGGCGGGCAGATCGAACCCGACACGCCGGTCGCGGAGGATACGCTCCTCGACATCGAGCGCCAGGGATTCCTCGAACTGCTGCAGCACCCGCGGACCCAGGCGCGGATCCACCACACGCTGACCACGGGTGAGGCGCTGCGCAATTGAAACGCCTTCACGCCACCTGCTCGTAGACGCCGGAGAATTCCTCACCGTTCCAGACATACATGAGGTACGCGGCGTGCAGACACCCGCTCGCGCCCCGCGGCGAGAACAGTCCGACGCAGTGCCCGCCATCCTCGCGCACGCTGCGATAGACCACGCCGCGCGACCCCTGCGCGCGCAGCTCCATGCCCAGCGCGCGCGAGGCTGCATAGGAGTCCGGCGCGTAGACCGCCGCGTCGACCGCGCCCGGCGGCAGCAGATCGTGCAATTGCGCGTCGATCCGGACGTGGTAAAGGCGCATCGGCAGGTGCATCGGCGACTCCCGCGTGGCGAGCAGGAAGCGCGCATGGTGGTAGCGGGCCTCCGCGATGGCCGTTGCCCGCCGGCTGGCGGCATAGAACACGCCGTAGCTGCCGTCGGAGAAGCGGCTGCCCCCGGGGTGGACGTGCGTGAAGGCCGCCATGATGGGGCCGCTGCCGGGACCGAAGATCCGCTGCCCGCGCGGCACGAGTTCTATCTCGCCGGCCTGGTCGCGCGACCGATCGTTGGTCAGCGCCTCCAGCGCGTACAACGCGTCGAACTCCTTGGCATCGGCGACTCGATCGTAGAGATAAACCGTCGGGTAGCGCGTCGGGACGATACGATTCGCCGGGTTCCAGCGCACGCGGCGCACCCGGATGCTCACGGGCCGCCGCCGCCACGCACGCCGTCGAGGTAGCGCCGCACGAGATAGAGGTCGCTGACGTTCCCCGCCAGCATGCGGCTCAGCGCCGACTGGCCGGCGAAGGGCGGCGCGCTGTTGGGCTTGCGCACCCACGCATCGGCGATTGCGGGATCCGGAAACAGGATCTGCAGCGACTTGTAGATGCCCAGGATGTTCGACAGCCGCTCGAGCGTGTCGCGGGGCAGGACCGCCTTCCCGGGATGCCTGCGCCAGGCGAAGAAGGAGGATCGCGGCGGCTGGCCGAGGAGCGTACGCTGCTCCTCCACGCTCAGCCGCCAGAGCTTGGCGATGCGGGCAAAGGCGCGCAGCCCGGCGGCGCTCATGTCGGCCAGCGGGACAGTGGCGGGTTCGGTGACCTGCGCGGCGGGGCGAGTCTTCATCACGATAAGTCTATATATGGATTTTTTTTAATAATAGTCTTTCATTGGATTAACGAGAAGACAGTGGGCAAGGATTCGATCACGAGAAACCACATTGACAATAGTTGAATAATCGCCTGTTCTCAATGTGTTAGACGACAATTCGACAGTCATCACCAAACCGTCGCGCCGCCGCGCGACAATTGTTTGTCAACGGCCCGGGAGTCCTGCCACCCGGCCGGGCCGCGCCCGGAACCGTGGCAGCCGTGGGGCCTGCGTCCCGGCTGCCGCACCGGGTCGATCGCTCCCGCCGCCGCTTGCGCGCGGTCATGGTGGCCGGCGGCGCCGGCCGCTATGGTGTTAGGGAAGGGCCGCGGGGGCAGGCGGGAGCCTCGCGCGCGCCAAAGCGGGTGCAGCACGGCCCGATGAGAGGCGAGAGAGGATGGAGAGACAGACACACCTGAGCATCTGGTACTGGATCGTCGCCATGCTGGCCGTTATCTGGCTGCAGAATTACTGGATCGCGGCGCGCCAGGTCGAGCTCATCCCGTACAGCGATTTCCAGAAGTACCTGAAGGAGGATGACATCAAGGAGGTGGTCATCGGCACCGACAGCATCCGTGGCGAGCTCAAAGCGCCGCTGCCGAATGGCGTCACGCACTTCGTCACCACCCGCGTCGAGCCCGAACTCGCGAAGGTGCTCGACGAACATAAGGTGCGCTACACGCAGGCGGTCGAGAATACCTTCCTCCGCGACCTGTTGTCGTGGATCGTGCCGGTCGTGATCTTCTTCGCCCTCTGGTCGTTCCTGATCCGCCGGCTCGCCGGCAGCGGGGGGCTGGGCGGGAGCTTTCTCGCCGTCGGCAAGAGCAAGGCCCGCGTCTACGTCGAGACCAACGTCAAGGCGACCTTCGACGACGTGGCCGGGGTCGACGAGGCGAAGGAGGAGCTGCAGGAGGTGGTCAATTTCCTGAAGAACCCGCGCGAGTACAGCCGCCTCGGCGCCCGCATACCCAAGGGCGTGCTCCTGGTCGGTCCTCCCGGCACCGGCAAGACGCTGCTCGCGCGCGCCGTGGCCGGCGAGGCTGGCGTGCCGTTCTTCTCCATCAGCGGGTCGGAGTTCGTCGAGATGTTCGTGGGCGTCGGCGCCGCGCGCGTACGCGACCTGTTCGAACAGGCGCGCCAGAAGGCGCCCGCGATCATCTTCATCGACGAGCTCGACGCGCTCGGGCGGGCCCGCGGCGCCTTCGGCCCGGGCGGTGGCCACGACGAGAAGGAGCAGACGCTGAACCAGCTGCTCGCCGAGATGGACGGTTTCGACCCGAGCAGCGGTCTGCTGCTGCTGGCCGCGACCAACCGGCCGGAGATCCTCGACCCGGCGCTGTTACGCGCCGGCCGCTTCGATCGGCAGGTGCTGGTCGATCGCCCCGACAAGAAGGGCCGCCTGGACATCATCAACGTGCACATCCGCAGGATCCAGGTCGCGCCCGACGTGAACAAGGAGCAGGTGGCGGCGCTGACGCCCGGATTCTCCGGCGCCGACATCGCCAACCTCGTCAACGAGGCGGCGCTGCTCGCGACGCGGCGCAGGGCGGGCGCGGTCAGCATGGAGGATTTCACACGCGCCATCGAGCGCATCGTCGCCGGCCTGGAGAAAAAGAGCCGCGTGCTGAACGAGCAGGAGCGCCGCACCATCGCCTGCCACGAGATGGGGCATGCGATGGTCGCCATGACCTTGCGGGGCGCCGACCCGGTCCACAAGATCTCCATCATCCCGCGCGGGATCGGCGCGCTGGGCTACACCATCCAGCGTCCTACCGAAGACCGTTACCTGATGACCCAGGAGGAACTGCAGAACAAGATGGCCGTCCTGCTCGGCGGCAGGGCGGCGGAGTCCGTGATCTTCGGACACCTCTCGACCGGCGCGGCCGATGACCTCGCGAAGGTCACCGACATCGCGCGCTCCATGGTGATGCGCTACGGCATGATCGCCGCGCTCGGCCACGTGACCTACGAGGGAGAGAGGTCGCGGTTCCTGGACATGCCGGGTGGCGCGGCGCCGGGGCGCGATTTCAGCGAGGAGACGGCGCGCGAGATCGACTGCGCGGTGCGGGACATCGTGGGGGCGGCCTTCGAGCAGGCCACCACGATACTGCGCGAGCACCGCGAACTGCTCGCCGCCTGGGCGGAGAAGCTGCTCGCGGCCGAGACGCTGGGCGAAGAGGATCTCCGCCCGCTGCGTCAGCAGCTCACGCCGGCCTCCTGACCGCCGCACGGCGGCGCGCGGAATGAGGCGGGCGGTCGCTCACGCGGCCGTCTTGCGGGAGAGGAATTCGCACATCGGGGCGTCGTATTTCCGGACATGCGCCACGAACCATTCGGTGAGCCGCTGGCCCAGCACCTTGTCGGGATCGTAGTCGAAGACACCGTCGGCAAAATCCGTGGCGATATCGCCGATATCCTCCAGCAGGCGCTGGTGGTCGGCCCGGTGTTCCGCGTATCCCTGGTACTGGTGCTCGTGCATGAGCCGCTCCTCATGCTCGAAATGGGCGGACACCTCACGATTCACCTTCGCGAAGAATCCCTTGATCTCCCCGCGATCCATCCGCGCCACGATCGCCGCATGGAGCTCGTTGACGCTCATGACCAGGTTCCTGTGCTCGTCATCGATCTCCGGCAGGCCCACACAGTATTTTTCATCCCAATGCATCAGTTCCATACACGGCGTCCTCTCGTTGGGGTAGATACCGGCCCTGCATCACGCGCACCCGGCGCTCATCGTCCCGTCCATTCCGCCGAGCATCCGATCCTGGCCCAAGGCCCGCTGCGCCGCCTCGCGCACGGTTCGCAAGACGCCCGGCCGGCTGTCGCCAGCGCGCACTCGAATGCCATCGCCTGTTCACAGGCTACCGTGTCACCCGGCACCGTGCTTGATTTGGGTCATGGCTCGGTGGATTAACCGGCAACGCCTTGCGCCGGCGCGCGTCGCCGCCGCACGCGGGGCCGTGATCCGGATCAGTGTGTCGGTAACGGGGATGCGCATAATCTTCCCGTGACGCATTCGGCGTACCATTCTGGGGCCGGGAGGGCCGGGCGTTGGTCCCCATCAAGCTGAAGGAATACCTCGATTCGAACAACGCGCGCTACGTGACGGTGAGTCACTCGCGCGCGTACACCGCGGCGGAGACCGCGGAGGCCGCGCACGTGCACGGCGAGGCCTTCGCGAAGGTGACGATGGTGAAGGTCGACGGTCGCATGGTCATGGTCGTGATCGCGGCCGCGGACATGGTCGACCTCGAGCTGTTGCGGGCCGTCTGCAAGGCCGAGCACGTCGAGCTGGCGCACGAGTACGAATTCAAGGACATCTTCCCCGATTGCGAACCGGGCGCGATGCCGCCGTTCGGCAATCTCTACGACGTGGACGTGTATGTCGAGGAGGCCGTGACGCTGAACAGGACCATCGCCTTCAATGCCGGAACGCATACCGAGCTGGTGCAGATGGCATACGACGATTTCGAACGCCTGGTCAGGCCGGTCGTGGCGCGATTCTCCACCGACTACACCACCTGACGCCGGGCGTGCCTCAGTTCCTGCGCAGCCAGGTCTTCAGCTCGGGCAGGCAGCGGGTGTTCAGCACGTCTTTTTTCTCCAGCCATCCGCGGCGCGCCTGTCCGACGCCGAATCGCAGGCCCTCGAACTCCAGGGTGCCGTGCGCATCGGAGTTGATCGCCACCGCTACCCCTTCCTCTTTCGCCATCCTGCAATAGACGTCCAGCAGGTCGAGCCGCTGCGGATGGGCGTTGACCTCCAGCGCCACGCGCTCCGCACTGGCCTTGCGAATGATGCGCTGCATGTCGACGTCGTAAGGTTCCCGTTCGCCGATGAGCCGTCCGGTCGGATGCGCAAGGATGCGCACGTGCGGATTGCCGAGCGCCCTGAGCACGCGCTCCGTCTGCCGTTTGCGCGAGAGTTCGAACTTGCTGTGCACGGCGGCGATCACGATGTCGAGCCTGGCGAGCACGGAATCGGGCAGGTCGAGCGTGCCGTCCTCCAGGATCTCGACCTCGATACCGCTCAGGATCGTGATGCCTTCCAGTCGCTCGTTGAGCCGGCCGATCTCGGCGATCTGCTTGTGCAACCGTTCCGAATCCAGGCCATGGGCAACGGCCAGGCGCCTGGAGTGATCGGTGACGGCGCAGTACTCCAGGCCATGCTCGCGCGCCGCCCGCGCCATCTCCTCGATGCTCGCATGCCCGTCGCTGGCCCTGGAATGCATGTGCAGATCGCCTTTCAGATCCGCGAGCGTCACCAGCCGCGGGAGCGTGCCCGCGCGGGCGGCCTCGATCTCCCCGTGATCTTCGCGCAGCTCGGGCGGGATCCACGGCAGGCCGAGGGCCCTGTACACGGATTCCTCGGATCTGCCCGCCACCGTCTCCTTGCCGCGGAACAGGCCGTATTCGTTGAGTTTCAGGTCTTTCTCCTGGGCAATGCGCCGGAGCGCGACGTTGTGGGCCTTGGAGCCGGTGAAGTACATCAGGGCCGCGCCGAAACTGCTCTCCGGGACCACGCGCAGATCCACCTGCATGCCGCAGGTGAGGATGACCGTGCCGCGGGCCGGCCCGCTGGCGACGACCTCCCGCACGTCCTCGTACCTCACGAACCGGTTCATCACCGGGCTGTCCGCACGGGCCGTCACCAGCACGTCCAGATCGCCGACGGTTTCCCGCATGCGGCGGAAGCTGCCGGCGATCTCGACCCGCACGACGCCGGCTATCGATCGCAGCCAGGCGGCTATCTGCGCGCCGTACTGTGCGGCGACGCTCAGCCTGTGGCGCCTGCTTCCGCCCAGGTAGGTCTGCGCGCTGGCGAGGATCTTCTCCTCGGTCTTCGGGCCGAAGCCGTGCAGACCGCGGATCCGCCCGTCCTTCGCCGCCCGCAGCAATTGCTCGACGGTATGCAGATCGAGCTCCTGCCACAGGGTCCGCACGCGCTTCGGGCCGAGGCCCGGGATGCGCAGCAGCTCGGTCACCGCCGGCGGCACCTGTCTGTGCAGTTTCTCCAGCGTGCGGCACTTGCCGGTGTCGAGGATCTCCCTCACCTTGGCGGCGAGGTCATCACCGATCCCGGGCAGGTCCGTCAGCTCGGTGCCGCGTGCGAGGAGTGCTCGCAGATCCGTGCCCAGCGCACCGATGGTCTGCGCGGCGTTGCGATAGGCGCGTATGCGAAACGGATTCGCGCCCTGGATGTCGAGCAGATCGGCGATCTCCTCGAAGATTCCGGCAACCGTGGCATTGACGACGGGCATGTGTGTGGGCGCCTCGACGGAGCGGCATTGTCCCTGGCCGATGCACGTACTCTGCCGCGCGCCATGGCGGCAGCGATCCCGCGGGCATTTTCCCCCGTCGGTCCGGTAGGCCGCCTTGATGCGCGTCACTGGCGGCGGGACGGGTTGGACGATTTGATGACCATCAACCCCGGCTGTGTTCGCCGACCTAAACTTGGTCGTATTCTGACCGTCACCAGCCGGGGAGGGCGTGCATGCACTTCATCAATCGGGCCGATGCCGGGCGCAAGCTCGCCCGGCTGCTCCTGAAGTTCCGCGGCCGGGACGGCGTGGTCCTCGCACTGCCGCGCGGCGGGGTGCCGGTCGCCGCCGAGGTGGCCCGCGCGCTGGAGATGCCGCTCGATCTCGTCACGGCGCGCAAGGTCGGCCACCCGGGGAACCCGGAGTACGCCATCGCCGCGGTCACCGAGAGCGGCGAGCTGGCGGTGAACCCCGATGAGGTGGCCGAACTCGACCGAAGCTGGTTCGATCGCGCCGTCGCGGCGCAGCGCGAGGAGGCGCAGCGGCGCCACGAACGCTATGTCGGCGACCGTCCGCCGATCCCGCTCGCCGGACGCATCGCCATCGTCGTCGACGACGGCATCGCCACCGGCCTGACCGTCCGTGCGGCAATCATGCAGACGCGCAAACGCAAGCCCGGGAAGCTCGTGCTCGCCGTCCCGGTCGCGCCGCGCGACACGGCCGAATCGCTCGGCCGGATCGTCGATGAGTTCGTCGCCTGCGATGTGCCCGCAATGTTCATGGGTGCGGTCGGCGCCTACTACCAGGACTTCAGTCAGACGACCGACGGAGAGGTCACCGCGCTGCTCGCCGAGTTGCGCGCGGCCGGGGAGCCGTGACATGGCGAAGGTGCGTGTACTGCAGGTGCAGATCCCGCTGGACGGCGCGCACCACGCGGGCGACCTCGTCATCCCCGAGGCTGCGCGAGGCATCGTCGTCTTCGCGCACGGCAGCGGCAGCAGCCGCCTGTCGCCGCGCAACCGTTTCGTGGCCGACACCTTGCATCGTGCCGGGCTGGCGACGCTGCTGTTCGACCTCCTGACCGAGGTCGAAGATCGCGATTATCTGAACCGTTTCAACATCGACCTGCTCGCCGAGCGTCTGGCAGGCGCGACCCGATGGCTCGCGCAGGAGCCGCACTGCCGCGGACTCGACGTGGGCTACTTCGGCGCCAGCACCGGCGCCGCCGCGGCGCTCGTGGCGGCCGTCCTGGGAGAGCACCGCATCAAGGCGATCGTCTCGCGCGGCGGGCGACCGGACCTGGCCGCCGCCCATCTGCCGCGGGTGCAGGCACCCACGATGCTGATCGTCGGCGGCGAGGACGAGGAGGTGCTGGCGCTGAATCGCCAGGCCTGTGCGCTGCTGGCGACGACCAAGTTGCTCGAGGTCGTGCCGGGAGCGACCCATCTGTTCGAGGAGCCCGGTACGCTGGAGCAGGCCGCCGAGCTCGCCGCCGCCTGGTTCGCCCGCTATCTCACCGGGCAGACGCACGCCCCGTGACGGGCGCGATCACGGTCGGTGACCAGGGACTCGCGGGCAAGGTCGCCTGGCTGTGCAGCGCGGGATCGTATCCCGACGCCGCCGAGATCGTCTCCATCGAAACCCACATGTCGTGGGTATTCCTGACCGACGGCCACGCCTACAAGCTGAAGAAGCCGGTCCGGCACGACTATCTCGACTTCAGCACTCTCGCCGCCCGCGAGCACTATTGCCGCGAGGAGGTGCGCCTGAACCGTCCGCTCGCCCCGGGCGTGTACCTGGGCGTGGTGCCGCTGACCCGGAACGCGCAGGGCGATCTCGAGCTCGACGGCAGCGGCCAGGCCGTCGACTGGCTGGTCAAGATGCGGCGGCTCGATCGGCAACGCATGCTCGACCGGCTCGTCAGGGCGCGCGCCCCGCTCGAGGCACCCGTGCGCGGCGTGATCGAGAAGCTGGTGCAGTTCTACCGGGAGGCGCCGGCAGCGGCGATGGACCCGGGCGCCTACCTGCAGCGCTGCGCGGAAGGCCTGAAGTTGAACCGGCGCCTCCTGCTCGACCCGGTCCTGGATCTGCCCAAGGACAGGATCGCGGCGGTTCACGATGGCCTGCTCGCCTGGCAACGGCAGGTCCCCGAGTACCTGGCGGCCCGGGCAGGGCGGATCGTCGAAGGCCACGGTGACCTGCGCCCCGAGCACATCTGCCTGGAGACGCCACCCGTCATCTACGATCGGCTGGAGTTCAATCGCGACTTCCGCATCCTCGACCCCTGGGAGGAGATCTCGTTCCTGGCGATGGAATGCGAGCATCTCGGTGCCGGCGATCTCGCCGCGCTGGTCGTCGAGACCTACGGTGCGCACAGCGGCGAGAAGGTGCCGGCGGCGTTGCGCCATCACTACATGGCCACGCGTGCCTGCGTGCGGGCGCGCCTGGCGGCGCTGCACGTCCTCGATCGGCCCCGCCAGCTCTGGCCACGCTGGCTCGGCGAGGCGCGCGAATACCTGCAGATCGCCGAACGCCACCGGCAGGCCTGCCAGGATTGAAGTCGTGCCGGGCAGGGGCGCGCGCCGCGGACGCCTCAGTCCTCCAGCAGCTCCACCAGCGACCCGCCATCGTGCATGCGGCGGATGGCCTCGGCGAACAGCGTGACGACGGAGACGATGCCCAGCTTGGCGGCGAGGAGATCCGGCGGCAGGCGAAACGGCGGAACGGTGTCGGTCACGAGCACCTGATCGAGCTCCTCACCCCCGATCACCGCCGCTGCATTGCCCACGAACAGGCCATGCGCCGCGACGGCCAGCACGCGCTGCGCGCCCTGGGCGCGGCAGGCGCGCGCCGCGTAGGCGAGGGTGCTGCCCGTTCCGATCATGTCGTCCACGACGACCGCCAGGCCGTCGCCGACCTCGCCGATCAGACGTCCGGGCGTGAGCACGCCCTTGCCGCGCGCCTTCTCCATGACGGCCAGCGGCACCTCGCGATCCAGGGCGCGCATCAGTCTCTGCCGCAACCGCTCGGCGCGTTTCACGCCGCCCGCATCGGGCGAGACCACGCACACCGGGCCGCCACGCGCGACCATCGGCGCGATGCGGCCGGCGAACAGGCCCGCCGTGTGCAGATGCTCGGTCCCGCAGCGGAAGGCGTTCTGATAGGCACCGATATTGTGCACGTCGAGTGTCACCACGCGTTGCACGCCCACGGCCTCCAGCAGCGTGGCGACATAGCGGGTCGTGAGCGGATCGCGGCTCTGCGTGCGGATGTCCTTGCGCGCATAACACAGGTACGGCAGCACGGCGGTCACGCGCGCCGCGGCCGCATCGCGCAGCGCACCGAGGAAGAACAGCAGGCGGCAGAGCTTGTCGTTGACGCTCTGGCGGTCCTCGCCGTAGAGGGACTGGATGACGTAGACGTCGCGGTTGCGCACGTTCACGAGCGGGCGCGCCTTGTGCTCGCCATCGTCGAACTCGCGTTCCTCGTGATCGGCCAGCGGCAGCCCGATCGTTCCGGCCACCTGCGATCCGAAGGCGCGCGAGGAATTCAGGGCGAAAACGACCGGGTCGGTCACGGGGGATCCTCGTCTGCGGGCATCTGGCGCAGGTCCCCGCGCCGCTCGTCCCGTGATGAGATCCTAGGCGCGGGTGGCGGCGCCTCGCTGATCCATCTCAAGAGCGCCCGTCGCGCGCTGGTCGCAGGCCATGCGACGCTGTCACGGCGCCATCGGCGGCGGACAGTTCAACCGGATTCTGGCTCCAGTTCTCCTTGACACGGCCGAGGGCATGCATCGCCGCCCACGGGACCGGGCCCGCGCCGGCTGAGGAAGGCACCGGGGCGTGCCCGGCGTCCTCCGCAGCCGGCGTTTCGCATAATGTATATTATGTCAAATACCACCGGGATCGCCGGTTTCTGCTAGGCGGCCTGCTCTGCCTTCTCCCGCTGCACCTTCTCGTAGATCTCCTGCCGGTGCACCGCCATGTCCTTTGGCGCCTTGAATCCGAGCCGCACCTGGTTTCCCTTGACGCCGAGAACGAGCACCTCGATGTCCTCACCAATCATGACCCTCTCACCGATACGACGCGTCAGTATGAGCATCGCAGACTCCTTTCTTTCCTGTCGAACTTCAGGGCAGATCCGATGGCAGGCCATTTTCGGCCTGCGCCTCGCGACGCATTTCCAGCCATGGCGGAAGCTCCACACCCAGGCGTACCTGCGATCCGTCCGATGTCACCACGCGCACGCGGATCGGGCCGTCCTTGAACAGCTCTCCGACCGGCGTGGCCGGATCGACATCCGGGACAAGCGAGATGTAGACGGACTGACTCGGACTACGTGTGACGAAGATCATGGGTGTCCCCCTGCCTTCTGTTGGGCAGCAAAGCGATCTCTCTACGTCGTGGAAACTTCGCCCAGTCGCCAATACGCGCAATGTGCCTTTGCAACCATGACAAATTGCTGCCCGCGCATTCCTTGATGTGCGTCAATACTGTTGCCGGAAGGCGTTTGCGCGATCCCGGGATACTCCTGCAGGCGCGGTTCCGCATCGCCTGCCGGCAGGGCGACGGCCTCAGTATCCCAGCCCCCCACAGCCGAGGCGGTTGCGTTCGTAGATGATCTCGACGAGGACGTCGCGGCGTGCCACCCGGGCGATCTCCGCGAGGTACTTGCAGCGCCTTATCCGCCGCTCCTGGCGCTCCCGATCCGCCTCGCGCCGGCTGGTCCGCTGCGCCTTCATGTCCATTGGCCCATCCGCCGCGGGAGATCGATGTTCGCGTGTGTCGGTATCGACGGCGGTGATGCGTTTTACGGGCGCCCACGGCGCGCGCGGCGGACTGAGCGTTGCCGACCCGGGTTCCACGCCGCGCCCGTTGCCGCGCGCCAGCGCCGGGTGCTGCACGGCCGGGACGGCACTGCTCGCATCGGCCGATGGCGACGGGGACCGCGTGCCCGCCTCGATGACAGCGACGGCCAGGAGTCCCGCTGCGAGAGTTGCGATCCGCAACGTAGATTTCACGTGCGCCCCAGTGGCCGGATGCACCCGATCCGTGCGGCCGATGGCGCTAGTACTTGACGAAGGCGACGCTGGTGACGACGTCGTTCAGACGCCGGGCCAGCTCTCGCGCCTGCTCGACGGTGAACCCCGGCGCCAGCCGCAGCGACAGATGGCCCTCGCGCAGGACGCCGATCTGCTCCCCGGCCGGCTCCAGCGCCACGGTCACCGGCGGGTGATCGCCGCCGCCCTCCCCGGCGCGCCCTTCCTTGACGATAAAGCGATACCTGCCGGTCTCCGCCCCGTACATGATCCCGCCCTCCGGCCCGTAGCCCTTTGTTTCAGTCTAGCCCGCGGGCCGGCCTCGAACTACTTCCGAGGTCAATGGCGAGGCTACCCCCACCGCGAGCAGATCTTCGACGTTCCTGAGGGCCAGGCGACCTGGCATACCTTCGCCAATGCCACCCCGGCCAGCGAACTGGCGATCGATCCGCGCGGGCGCGGCGCTACGCGCTCGGCCATGGCGGCCGGTTTCCCCGGGACGTCCCCGCCGGGCACCGTCGCTTGCTACAGTATGCATGGGCGGCAGGCCGGCCGCATGAACCTGGCAACGGCGGAAATGGGCATACGCGTGGAGTGCTACGCCGGATACCGCGGGGAAGAGGAACCCCGCGCCTTCTGGCTGGGCGAGCGCCGGCTCGAGGTGGTGGAACTCGTCGATCGCTGGTATGGGCCGGACCACCGCTACTATCGCTGCCGCGCCGACGACGGCGACGCCTACGTGCTGCGTCATGACGAGCGGACGCACACCTGGGAGCTGGCGGCGTTCACGGCTGCCGGTGCCAGATGAGCTCGCCGTTGCGGTAGACCTCGCGCACCCGGTGCAGGGGGATGCTGTGCGCGACGCCCTCCTCGTCCACCACCTCGAAGGAGAACGGCTCCCGCGCCTCGAAGCTCATGTGCTCGAACGGGACCTGCACGATCGTCTTCGCAACCCGGTCGTAATAGCCCACCACGAACCTCGCCAGGCTGAATTCCCGGTCCGATTGAATGCGGTGGAGCAGTGCCTGTATCGGTTGCATGTCGGACCCCGGGGCGTCCTCACGCGGGCGCGGCGCCGATGCGGCAGAGTCCGCCGCGCCGCGCGCTCGTGCAACGCACCGGCAGGGACTGCGCGATGAGACGCATCGCGGTCTGCGCGTGCATCGTGACCTCGCGCGTGCTCACCGACAGCTAGCCGCCGCCGATGTGTGCGCCGATGGGTCCGATGCCGGCCTCGATGACGCCGAGGGTGATCTTCATGGCTGAGCCCCTCCCGGTTGGCGACGCAGGACAGGCCGCGCCGCAAGCGGCCGACTGCCGGAGCGTGGCGTCGCACGGTTACGATGGCACATGCCTCAGGCGTGCCGATGACGGCGATCAAGACCGGATGGATCCGGCTCCACGGTGGGGAGGCGCGCAGGCCTCTGTCGCCGGCGGATCCAGGCCGGAGGGGCGGCGGATCCGGGATCCGGGGATCAGCCGGCCGGCTGCTGCGGTCTCACGGCGGAGCTGGTGACCCTGCGGCGGCCGCCCGCGCGCGTATGTACGCGTAGATCTCCCACATCTCCTCCTCCGTGAGCTTCTCGCGCCACGCCGGCATCTGGGTGCCCTTGCGACCCTCGCGCACTATGCGGATGAAGGCGGTGTCCACCAGCCTGGACTTCTTCAGGTCCGGCCCGCGGCCGCCGTTGTCGAGATGGCAGATGTAGCAGGTGTTCTTGTAGAGCCGCTGGCCGGCGGCGATCTTTTCCTCATCGCCGGCAAAGGGGTTCTCCGTCCACCGGTAGTCGTAGGTGTCGGCCTGGGCCTTCGGTGGATTGTGCGCCTGGGCGCGCGCGTCGTACGGCACGAACAACACGGCACCCGCCGACAACGCGATGACGAGGATGGAACAGCCGAGGACCACGGCCCGGTCACGTCGGGACCGGGCCGTGTTTCGTCGCGGGTGCATCATGCCCGGGCGATCGTCTTATTGCGCGGGCACCGGCGTCAAGCCGCCCTCCACCGGCACGACGTGGCCGCTCCACGGTCCGCTGTAGGCCTCCTCCGCCGACAGGGGCTCGAGCCCGAAAACCCACACGGTGCCGCCCTTCGGGCCCTGGTAATAGAAGGACGGGTCGCCACCCAGGCCCGAGGGTATCGCCACGTACTGCCTGCCGTCGATCTCGTAGGTGATGGGCGAGGCGTTGATGGCCGATCCGGTCTGGAAGCGCCACAGGACCTTGCCGCTCTTCGCGTCGGTCGCGCTCACGAAGCCCAGCTGATCGCCGGTGAACACCAGGCCGGTCTTGGTCGCGAGCACCCCCGCGAACAGTGGCAGCGGGCTCGGGATGTCCCACACCCACTTGCGGTTGGCCACGTCGAACGCCTTCAGATGTCCCACGGTGTCGCCCTCGGTGTGCATCTTGTAGTCCATGCCCATGAAGACCTGGCCGGGCTTGTAGGCGATGTCCTCCTTCTTGTGGCTGGTCAGCGACATCGCCCACTGGTTGATCGGCACGAAGGCGTAGCCGAGGTCCGGGTTGTAGGCCATGGGGAACCAGTTGGTGCCACCCTCCAGGCCCGGCACGATCGGGGTCACGGTCTTCTGATCCGCCTTCGGCTTCATCGCCTCGTTGACTGCCGGCCGGCCGGTCTGCGGATCCAGGCCCGTGGTCCAGTTGATGCCCTCGACCGTCGGCACCGCGAACAGGAACTTGCCGTTGGTGCGATCCAGCACGTAGAAGAAGCCGTTGCGGTTGGACTGCAGGGCCGCCTTCACCGGCTTGCCGTCGACCGTCACGTCGGCAAGGATGGGCGCGTTGTTGCCATCGTAGTCCCAGCCGTCGTTGGGCGTGTACTGGTAGTACCATTTGATCTTGCCCGTGTCGGCATCGAGCGCGACCAGCGCGCAGGTATACAGATTGTCACCGGGCCGCAGCTCCGCCACCCACGGTCCGGGGTTGCCGGTGCCCCAGTAGATGAGGTTGAGCTCCGGATCGTAGGCGCCGCTCTGCCAGGTCGGCGCACCGCCGGTCTTCCACGCGTCCCCGCTCCAGGTCTCGCTGCCCGGCTCGCCCGGCGCCGGGACCGTGTAGGTGGTCCACGCCAGCTCGCCGCTCTTCGCATCGTAGGCCTGCAGGTAGCCGCGTATGCCGTACTCGCCGCCGGCCACGCCGACGATGATCCTGTCCTTCACGACATAGGGTGCGCCGGTCGCCGCGTAGCCCTGCTGCCAGTCGCCGAAGGTCTTCTCCCAGACCACCGCGCCGGTGTCGCGATTGAGCGCCACCAGCCGCGCGTCGAGCGTCATCACGTACACCATGTCGCCCCACAACGCCACGCCGCGGTTCACGGGGCCGCAGCACAGCACCGTGCCCAGGCCCTCCGGTTCCTCGGGCTTGTACTGCCAGAGGCGGCGCCCGGTGCGCGCGTCCAGCGCGAACACCATGGCGTGCGGGCCGGAGACGTACATCACGCCGTTGTCGACCAGCGGTGTGGCCTCGACGCCGTCGACGTTGCCGAGCGAAAAGGCCCATACCGGCCGCAGCCCCGCGACGTTCTCCGGGGTGATCTGCGCCAGCGGGCTGAAGCGCTGGTTGTCGTAGGTGCGCCCGTAGATCAGCCACTCAGCGGCATTCGCCGGCGCGCCGCGCAGTTCCTCGTCGGTGACGACCTCGGCCGCACCGGCCGGACCGATGCCGTGCATGAGTGTCGCGGCAATCCCTGCCAGGAGAGTGTTGCGGGTAGAGGTCTTCATTCGTGCCTCCTGTCTGACTGCGACGGATTGGGTGACGTGAAACGGACAAGAGCCGTTCGCCTGCCGTGAAGCATACGCTACCCCCGGGTAGCGCAGGAAACTTTCCCGGATCAAGCCTAGGAAAGGCATCCGTCGACCGGCAATAACCCTGAGGTGGTAGTACGGGCTGCAGCCGAACCGCCGGCCGGCGCCACCGATCACGCCCGCCGCCGCGCGACGTGCGGCAGACGCGGCAGCGACCTCAATCGACGCCGCGATCCGCGGCGTGCCTGGCAGCCGCTGCCGCGTCCGCGCCGAGCCGCTCGAGGTCCGCCTCGGTATCGACGTCGATCGCCGCCTGTGGACAGGCGATGCCGATCACCTCGGCCGCGCGTGCCCGCAGCACGCGCCGCGCACCGCTATCGCCGCGCAGTGCGCGCAGCTCCGCGAACCGCGCGCGCGGGAAGACGGCCGGAACACCCTGGCCGTCGTCATAGGCGGTCGCGACCATCGCCTGCGCTTGCGTCCGCCAGGTCGATGCCAGCGCCTGCAGATGCTCCACGGGGACGAAGGGTTGATCGGCAAGCATGATCAGCACGCCCTGGGCGTCGTCCGGCAGCGCATCGATGGCGGCGTGGATGGAGGTGCTCATGCCCTCCTCCCACTTCGCGTTGAACACGATCCGCACGGGCAGCCCGCGAAGCGCCGCCAGCACCGCCTCGGCCTGCGCCCCGACCACGACGGTGACGCCCTGCGGCGCCGCCATGAGCGCGCGCCGCGCGCATTGCCTCACCAGCGGCTCGCCGGCGAACTCGATGAGCTGCTTCGGCCGCCCCAGCCTGCGCGAGCCGCCCGCGGCGAGCACGATCGCATCGAGACGCGCCCCGGGATCAGGAACGGGCATAGGCGCGCGCAGCTCGGCCTGGCAGCGCACCGCCGCCGCGTCCGCGCAGTTGCGCCAGCACCTGCGCGATGATCGACAGCGCGATCTCCTCCGGCCGCCGCGCGCCCAGGTCCAGGCCGACCGGCCCGAAGACCCGGCCCCGCAGCGCCTCGGCGTGATCGCCGAGCGCCGCGAGCAGTC
>JAJVHZ010000026.1:26532-133299 GCA_022072255.1 Gammaproteobacteria bacterium | reverse complement strand
CCATGGCGCCCAGCCCGCCGGCCAAGCCGCCGGCGCCGGCTTCGGGCACCGGGCGCGGCCGCGACGTCATCGTGGCGGTCGACGCCGGCCACGGCGGCGAGGACCCCGGCGCCACCGGCCGCAAGGGCACGCGCGAGAAAGACGTCACGCTGGCGATCGCGCGCCGGTTGGCCGAGGAGATCAATCGCGTCGAGGGCATGCGCGCGGTCCTGACGCGCGATGGCGACTATTTCATCCCGCTGCGCAAGCGCATCGAAAAGGCACGTGGTCATCGGGCCGACATGTTCGTGTCGGTGCACGCGGATGCCTACAAGAACCCCGAAGTCGCCGGCTCCTCGGTCTATGTCCTTTCGCAGCGCGGCGCCAGCAGCGAGGCCGCACGCTGGCTCGCCGACCGCGAGAACTCCTCCGACTACATCGGTGGGGTCACCTGGGACGACAAGGACAGCGTTCTGAAATCGGTGCTCCTCGACCTGTCGCAGACCGCCTCCATGGAGGCGAGCACCGATGTCGCCGAGGAGGTACTCGACCGGCTCGACGGCATCGGCAACGTGCGCAAGCCGCAGGTGCAGCACGCCGGCTTCGTGGTGCTGAAGTCCCCGGACATACCCTCGATCCTGGTGGAGACGGCATATCTCACCAACGCCGCGGAGGAGCGCAAGCTGCGCACCGCCTCGCACCAGAAGCAACTGGCAGGCGCCATCGCGGGTGGCATACACCGGTATTTCGAGACCACACCGCCCCCCGGCACCCTGATGGCAGAACGGCGCGAGCGCCGCGTGGCCTCGAACCCCTGAACGACGGCGCGCGGCGTCGTCCGTCGCGACACTTACCCGCGGTCCCGCCGGCCTTTACCATAGCGTGGCATGTCGCCGCGCATCGCATTACTGCCGGATTCCGTCATCAACCAGATCGCCGCCGGCGAGGTGATCGAACGCCCGTTTTCCGTCGTCAAGGAGCTGGTGGAAAACAGCATCGACGCCGGCGCCGGGCAGATCAGCGTCGAGGTGGAGCTCGGCGGCGCGCGCCTCATCCGGGTGCGCGACGACGGCGGCGGGATGAGCCGCGAGGACCTGCCGCTGGCCCTGCAGCGGCACGCGACCAGCAAGCTGCGATCACTGGCGGACCTGGCGGTCCTCGGCACGCTCGGCTTCCGCGGCGAGGCGCTGGCGAGCATCGGCGCCGTCGCGCGGCTGACGCTGACCTCGAGCGAGCACGGCAGCAGCGAGACCTGGACCGTCTCCATGCAGGGATCGGCCGATATCGAGGGGCCGATGCCGGCCGCGCACGCCACGGGCACGACCATCGAGGTGCGGGACCTGTTTTTCAGCACGCCCGTGCGCCGGCGGTTCCTGAAGAGCGAACGCACCGAATTTCTGCACATCCAGGACTGGCTGCGCCGCACCGCATTGTCGCGCCCTCACCTCGGCCTGAGTCTCACCCACAACCAGCAGCGCGTGCTGGCGATCCGACCGGCTCTGTCCGAGGAGCAGGTCGCTCGCCGGCTGGAAAAAGTCTGCGGCCTGGCGTTCCTGCGCCATGCGCGGCCGGTCGATGCTGCGGTCCCGGGCCTGGCGGTGCGCGGGTGGATCGCGGCGCCGGCGGGCGCGCGCAACCAGAGCGATCTGCAGTTCTGGTTCGTCAACGGCCGTCCGGTGCGCGATCCGCGCCTGCAGCACGCCACGCGCCTCGCCTATGGGGATGCGCTTGCCGCAGGCCGACACCCGGCCTACGTCCTGTATCTGGAGATCGATCCGCAGACGCTCGACGTGAACGTCCATCCGGCCAAGATCGAGGTGCGCTTCGCGGACACCCGCCGGGTGCACGACTTCGTGTTCAGCGCCCTGCGGCGTGTGCTGCGCGGCCCCGATGCGGCGCCGGGGCGCGCGCTGCCCGGGGATACCGGCGGCGCCGGCCCGGCGCTGCCGTCGGTCATCGCCGAGCCCGGTCCGGATTATCCGGCCAGGCTGGCGACGCGGGCGACGGCCGTCGAGCCAGGCGAGGAACCGCCATTCACGGTGGCTACGTCCCCCTCGCTGGAGATCGACAAGGCCATGGTGCTGCCGGGCGGCCTCATCGTCGCCCGCGCGGCCAGCGCGCTGCTGCTGATCGACGCGCAGCGCGCCCGCGCCGCGCTCTGGCTGGACGCCCTGGAGGGCGCGGGCGATCGCCGGGCGACGGACCCCCGACCCCTGCTTTTTCCCTGTGCGATGGCCGTCGACGAGGTGGCCGCGGACGCCATCGAGCGCGTGGTGGACGTGCTGCCGGCCTGCGGGGTGGAACTGGAGCGGGCGGCGCCGGGCACCGTGATGCTGCGCGCCGTGCCCGCCGCGCTGCGGGAGATCCCGGCACAGGCAGTGCTGGATGGCGTGTTGCATGCGGGTGCCGAGACGCACGCGCTGCCTGAATTGCGGCAGCAGGCAATCTTGAAGGGCATCGCCCGTGCCGGCGCCGCCGCGCTGCTGCCGTCCACGGACACGGAGGCGGTGGCGCTGCTACGGGAACTCGCCGGGCGCTACGGCGTCGATGCCATGGTGTGCCGAGGCCTCGCCGCGCGGGTCACCGCCCTCGATCTCAGGCGGCTGCTCGCAGACCGCGACTAGGAACTCCCGTGCGTCGCGGCCACGGCCATCCCCGCAATCTCAACCCATGAAACCCTCGCCGTCGACCGCAGCGCCGCGCCCGCCGGTCATCTTCCTGATGGGCCCCACCTGCAGCGGCAAGACCGCCGCGGCGGTCGAGCTCGTGCAGCGCCTGCCGCTGGAGATCGTCAGCGTGGACTCCGCGATGGTCTATCGTGGCATGGATATCGGGACGGCCAAGCCGACGCCCGAGGTGCTGGCACGGGCGCCCCATCACCTCATCGACATCAGGGAGCCAAGCGCGAACTACTCCGCCGGCGAATTTCGCGCCGATGCGCTGGCTGCCATCGAGGCGATCCGGCGCGCTGGCCGCGTGCCACTGCTGGTGGGCGGCACGGGACTGTACTTCCGCGCCCTGGAGCGTGGCCTCTCGCCACTGCCGCCGGCGGATGCCGCCACCCGCGCGGCGCTGGGCGCCGAGGCCGCCCGGCTGGGCTGGGCGGCGATGCACGCGCGCCTGGCGGCCGTCGATCCGCAGGCCGCCGCCCGCATCCACCCGAACGATCCGCAACGGATACAGCGGGCCCTGGAGGTGCACGCGCTCACCGGCCGCAGCATGAGCGACTGGTGGGCTGCCCATCGCACCGAACTGCCTTATGCCCTGTGGAAATTCGTGCTGTGTCCGACCGACCGTGAGGACCTGCGCCGCCGGGTCGAGGCGCGGTTTCATCAGATGTTGTCCGAGGGATTCCTGGATGAGGTCCGGCGATTGCGCGACCGTGGCGATCTGCACGCGGATCTGCCGGCGTTGCGCGTGGTGGGCTACCGGCAGGCGTGGGCCCACCTGCATGGCCGGTGCGATCGGGCGAGCATGATCCGCGCCGCGGTCGCCGCCACGCGCCAGCTCGCCAAGCGTCAGTTGACCTGGCTGCGGGCGGAGCCGGGCGCACGGTGGCTGGATGCCGGCAGGCCAGAGCAGGCCGATGAATTGGTGCGAAGTGTGGAACATATTCTTCATCGGCATGTCAAGATTAAGCGGGTATAATTTCAACAAAGGGACGTAATTTCCAACCCGGACTTGTTCCCGGCCAATCGGAGGTAAAAGGGCCGGACGACGCCGGCGTGCCGCCCAGGGAGGCCGGCGCTCCGGCTGTGGCAAATCCTCGTGCGCAGACAATGTACAAGCTGGATGCAACCGAAAAGTAGAAGCGCAACAGAAGAAGGAGAACAACGATGAGTAAAGGACAGTCATTGCAGGAGCCGTTCCTGAACGCCCTGCGCAAGGAACACGTCCCGGTGTCGATCTACCTGGTCAATGGCATCAAGTTGCAGGGGCAGATCGAATCCTTCGATCAATTCGTCATCCTGCTGAAGAATTCCGTCAGCCAGATGGTCTACAAGCACGCGGTTTCCACGGTCGTGCCGGCGCGCAACGTCAAGTTGCCGCGTACCGACGAGGATGCGGCGGGTGCCGGGGAGTAAGGTGCGGCTATCGGGGCGCCAGTGGCGGCGGGACTTGACGCGTACGGGGGCGGGCCCTGACCACGTCCCTGTTTGAGCGTCCCTCCCAGGGGCGGCGCGCGATCCTGGTGAATATCACCCTGCGCGGCGCACCACTCGAGGAGTCGCTGCACGAGTTCGTGGAGCTGGCCAGCTCCGCGGGCGCCGAGGTGGTGGGCACGCTCACCGGCTCGCGTCACGCACCGGATCCGGCCCATTTCATCGGCAGCGGCAAGCTCCAGGAGCTTGACGCCGCCGTCGAAACGCTGGGCGCCGAGGTGGTGCTGTTCAATCACAGCCTCACGCCGGCGCAGGAACGCAACCTCGAGAGGCGGCTGCGCTGCCGCGTCACCGACCGTACCGGCGTCATCCTCGACATCTTCGCCCGGCGCGCGCACACCTACGAGGGCAAGTTGCAGGTGGAGCTCGCCCAGTGTCGGCACATGGCCACGCGCCTGGTGCGCGGCTGGACTCACCTCGAGCGGCAGAAGGGCGGTATCGGGGTGCGGGGTGGTCCCGGCGAGACCCAGCTGGAGATCGACCGCCGGCTGGTGGAACGGCGCATGCGCCAGATCGAGGAGCGCCTGGAGCGGGTGCGGTGTCAACGTCGCGAGCGCCGTCGGGCGCGCGCCCGCGCCGATATGCCCACCGTCTCCCTGGTCGGCTATACGAACGCCGGCAAGTCCACGCTGTTCAACGCGCTGACCGGCGCGGGCACGTACGTCGCCGATCAGTTGTTCGCGACCCTGGACCCGACCCTGCGCCGGCTCGATCTGCCGGGCAGCGGTCACGCGGTCCTGAGCGACACCGTCGGATTCATCCGCGATCTGCCCCACGAGCTGGTGGCCGCCTTTCGCGCCACGCTGGAGGAGGCGACACAGTCCGATCTGCTCCTCGTGGTCATCGATGCGGCGGATCCACGGCGCGAGGAACGCGCCGCGGACGTGATCGAGGTCTTGCGGGAGATCGGCGCCGATGCCCTTCCCAGCCTCATGGTGATGAACCAGATCGACCGGCTCGAGGGTGTGGCGCCACGCATCGACCGCAACGACGAGGGAGCGCCGCGGCGCGTCTGGCTGTCGGCGCGGACCGGGCAGGGCATCGAACTGCTGCTCCAGGCCGTGGCCGAGCGCATGCGCCGCGGCGTCGGACCGGTTCGTCTGGACGTGCCGCCGAACGCGGCGCGGCTGCGTGCGCGCCTCCACGCGATGGGCGTGGTGACCGGCGAGCGGCACGCCGAGGACGGCGGGGGCTGGGTCGTCACCGTGCACATGGACCCCGAATACCTGCGGCACCTCTGCACCGAGGCCGGCCTGCCGCGCCCGATGCAACCTGCAGCCACCGAGAGCGCCGAACTGTTGGAGGCCTGAGCAGGTGGTGGGCCTCGTTGAGGCTCCCGCATCGGGCCTCGACCTGCCGCTCGACGCGCGCGGGCCAGCGCTCAAGCAGCGCGTCGCGCAGCCGTGGAAAGGAATTCCGGCCGGTTCGACAGCAAGTTCGCCCGGCGGATCGGTGCACCGGAATCGGTGCGGCCGGTGGCCCACGCCTGCGCGGCGGACTCGCTCGCAGTGGCGATCCCCTGCCATCGCGCTGTTCACAGCCTCCGTCGCGGCAGCAAAACATACGTCAACAGACCCTAGCGCCGCTTGCCGAGATGGCGCAGCCACAGCCACGCGCCGCTCAACGCGAGCAGCAGAACAATCGCGGCGACCGCGTCGATGAAGTACACGCCGTAGCGACCGAAGATCCGGCCACTGTGTAGATCAAGAAGTATGCGTTCGAGCGTCAATCCCGATCCACGGTAGGCGGCCGTCAGTTCCTGCTGCAGCATTTCGCCCGGCTTTCCGGGCCGCGCCCATGCGACACCGCTCGAGTCGGTAGGCGAAGTTGTCAGATCGTCGAGCGAGAACGTCATCGTGCCGGTGCCGGTCGCGATCACCAGCTCATCAGCGCGCGTGCCGATCGCGCGCATGTCATCCGGTACGCCGTGCGCCCGTCCCAACGGTTCTTCCAGTTCTCCCGATGCGGAATAGATGTACAACCGATCGGACGTCGCGACCACGATCCTTGCCTCGCTTGCGGCGAGCGCAACGGCGCCGGCCAGGCGATCGACTTCCTCGGCGAGCGGAGTACCGTCGAAGAACAGTCGGTTGCCCATGCGCGTGATCCACACGTCGCCCGCAGCGTAGCTCACCGCATCGCTCGGAGCTTCGATGCCGTACCAATCCAGGATCCACCCGACATTCACATGACGTTCGTGCATTCCGAGCCGTTCGGTGTGGTTGAGGACGATACCCGTCACGACGAGCATCACGACGAATATGCAAACCGCAACACCGAGACGGCGATGCCAAACATGGAACGCAACGCTCAGCCGTCGCTGCGTGCTACCGGGGTGATGCCGCTTGGACATGGCGGTCGAGCACCAGTGCCAGGCGCGCGAGTTTCTTCAGCGCTGACACCGACAGGGTCGCTCCGGAGATCGCGTCGATCGAGTGGCTGAGTTCATCGTCGCCTTCGAGTGTGATCCCGTGGAACTGATCGGTGAAGAAAGGGTAGCGGACTTCCCAACCGCGTGATTCGCGGAAGATGAGCACCTTGGTTCGCTCAATCTTGCCCCCGTTCACGATGAACCCGGCCGTGATCGGCTCCTCCTTGCCGACCTCCTCCAGTACCCAGACCGTACGCACACCTTCTCGCCAATAGCGGAGCCTTTTTGCGCGGATTGGATGATCCAGTATCTCGCGCGCACGCTGCGCGAGCGGCTCGTCGAGCGTGAGCACTTCGGGCGGGGGCGGCGCCCCTCCGAACGCCTCCGCGACGAACTCCGCCGGCTCCTGATAGGTGCCACGCGCCGCGATTGGGCCAAGCGCGAGCAGCGCGACCAGCGTGACCGCCATATGGACGACTGGACCGAGTGCACGCCGCTTCATGTCATGCGGCAGGATCCGTTTGGTTACATTTCAAAACTGGTAGCCCAATCCGAGGTTGAATCCGTCGTTGTCCGAGCCGTTCTCCTCATTCTGATAGTCGAACTTGAACACGACGTTTTGATGCGGCCACCAGTTGAATCCCACATCCCAACGGTCGATCCCGGTATCGGTGGTACTGGCGTCGCCGGCGTTGTTGTCGGTTTCGCTGTAGCGCGCGAATAGTCCGAGATCGCCCGGTACGGCTCCGGGCAGTGCGAATCGATACGACGGCTCGACATACCAGCCGACCTGCACGTCGCGGCCGGGTGATGGGCCGGTCGCAGGCCCGTCCGCCGCAAGGCCGTCGTCGAGGTCCCAGCGCGCGTACAGTGCACGCAGTCCGAACGGCCCCTTGTTCACAATTGCGTGACCGCTGAAAAGCGTCGCTGCGATCCCGCCGCTCGCGAGCGAGTCGCTCGTGACATCACTCTGATATTGACCGCTGACCGCGAGTTCGACGCCTGGAATGCCTGCATACCTGATCTGCCCGGTAAACGCCGGTTCGTCCGCTGACGCTTCGGCGACTTTTTGGCGGCCGTTGCGAATGCGGAAAGCGTTCGCGCCGGTAACGGGTACCTGCAGGCCGGAATGCAGCATCACATGGTAGCTCAAGCCGGGAACCATGCTCGGCAGCACCTCGCCGTGCGCGCCGAGCGCAGCCTCCCACCACGTCGTCGGGATGATATTGGTCTCAACGAGATTGCGCTCGACGCCGTAGAACGTCGGCGGCTCATGCGTCTCGTTGATGATGCCGACCGGCAGCACCTGGATGCCCGCGCGCAAACTCTGATTCTGGTACACGTCCATCTCGATGTAGGCCTGCTCCAGCTCGACTTCACCGGGCTCGTCATCGCCTGCCAGCGTGTGCTCGAGCTCGAGTTCGGAGTTGAACCGCAGCCAGTCCGTGAACTCGTGTCCGACGTAGAGCACGAAGCGGTGGAAGTCGACCCGATCGAGCTCCGTGCCGGCCGTTTCGTTCTCGAGGTTGTTGTAGTGCAGTTCGCCATAGCCGCCCAGGTGTGTGCGGTCTACCCATGAGGCCGCCGTACTGCTCGACGCACCGGCCTCGTCCGCGGCGGCTGTGGCCTCCTCGGCCTTCTTCTCGGCCGCCTGCGCCTGTTTTTCGGTCGATTCTATCCTTTGCTGTGAGGCCGTGACCTTGCCGTCGGTCGCTTCGAGCCTGGCCTTCAGCTCCTCGATGGTCTTCTGTTGCTGCTGGATGATTTTCCACATCTCCTCCGCGGACGGAGGAGACGCGGACGCAGCAGGAACGCTCCAAAAAATACCGAGAATGAACAGGGCGATGGCGGCGTGGGACGCCTCGAGGCGGGTGGGATTCATCCGTGCGCTCCTTCGTTGTTATGGCCGGCTTGAGCCCGGATTATAGCGAACACATTTCGAAGCGCCAATAAGAATCGGTCTCGTTTACATTACATTTTACTCCAAGTTCGCTGCTCACCGGACCCGCAATGCGCAAAGCGGCATCGTATTGCGCTTGCGTAGCCGGCACAGTGCCGCTGTCGTGGAGCGACACTGCACCATTGGGCCAAGACGACACCCAGTGTTGCGCACTGGAGCCCACGGGCAGACCCGGCTACGTGTACGGGCAGGTGCCCGGGAATGACGATGCTCTCTCCGAGGCGTTTCGCCCGCTGGTTGGGCACCTCCTGGCTGTCCCCGGGGGGTGCCTCCGGCCTCGTGAACTCGCAGACATAGTGGAGGACGCCGGCGAGACATGGGCGCACGCAGCCAGGCCCATCCCGGATGCCGCGCCCCGCGAGCACCTCGCCAAGGTCGTGGCGGTTGTGAATGGGCTCGGTGCCTGCACCGAGATCGTGGAGAGCGGAGCGGCAATTTGATGGTCGAGAACCGGCGCCGCCCGTTCGCGCACGCCGTGCGGCGCGATGCACGTGTTTGCCACGCTGCCGCCGTGCCCTTCCGCTCAGCAACGGGACTGCCGTGCGGGCAGAAGTGCGGCAGGGACAGGGTCTTGACGTGCCGCCATGTTGCGAGCGTGGTCCGAAATGCGTCTCGCGCGGGTTGCAGACGAACGCTCTCGCGCGCGAAGCTCGGCCACATCTTCCGCGAGCAGGCCTACGGCGCCAAGGCCGGCCACGCGAATTACCACACGGGCCGGTTCGCAGTGATCGTGGGGAAAAATGATTGTGGCGAAAGCGCCGCGATCGGCAACGGGAACAACGCAGTGATCGCCGTGCTCGACGCCATCAATCTCGCGGCTGAAGCCCCGCCATGGCGCGCCACCTTGACGGTGATGAGACAGGCCGCGTAGAAGACGCCACAGCCGAGGATCGTCCCGTATGGAATGCGCGTCCGCGGTTCCGATCCGCACGCATTCCACGCCCACAGCAACGCCGTAACGATGGCAACACGCGATCGTCGGATGCAAGTCGCTCCCGGAGTAATGGGTAGTGGGCCAGTTCGAATTTTGAATTTCACCCCGCCTGTGCAAGACTGGCGGGCATGCCTGAACGCTCAGGCCCTGAACGCTCAGGCGTAGATCCCAAAGACACCAACACGCTGGCCGTCTCCGTTGTCGAGCAGGTCACAGGGTATATGGCGGGAGCAGTAATCTGGAAGCGCGGCAGCGACAAAATGACAGACGAGAAGAGGGGCAGCACGCCCATGGCTTGGGACGAACCCGGCGGCGGACGTGACCGCGAGCCACGCGACCCGTGGGGCGGGGGCCGTCGTCAGGACGGCCCGCCGGAGCTCGAAGAGGTCATCGGCAAGATGCGCGAACGGCTGCGCGGCCTGTTCGGCGGTGGCAAGGGTCCTCGCAACGGCGGCGGCGGTGGCGCCGGCGGCGGCCCGCCGATCCCGACGGCCTATCTGCCCATCGTCGCCCTGTTCGGCGGCATCCTCGTCTTCAGTCAGATGTTCTATGCGATCCAGCCCGGTGAGCGCGGCGTCGTCACGCGCTTCGGCAAGCATGTGGATACGCTCGACCCGGGCTGGCGCATACGCCTGCCGCGTCCGATAGAGCGCGTCCAGAAGGTGAATATCGATCTGGTCCGTTCGCAGCAGGTGAAGGGGTCGATGTTCACCAAGGACGGCAACATCGCGGTGGTCGATCTCGAGGTGCAGTATCGCATCAAGAACGCGGCCCAATACCTGTTCAATGTCAAGGGTCCCGACGAGATGCTGCGCCAGGCGACGGAGGCGGCGCTGCGGGAGACGGTCGGCGCCAATACCATCGACTTCACCCTCACCGAGGGACGCCAGCAGATCGCGCAGGCCACGAAGGACAGCCTGCAGCAGATACTGGACGCGCACGGCACCGGCATCATCGTCAACCAGGTCAACAGCAAGGACGCCAATCCGCCGGCCGAGGTCAAGGACGCCTTCGACGACGCCATCAAGGCCGACCAGGACTACGAGCGCCTGGTGAACGAGGCCGAGGCCTACAAGAACGAGATCCTGCCGAAGGCCGGCGGCGCCGCCGCGCGTCAACGCGCCGAGGCCGAGGCCTACAAGCAGCAGGCGATCGCGCGGGCCGAGGGCGAGAGCAATCGCTTCCGCGAGCTGCTCACGCAATACCACAAGAGCCCGGAAGTGATGCGCGAGCGCCTGTATCTCGAGACGATGGAGTCGGTCCTGAACAACAGTTCCAAGGTGGTCGTGGACAGCAAATCCGCCAACCAGATGCTCTACCTGCCGCTCGACCGCCTGCTGCCGCAGCGACCGCCGCAGCCCACCACCGCCGCACCCGCGGCGCGCACGCCGGAGGACCTGGCCACCGATCTGCGGGAAGACGCCTCGGTGAGGGCCTCGATTGAAGAACGCGATCGCGCCGCCGAGCGCGTGCGGGAGGCGCGCTGACCATGCTGATGTCACGTCTTTTCATAGCGCTGGTGGTCGCCGTCATCGCGATCTGGTCTTCGACCTTCGTCGTTTCGGAGACCGAGCGGGCCATCGTGCTCAACTTCGGCAAGATCTACCGCTCGGACTACCAGCCGGGGCTGCACTTCAAACTGCCGGTGGTCATGCAGGTCAGGAAGTTCGACAAGCGGCTGCTGAGCCTCGATGCCGAGGCCCAGCGCTTCACCACCAAGGAGAAGAAGGCCGTGATCGTCGACTCCTATGTGCGCTGGCGGATCGACGACGTCGAGGACTATTTCCGCGCCACCCAGGGCCGTGAGGAGTACGCGGCGGCGCTGCTGTCGCAGACGATCAACTCCAAGCTCAAGGAGGAGTTCGCGAAGCGCACCGTCGACGAGGTGATCTCCGGCGAGCGCGGCGTGGTCATGGGCCTGGTGACCGAGGCCGCGAGCAAGGGCGGGCAGGACATCGGCGCGAAGGTCGTCGACGTGCGCATCAAGCGTATCGACCTGCCGCCGGAGGTCAGCATGTCGGTCTACAACCGGATGCGCGCGGAGCGCGAGCGCGTGGCGCGCGACCTGCGCTCGCGCGGCGGCGAGGCCGCGGAGAAGATCCGGGCCGGGGCCGACAAGGAGCGCACGGTGATCCTCGCGCAGGCCTATCGCGACGCCGAGACCCTGCGCGGCGAGGGCGATGCGAGCGCGGCCCAGATCTACGCCTCCGCCTACGGCGCCGACCCGGAGTTCTACAGTTTTTACCGCAGCCTGAGCGCCTACCGTGCCGGCTTCAAGAGCAAGGAGGACATCCTCGTGCTGCAGCCGGATTCGGAGTTCTTCCGGTACTTCAACAGTCCTTCCTCCCCGTCGGTGCCGCCGACACCGTGATGTATGCAGCGCCGCGGAGGGTGACGTGTGGCAGGACCTCGCGGCGGCGTTCGGCCTGATGCTCGTGCTTGAAGGCATCGGGCCGTTCCTGAGCCCGGCAGCGATGCGGCGGGTATTCGAGCAGGCCTCGCGGCTGGACGAGCGCACGCTGCGCTACGTCGGACTCGGCTCCATGCTCGTCGGGCTTCTCTTCCTGTATCTCTTTCACTGAGTGCCCGGCCATGACCCTGCGTGAACACTGGTTGCTGCCGGACGGCATCGAGGAGGTGCTGCCGCCGCAGGCCGCGGAGCTCGAGGCGCTGCGCCGCCGCGTCCTCGACCTGTTCCGCGGCTGGGGCTACGAGCTCGTCATGCCGCCGTTCATCGAGTATCTCGAGTCGCTGCTGACCGGCATGAGCCACGACCTCGATCTGCAGACCTTCAAGCTCATCGATCAGATGACCGGCCGCATGATGGGCGTGCGCGCGGACATGACCCCGCAGGTGGCGCGCATCGAGGCGCACCGCCTGAGGCGCAACGTCCCGACGCGGCTGTGCTACCTCGGCACCGTGCTGCACGCCCGCGCCGCGCGCCTCGATGGCGCGCGCTGCCCGCTGCAGGTGGGGGCGGAGCTGTACGGCCACGCCGGCGTGGAGAGCGACGTCGAGGTGATCCGCCTGATGCTCGCGACGCTGGCGTGCAGCGGCATCGGCCCGGTGTACCTGGATCTCGGCCACATGGGCATCTTCCGCGGGCTGACCCGGCTCGCGCATCTCGAAGAGTCGCAGGAGGGCGCGTTGTTCGCGCTCCTGCAGCGCAAGGCCGTGCCGGATCTCGCCGCGCAACTGCGCGAGTGGAAGGTGCCGGGGCCCGCCGCCTCGATGATCGCCGCGCTGCCGGAGCTGGAGGGTGAACTGTCGGTCCTGCGCGTAGCACGCAAGGCGCTGCGCAGCGCCCCGGCGCAGGTGCACCGCGCGCTCGACGGCATGGCAGCGGTGGGCGCCGCGCTGCGGCGTGAGGCGCCCGAGTTGCGTCTCCACGTCGATCTGGCGGAACTGCGCGGATATCACTACCACACCGGCATCATGTTCGCGGCCTACCAGCCGGGGCGCGGCCAGGCGCTTGCGCTTGGCGGCCGCTACGACAATCTGGGCAAGGTGTTCGGCCGCGGCCGCCCGGCGACCGGCTTCAGCGCCGACCTGCGCGAGCTGCTGCCCGCGGCCGCGGCGGCGCGCGGCAGGAACGCCCGCATCCTCGCGCCGGCGGGCAACGATCCGAGGCTCGGGGCACTGGTGGCCAAGCTGCGCGAGCGCGGCGAGATCGTGGTCGTCGCCCTGCCGGGCCAGACGGCCGACGCCGTGGAAATGGGTTGCGCGCGCCGCGTGGCGCGCATCGAGGGACGCTGGAAGGTCGTCAAGGCCTGAAGGCCGCGCACCGGACCGTCAAATCCGAGAACAGCGGAGTCAACGTGGGGAAGAATGTCGTCGTAGTCGGCACGCAGTGGGGTGACGAAGGCAAGGGCAAGGTCGTCGATCTGCTGACCGATCGGGTAGGCGCGGTGGTGCGCTTTCAGGGCGGGCACAACGCCGGCCATACCGTCGTCATCGAGGGCAAGAAGACGATCCTGCACCTCATACCCTCCGGAATACTGCACGACGGCGTGGAATGCCTGATCGGCGGCGGCGTGGTGCTCTCGCCGCAGGCGCTCGTCGAGGAAATGGAGATGCTGAAGGCCGCCGGCGTGCCGGCGCAGGAGCGCATACGCATCAGCGATGGCTGCCCGCTCATCCTCTCCTATCACGTCGCCATGGACAGGGCGCGCGAGGTTGCCAAGGGCAAGGCGGCCATCGGCACCACCGGCCGCGGCATCGGCCCGGCCTACGAGGACAAGGTGGCGCGCCGCGCCCTGAAGGTGGGCGACCTTCCGCACCGCAAGCGGCTCGCCGCCAAGCTCGGCGAGGTACTCGACCTCTACAACTTCGTGCTGACGAACTATTACAGGCAGGAGCCGCTCGATTTCCAGAAGGTGCTCGACGAGGCGCTGCGCGGCGCCGATCTTCTCGTGCCGCTCATCACCGACGTGCCGGAACGCATCGCCGAGTTGCAGGCACAGGGCGCCAACATGCTCTTCGAGGGCGCGCAGGGCACGCTGCTCGACATCGATCACGGCACCTATCCGTTCGTGACCTCCTCGAACACGACCGCCGGCTACGCGGCGACCGGCAGCGGCGTCGGGCCGCGCCGGCTGGACTACGTGCTCGGCATCACCAAGGCCTACACCACGCGCGTGGGCAGCGGACCGTTCCCGACCGAGCTGACCGACGACGTCGGCGAATATCTTTCCAAGCGCGGGCACGAATTCGGCGCCACCACCGGCCGGCGGCGCCGCTGCGGCTGGTTCGACGCCGTGGCGCTGAAGCGCGCCTGCATGCTGAACAGCCTGAGCGGCCTGTGCATGACCAAGCTCGACGTGCTCGACGGGCTGGACACGATCCGCCTGTGCACCGGTTACCGCTGCAATGGCACGGTGGTCAGCAGCGTCGCGGCCGACGCCGAGGCGCTGCTCGCCTGCGAGCCGGTGTACGAGGAGATGCCCGGCTGGAAGGAATCCACGCTGGGGGCGCGCCGTTACGAGGACCTGCCGGGCAATGCCCGCGCCTACCTGGAGCGCATCGCCGGCGTGCTCGGCACGCCGATCGACATCATCTCCACGGGCGCCGATCGCGCCGACACGATCATCCTGCGCGATCCGTTCGCCTGAGCCGCCGCGCGCTCATTGCGCGCGCGACTTCGCGGTCCAGGGATCGATCAGCCTCTCGTGGTCCACAGCAGCAGGACCAGCAGCACGGCGCCCAGGAGCAGACTGCCGAGGATGAGCTTGCGCTCCACCGGCAGCAGCGGCTCGTAGGGCATGCGCTGCAGTTCGTCCTTGATGCGTCGTTCGCTACCTTTCTGCATAGGTTCCAGTCCCCCTCAGCCTGACGCCAGCGGCGGCTTCACGCCCGCGAAGAACAGCCAGGAGATCAGCAGGCCGAACCAGATGATGAAGCCGAACAGGCTCACGGCGTACACGGCCGCCAGCCTGCCGATACCTTCCTCCCGCAGCTTGCGGAAGTCGCTGACCAGCCCGATGCAAAGGAACGTCATCAGGAAGAACAACTGCCGGTAGACGTTCGCGACCTCGGTGGCCGGCTTGGCCGCGCCGATGCGCGCCTCATCGCCCAGGCACCACCACAGCATGAGCGCGAATGTCAGCACGTAGCCGATGACGAACTTCGGGAAACGCTCCCAGATCTCCGCGGCGCCGACGCGCACTCCCGGCTTGGGCTCGATGAAGCTTGTCCAGATTATCGCGAGCACGAACGCCCAGACTCCGATGAACACGTCTATGAAGATCTTGGTGGTTGTCGTGGTCATCGAGATCCAGCCCTCCTGGTACTGGACACCGCTGACCGCGAACGCCCTGGCGCGTATGAGTGCATCCGTGATTGCGCCCGCGGGGATGGCCGCGCCGTCGGTCTTCACCGCCAGACCCATCCAGGCGCCCGCCACCATCGGCTCCTCGTAGAGGAAGTGCTGCGCCAGGAACGGCAGCAGCAGCAGCTCTATCACCGCGAAGATCACCACCAGCGAGGAGACCATCACCGCCACGATCGGCCGCGCGCGTATGGCCGCGCCGGTGGCGATCGCGGCGGAGACCCCGCAGATGGAGATCCCGGAGGCGAGCGGCGCCGCCCACTCGCGGCTGAAGCGGAAGTAGCGCCGCGCCACGTAGTAGATCACCGCCCAGTAGATGAGATAGGCCTCGACCACGGCGCACAGGCCCCGCCAGATCACCGACTGCGCGAGGCCGAAGGTCTCCGCGGATTTCACGCCCAGCGCGGCGCCCATGATGACGATCGCGATCTTCACGTACAGCTCCGGCCGCACCGCCTCCCTGAGGGCCTCGGCAAGGCGGGGCAGGAGATTGGCGATGGCCAGGCCGAGGAGCAGGGCGATGATGTAGCCGGATTCGCCGGTGAGGTTGAGCGACCAGGTGATCCCGAGCCTGTCGAACTTGTCCGGGGTGGCGGCGATGTAGGCGTAATGGCCGATCGCCGAGCAGAGCACGCTCAGCGCGAACAGCGCCGTGAACGCGGCGGCGAACCGTGGCAGGTGAGCGCCGAGACATTTCGCGCCCGCGCAGGTGAGCGCCAGCATGAGGAGGTAGGTTCCGGCCAGCGACAGCAGCGCCGGGACGGTAGAGCCCCTGGCAACAGGCGCAAGCGCCTTGGCGGGTTCGACCCACACCTTGCTGGTGATCGACCAGCCCAGCAGATCGACACCGAACATGGTCGCGGCGGCGAGGGCGAACACCAGCAGCCCGATCCACACCGCCAGCCAGTCTTCACTGATGCGAGGCATGGGTACTCACCTCCTCGTCGAGGCGAACGATCTGGATACGTGCGTGGCCGAGCCCAACGATCGAGGGGTTACGCGGGGGACGCATGACGCGCCGGGGACGCGAGCGGCCCGGCCGCGGAGTGGTGACGTCGTGGCGGCGGGCAGCGCATCGGCGCGCGGGACAGGCGGAAGCGAACCGAAGTCGATCAAGCCGCACCCCCTTGGGTATGTCGTGAGTAATTTAGCGCATGAACGCTCGCCGCGTCACTGGAGGATCGAATCGCTATCGCAAACCGTTTCGTTCCCAGCGTCGTTCCGCGGCGAGTGCGTTGCGGCGGGTCGTTCAACGCATACTGCCTCGTGTCGCAATCTGCTAGAGTGTGCCAGGCAGGGATGGGCGACGCGCGGCCATCGCTGCGGCCAGGGACGGCAGAGGATCCCCTTCCGGGATTTCCCGTGCCTCGAACGAAGGAGCCCAGTGTGAGCGTGCCGACCCAACCGGCCGCCCCGGCGTGGCCGATCGACCTCAAAACGGCGCTGTTGCTCACCGCCGGCGTGGCGACAACTCTGGTCATCTTCGCGTTGGACCTGATCCTGCCGCTCGGCGTGGCGGCGGCCGTGCCCTACGTGGTGCCGATCCTGATCAGCATGTGGCTGCCGTGGCGAACGGCGCCCCTCGCCTTTGCCGCCGCCGCGACCGTCCTCACGGCACTGGGTTACTTCCTGTCACCGCCGGCATTGCAGGGAACCCCACTCTGGGTCGTGGTGGGCAACCGGCTGCTTTCGGTGTTCATGTTCGGGACCGTGGCGGTGCTGTGCTGGTGGCGGCAGCGGTACGCTGACCAACTCGATCAGGAGCGCGCCCGGCTGCGCTCCGTCATCGACATCTCCCTCGACGCCATCGTCGCCATCGACGAGCGGGGTCTGATCCAGTCCTTCAGCCGGGGCGGCGAGCGGCTGTTCGGCTACACCGAACGGGAGGTGCTCGGGCGCAACGTCAGCATGCTGATGCCGGAGCCGCATCGCAGCCGGCACGATCAGTACCTGGATCGGTACCTGAGAACCGGCGAGAGCCGCATCATGGGTGCCGGGCGCATGGTTGAGGCGCAGCGCAGGGACGGCAGCGTCTTCCCGGTGAACCTGATGGTGGGGGAGGTGAACGCCGGGGGGCGGCGCCTGTTCACGGGATTCGTACAGGACATGACCGAGCGCGAGCGCGCCCGGAGCAAGATCCATGACCTGCAGATCGAGCTCTATCGCATCGGACGCCTGAGCGAGCTGGGCGAGATCGCCTCGGCCATCGCCCACGAGCTCAATCAGCCGCTGACCGCGATTTCCAACTACGTGCGCGCCGGCGCCAACATGGCCAGGACCCTGGAGGGCGACGCCGCGGCGAAGGTGATCCTGCTCATGGACAAGGCGGTGCAGCAGACCGATCGCGCCGGCCAGATCATCCGCCGCCTGCGCCAGCTCATCGGCCGCGGGCAGGCCGAGTTGCTGCCCGTCAGCATCAATGATGTCATCGGCGATGCGTGCGCGCTGGCGCTGATCGACACCCGCCAGAAGGGCATCAACGTGAGTTTCGATCTGACCGACGCGCTGCCCGACGTGCTCGCCGATGCCACGCAGATCCAGCAGGTGATCTTCAACCTCGTGCGCAACAGTGTCGATGCGCTGCACACCAGCGAACGGCGCGAGATAGTGGTGCGCACGGCGGCCGGCGCGAACGGCGACATCGAGGTGTCGGTCTCCGATACCGGTCCGGGACTGCCGCCGGAGGTCGAGGAGCGCCTGTTCATGCCGTTCGTGACCACCAAGCCGAACGGCATGGGCATCGGCCTGTCGATCTGCCGCTCCATCATCGACGCTCACGACGGCAGGATCTGGGGCCGATCAAGGCCGGAGGGCGGCGCGATCTTCGCGTTTCAACTGCCGGCGCACGAGGGCGCGGAGATGGAGCAATGAGCGGGCTGCGCGTGTTCATCGTGGACGACGACGAGGCCGTGCGCGACTCGCTGCAGATGCTCCTGGAGGTCGAAGGATTTGCCACCCGGACCTTCGCGTCTGCGGAGAGCTTCATGGAGGCGTACCGGCCGGACTGGCGGGGTTGTCTGTTGCTGGATATCCGCATGCCGGGAATGGACGGCGTCAAGCTGCTGGAGGTGATGGCGCGCCGCGGCTCGGATCTGCCGGTGATCGTCATGACCGGTCACGGCGACGTGCCGCTGGCGGTCCGCGCCATGAAGGCCGGCGCCCTGGAATTCCTGGAGAAGCCGATCGCCCACGATGTCCTGCTCGCAGCCCTGCGCATGGCGCTCGACCAGGCTCTGCGCCGGCGTGAAGTTCAGCGCAATGCCTCGGAGGCGACGGTGCGTGTTGCAAGCCTGACGGCGCGCGAGCGTGACGTGCTGGAGCGATTGATCATGGGCGACGCCAACAAGGACATCGCCTCGACGCTCGGCATCAGCCTGCGGACGGTGGAGATCGATCGCGCCCGGCTGATGAGAAAGATGCAGGCCAGCAACCTCTCCCAGCTTGTCCGCATGGCACTCACCGCCGGCATCGCCAACTGAGCGCCAGCCTGCCCGGCTCCGGCGGGGATACGCAGTTCCACTTATTCCGTATATCCGCCCGCCCGTTTGCATGGTCGGCATGGCTGGACACGTCATGCCGCAGGGGCGGTCGAAATCGGGCGCGGGGACGCAGGCCGGCGCGGTGCTGCCCGTCGTTGCCGAACTTCCGGACAACGAGTTCGGCGCGCTGGTCCGGATGTTGTCCGATCGGCGCATTCGGGTGCCACTGATCGCCATCGCGGCTTGCGACGATTCGCTCACGCGCACACGGCTCCTGTAGTAGATATGACAACCGGCCTGCCTGGCTGCGGATGCTCCTGCGCCGGGCGTGCGAGAACGGGAGCCGCGCGAGGTTCGTCAACGCCAGGGCTGGGCCGCGCGCGTCTACCGCGAGTCCGATGTTGCTCTAATGCGCAAAGCCGGCCTGCCGGAATGAGCGTCGGTACTCAGCGACCGGGTGGATTCAATCCTGCCGATGTTGGATCGCAGTGTCGCCGTGAGGCGGAAGCGGAAAAAAACAGGGCGATTGCGCTGCAGATGGGAGGGCAGTTTCACGTCGCGGGCCTCTACGCGGCGGGCGCTTCGTAGCACCGGCCTGTATCACCCGCTGATCTGCTCTCCACGCCAGCCGCCGAATGTGGTAGGCTGACTTACTGATCAATGCGTTACGAAAGTGGGGAGGATGGTGCCGAGGAGAGGACTCGAACCTCCACGGGTCGCCCCGCTAGTACCTGAAACTAGTGCGTCTACCAATTCCGCCACCTCGGCGCGGAGTGGGGCAATTTATCCACCCCGCCACCCCTTGTCAATGAGCCGAAAACGAAGCCATCGCTGGTCCGACGATCCCCACGCCGAGCGCGAAGCCGCCCGCTACGAGCGTCCCATACCCAGCCGGGAGTTCATCCACAAGTTTCTCGAGGACGCAGGCGTGCCGCGCGATGCCGAGCAGATCGCGCGCGGCCTGGGCGTGACCGAGGAAGACGACAAGCTCGCCCTGTCGCGCCGGCTCGATGCCATGGAACGCGACGGGCAGTTGGTGCGCAACCGCCGCGGCGGTTACGGCCTCATCGACAAGATGGACCTCATCCGCGGCCGCATCGTCGGACATCCCGAAGGGTTCGGATTCCTCATCCGCGACGACGGCGGCGACGACGTGTTTCTCTCGGCGCGCGAGATGCGCTGCGCGCTGCATGGCGACCGCGCTCTGGTGCGGCTGCGCGGACACGATCGGCGCGGCCGGCCCGAGGGCGCGATCGTGGAAGTCTTCGAGCGCGCCAATCACCGCGTGGTCGGCCGGTACTTCGACGAGGCCGGCGTCGGTATCGTCGTACCCGACAACAAGCGCATCGCGCAGGACATCCTCATCCCCGCCGGCGAGGCGGGCAGCGCCACCCATGGCCAGATCGTCGTCGCCAGGATCATCGCCCAGCCGGATCGGCGCCGGCAGCCGCTCGGCCACATCACCGAGGTGCTCGGCGAGCACATGGCCCCGGGGATGGAGGTGGACATCGCCATCCGCGCCTATGAGCTGCCGTGCGTGTGGCCGGAGGCGGTGACCGAGGAGATCGACACCATCGTGCCGGAGGTGACCGCTGCCGATCGGCGCGGGCGGCTCGATCTGCGCGACGCGCCGCTGGTGACCATCGACGGGGAGGACGCGCGCGACTTCGACGACGCCGTTTACTGCGAGCGGCACGGCCAGGGCTGGCGATTGCTGGTAGCCATCGCCGATGTCTCCCACTACGTCCGCCCGGACGCGCCGCTCGACAGGGAGGCGCACAATCGCGGTACCTCCGTGTACTTCCCGGATCGCGTCATCCCGATGCTGCCGGAGCTGTTGTCGAACGGACTGTGCTCGCTGAACCCGAGGGTGGATCGCCTGTGCATGGTGTGCGAGATGCACTTCGACGCCAGGGGCGTGAAGAAGAAACACGTCTTCCACAACGCCGTGATGAACTCCCACGCGCGGCTCACCTACACCGAGGTGGCCGCCGCGCTCATCGATCGTGACGAGGCGGTGCGCGCGAAGCACAAGGCGCTGCTGCCGCACCTGGAGAATCTCTACGCGCTTTATCAACTGCTCCGCAGGCAACGCGAGCAGCGCGGGGCGATCGATTTCGACACCAGCGAGACGCGCATCCTGTACGGACCCGACAAGAAGATCGAGCGGGTCGTGCCGCTGGTGCGCAACGAGGCCCACAAGCTCATCGAGGAGTGCATGATCGCCGCCAACATCTCGGCCGCCGAATTCCTGCAGGAGCACGCGGTGCCCACCCTGTTCCGCGTGCACGAGAAGCCCTCTGCCGAGAAGATGGAGGATCTGCGCACCTTTCTCGCCGAGCTCGGACTGCAGTTGCCGGGCGGCGAGGTGCCCCGGGCGAAGGACTTCGCGCGGCTGCTCGGGAAGATCGGCGGGCGCGAGGACGCGCACCTCATTCAGACCGTGCTGCTGCGCAGCCTGCGGCTGGCCGTGTACGGGCCGGAGAACATCGGCCATTTCGGCCTGGCGCTGGAATCCTACACGCATTTCACCTCGCCGATACGGCGTTACCCCGACCTGCTCGTGCACCGGGCGATCCGCGCGCACATCGGCAGGGCCAAGGCGCACAAGTACCCGTATGACATGGCCGCGATGCAGGCCCTGGGCGAACACTGCTCGATGACCGAGCGCCGTGCCGACGAGGCCACGCGCGACGCGGTGGCGTGGCTGAAGTGCGAATTCATGATGGACAAGGTGGGCGAGGACTACGACGGCATCATCTCCTCGGTGACCGGCTTCGGCCTGTTCGTCGAGCTGAAGGACATATACGTCGAGGGCCTGGTGCACATCACCTCGCTGCCGAACGACTACTACCACTTCGATGCCGTCGGCCATCGACTGCGCGGAGAGCGCAGCGGGCGCGTGTACCGGCTCGGCAATCCCGTGCGCATCAAGGTCATGCGGGTGGATCTCGACGAGCGCAAGATCGATTTCGACCTGGTCGCGGAGGCGCAGCCGCGCGCCCTGCCTGCGCTCGGGGAACCTGGCGCCGCGAAGAGGAAGAAACGCCACTGATCGCGTTTCCAGCCGGGACGCGTCGTCGGGGCGGACGAAGATATCCTCATGGCACGCAGCGAACTCATCTACGGCGTACACGCCGTGCGCGCCCTAATCGAGCGTGCGCCCGACGCGGTTCTGGAGCTCTGGGTCCTGGCCGGTGCGCACAATCCGGCGCACGCTCCCATCCTCGGCGCCGCCTCCCGCAACGGCATCCATCCGCAGCCGGCGCCGCGGGCCACGCTGGACAAGCTCTCCGGCGGAGGGCGGCACCAAGGCATCGTGGCGCGCTGCCGCCCGCGCGAAGACCAGCAAGCGGTGGATCTGCCGACACTGCTGGAGGGCGCCCTGCACGATGCCCTGTTCCTCGTGCTCGACGGCGTGGAGGACCCTCACAACCTCGGGGCCTGCCTGCGGGTGGCGGACGCCGCCGGCGTCCGGGCCGTCATCCGGCCGCAGCACCGGGGCACCGGGCTCACGGCCGCGGCCGCGAAGGTGGCGAGCGGCGCGGCCGAGACCGTGCCGCTCATCGCCGTCAACAATCTTGCCCGGGCGCTCGCGGAGATGAAGGAGGCCGGCGTCTGGCTCATCGGCGCCGTGGCGGAGGCGGAGAAGACGCTTTACGAGATCGATCTCACCGGTCCCGTCGCGTGGGTGATGGGCGGGGAGGGCGAGGGCCTGCGGCGGCTCACGCGCGAACATTGCGATGTGCTCGCCCGCATTCCGATGGCCGGGACGGTGGCAAGCCTCAACGTCTCGGTATCCACCGGCATCTGCCTGTTCGAGACGCGGCGGCAGAGGCTGCAGCGCGGCAAGTGACGTTCGCGTGCCGATGCAGGTTGTGTCAGGATGAGCCGACCCCAGCACCCATACGAGAGGATCCCATGCGAATAGCAAACAATACCGCCGAACTCATCGGCAACACGCCACTCGTGCGACTCAACAGGGTCTCCGCCGGCATCGACGCGGTGATCGTCTGCAAGCTCGAGTATTTCAATCCGGCCCACAGCGTGAAGGACCGCATCGCCGTGTCCATGATAGATGCCCTCCAGGCGGCCGGCCGCATCAAGCCGGACACGATCATCCTCGAGCCGACCAGCGGCAACACGGGCATCGGCCTGGCGATGGTGTGCGCGGCGCGGGGCATCAAGTGTGCGTTCGTCATGCCCGAGACCATGAGCCGCGAGCGCAAGCTCATCCTGAAGGCGTACGGCGCCGAGCTGATCCTCACTCCCGGCCCGGAAGGCATGCCCGGGGCGATCAAGCGCTGCGAGGAGATGGCGGCGGCCGATCCGCGCTACGTCATCGCGCAACAGTTCGAGAATCCCGCCAACGTGCAGATTCACCGCGAAACGACGGCGGAGGAGGTCTGGCGCGACACCGACGGCAAGGTCGACATCTTTGTCTCCGGCATCGGCACCGGCGGGACGATCACCGGCGTGGGCGAGGTGATAAAGGCGCGCAAACCGGACGTACAGGTCATCGCGGTGGAACCGGACGCGAGCGCCGTGCTCTCCGGCGGACAGCGCGGACCGCACCCGATCCAGGGGATCGGCGCCGGCTTCGTCCCGAAGATCCTCAACACATCGATCTACGATGAGGTCGTGCGCGTGAAGAACGACGATGCGCTCGACGTCGCGCGGCGCATGGCGACCGAGGAGGGGCTGCTGGTCGGCATCTCCTCGGGCGCGGCCACCTGGGCCGCCTTGCAGGTCGCCTCCCGGCCGCAGAACAAGGGCAAGCTGGTGGTGGTGGTCATCCCCTCGTTCGGCGAACGCTACCTCTCGACCGTGCTGTACAGTCATCTCGAGGTCTGAGCGAGGCAGGCGGATCGCAAACGCCGGCGTCGCACTGCGCGGCGCCGGCTCTCCAATGACGGAAGGCCGGGGCATCCCGCTGCGACCGGCGCGGAACCCGGGTGCCATGCATGAGCGCGGAATTCGACTTCGACCATCCACCGGATCGCCGCGGCACCGACAGCCGCAAGTGGGCGAGATACGCGGGCCGCGACGTGCTGCCGCTGTGGGTGGCGGACATGGACTTCGCCTCGCCGGCCTGCGTGATCGAGGCCTTGCACACGCGCGTCGATCACGGCGTATTCGGCTACGCTGACCCGCCCGCGTCGCTGACCGAGGCAGTCATCGCCGCACTCGCGGACAACTTCCAGTGGGACGTGCGCCCGGAGTGGCTGCTGTGGCTGCCCGGTCTCGTGCCGGGCCTGAACGCCGCCTGCCGCGCCGTGGGCGAAGGCGGCGATGAGGTGCTGACCGCGGTGCCGATCTATCCGCCGTTCCTGTCCGCGCCGCTGTACTCCGATCGCGGCTGCATCCGCGTCCCGCTGGCGCTGACCGGCGATCGCTGGCACTGGGATCCGGACGCGCTGCGCGCGGCCGTCACGCCACGTGCGCGCCTGCTCATGCTCTGCAATCCGCACAATCCGGTGGGCCGCGTCTGGTCGCGCGCGGAGCTGCTCGCCGTGGCACGCATTGCCGAGGAGTGTAATCTCGTGGTCTGCTCGGATGAGATCCATGCGGACCTGATCCTGGCCCCGGATCGCCGGCACGTCCCGTTCGCAACTCTCGACCCGGCACTGGCCGAGCGCACCATCACGCTGATGGCGCCATCCAAGACCTACAACATCCCGGGTCTGGGCTGTTCGTTCGCGATTGTGTCCAACGCCGCCCTGCGCCGCCGGTTGCGCCATGTGCTGCGCGGCATCGTCCCCGACGTGAACGTGCTGGGATACGCGGCCGCGGAGGCGGCCTACCGGCACGGCGGGCCATGGCGACGCGCGTTGCTCGAGTACCTGCGGGGAAACGCCGCGCTGGTCCACGCGGCGATCAACGATACGCCCGGGCTGTCCATGGCCCCGGCCGAGGCCACCTATCTTGCCTGGGTGGATGCGCGCGGCCTGGGCCATGCTGATCCGCATGCCCACTTCGACCGCGCCGGCGTCGGCTTGTCCAGGGGGGCGGAATTCGGGGCGCCGGGATTCGTCCGTCTCAACTTCGGCTGTTCGCGGACGCTGCTGCGCGAGGCGTTGAGCCGGATCCGGCGCACCACCGAGGTGCCATGACGGTGGGAACCGCGCGGCCCCTGCCGTTGCCGGGCAGGGACTGGCGCGCGCTGCTGCAACTGGCCTGGCCGATGCTCATCGGCCAGCTTGCCCAGATAGGCATGGGCGTGGTCGACACCGTCATGGCCGGGGCGGTCGGGCGGACGGACCTCGCTGCCGTGGCGGTGGGATTCAGCATGTGGATGCCCGTCTACGTCATGTGCCTCGGGGTGCTGAGCGCGGTGACGGCAACGGTCGCCCGCGCCGAAGGCGCGAAGGATCGCGCGGCACTCGCGGCCTCGGTGCGGCAGGGCGTGTGGCTGGCCGGCGGGCTGGCGGCGATCGCCCTGACGCTGATGCTGCACGGCGACCACCTGCTGGTGTTCATGGGCGTCGACCCGGCCGTACGGCCGATGGCGGCGCTCTATCTCGAAGGCATGGCGATCGGAGCGCCGGCGATGATGCTCTTCCTCGTGCTGCGCGGCCTGACCGAAGGCGGTGGCAGCAGCCGGCCGGTGATGGTCATCCAGGTGCTGGCGTTTCTCAGCAACGTCCCGCTGAATTATCTCTTCATACACGGCGAGCTCGGCCTGCCTGCCCTCGGTGGCGCGGGCTGCGGCTGGGCCAGCGGATTCGTCATGTGGATCCAGCTCACCGCGCTGGCCGTGCTGACGCGCAGGCGCTGGCGGCCGCTGCTGCACGGATTCGGTGCCGTGGAGCCGCGGCGCCTGTGGTCGATGCTGCGGCTGGGCTTCCCGGTCGGCGCGGCGATGTTCGCCGAGACCAGCATCTTCGCACTGGTCGCGCTGCTCATCGGCAGGCTCGGGGCCACGACGCTGGCGGCGCACCAGATTGCACTGAACTTCAGCGCCCTGCTGTTCATGGTGCCGACCAGCCTCGGTCTCGCGCTGACCGTGAAGGTGGGTCATGCCCTGGGTGCCGGTGAACCCGCTCGCGCCCGTCGATACGCCGCGCAGGGGGCCTGGAGCGCGGTGTTCTTCGCCTGCTGCAGCGCCTTTGCCCTGCTGGTTTTCCCCTATTCGATCGTCTCTCTCTACACCCCCGATGAGGCAGTGCGCCAACTCGCGGTGACCATCCTGGCGTACTCGGCGGCGTTCCAGCTCTCCGACGGCCTGCAGGTGACGGCCGCGGGCAGCCTGCGCGGCTACCACGACACGCGCATGACCATGGTCATCACGCTGCTTGCCTACTGGGGCGTGGGGATGCCGCTGGGCTATGCCCTCGGGCTCACCGACCTGCTGGGGCCGCGGCAGGGCGTGCTCGGCCTCTGGACCGGGCTGGTGGCCGGCCTCACGGTGGCGGCCCTGCTCCTGAACGCGCGGTTGCTGAGGATTTCCGGACGGCACCTGCGCGCCGCCGGGCTCGCCGTCCCCTGATGGCCGTTTAACGTCATGATCGGGCGCCAGTTATCGGCGGATCGCGGTCTGTTGCCTGATTCCGGTCGCTGCACTAAACTACGCGCCCTTCCGGAGGTCAGGCCGCGCGCCGCGCCTCCGGAGGATCCTTGCCTCACCGCCGGATGACGCCGGTCGGGAGGCTGCCAACCCGAGAGGAAAATACATGCGTCATTACGAGATCGTCATCCTGATCCACCCGGATCAGAGCGAGCAGGTACCCGCCATGCTCGAACGCTACAAGGGCATCGTCTCCGTGAGCGGCGGCGCGGTACACCGGCTCGAGGACTGGGGACGCCGCCAGCTCGCCTATCCCATCGCCAAGGTCCACAAGGCCCATTACGTGCTGCTCAACATCGAGTGCACGCAGCAGGCCCTGACCGAGTTGTCCAACGCCTTCCGGTTCAACGACGCGGTCATCCGCAATCTCATCGTTGCGCGCGACGAGGCCGTGACCGAGCCCTCGCCGCTGGCGAAGGCGCGCGAAGCCGAGGAAGAGCGATACACGCCGCGGCGCGGCGAATCGGGCGCCGCCGAGGTGGAAGAGGTGTCTGAAGTGGAACCCAGCGAGGCTGAAGCATGAGCATGAGACCCCGGGAAAGACCGGCGGCGCGTTTCTTCCGTCGCAAGCGTTTCTGCAAGTTCACGGCGGAGGGGGTCAAGGAGATCGACTACAAGGACATCGCCACCCTCAAGCAATACATCTCCGAGAACGGCAAGATCGTTCCGGCGCGCATTTCAGGGACCAAGACCCGCTATCAGCGCCAGCTGGCGACGGCGATCAAGCGCGCGAGATTTCTCGCGTTGCTGCCGTACTGCGACTCGCACTAGCCTTACGCTCAACGCGGCGGAACTCGCATGCGCCCGCTGGCTGCGTGGATCATGCAGGGCCGCCTGCACGCGGGCGCGGCGGCCGCGCTGTTCATCGCCATCGGGTGGCTCGTCGCGCTGCTGATGCCGTTGACGAGCTGCCTCAGCGGGGCGGCAATTGCCCTGGTGACGCTGCGTCACGGCGCAGCCGAGGGCCTGAAGGTCTCCGGCATCGCCACCGCGGCTGTCGCGGTCTTTACCGGTGTGATGTTTCGATCCGTGCAGCCGGCGCTGTGGGTGTTGGGCCTCATCTGGCTGCCCGCGCTGCTGTGCGCGCTGATCCTGCGGCTGAGCCGCAGCGAGGGTTGGGCGCTGGTGACGGCGGCGGCGATCGCGGCCGCGTGCGCCGTCGGCCTGCGCCTGTGGACCGGCGATGTCGTTGCCTGGTGGCGGCGGGTGCTGGACAACATGATGAAGCTCGCGGGCGAGCAGGGAGCTGCATCCGGGATCACCGCAGAGCACCTCGATACCGTGGCCCGCGTGCTCAACAGCCTGGTCGCTGCCTCCATGCTGGTGACGCTGATGGCCACGGTGCTGCTGGCGCGCCACTGGCAGGCGCGCCTGTACAACCCCGGCGGATTCGCGCCGGAGTTCCGGGCGCTGCAACTGCCGCGCGGCCTGGCCACGGGTGTGCTGCTGGCGTTGCTGGTCGCGGTGACGGCATCCCGCGCGGCCGGTGTATCGGGGGCCCCCCTGGGGTATGCTGTGGACCTGTTGGCGATCAGTGTGTGCGCCCTGGCGATTCACGGTCTGGCCTACGCGCATCACGAGATCTGGCGCCGCCGGCTGCCCGCGGGTTGGGTATTCGCGCTGTACCTGGCGTTGCTGCTGCTGCCGTTTTACGTGATCGCGCTGCTCGCGGCGCTGGCGCTGGCAGACCTGGTTTTTGATTTTCGCGCCCGATTCGCCGCCGGCGCGTAGGCATTGGCGAGAGAAGTCACGTCTGAAAGGTGAACGAAGATGGAAGTGATCCTGCTTGAGAAGGTACACAATCTGGGCAAGCTCGGCGACCGCGTCAAGGTGCGCCCGGGCTACGCGCGCAATTTTCTCATCCCCGAGAAGATGGCCGTGCCCGCCACCGAGGCCAACGTGCACAAGCTCGAGACCATGCGCGCGGAGCTGGAGACGGCGCAGGCCGAGGCCCTGGCGAAGGCCGAGACGCGCGCCGCCGCGCTGAAGGACGCGGTGGTCACCGTCGCCGCCCGCGCCGGGGAGGAGGGCAAGCTGTTCGGTTCGGTCGGCACCGCCGACATCGCCGAGGCCTTCAGCAGGGCCGGCACCGAGGTCGAGAAGCGCGAGGTGCGCATGCCGACCGGTCCGATCCGCACCCTGGGCGACCACGCGGTGGAGCTGCATCTGCACGCCGACGTGAACGTCGCGGTGACGGTGCGCGTCGTCGCCGAGAGCGAAATCAAGGCCTGAAGCAGCATGCGGCCCCGGGCAGGCGGGGTCGTTTGATCTCCACCTTGGCCAGCTATGCGGCAGAAGCGGTCACCGATGCGCTGAAGGTGCCGCCGCATTCCATCGAGGCCGAACAGGCGGTCCTCGGCGGCCTGATGCTGGACAACGACGCCTGGCTGCTGGTGGCCGAGCGCGTCACCGAGCAGGATTTCTACCGCAACGATCACCGGATCATATTCAGCGCGCTCGCGGGTCTGGCCGGGGCCGGCAAGCCCTGCGACGTGGTGACGGTCGCCGAGGCCCTCGAGATCAACGGCGACCTCGAACGGGTCGGCGGACTGCCCTACGTCGCCTCGCTTGCCGAGCACACCCCCAGCGCCGCCAATATCGCCGCCTATGCGGACATCGTGCGCGGACGCTCCGTGCTGCGCCAGCTGATACGCGCCGGCGCCAGTATCAGCGGCGTCGCATTCAATCCGGAAGGACGCACGAGCGAGGAGCTGCTGGACGAGGCCGAGCGCCTCGTCTTCGAGATCGCGGAACAGAACAATCGCGGTCGTGCCGGCTACAAGTCGATCAAGGAGCTGCTCGGCAGCGCGCTGGATCGCATCGACGAGCTGTTCACCAAGCAGAGCCCGATCACGGGCGTTCCCACCGGCTGGGGCGATTTCGACGAGCTGACCTCGGGCCTGCAGCCCGCGGACCTGGTCGTGATCGCCGGGCGGCCGTCGATGGGCAAGACCAGCCTGGCCCTGAACATCGTCGAGCATGCCGCGATCAAGGACCGGCACACCGTCGCGGTGTTCTCCATGGAAATGCCGGGCGAGCAGCTCGCCATGCGTCTGATGTCCTCGCTCGGCCACATCGATCAGCACCGCATGCGCACCGGCAAGCTCACCGATGACGACTGGCCGCGCCTGACCTCGGCGGTGCAGATGCTGAACGACACCAAGCTGTTCATCGACGATAGCCCGGCGCTGACTCCCGGGGAGCTGCGGGCGCGCTGCCGTCGCATCGCCCGCGAGCACGGCCTGAATCTCATCGTCATCGATTATCTGCAGCTCATGCAGGTCGCGGGGACCAAGGAGAACCGCGCGACGGAGATCTCGGAGATCTCCCGGTCGATGAAGGCGCTGGCGAAGGAACTGCACGTGCCGGTGATCGCGCTCTCGCAGCTCAATCGCAGCCTGGAGAGCCGCAACGACAAGCGTCCGGTCATGTCCGACCTGCGCGAGTCCGGCGCCATCGAGCAGGACGCCGACGTCATCGTCTTCATCTATCGCGACGAGGTCTACAACCCGGACTCCGATCAGAAGGGGATCGCGGAGATCATCGTCGCCAAGCAGCGCAACGGCCCGATCGGCACGGTCAAGCTCGCCTTCCGCGGGCAGTTCACGCGCTTCGACAACCTGGCCTACGACGACTACCAGCGATGAGCCGTCCTGCCCGAGTGGTCATCGATCTGAATGCCGCGCGCGCCAACCTCGCGCGCGTGCGCGCGCTGGCGCCGCGTTCCAGGGTCATGGCGATCATCAAGGCCGATGCCTACGGCCACGGCCTGACGCGCATGGCACGCGCGTTCGCCGATGCCGACGCGTTCGGTGTGGCCTGCCTCGAGGAGGCCGTGACCCTGCGCCGCGCCGGCGTGGGCGGGCGCATCGTTCTGCTCGAGGGCGTGTTCGACGCCGAGGAGTTGCGCCTGGCGCGCGAGCTCCACCTGGACACCATGGTGCATTGTCCAGAACAGGTGGCGATGCTGGAGCAGGCGCCCGCGGGCCCGCCGGTGCCCGTATGGCTGAAGATCGACACGGGCATGCACCGGCTCGGCGTCGACCCGGCGGCGGCCCCGGCGCTGTGGAAGCGACTCGGTCAATGCCATGCCGTCGCCGATCCCATGCGGCTGGTAACCCATTTCGCCAACGCCAACGCCCGCGGAGACGCCTCCGTGGAGCGTCAGCTGGCCGTGTTCGCCGACGCCACGGGCGCGATGTTCGGTGAGCGGTGCATCGCCAACTCCGCAGGAATCATCGCCGTGCCGCAGGCGCGCGCGGAATGGGTACGGCCCGGACTGATGCTCTACGGGGTCTCGCCGTTCGCCGACACGGTGGCCGTGCAGGAAGGGCTGAAGCCGGTGATGACCGTCCGCTCGGCGCTGATCGCGGTCAAGCGGGTACGCAAGGGCGAACCCGTCGGCTATGGCTGCACCTGGACCTGTCCGGAGGACATGCCGATCGGCGTGGTGGCCATCGGCTACGGCGACGGCTACCCGCGGCACTGCGAGTCCGGCACCCCGATGCTGGTCAACGGCACGCGCGCCGCCCTCATCGGACGCCCCTCCATGGATATGCTGATCGTCGATCTGCGCAACGTGCCGCAGGCGCGGGTCGGCGACCCGGTCGTATTGTGGGGCGAAGGTCTGCCGGTCGAAGAGGTCGCCCGTCACGCGGGCACCATTCCCTACGAGCTGCTCTGCAGCGTGCGCGTGCGCCCGCGTTTCGAGGTCATCGGTGAGGTGACCGTGAGCTCGGACCTCGACACTGTCGACTGGGAGGAACTCCGCGAGCCGGTCGACAACGGTATCGCCTGACTCCGGCCCGCCACGGTCGGCAGTCGGTCCCACCGCGACTCCGCCGGTCCAGTTCGGTCTCCAGCATGCGCGCGAAGAGCCAATACCAGTGTCAGGATTGCGGGGCGACCCAGCCGAAATGGGCGGGGCAATGCCCGGAGTGCGGGGCGTGGAACGCGCTCGTGGAAATCGCCGTCGAATCGCGGCCCGCGAGGTCCAATCCGCGATTCTCCGGCTACAGCGGCGACAGCGCCGAGATCTGCGACCTGCGCAGCGTCGCCGCGGTCGAGGAGGAGCGCCTGCCGACCGGCATCGGCGAGCTCGACCGCGTGCTCGGTGGCGGGATCGTCCCGGGCTCGGTCGTGCTGATCGGCGGTGACCCCGGGATCGGCAAGTCCACGCTGCTGCTGCAGATGCTGGCGGCGGTCGCCGACCGGCTCAAGACCCTGTACGTCACCGGCGAGGAATCCTCGCAGCAGATCGCGTTGCGCGCGCGCCGGCTCGACGTCGACACCCGTTCGATCCGCCTGCTCACCGAGACGCGCATCGAGCGTGTCCTCGATCTGGCACGCCGCGAGCAGCCGCGGGTGATGGTGGTCGACTCCATCCAGACGATGTACACGGACGTGATCACCTCCGCCCCCGGCAGTGTCAGCCAGGTGCGCGAGACCGCGGCACAGCTCGTGCGGTTCGCAAAGCAGAGCGGCACTTCGATCTACCTCGTCGGCCACGTCACCAAGGAGGGCGCGCTTGCCGGTCCGCGCGTGCTCGAGCACATGGTCGACACGGTGTTGTATTTCGAGGGCGACAGCGGCGGGCGCTACCGGGTCATTCGCGCCGTTAAGAATCGCTATGGCGCGGTCAACGAGCTGGGCGTCTTCGCGATGGTCGACAGGGGATTGCGGGAGGTGAGCAACCCCTCCGCCATCTTCCTCTCGCGGCACGAACAGCAGTCCCCGGGCAGCGTGGTGATGGTCACCCGCGAAGGCACGCGCCCGCTGCTCGTGGAGGTGCAGGCGCTGGTGGATGAAACCAAGCTGGCCAATCCGCGGCGCGTGACCATCGGTCTGGACGGCAACCGGCTGGCGATGCTGCTGGCGATCGCGCACCGCCATGCCGGGGTCGTGACCTATGATCAGGACGTCTTCGTCAACGTCGTCGGCGGCGTGCGCGTATCGGAGACCGGCGCCGATCTCGCGGTGCTGCTGGCGGTGTTGTCCAGTCTGCGGGGCAGAGCGCTGCCCCAGGATCTGATCGTCTTCGGAGAGGTCGGCCTGGCGGGCGAGATCCGGCCGGTGCCCGGCGGGCCCGAGCGGTTGCGCGAGGCGGCCAAGCACGGCTATCGCCATGCGATCGTTCCGAAGGCGAACGTGCCGCGCGAACGCATCGAAGGCATGCAGGTGACCGGCGTATTGACGCTGGATCAGGCGTTGGCGCAGGCATGAACCTCGTGTTCCCCGCGATCACGCGGCATGGCGCAGCGCCTCCGCGCCCCTGTGATCTTCGACACACTCGGGCCGCGACAGGCCGTTCTTGCGCCCGGGCGATTTCGGTACACTGATCGCCAGGGGAATAGGGATACGGCCATGTACCCGTGGGGATACCTAGCCATTGCGTGCTTCGCGCTGCTTTGCGTGGGCGTCTACGCCTGGATGCGCGGCAAGGCCGTGGAGGTGAAGGAGAGCGACGAGAATCGCCGCACGCGCGAGTCCCTGGCCAGGCAGGAGGCGGCCTTCCGCCGCGAATTCGACCTGCTCGCGCTCGAACTCAAGGCCCGCGAGCGCCTGCTCGACCAGACGCGACAGTCCTTCCAGGAAGGCTACATCAATGGCCGCCGCTGGCTCACCCACCTGATTGCCGAGGCCGACAAGGCCATGGACGACGTGGTCGCCGTCCAGTTGCGCGGCCGGCGCCGGGACGTGCAGTCTGGCGATGTGGAGCTGGCCCGCGTGCAGGCCGAGCGCAGGATGCTCAAGGACAGGCTGAAATACCTCGAGTACCAGCTCGCCAGTTACAAGGAGTACTTTCCGTTTCTGGAGGATTACGAGAACACCATACTCAACGAGGCGGTCCAGTTGCTGCCGCGCGCGCCGGAGGGCCGGGACCCGGTGCAGAGGCTGCTCAGCAGCGATGAATACCGGCAGCTCTCGAGCGTCGAGCGCGACCAGCTTGCTCTCGATCGCTTCATGCGCCAGGGTCTGACGCCGGCGGCGATTGGGATGCTGTACGACCGCTACATCGGGTATCTGTACGAGCGGGAGGGCTGGGAAGTGCGTTATCAGCCCGTCGCCGCGGGCGTGAAGGGGCTGTCGGAGGATCTCATCTGCTGCAAGGACGACATCATCCACGTCGTGCACGCGCGCTGCTGGGCATCGGACAAGCTGATACACGAGCGCCACATCCTCAATCTTTATGGCACCGTGCAGATGCTCAGCATCCGGCTCAGCGAGGACAAGCTGTTCCCGCCCAGGATCGTGCCGCGATTCATCACCAACACACGTCTGAGCGACCTGGCGCGCGAGGCGGCCGCGCGACTGAAGGTGGAGGTGAAGGAGAATTTCAGACTGAACGTGAACTTCCCTGTCATCAAGTGCCGCATCGACGAACGCACGCGGGAGCGGATGTACCATCTTCCATTCGACGATCGCTACGACGACGTGCGCGTGGAGCCGCTGCGCGGCGAGTGCTATGCGCGCACGGTGCAGGAGGCCGAGAAGCTCGGGTTCCGGCGCGCCAATTTCCTCCCGCCGGACCGCCGCGCCAGCCTGCAGTAGGGCTGCCCGGCCTGACGTCCGGGAGCGGGAAGCAGACGGACACCGGTTACCGATCGATATTTCGTTGCGCGCCAATGGCGCGTCCCGGCCGCCCTCGCGGCGGCCGGGTGTTGACGCCGACGTTGCTGGACAACCCCTAGGCGAATAGTCCCGTCAGGTTGAGCCCGGTCTCGATCGGCTTGCCGGCAAACTGCGGGAATACCGCGCTCTTGGACCCCGGGCTCACCCAGTCGCACGCACGGCCGAAGACGTGGTCGATCGCCGTCAGCCCCTGGATGTCCGGATTGTAGTAGCGGTTCGGCTGCGCAAGGATGTCGACCTCGCGCTGCGGGAACATGTTTCCGTACACGCCGCCGTTGACCGAGTTGCCGATCAGGATGACGTAATTCCCCTCGCCGTGGTCCGTTCCGTTGCCGCCGTTGGAGCGGATCTGGCGCCCGAACTCGCCATCGAGCACGAACACGAGGTTCTGTTGCGCGCTCGGGGAGAGATTCCGGTACAGCAGGTCCAGGCCCTGGCCGTCCCCGAAGAGTGCCTCGAGATTGCCCTCGATCTCGTTGCGCTGGTTATTGTGGCTGTCCCAGCCATTGAACTCCATCGAGGCCACGCGCAGGTTGACGATGTCGCTGCAGGCCAGCGCGTCGTGGAGGTTGCGCAGTTGCATGCCCAGGTACCAGCCGTAGGCGGAGTTCTCGATCCAGGTCTGCAAATCCTCGGGCTGCGGAAATGCGGCCAGGCGCGCCTCGATCTGATCGCCGAAATTTCGCAGCTTCTCCTCCGTGTCGAAGAAGCGTGAATAGGGAGAGCTGCCCGCTATCGTCGGTCGTTTGCCGGCGTAATAGCTGCGCAGGGCCCGTGCGACACGTTCATTTCTGCCGACGCTGCCAACGCCTCGCGGCGCGTCATACAGACCGTAGTCGCGCATGTTACTGGCGATGATGACGTTCTGATCGCTGTTCTTCTTGAGGTCATTGGGCGCCGCCGGGTCGGGACCGAAGCTGAAGGCGCGCGGATAGCCGGAAACCGCGAGCACATTGCCGCGCGCCGCGTAGGCGAGCCGCCCGCCCCATCCCGAACCGAAGGCGGATTTCGGCGCAGTGGTATCGCCCAATTCCATGACGGTGGTGGCCTGGTCGTGATCGCGGGAATCCGATCCGAAGACGTTGCATACGAAGGCGACGTTGCCTTGGTCCCACATCGTTTTCAGCCATCCACATCGCTTTAGTATGCCGAACTGCGTGCTGCCCGAACTCACCGCAAAGAAGTCGTTGATCCAGCGGTTATTGAGCGAGGTGTTGTCATTGGCGATGGAATGCGAAGTGGCCTTGTTCTTCCAATAGGCGTAACCGACATTGGTGGTGACCGTGCTGAAAGGTGGCACGAAGGCATGGCGCAGATCCGGCCCGCCCCCGAGAAAGATGTTGGCCAGTACGCGTTGGGTCACGTTCTGGTTGCCGGCTGCAAGCGCGGACCGGCTGTCGAACAACGTGCCAGTCCCTGCGATCAGACCGAGGGCGATGCTGCGCTTGAGGAAATCCCGGCGCGAATTCAGGCTTGCGATGTCGTTTATCCGGCGTTTCATGATTATCGTCCCTCCTGCGCAAGCATGAACGGTGTGGCAAGGATGAAGTTGATGGCCTGTCCCACGCGCCGGTTCGCCTCGGTTCGGTCGTTGACGACCGTGCTGTTCAAGTTCATCAGCGATGTGGAGAATCCATTCACGGCGGTTGCTAGCGTGGCGTCGGTGGTCAGGTCACTGGCCGAGATGACGCGATCGGGATTCGCGGTCGCCACGGCGTAAGCGAGGTCATTGCCAGTCGCCAGCAGGGCGTAGAGATGCGCGCGCTCGAGCGGCCCGAGATTCCTGCCGCCGTCCGAAACGTAACGCTGCCACAGCCACTCCGCGACCGAACGTACTGGGTAGGTGCCGTTGGTGGCCGGCACCACGGCCGCCCAGTTGCGTGTCAGGCTGAGCCCGTGCCGCGTCAGGGTGTAGCCGGTGTTCCTGCCGCCGTTCTCGGTGGCGTTGTCGTAGTTGGACTGGAACAGATAGGCGCTCTTGGAAGTCTCCTCGCCGGTCTGGCCGCCGAAGACCTCGTGCATGGGTTCGAACGGCCGCTGCTGATCGAAGTCGTTCAGCCATCGGGTGCGGGGCCATTCGGCGTACTGCTCGCTGTTGCTTAGGGCTGTCTTGTTGGCGATGTTCAGGTGCCGGTCGAAGCTGTTGAGATACTTGATCCGTGCCGGGTCGTGGAACAGGGTGGAGATGGCGTAGGCCTGTACGTACAGGAGTATGTCCTTGCGTGCCATCGATCTCCATGCCTGGCGCAGCGCAGCCTTTTTCGCGTTCGACAGGTTGTCGTCCGCCAGCACCTCCACAATCATCACCGGCAGCGTGTCCAGGCTCTCCGGGTGATTGATCTGCGCGGCGGCCTGGTTGAGGAATCGTTGCTGCGCGTTGGTGCCGGTGTTGGCGTTGTGCAGGATGTCGAGCGTGCCGGCGGGGTGCTGATCGGACTGATACTGCACGTCCTGCCCCGCCCATGGCTCCGGGTCCGTGCTGGGCGTGAACCCGGGGTGGTACAGGTTCATGTCCGTCAGCGCCTTGGCCGTGTTCTTGATCGTGGTGTTTTCGTGGTAGTCGGGTTCGTTGAGGGCCAGTATGCCGAAGAACAGTTGATGGTATTCGCGGGCGAAGTCCTCGTTGCAGTTGCACTCGCCCGTCGATCGATTGAACCGCGCATCGTCATGGCCGTATTGGCGGGCGACGGCCGCGGACAGGGCGGCGGTCGTCATCACCGTCTCGTAGCCGTTGGTCGGGGAGGCGGCCAGTGCGCTCATGACCCGGTCGTAGTAGGCGAATAGCTGTTCGCTGCTGAGATTCCGCCGGTGCACCGCCATGTGATAGTTGGTTTCGAACAGCCCCATCTTCTGGCGGAACGGGTTCAGGCCGCGCAACGTCGCCGCGTACATCCACGTGAAGTTCGACCCGTTGTAGGCATCCTGTTCGAACTCGGTGCGGTAGTCGGTGTCTGGTATCGGACTGGATGCGCCCGAGAGAAAGGCGCTCACACCGGTGAGCGTGCCATCGCCGAAGGCCGTGCCCTCCGAGGGCGAGAGGAGATTGTTCGTCGTGCCCAGCGTCAGCATCTGCTTGATCGCGTCCGCGGGCTTCATGTTCGCCCAGGCCGTGATCTGCGAGTCCCGTGCAAGTCCGCCGAAGGCGAAGATCTGCAGCACCTTGCGAACGGCCGTCTCATCCCAGGTCGCGTCGTTGACCGAGGGCAGCCCGGTCAGCAGGCCGGGGAGCGTCGGGCGTGGCGGCGGGGGCGGCGGCGGTGCGACGATCCGCCTTGGCGGAACGCTCTGCGCTTGCGCGAGCGCCGGGAGCAGCGCAAGCGCGATGGCGAGCAGGGGCAGAATGACGGGCGTCGCGCGCCGACAGGAGGCGCCAAGACGGATCGTCGCTGCGGATTCGCCGTTGAACGACAATGGCCTATGTGTAGTTCGGTGGTTGTCAGTCTCTCGCATGATTCAATCCTTGTCGGTAGATCTGGGTTCTGTCGGTAGATCTTGGTTCTCCAGAATATGAAAGTAGGGACTCGTGTTCCCGCGCCGCGCCGCCCACCCGGACGTTCGCGCGCCCGGCGTCCGCCACGAGGCGGCCACGCACGTGACGGGCAGTCGACTGTGTTTCCGTCGGCGCGTCGCGGCATCGCCGTCCACTTCGGACAGAGAGGTTAGTGGCAGGCGCACTGGCCTATGTTGACGATTGTCTCGAAAAAGCGCGTCAAGAAACCGCCGCAAGATTGAGGATCGCGGAATCGACGTGGCAGTGCGCCACGGGTCCTCATGCGCCTGATTGCCGCTTGCAGTCGCACGCGCCTCGCCTGCTGCCGTGTCCTTCGGAAGTGGTGACCAGCGAGCCGCCTCAGCGTGTTGGTACGACCAGTTTTTGACAGCCGTTAGTGTGACGAATTGTGCATCGGCATGCCGGTCGTCGAATTACAGTTGCCTTGGAGGTCGTTTGTGGTGCCGGTCCGTGCACGGCGTTGAAGAGCCGTTGCGATTGAAGCCGTACAGGCGCAACGCGGAACCGGCAATCCATCGGGAATCCATGGCGAACTGGAGCAGAGAGATGAGGACAGCAATGAAACAGAGCAATACGGTTTTTGCATTGGTTGCCGGCCTGGGGCTGGCATATGCCCCTGTCGGGGGCGCGGCAATCCTCGATTTTGACGATATCCTGCCGGCAACCTCCGACCAGGCCGTGCCGGTCGGCTACGGCGGATTCGACTGGGAGTCCAGTCCGGCGATACCTGCGACGATGCAGAATGCCGACTACATGGACGGCACCACGGGGTTCGGAAACAGCTACGGGGCCCCGTCGGGCGCCAATGCGATCTATACCAATGCGGAGCTCATCATCAAGCGCGCGGAAGACTTCACCTTCAACACCGTCTATCTGACGTCGTTTTCCGGGTTCAACGCGGCCTACGGCGCGTCGGCCGGCGGCGTCCAGGTTAAGGGTTTCAACAACGGCGTCGAGATGGGTTCGCAGACGGTTGCCCTCGCGAACGACAAATACGATCTCTTCGATTTCTCGGCGTTCGGGGTCGTCGACGAGTTGCGCTTCCTGCCGACCGCCGGCGGCAGCAATGGCCTGTACTTTCTGCTGGACAACCTGTCCTATGACATCCAGCCCGCGGCAGTGCCGCTGCCGGCCGCAGTCTGGCTGTTGGGCGGCGCGCTCGCCGGCCTGATGAGCACTGCGCGTCGGCGACGAGCCGCCGCCTGAGCAGTGCCCAGGACCTGACCGCATCTCATCCGCACCATTCGCCGGACCCGTCCGGGGGCGCCGTTGCCGCTCCCCGGACGGGCTGTCTCGCTCGTGAATCGGAAGCCGTGCCGCGCGACGTGCGTGCTCGCAAGCGCAACGCCGGCATCGCTGGCGATCCAGGAATCAGGAAGTCGGATGCTGGTCCGGCGGGCTGCTGCCTGCGGAATGGCTACCGGGGTTGCGAACCGTCGCGTCGGCGGCGCAGGAGACCCAGCACGCCCATACCGCCGAGCATGGCCAGATACGCGCCGGGCAGCGGTGTGGGGATCGGGTCACCCGAGACATTGAACTCGTAGTTGTAGTTGAAGGTGCCGAAGGCGGTGTCCTGTACCCAGAATGCATAGGTTCCGGGCCCGAGCGGGCCGGAAAATCCGGTCGTGCCGGGATGCAGCATGTTGTTGCCGATGTCGTCGAGTATGTTCGTGTCGATCTGGCCCAGACTGTAGAGCGCGTAGCCCAGGAGCCCGGCGGGGTTGCCGCCAGTCGGATTGACCGTGAGCTGATTGCCGGACTGCACGCCGATGAAAGACACCTGGCTGCCCACCTCCGTTACCGGCCGCAGAAAGATGGAGTCGAGTTGCTGTCCGGCGCCGAGCGTGAAATAGAAGTAATCGCGATCGACGACGTTGGTGAAGCCTGTGGTGCCGCGTATCGTGTTCACGCCCGCGTCGAGGGTGACCAGCGTCGGATTCAGGCCGTCGTTGGAGAACAGGTCGCCTCCCGAGGGTTCCGCCCATACAGCCGCCCTGGTCGCGAACGATGCCGTACAGGTAATGGTGATGGTCAGTGCGGAAACGGCGAGTCGCATGATGGCCTCCGGGCAAGTAGGTCAAGGGCGGCGAAGAGCGCACGCGATACATACGGATCCAGCCGCCGCTCCCCTGAACCCGGGGATGTCGGCCGAGCGCGCGTTTCTCCACATGAGAGGCAAGTTAATACGCGGACGAGATTCGAAACGTGAAAGTTCGCACATCGGCGCGTGCCAATAAGCCGACGGGAGAAGGCACGATCGACGGCGCGCGACTGCGGTGCGAGGGGACGCGGGGGGCGAGGCCGCCGGCGCGAATCAGGCCGGGATAGCGAAAATCCGGCCCGCAGGATTACGGTTGGGCAATGCCGCCGTGACACACGGGGCAGGTGCTTGACTCCACGGCCACGCGAGCGCATTGCGACGATGCCGCCTTCGGGGAACCGGTCTGCGGCCGGCGCGACGCCGGCCGCGGGAAGTCACGGCGATAGGGCTGTTGCGGATTGGTCGGGGTAACACGATTCGAACGTGCGACCTTCTGCTCCCGAAGCAGACGCTCTACCAGGCTGAGCTATACCCCGATTGACGGACTTATGAACGGCGATTGACCGCGAAGTCGGCAAGGGCCAGCAGCGCATCCTTGAACTGCGAGGCGGGCAGGGGATGCAGCGCGGCCGCGGCGAGCCTCGCCTGCTCGGCGGCGAGCGACGCAGTGTAAGCGATGGCCCCCGTCGATTCAATCGCCGCCTTGACCTGGCCGATGAACTCCAGCCCGCCCTTTTCAATGGCTTGGCGCAGCCCGCTCGCCTGCTCACCCTGGCTGTTCCACAGCGCATGCAACACCGGCAGGGTCGGCTTGCCCTCGGCCAGGTCGTCGCCGATGTTCTTGCCGATCTCCTCGGCGGAGGCGCTGTAGTCGAGCACGTCGTCGATGAGCTGGTAGGCCGTGCCCAGGTGCCGCCCGTAGGCGGTCAGCGCCTGTTCCACAACCCGGTCGCTGCCGGAGATGACGGCGCCGAGTTGGGCGGCGGCCTCGAACAGCTTGCCGGTCTTGGCATGGATGATCGCCATGTACCGCTCCAGCGTGGTGTCCGGATCGTGGCAGTGCGTGAGCTGCATGACTTCGCCGGCGGCGATGGTATTGGTGGCGTCGGCGAGAATCTCCATGACTCGCATGTTGCCGATGGCGACCATCATCTGGAAGGCCCGCGAATACAGGAAATCCCCGACCAGCACGCTGGCATTGTTGCCCCAGACGAGATTGGCAGTCAGGCGGCCGCGGCGCATGTTGGAGGCATCGACGACGTCGTCGTGCAGCAGGGTCGCGGTGTGGATGAACTCGATGATGGCGGCCAGGGAGATGTGGTCCTCCCCGCGGTGGTCCGCCGCGCGACCGGCCAGGAGCGCAAGCAGCGGGCGCAGGCGCTTGCCGCCGCTGTTGATGATGTAGTGGGCCAGCTGATCGATGAGCGCCACATCGGAGTGCAGCGAACGCTCGATAAGGCGATCGACCGCCTCCATGTCCGAGGCGATCAGAGCCCGGATCGCCAGCACGTCCATGGCCTGGCCAATGGCGTGGGTGCGTACGGCGGCATCGACGGCTTTGACATGCGGCATTTGGGGCGGTCCGGGCTGGGCGGCGCAGATCATGGGCGCGCGGTAACCCGGATTGTACTGCAATTGCCCGCGGGATGGTTTTGCGCCGCGTCAGGCGGATGCGGTCAGGCGCTACAGGGCCTCGGGATTGCCCCGGCGCGGCTCCGGCGGCAGGACCGGCGCCGGGGTGGCCACCTTACTGGGAAATCAGTTCGTCGCCGATGACCAGAACGGTCGCGGTTTGATTGTAATGCCCGACGGCTCCGCCCAGCGTGATGCCCTGCTCGCCGAAGGTGTTGAACCCGATGACCGGCACGTCCTCGCCGAAGGTCTCCCTGATGATGCTGGTATCGCACACGTCCATGCGCGTTTTCAGCAGGTGGCGCAGTATGCAGTTGAAGATGACCACGGCGCCCACCTTTTTCGGGCTGCCGGCGTCGTTGACAGCCTTTTGCAGCGTGCTCTTGAAGCTGGCGATGGCGAAATTGCGGTCGGTCTGCATGTGACGGAGGTAGGCGCCCTCCGGGATCTCGGCGAAGAAAGTGAGGCTGCCGTCCTCGCCGTGCTGGGCGACGCTCTTGACCGTGTACTCCGCGAAGACGTCCGAGGACTTGATGCCGAAGGGGTTCTTGGCGAACACCTCGCCGCTGAGCTCGTTGATGCCGAGCATCTCCTTGACAACTTCGGTGGCCGGGCGCCTGTTCAACTCGTAGACGGTGCGCCCCTGCGAGCGGGTAACGACCCCGCCCTTGGTGCCGGGGAAATAGGGATGCCCCATCGCGGTCCCGAGTTTGAGTCCGCTGCTTATGGTCGCCAGCACCGCGGAGTTCTGGTAGACGCCATTGCCGAACTGGAAGGTCGTGCTGGCATTGAAGTCGTGGGCCGTGGAGCCGCCGACGATCTGCGCCACCGTGCCGGTCTCCTTGATGAGCGCGCGCATGAAGGGCTCCTCCTGCGCCGTGGAGCCGTCGGGGATGATGACGTTGACGAAAGGCTTCAGGCGCGAGGCCTCGGAGGCGTTCTTGCCGTCGAGGGCGATGGCCATCAGCGACATGACCGTGGGGTTGGACTTGAGCGATTTGTGCGCGCCGGCGGCAGCCTGCTCGGCGGCCGCCTTCGGATCGGTCGAGAGGTTCTCGCCCACTCCCACCCCGATGCTGAGATAGGAACTCTGTAGCGTCATCACCGCAACGGAGTCGTTCTGCGGCCCCTGCAGGGCGCTGGTGATCTCCCCGCAGGAGGTCCCGCCGATAATCGCGGAATTGCCGACTACCGAGCGGATGGCGTCATAGCTCTCCTTCGGGTCCTTGCCAAAGGCGCTGAAGGCGATCGTGAGGTCCGGCTTCGGCGTCTTCTGCATCGCCGTCTCGGCGGCCTCGCGTGCGGTCTTTGCGTGTCCAATCCCAACTCTCAATACGGCCATGGGGTGTTCTCCAGATCGATTTGTACTGCCGGTCCCGTACGAACTTCGGACCTACAGGAGCTTGGCGATGCCCTCGGCGGCGCGCCGGGCGTCGAGGAATATGAGCCCGAGCTTGGCGCTCGGACGGGCGAGAACGGAAAGGACCGCGTCCTCCCCCGCGTGGGTCATCAGGATGTAGCCGTCCTTGCCCTTGACCATCACCTGCTCGAGCGCGCCGCACCCGAGTTCCGCGGCACTGCGGTCGCCGAGCGTCAGCATCGCGGCATTCATGGCGCCGACGCGGTCCTCGTCCATGCTGGCGGGCAGCAGGCTGGCGATCATCAAGCCGTCCGTTGAGATCACCGCCGAGGCAGTGATATCGGCGGAGCTGCCGTTGAGGTCGCTCAGGATGGAACGGATCATTTCTTCACGCATACGATGTGGCTCCGGGTTTCGATTCCAGTTTCTACTGCCTGATGGTGCTCGCGCGGCGCGAGGTGTCGTGTTCGCCGGCGTATCGGCGTGTGAGCCCCCACACCAGGTGTGCGAAGGCGGTGCGGTGCAGGCATGGCTCGCCGCTCACCACGAGCACGAAATGCTGGTTGCCTATGAACAACGGCCAGAACCCCATGCGGCTGTGACCGGCCGCGTCGACCACGGACCAGGCGGCCGAATCGATGCCGAGGTTCTCGCGGACCAGACCGTCGTGTCGCGAGGCCACGGCACCGATATCGGCGGCAAGTGCGCCGAGCGCCTCCGCGGTCTCGTGGGCAAAGCCGCTGGCGGAGAGGAAGAATCCCTGCGAATCGGCGAGCAACGCGCGACCGTCGACCGCCAGTTCTTTCAGCAGGCCGGGAACGTCGCGTTCCATGTGCGTCTCCGGTGCGGTCTGCGCGGCGCGCAGACCCTTTATCCATCCCACGCTCTGCATCCGGTAAAGCAATTCCGCCGCTTCGTCTTCGTTGTCGGTCTGCGCCCACTGACAGACCTTCTCCGCCGTCAATGTCGGTGTCAGCGATTGCGCCATCAGCGCGAACAGCAGCGTTCGGGCCGCCGTGGGATCGCGCCCCGAGGCGGCGTAGTAGGCGCCGGCGGGAGTGACGCCCACGTGAGCATTGGAGATCAGTTCGTACTCAGACATGATAGTCCTTTACGCCAGGGTCGATTGAAAAGAGCAATGCCTGTACCAGCATCGACACATCGCCGCGCCGGCGCGCATCGATCTGGAATATCGGCGCGTTGATCGCAAGCCTGCGCTGCCCATCGCTCAGGTGGCGGTGATAGTCGTCGACATCGGGCCTGCGTGTGGCGCCGGTGAAGTTGACGCCGATGACAACGCGGCTGCGCTGGATCAGCGAATGGAAGGCATCAAGATAGAAGTCCAGATCCTTCATCGGCTCCTTGCGCGAGTTGTCGATGAGGATCACCAGTCCGAGCGCGCCTGTCTGCAGGATGTCCCACATGAAATCGAATCGCTCCTGCCCGGGCGTTCCGTACAGGTGCACGCGCTCGGAGTCCGACAAACGCATCAGTCCGTAATCCATCGCCACGGTCGTGGTGGCCTTGCGGCTGCGGGTCATGTCCCGCGCCCGAGCATCGGTGTTGACCAGCGGTATGTCGCTGAGCGCCGATATCGCGGTCGTCTTGCCCGCACCGACAGGGCCGGCGAACACGATCTTGAAGTTGCGGGCGGCGCGCTTCGGAACGTAGGAAAACGTGGTGCCGCCCGTGACGGCGGGGGCCTCGCCTTCCCCGCGCAGGCGAGCGATCACGTCGCCGACCGACTGCGGGCGGTCCTCTGCGCGAAGCTGCATCATCCAGTCGATGATCCGCAGGAATTTGTCACTGTACCGCTCGTTGCCGAGCGTGACGGCGGGCACCAGCGGGTCGGTCTTGTGCTCCTCGGCAGCTCGCTGGCGTTGCGCCGCGTCGACCGGCGGACCGACGCTGATGCAGCGATATAGCGTCGCGCCGACGGCGTAGAGATCCGACCATGGTCCCTGCGGGGTGTCGGGGGAGTGCTGCTCGATCGGGGCATAGCCCGGCGTGAGCACCTGCACGTCCTCCGAGCTGCTGCTCCCGAATTCCATTTCGGCGGCCCCGAAATCGATCAGCAGCGGCGTGCCGTCATGACGGATCTGGATGTTCGCGGGCTTGATGTCGCGATGCAGGTATTTCTTCTCGTGGACGATGCGCAGCCCTTCCAGCAGGGGCAGGAAGATGGCGCGCAACTGCTGCTCGGAGAGGGGCTCCTTTGCCGCGCGCAATACCTCGCTCAGAGTCTGCCCACCCTCGAAGTCCATGACGATGTAGGCGGTGTGGTTGGCCGGGAAGAATCGCGCCACGCGCAGGATGTTGGGGTGCCGGAACCGGGCGAGCACCTGCGCCTCTGCGATGAAGCGCTGCCGGCCCCATTTGTACAGCTCGCTGAATTCCTCCGATTTCAGCAGCACGCTGCCGCCGCCTTTCGGGTCACGGGTGACGAACTCGCTCGGATAGAATTCCTTGATGGCCACCGCCGTCTGCAGGTGGGTGTCCCAGCCCTGATAGGTGACTCCGAAGTTGCCCTTGCCGAGCACCTTGTCGATTCGGTACTCCTTCAAGTTGAAGCCGATAGGCAGTGTAGAGCCCGTCATGGCGAGGTTCGTGGCTGCCCGTCAGGCCACCAGCCGCTTCAGGCGGCCGACGACGCGATTGATGAAACTACGCTCCACGTGTTTGCGCGGCGGCACGCTGGCAAGCAGATTGTCCGCCTCGCGCTTGGCGTGGTTCGCGAGGCCCGCCGCCTGTGCCGCGCCATAGAACGCGAAGACGTGGCGTTGCGGGATCTGCAGCGCCTCGGCCACGCGCGCGAGGGCGAGCGGCTGTTCGACCAGCAGGGCGGAGATCCGCATGGCATCCGGGACCTCGAGCAGACGCGGCAGGTTGGGCCAGCGCCGCAGGTACACCCGCTCCTTGACGGAGGTTCCCGCGGGCAGACGCCCCTTGTACGTCCACAGCGCCATCTTCCAGAGCAGTGCCTCGAGACTCACGGGTTCGGCGAGTTTTTGCGTGGCCGGCGGCGGGTCGGAGGCAATCTCCGTCATGCGCACCTGGCTCGCAATGAATCGCTTGGCGGCGTTGCTCCTCAGTATCTCGTCGCTCAGGATCACCCTGGCTACGCGCTCCACGCTGGAGACGGTGGCCACGTCCTTGTCCTGTATGTTCAGGCCGATCGGCTTGCGCATATTGTCGGAGCGGATCTGAGCACGGCGCAGCCAGTCGAGCAGCGTTCCCTCGGCATCGAAGGAGCGTTGTCGGACCTGCTCGAGGTCCTCGCAGTTGATATCCGGGAGATGGCCGCATACGTCGCGGTAATCCCTTACGGGTTCTGGCCCCGACGGTGGGGCGGGTTTCGACGGCGCGGGATACGCCGCAGCCGACGACGAGGCAGCGACTGCCCGGCGACCCTGCGAGCCGCTGGTGGGTTGCGAGGTCGCTGTCGCTTCGCGCTTGGAGGGGCGAGTCGTGGCCGTGATCCGGGTCGTCGGACCGCCGGGTCCAACGACCGTCTCGGTTGTCGCCCGCACCGTGATCCCCGGGGCGTCGATGTCGCCGGTCTCGATCCGGCGGCGGACGTCGTCCACGGCGCTCAGCAGGGCCTCGATGCGTATCGGCTTGATGAGCACGATCGCCGTCTCCGGCACGGTGCAGTCGTTGACCGTCAGCAGCACGCTCGGGCGCTGCGGATGCTGGTGACGGTACCTGCTCCATTCCGTGCGCGCGCCGATCCCGTCCAGGTCGACGATGACCGCGTCGGCCGCGTCTCCGTTGGCGAACTCGCAACTGCCCCTGGCACGACCGGCGAACGCCATCTGCAGGGCGTTGCGCGTGCGATCGTTGGCGCCGATGAGGTCGAAGCGGATGGGTGTGGATGTCGGCATGGACGGCAACGGCAGTTATCGGCCCGCGGCAGAACCCTCGAGCAGGGAAAGGGTGTCCAGCCAGTCCTTCTCCACAGCGCTGTCCTTGACATCGATCTTGCTGAACATCGACTGGCAGCCGTCGAGGTCGCGCGCCCGCCGGTAGATTTCCAGGAGTTCGCGGTGCATGTCGGTGTCGTGCGCGTGCAGGGGCAGGGCAGCCTCGAGGACCTGTCTGGCCTCCTCGACCTGCCCGTTCTCCAGGTATTCGCGTGCCTCGCCGAGCGGCCCCCGTGCGCCGCTCTGGATCCGGTTCGCGCGGGCACCCAGGGTGACCAGCTTGGCGGAGCGTTTCGGCGCAAAGCGCGAGGTGGGCAGGTCGAACATGCTGGTGACGGTCTCGGTCACCGCCAACTGCGCGCGCAGGCTGCTGACCTGAGAGGGCGCCAGCACGGGGGCCACTCTCTGCAGGATATCCTTGCGCAACTCCAGGCCCTTGGTGCCCAGCACCTGGAAGAGGTCGGCGAGAGCGCGGTAGGTGGCCTGGCGGTTGCCGGCTGCAGCCCACAGCAGCACGCGGCGCACGTGCGCGAGCAGGTCGCGATTCCTGGTCGTGACGTGGAAGCCCAGGTGCTCTGCATACCGTTGCCGCCAGCCGGTGACCGGCAGGGACGGCAGCAGGCGCGTACCCGGAGAAAAAAACGCCGGCTCGAACGGGACCTCGGCCCACGGATCGGGATGTTCTGCCCCTGTCTTAGGGCGGATGATCGTCAAGCTGTCGTCATTCATCGCCTGGATCCTCCTTATGTGTCGGTGCGCGCGGACACTGGCCATCGCAGGGGTCCTGGACGACGCACGGGTGCTGGCGCGGCCCGGTCCTGAGTGGAAGTATCGACCTTGCAATGCAAACCTTTAAAATATAAAGAAAGCACCGGCCCCGGCAGACCCCAGCCTGCCGCGATCCACCCTCTGGGAACGTTGGGTACCCGGCCCCCTCCGTTTACCTTGTCTGTGCTTAGCAAATTCCGTACAATCGCGCCCCTCGTTTCCGCAACAGCACCCAGAGGTCCGCGGTATGTACGCCGTCATACGCACAGGTGGAAAACAGTACAAGGTCGCCCAGGGCGACACCCTCGACGTGGAGAAACTGCCGGCCGAACAAGGGGCTAACGTGGAGTTGAGCGACGTGCTGATGCTGGTGGACGGCGACAAGGTCACGGTCGGCACGCCGACGGTTGCCGGGGCCAAGGTCTCGGCCAAGATCGTCGAGCACGGCCGCGGCGAGAAGATCAGGATCATCAAGTTCCGCCGCCGCAAGCACTATCGCAAACAGGCCGGTCACCGCCAGGATTACACCCGGCTTGAGATCACGGGCATCTCGGCCTGATCCCGTGCAGGCGGACAGAAACCCGCAGGAGATTTGAGCAATGGCACACAAGAAGGCAGGCGGCAGCACCCGCAACGGCCGCGATTCCGAGGCGAAGCGCCTGGGCGTGAAGCGCTTCGGTGGTGAGTTCGTCAATGCTGGCAACATACTCGTGCGTCAGCGGGGTACCGAGTACCACGCCGGCGCGAATGTCGGCACGGGCCGCGATTACACGCTGTTCGCGACGGTGGACGGCAAGGTCAGCTTCGCCGTGCGCGGCAGGAAGCAGCGGACCTACGTGAGCGTGCAGCCGGCCGGCTGAAAGCGCTGCATACTCCACTTGCAGAGAACCCCGTCCACGACGGGGTTTTTTGTTTGGGGCGTCTGCGGGGCGAAGAACCATCATGAAGTTCGTCGATGAAGTCATCATACGCGTGGACGCGGGCAAGGGCGGCAATGGCTGCATGGGTTTCCGGCGCGAGAAGTTCATCCCTCGCGGAGGCCCCGACGGCGGTGACGGCGGCGACGGCGGCAGCATCTACCTGGTCGTCGAGGAAGGCCTCAATACGCTGGTCGATTTCCGCTACGAACGGCGCTTCAAGGCCCAGGACGGCCAGCCGGGCATGGGCAAGCAATGCAACGGTCGCAAGGGCGAGGATCTGTACGTGCGCGTGCCGGCGGGTACGCTGGTCCATGATGCTGGCACGGAGGAGCTGATCGGCGATCTCGTCAGGCAGGGCGACACGTTGCTGGTCGCCAGAGGCGGGCGGCACGGGCTCGGCAACGTGCATTTCAAGAGCAGCACCAACCGGGCGCCGCGTAAGACGACGAAGGGCGAGCCTGGCGAGGTGCGGGATCTGCGCCTGGAATTGCGGCTGCTGGCCGACGTCGGTGTGGTCGGCCTGCCCAACGCAGGGAAGTCCTCGCTGATACGGGCCGTCTCGGCGGCCCGACCGAAGGTCGCGGACTATCCTTTCTCGACACTCTACCCTAGCCTCGGTGTCGTGCGGACGGGAGCCGGAAGCAGCTTCGTGATCGCCGATGTCCCCGGCCTCATCGAGGGCGCATCGCAGGGCGCGGGACTGGGAATACAATTTCTGCGACATCTGGGACGCACGCGCCTGCTGCTGCACCTCATCGACGTGGCAGCCCGGAACGAGGGGCGCGATCCGGTCGTGGACTTCCACACGGTGGACACCGAGCTGCGCAACTACTCCGGAGAACTCGCGAGGCGGGAGCGCTGGCTGGTGCTGAACAAGATCGACATGCTGCCGCCGGCGGAGCGCGACGCATCGGTGGATGCCATCGTCCGGGGGATAGGCTGGCGCGGACCGGCGTACACGGTGTCCGCACTGAGCGGAGAAGGGTGCGAGGCCTTGATGCTGCGTTTGCAGGATCGACTCAGCCAGATGCTGGTCGAGCGGCAGGCAGCCAACGCGGCGGAGTCGCCGCCGGTCGTCGAAGCGGAAGCGGGTGAGATCGGGCATACCGATGAGTCAGGGGCGAACACGGCTTAAGCAGGCCCGGCGCTGGGTCATCAAGATCGGCAGCGCCCTGGCCACCAACGACGGCCAGGGTCTGAACCTGGCCTCGATAGACGCATGGACGGCAGACGCCGCGGCGCTCTGGCGGCTCGGCAGGGAGGTGGTATTGGTGACCTCCGGCGCGGTTGCCGAGGGCGTCGCGCGGCTGGGCTGGAAGAAGCGCCCGCACGCCTTGCACGAATTGCAGGCGGCCGCTGCGGTCGGCCAGATGGGGCTGGTTCGGGCCTATGAGGCGTGTTTCCAGCACCACGGGATCAAGACGGCGCAGGTGTTGCTCACCCACGAGGACGTCGCCAATCGTCAGCGCTATCTGAATGCGCGCAGCACACTGCGCACCCTGCTCGAGCTGCGCGTCATTCCGGTCATCAATGAGAACGACACGGTGGCCACCGAGGAAATCAAGCTCGGTGACAACGACACGCTGGGCGCCCTGGCGGCGAATCTCATCGAGGCCGACGTGCTGGTACTGCTGACCGACCAGGCTGGCCTCTTCGACAAGGATCCGCGCTACCACCCGGACGCGAAGCTCGTGGCCGAGGCCAATGCCGGGGACCCGGCACTGGAGGCGATGGCCGGGGACAGCGGTGCGTGGGGGCGGGGCGGGATGCGCACCAAGGTTCGGGCGGCCAAGCTGGCGGCTCGGTCGGGCACGGCCACCGTCATTGCCGCCGGCCAGGAGCCGGGTGTCGTTACGCGGCTGGCGGCGGGCGAGGCGCTGGGAACACTGTTCCTGCCCGGCCAGGAGTCTTTGGCGGCGCGGAAGCAATGGCTGGCGAGCGGCCTGAAGCAACAGGGCAGGCTGCGCCTGGACGCCGGCGCCGTCAGGGTCCTGCGGGAGCACGGCCGCAGCCTGCTGGCTGTGGGCGTACGCGAGGTGGAGGGCGATTTTCAGCGCGGGGCGCTGGTTGTCTGTCTCGATCCGGAGGGTCGCGAGGTGGCCCGGGGACTCGTCAACTATTCAGCCAGCGAGGCTCGCGCGATCAAGGGACTCCCGAGCGATCAGATCGAGGCCACGCTCGGGTACGCCGATGAGCCCGAGCTCATCCACCGCGACAATCTGGTCCTCACCTGAGGCGGCTCAAGCCTCGCTTCAGACCGGCACAGCATATCGACCCAAAAAAACGCCGCGTCGGACGCGGCGTTCTTCTGTGTCGAGGAGGCGCCGGGTCAGGCCATCGCGCGCAGGCGGGCAGTGAGCCGCGACTTGTGGCGGGCAGCCTTGTTGGCGTGGATGAGCCCCTTGGTGGCCATCCGGTCGATGATCGGCTCGGCGGACTTGTACGCGGCCTCGGCAGCGGCCTTGTCCTTGCCGTCGATCGCCTTGATGACATTCTTGATATAGGTGCGCAGCGCCGAGCGGCGGCTGGCATTGTGCTCGCGGCGGGCTTCAGCCTGGCGTGCACGCTTCTTCGCGGACTTGATGTTGGCCAAGGGATACCCCGTTGTTCGTTGCCGGGTCGGAAAGGGGCGGCACTATGCTGGTTTCGGGCCTGATTGTCAATCCTGTATGATACCCGCCGCCGACCGGAATTCGGCGGTAATTCAACGGCTTTTCGTGCTGTCAACTTCGCGGCTTTCCGGGAGATAACGGCCCTGGCATCCCTATTCCGCGCCACGGCGACCGTAGGGCAGATGACCCTGCTGTCGCGCATCCTCGGATTCGTGCGCGACATGGTTCTGGCGCAACAGTTCGGCGCCACCTATGCGGCGGATGCCTTCCTGGTTGCTTTTCGCATACCGAACTTCCTGCGGCGCCTGTTCGCCGAGGGGGCGTTTTCGCAGGCGTTCGTCCCGGTGCTGGCGGAATACAAGGCGCAGCGCTCGCAGGCGGAGGTCAGGGCACTGGTGGACCGCGCGGCCGGCACGCTGGCGGTGGTGGTGCTCGTGGTGACGATCCTTGCCGTGCTGACCGCCCCCCTCATCGTCTATGTGGTGGCGCCCGGCTTTCGCGCCGACGCGGACAAGCTGGCGATCACCCAGCAGATGCTGCGCATCACCTTCCCCTATCTGCTGTTCATCTCTCTGGCCGCCTTCACGGGCGCGCTGCTGAACACCTGGGAGCGGTTTTGGGTGCCGGCCTTCACCCCGGTGCTGCTCAACGTCTGCATGATCGCGATGGCGCTCTGGGCGGCTCCGTATTTCGCCCAGCCGATCGTCGCCGTGGCCTGGGGAGTGTTCCTGGGTGGAGTCATACAGCTCGCCTTCCAGCTTCCGCAGGTGGCCCGGCTGGGCTTGCTGCCCCGGCCGCGGTTCGCATGGCATGACAGCGGCGTGCGCCGGATCATTACGCTGATGGGGCCGGCGATCTTCGGCGTCTCCGTCTCCCAGATCAATCTGCTGGTCAACACGATGCTGGCCTCGTTCCTGCCCACCGGCAGTGTGTCGTGGTTGTATTACTCCGACCGATTGCTCGAGTTTCCGCTGGGCATCTTCGGTATTGCGCTCGGCACGGTGATCCTTCCCTTTCTGTCCGAGCGTCATGCGCGGGGTGCCGGCGAGCAGTTCTCCCGGCTGCTGGACTGGGCGCTGCGAGGGGTCTTCGTCATCACGCTGCCGGCGGCGGTCGGATTGACGATCCTGGCCGGCCCCATACTCACCACGCTGTTCCAGTACGGCAAGATGACCCCGCACGATGTGGAGATGGCGATGCTGAGCACGATCGTCTACGCACCGGGCATCCTCGGATTCACGCTGGTGAAGGTGCTTGCGCCGGGGTACTTCGCGCGGCAGGACACGCGAACTCCGGTGCGCATCGGCGTCATCTGCGTGCTGGCGAACTTTCTCATCAACATCGTCATCATCTGGCCGCTGATGAACCTGGGCATCGGGCATGTGGGCCTGGCTTTCGCGACGGCCTTCACCGGGTTTCTGAACGCCGCTTTGCTGTATCTCGGACTGCGCCGTCACGGCATCTACTCGCCGACCCCGGGGTGGCTGAAGTTCTGGATGCAACTCCTCTGTGCCAGCGCACTGATGGCGGCGGTGGTGTGGTTCGGGCGCGGCGATCTCGATCGGTGGATCGCCTGGAGCGCCTGGCAGCGCGCCTGGCACCTGGGTCTATGGATTGCCGCGGGCATGGCGTCGTACTGGATGGCGTTGCGGCTGGTCGGCGTGCGCTGGAAGGATGTGACCGCCGGCGGCGCGCCGGTATAATTCCGCGGTGATCACACCTGTTCGTTCCCGCTGAGGGCCTCATGCTGATGGAGCTCATCCGCGGCCTGCACAACCTGCGCGCCCGACATCGCGGCTGTGCCGTGACGATCGGCAACTTCGACGGCATGCACCTTGGCCACCAGACATTGCTGGCGCAGTTGCGCGAGGCTGCGGCCCGCGAGGGCCTGGCACCGGCGGTGATCATCTTCGAGCCGCAGCCGCGCGAGTACTTCAGTCCCGCGACGGCCCCATCGCGCATCACCCGGTTGCGCGAGAAGCTGGAGTTGCTGCGGAAGGGCGGCGCGGGGAGGGTGCTCTGCCTGCGTTTCGACGAGCGGCTCGCCTCCTGGGGGGCCGAGACCTTCATCGAGCGGATACTGGCAGAGGGGCTGGGCGCGCGCGTGGTCATCATCGGCGATGATTTCCGCTTCGGCCGCGAACGGCGCGGCGATCTTGCGCTGCTCGCATCCGAGGGCGAACGTCACGGTTTCCGGGTCGAGCGCGCCGAGACCTTTCGCATCGATCGCCGGCGCGTCAGCAGCTCGAGGGTGCGGGCCGCACTGACGGCGGGCGACATGATCGAAGCGGCCAGGCTGCTGGGCCGGAACTACAGCATGAGCGGCCGTGTCGCCCACGGCGAGAAGCGCGGCCGGGAGATAGGCTACCCGACCCTCAACATCGACCTGCATCGCGTGCGCACGCCGGTGGAAGGGATCTTCGCGGCGCGTGTGCACGGCCTGGATGCGGGGCCGCTGCAGGGGATGGCCTACATCGGGGATCGACCTGTCGTGCAAGGCGAGTACAAGCGGCTGGAGGTGCATGTGTTCGATTTCGCCGACAACTGCTACGGCCGGCACGTCCGCGTGGAACTGGTGCGCAAGCTGCGCGAAGACATGCCGTTCGTCTCGTTGCAGGCGATGCAGAAACAGTTGCATCAGGACGCCATTGATGCGCGCGCCGCGCTGAGACCGTCGCCGTGAATGGCGAGCGAGGATTGAATCGAGGCTGTAAGGACCAGGCAAGTGGACGAAAAAGACAAGACCGAGAACCGCTACAAGCGCACGCTGAACCTGCCGCAGACGGATTTTCCGATGCGCGCGAACCTCCCCGAACGGGAACCGAAGATCCTGGCGCGGTGGGATGAGCTCAAGCTGTACGAGCGGATCCGCACCTCGAGGCGCGGCCGCGAGAAGTTCGTGCTGCACGATGGACCGCCGTACGCAAACGGCGACATCCACATCGGTCATGCCGTCAACAAGGTGCTGAAGGACATCATCGTCAAGGCACGGTCGCTGAGCGGTTTCGACGCGCCTTACGTTCCAGGCTGGGACTGCCACGGTCTGCCGATCGAACTCATGGTTGAGAAAAAGGCCGGCAAGGCCGGGCGCGAGGTCGGAGCAAAGGAGTTTCGCGCCGCCTGCCGGGCCTATGCGCGGGAGCAGGTGTCGCGCCAGCGCGCGGACTTTCAGCGCCTGGGCGTGCTCGGCGATTGGGAGCAGCCGTATCTCACGATGAATCCCGCCTTCGAGGCCGACATCGTGCGGTCACTGGGGCGCATCATCGCCAACGGTCACCTCATCAAGGGCTCGAAGCCCGTGCATTGGTGCATAGACTGCGGTTCGGCGCTGGCCGAGGCCGAGGTCGAGTACGAGGACAAGGAGTCCCCGGCCATCGACGTGCGCTTCGACGTCCCGGACGTGGAGACGGTCATGGCGCGCTGTCGTCACGTCGAGGGCCATGAGGGCAGCGGGCCGCTGTCGGCGGTGATCTGGACTACCACGCCCTGGACGCTGCCTGCAAACCAGGCAGTAGCCGTGCATCCGGAGTTCGAGTATGCCGTGGTCCAGTGTGACGGTCCGGCCGGGGCGGAACGCCTGATCCTGGCCGAGGCGCTCATCAAGGACGTAGCAGTGCGGGTGGGGATCGAGGACTGTCGCGTTATCGCCTATTGCCGGGGCGATGCGCTGGAAGGCGTGAAACTGCGGCACCCGTTCTACGATCGCGAGGTGCCGGTCGTGCTCGGCATGCACGTCACCCTCGAAGCGGGCACCGGCTGCGTCCACACCGCGCCAGGGCATGGCCAGGACGACTATCTGGTGGGCGGTCGCTACGGCCTGAAGGTCGACAATCCGGTGGGCGACGATGGCAAGTTCCTGCCAGGCACGCCGTTGTTCGCCGGTGAGCACGTGTTCAGGGCGAATGTACACGTCATCGAGGTCCTGCGCGCGCACGATCGCCTGCTGCACCACGAGACGCTGCGGCACAGCTATCCGCATTGTTGGCGCCACAAGACGCCGGTAATTTTTCGCGCCACGCCGCAATGGTTCGTGAGCATGGACGCCCTTGGCCTGCGCGCGCAGGCGTTGAGGTCCATCGAGCCGGTGCAGTTCACGCCCGACTGGGGCCGCGAGCGCATCCGTGGAATGATCGAGAATCGGCCCGACTGGTGCGTTTCCCGCCAGCGGACGTGGGGCGTGCCGATTCCGCTGTTCGTGCACAAGGAGACCGGGGCGCTGCATCCGGATACGCCGGCGCTGATCGAGCAGGTGGCGCAAAGGATGGAGAAGGCCGGCATCGACGCGTGGTTCGACCTCGAGGCCGCAGAACTGCTGGGTGAGAAGGCCGCGCAGTACCGGAAGGTCAACGACACGCTCGACGTCTGGTTCGACTCGGGCGTCACCCATGAGGGCTGCCTACGCCGCAATCCCGCATTGAGGTTTCCGGCCGATCTGTATCTCGAGGGTTCCGATCAGCACCGCGGCTGGTTCCAATCCTCGTTGCTCGCGTCCGTGGCCATGAACGGCACGGCACCGTACCGCGGCGTGCTCACGCACGGGTTCACGGTGGACGCGGAAGGCAGGAAGATGTCGAAGTCCCGCGGCAACGTTGTCGCCCCGCAGCAGGTGATGAAGACTCTCGGCGCCGACGTGCTCCGCCTGTGGGTGGCAGCGACCGACTATTGCGGCGAGATGAGCGTCTCGGAGGAGATCCTGAAGCGCATGGCGGACGCTTATCGGCGCATCCGCAACACCGCCCGCTATCTGCTCGCCAATCTGGACGGGTTCGATCCCGTGCATGACATCGTCGGCGTGGATCAAATGCTGACGCTGGACCGCTGGGCGGTGGATCGCGCTGCCGACCTGCAGCGGCAGATCGTCGCCGCCTACGACAGCTTCGAGTTCCATCTCATCTATCAGCTCGCCCACCAGTTCTGCGCCGTCGATCTGGGCAGTTTTTACGTCGACGTTCTCAAGGACCGCATGTACACCATGCGCAGGGACAGTCTCGGGCGACGTTCGGCGCAGACGGCGATGTGCCACATCGCCGAGGCGCTGGTGCGGTGGATCGCGCCGGTGTTGTCGTACACCGCTGAGGAGATCTGGTGTTATCTGCCGGGGGAACGTTCGGAGTCCGTATTCCTTGAGGAATGGTACCCGGGGTTGCCCCCGACACCGTCGCAGATCTTCACCTTCGAGTACTGGTCCGACGCCCTGCGGGTGCGCGAGGCGGTTTCCAGGGAACTTGAAAGGCTGCGGGTCGCCGGTGGTATCGGGGCCTCGCTGGAGGCGGAGGTGGACCTTTATTGCAACGCGCGCTGGCAGCAGGCGCTGAACAGGCTCGGTGATGAATTGAGATTCCTGTTCATCGTGTCGTACGCACGCGTTCATGCGGCGGATGCGCGGCCTGACAATGCCGTGCCCGCCGGTGACATCGAGGGGGTGTGGGTCGCGGTGGCGCCCAGCGATCATGCCAAGTGCGAGCGCTGCTGGCACCGCCGCGAGGATGTCGGGAGCGATGAAGCGCATCCGACGATCTGCCGCCGGTGCGTGGAAAACGTCGACGGCAGCGGCGAGCAGCGTCTACACGTATGAGATCCGTCAGGGCAATCGCACGGGTATTGCTCCCGTGCCGCGCCGGCGCGACGAGTAAGCGGCAGGGAGGAGTGCGTCGATGAAATGGTTGTGGCTGTCCACACTGATCGTAGCGCTGGACCAGGCGACGAAGTACATCGCCACCTCGGCGCTGGAGTTGTACGAATCCATCGAGGTACTGCCGTTCCTCAACCTCACTCTCGTGCATAATTTCGGCGCCGCCTTCAGCTTCCTGAGCCAGGCCGGTGGCTGGCAGCGCTGGTTCTTCAGCACGCTCGCGTTCGTGGTCAGCGTGGTCATCATTGCCTGGTTGCCGAGGCTGCGCGATGCGCACTTCCATCTGCCGCTCGCCCTGAGCCTCGTGCTGGGTGGCACGCTCGGAAATCTGGTCGACAGGATGGTGCTGGGTTATGTCGTCGATTTCCTTGATTTCCACGCCGGCGGCCGCCACTGGCCTGCCTTCAACGTCGCCGATACGGCGATAACGCTGGGCGCCTTCTTCCTCATCCTGGACACGCTACGCAGGCGGCCGGAGGAGAACCCCTCGCAGAGTTGACAGGCCCCGGGGCCGGCCGTAGTGTTGCGGCAGGCCGCACAGCCCTTACGCGCTCCGGTACGGAGCGGTCTCTTCAGGAAAAACACGCCATGCAAATCATCCTAGCCAACCCCCGCGGATTCTGCGCCGGCGTCGATCGCGCCATCGGCATCGTCGAGCGCGCTCTGGAGCTGTTCGGAGCGCCCGTGTACGTCCGGCACGAGGTGGTCCACAACAAGTACGTCGTCGATGGACTGCGCGACAAGGGGGCGGTGTTCGTCGATGAGCTGAACGAGGTACCGGATGAAGCCACCGTGATCTTCAGCGCCCATGGCGTGGCGAAGTCGGTGCGCGAGGAGGCCGCGCGCCGGGGTCTGCGGGTCTTCGACGCGATCTGTCCGTTGGTCACCAAGGTGCACATGGAGGTGGGGCATTACCAGAAGGAGGGCCGCGAATGCATACTCATCGGCCACGCGGGCCATCCCGAGGTCGAGGGGACACTCGGGCAATACCGTCGTGCCGACGCCAAGGGCGGCATGTACCTGGTCGAGTCGGTCGAGGACGTCTGGAATCTCACGGTCAAGAGCCCCGATTTCCTCGCCTTCGTCACGCAGACGACGCTGTCCATGGACGACACCGCGGAGGTGATCGACGCGCTGCGCAAGCGCTTCCCGAGCATTGCCGGACCGAAGAAGGAAGACATCTGCTACGCGACGCAGAATCGCCAGGACGCGGTGAAGAAGCTGGTGAAGCAGTGCGAGCTCATCCTGGTGGTGGGCTCGCAGACCAGCTCGAATTCCACCCGGCTGAAGGAGATCGCGGAGAAACAGGGGCTGGCGGCCTACCTCATCGACAACGCCGAGGAGATCAGGCGTGAGTGGCTCGAAGGCATCAGGACGGTCGGCGTGACCGCCGGCGCCTCGGCGCCGGAGGTGCTGGTGGAGCAGGTCGTGGCCCGACTGCGCGAGTGGGGCGGCGAGACCGTGAACGAGGCCCCCGGGATCCGCGAGCAGGTGGTCTTCAGCCTGCCGCGCGAGCTTGCCCGCACCGGCACCGGTTAGGCAATCGCCTGCCGGCTTTCCCCCGTAGCGTTTACCAGCAGGTAGCGGCCGTTGCGCAGTTGCACTGCGCACCGGCCCCGCCCTTGGTGCCTTGGCTGTCGATGGTCATCGACGTGCATTTGCTGTCGTCGCTTTGACCACCCTGCGCCGTCGCGGTCAGGACGTAACAGGTCGCGATTGTTCCTCCCGCGCCACAGTCCGCCGCGTCTATGGAATAGAAGCCTCTCTCCGTAACAGCCGGATCGGTATTGTCCAGACCCAGAGCAGTCATGTCCGTGGTGTAGGTGTTGTTGTTCGAGAAGAACTTCTCCTGCAGGGCCGCGGCATTCATCAACTCGCTCTTGCCCTCGGCGCGGTGGGAGCGGCGTACATAGTCGCGATAGGACGGATAGCCGATGGCGGCGAGGATGGCGATGACCGCAACGACGATCATCAGCTCGATCAGGGTTATGCCGCGTTGCCTGCGGTGCGTAGCGTGGTTTCCTCGCATCGGTTTCGCTCCGGTTAGAGTCCGAGATTGTGTCCGCGAACGGTTCTGTCGGGGTGTCGTCGGTGGCCGCGGCCCGGCGCTAGTTGTTCAGCGCCGCCCCGGGCTTCCAGGTGCCCTGATTCAGTATGGCCTCGGCATTGTTCCCCGCTGCAGTTCCATTGGCCAGGCCATCGGCGCCGGCGGTCATGTTGTTGCCGCCGGTGCTGGTCACGTTGAAGTAGTAGGCCGCGATATTGGTCCCCTGGTTTGCCTCGGTGCCGGAACCAACCGGGACCGGGCCGGAGTCGACGAATTCGCCGGTGATGACGGCGCCCGAACGGGTGGTGGCGCCTGCATCGTTATTCAGCATCTGCGAGCCACTTGAGGGCGGATTGAAGATGAGCGACGAGAGCGCGGCATTCGGCAGCATCGCGAGCAGACCTTGCGTCAATCCGGACTCCGCCGCCTGGAACGCCCTGTTGCGCTCCTGGCTGTTGGCGGCCATGCGTTCCTCCAGGGTCGTCGTTCTGAGCGCCGCCACGCCCAGCAGGGTCATGACGAGCAGCAGGATTAGCGCGATCACGAGCGCCGCTCCGCGCTGGCGCGGCATGGAGAATGGATGCGGGTGAGTCGTCATGGGTGGTTGGTCTCCTGACGGTATCCGGGCCGGTGTCGCCTATCGTTGATTCGTGTTGCGCAGCGCCACGGTCGCCACCAGCAAGCGTCGGGTGTGTGTGTCGTTCGGTGCGGCGCCGCCAAACAGGTCGGTATCGTTGAGCGTATACACCCGCGTGTCCGGCTGCAGAGAGCGCGGGAGCTCGGTGCGCGCCAACAGACCGATGCGCACGCTCACCACCTGGCTGTCCCAGTTCGCCGCGGTGCCAAGGCTGGCGTCGTCGGCGCGCACGTAAGCATCCGGTACGCGGTCGCCGCTGGTATCGATGCCATAGGTGATCTGCATGTTCTCGATGCCGGCCAGCAATTGCTGGCGGATGACGCTTCCGGAGGATGAGTCCCAGATCTGCCTGAACAGGGCGGGTCCGGTATTCGCGCAGGTCGCCGTGTCGCTGTCAGTGTCCGGATCCATGCAGCCCAGCCCTATGTAATATGCGACCGGTGCGAACTTCGAGAGTCTCGAGGTCGCGTATTCGACGGTGGTGCCGGCATCGCTGGTGAAGGTCTTCTTTTCGCCATACTCAGTGTTCACCTTGGTGCCGCTCACCGGCGTCACGGAAGTCGAACCTTGGCTGGCGACGCGGAACACGTCTGCGGAGTTGCAGTTCGAAACGGAAACAAGATCGCCCGTATTGACTGCCACGCCATTGACGGGGGTATTGTCGATGCTGACGGCGCTGGTCAGGTTCGCCATCTGCGCGGTCACTTCCCAGTGCACGCCGCCAGCGTGTCGAATGAGAATGGCGTCGGGACTCCCGGTGGATATAGGGGCGCCGAAAGTCGCGGCCGACATGGCGGTATCTGACGCCACCGGCGCGGTGATCCAGGCGGAGATGTCGAGCCCACTCGGGAGCCACTCTGCGGTCGCGGTACTGCCCTCCCAGCCCTCGATACCCCCGCCGGTGAGATCGAGGATGTGATTGGCGTTGGTGATCAGTGCCGCGGGAATGGCGCTGTGCAGCTTGGTCGGGCTGGCGGCGGTGGTCGGGACGTCGGTATTGGCACAGCCGTAGTAGCCCGCCATGCGGACGTCGTGCGTCAGTATCTCGCTGGCAAACCGCAGGTTCTCCTGCAGGCGCGAGGAAATTTCATTTTCGTTGTATGTTCGCTTGCTATTCGTGAACACGGTCACCGCGCCGAACATCAGGAATATGCCGATGGCCATGGCCACCATGAGTTCGACGAGACTGAAGCCAAGTTGCATTCTGGATTGCATCGTCATGGCACGGGCGCTCACGGTTGGAAGGAGACCATCACGGGAGTGGCCGGCGCGCCCGCGGCGGCGCGATTCACCCAGCTCAACGTCACCTGATAGATATCGTTGTTGGGATTGCCATCGTCGTTGCAGGGGTTGCAGGTGACCGTACCATTCGTCCCTCCGGGGAGCGTGCGATCGACTTCCAGCTGCCAGCACTCGAGCTCCTCCGCCACCGCCGTGCTGGTGGTGTCACACGCGCCGTCGTTATTGGCGGCAGTGGTGGTGTAGAGCTGCATGGCGTCCTCCAGCTTGTTCTTGTCCGGGTCGTTGCTGAGGGGATAGGAGCGCGTACGCATGCGATCGATCATGTCGTAGGCGAGGATGGTGGCCTGGGTGCGGGCATAGGCATCGGTGTTGTACTGCATGCCGCGCGCCTGCAGGGCGGCGATGCCGAGCATGCCGACGGCCAGCACCACCAGGGCAATCAGCACCTCGAGCAACGTGAAACCGCGCTGATGGACCCCGCCCGGTGCGGGCGATACGCAGGTCGGGAAGCGGTAGGAGGTCTGTTTCATGGGCATTTCACGTCGTTGTTCGAGGAGTCCTTGATGTTGCTGGTCTGCACCTGGCCGACCAGCGAGACGGTGACGACACGGCCGACAACCCCGGACTTGCACACTTCCGTGATCAGCGGCGAGGCATTGGCCACGGTGCCGTTGGGATTGAAACGCAATGCCGCCGGCGAGGTGGTCACCGAGCTCGGCGGCTTGATGGTGTAGCCGGAAGCCTGCGCACTCTGGGCCCGCAACAGGGTTTCCGTTCCGTCGACGGCGTTATCCGCGTCGGTATCGAGCCACACGCTCCAACCGTTGCTCCAATCCGTGCTGGCTGCGCCTATTGTTACAACCTCATTGCGCCGCAATGCCTCGCTACGGGCGTACTGCAGTCCGGCGACCAGCGAGTTGACCTCGGTGGTGAGCCGATTGTTGATGATCATCTGTTGCAGATTTGGCGCGCCGAGAGAGATCAGCACCGCAAGCACGAGGATCGTGATCATCAACTCGACGATCGTGAAGCCGCCCAATCTCCAGCGCGTGATCATGGCCCCTCTCCCCTGGATTCGCGCGTATTGTGCCATCGGCGCCAGCCTACTGCTCATACCAGTATGTCCGGCGCCACAGCTCGCTCTCGGCCAATTCGATGGACTCGCTGATGGATTGCGGTCCGCCGGTTATCGCCGTCACCGTACCGTCGCCGAAGGCGAGTTGCGGAGTCGAGCCAATTCCGCCCGAGGTCGTCACCGCCACGCCGGTCGGATTGTAAGTGGGATTCTGGCCCGAGGTGTCGTAGGTGGCGAATGCCGCGCCACTGTAGAGATTCAGCTTGTAGGTGCGGTTGATGCCCTCCTGCGGCGTGCAGGCATTGGTCGCCTCGCCGGTCAATGGCGCGAACGTGGTGAAGAGCAGCGTTCCGGCCAATGCGCGCGCCCGCCCGACCACCTTTTCGCCGGTATTCGTGAGAGCCAGCCGCCACCCTCGGCCGGCCTGGAGCGCCTCGAGTACCACGAGTTGCGAGGCGCTGAAAGTCGGTTCCCCGGTGGATGGATTGATCTCCGACGGCACGAGATCGGACGGAGTGATGACAGTGAGGCCGTTCGGATCGGTGGGGCCGCTCTGATCGCCGGTGACGGTGACGTAGGTGGAATCCACCACCCCGTCGGCGTCGGCGTCCAGCGTTCCGGCCGCGTAGTCCCGGATGGCAAAGAAGCTGTTGAGCACGACCTCATCCTTGGGATGATTGCGGTGACCGCTGCCTATCAGCACCAGATCATAGCGCGGCTTGCTCGGATCGCTGAAGGTCAGTTCATTGGCCTGCACGATGGTCGGTTCGAAATAGAACGCACGCGTGTCCGCCTCAAGCGGCACCGGCGCGGCGCCGGCGTTGCTGGTGGGATTGAGATCCGCAAGCTTGGCGGCCAATCCAACGTCCGTGCCTGTCGAGCTCGAGGTCAGCGTGCGCTTGAGATCGACGCGCCACACGTTGCCTCCGAGGTCGCCGAAGTACAGTCGGTCGGTATTGCTGTCCCCGTCCGTATCCAGAATGGCGATGTTGGAGGGGATGGGATAGTTCATTCCGACCACCTTCAGCTTGGCGTTGGTGCCCACGCCGCCGATGGAGGTGATGAGGCTGCCGTTGGTAGCGTCTACGACATAAACGATGTTGCCACGGTTGTTGGTGCTGTCGCCGTTCACATCGACCGTCTCGTTACCGAACTGATCATTCAGCTCATAGATGTTGCCGCCGCCGAAGATGAGTGCGTGCGTGGAGGTCTCGCTTGAGCCAGTGCGCACCCGGGTCTTCTTCGGCTCCGACCAGGTGTTGGCCAGGGCCTGGAAGGGATCCGAGACGTCGGTCGCGCCGTCGCCGCCCGTGATGCGCCACAGCAGCGACGGATTCACGGTCACGCTCGTGCAGGCCGCGTCACAGGTCGTGGCCGGATTGAGCTCCAGGCCCCAATAGTGGGTGCCACCATCGCGCTGGCCGAGGAACATGGCAACGAAGTCATCGGTATCAGCCGTCGTGTTCTCGTCCGCCGCGTCCCCGCCCGCCGCGATGCGGCCGTCGCCGTTCTGATCGTTGAACCAGACCACGGGCGTGGAGTCCAGACCGTACAGGCGGTCCCCGACCGGCGTGCTGGTATTGGCGCGCACGACCTTCTGGAATGGCAGCAATTCCTGCGGGATGAACATCCACTCCTCGACACCGCCATTGGCCGTATCCTTCGGCTCGGAGGCCGGGCCGACGATGCTGGCCGCGTTGAACATGTGCAGGCCGCCGCCGTTGGTGGGCAGGAAGACCTTCTCCACCGGCGCGTTGGAGGCGCCGCCGTAGGACACGACCACCGCCTGCGCGTGCAGCGGGTCGGCGATCATGTGGCGCGTGGTGGTTGCGGCATCCCCGTCCTCGTCGTCCACGTCAACGCCACGGATCCAGTCGATGAGCGCCTTTCGCTCCGTGTCGCTGGCGACATTGAGCATGGCGTTGGTGAGGCTGGGGTTGGTGATGGTTCCCGCCACGGCGTCGGCGGCCACGAGATTGACCGTGTTGCTCAGGTCCGTCGTGCCGGTCGCGACGTTGCCGGAGTAGGCGCCGGTGAAGGTGTAAATGTTGCGATTGGCTGGAAGCGGCATGCGCGAAAGCGCGCCGCCGGTTGTGGTATCGCCACCGTTATCGGGATCGGCCGGACTCCAGAAGCTCTGCGTGGTGCTGTCGATGAGACCCGTGCTCGCGTTGAGGAGCGGCTGCTCGTCAGCGGAATAGTACTCGCCCTGGTTCACCGTCTGGCTTCCAACCGTGCAATTGGTCTGCAGACAGATCTTGTATTTCTTGAGGTTGCCCTGCCAGTTCTGGGTCATGGCGGGTTTGAACAGCGAGACGTAGACGTTGTCGCGGTTCTCCAGCGGGCTGAAGGAGTTGACGGTCAGGGCCGGGGGATTGAAGGAGCGCGACTCGTCCAGCGCGCCGCCGAGAATGGAAAGGAACACGTCCACCAGCTGGCTCGCCGTATTGGCGCTGTAGGTCTGGCCGCCGCCGTCGGCGGCGAGGTCCGCCAGGAATGCCTGCGCGCCAGGGGCCTCAGCCTCGGTGAGATTGAAGCCGATGGTGTCAAGAATGGCGTACTGCTTGCCGTCCACGGTCGGGCGCAAGTCGGTCTCGAAGAGATGTCTGGCGACTTCGCGACCGCATTCGAAGTCATTGTCGGCGTAGTCAATGCAGGACGTATCGCCTGTCATCGCCCGGACGTTGGTACGGACGGCAGCGGTATTATGTGTCGGCTCGCCGTCGGTCAGGAAGATTATGTAGTCGGCCTGCTTGCACTGTTCGTCCAATTCGCTCTGAGGGATGCTCGCGTCTGCTGCATCCGGAAGTCGTGCGATATCCAGGGGGCTCTTGTAGACAGGCGCGCCCGAATAGTACTCGCACCCGACGCCGGTCAGCGCGTTGCAGCCGGCGGCGGCGCCGATGGTATTCACAACGGTCCCACCCGTCTGCGATGCAACGTGGCTGATCCCCTGATTGGGGGACTGGCCGAGATACTGGGCACTCTGTGAGCCAAGGTCGACGCTCAATCCCTTGTAATACCTGGTCGCTTCATAGAGTGTCGGTACGATCGGTGTGCCACCGCTGGCGGTCGTGGCCTCGATCAGCTCCACGATGCGGTCGCGTGCGGTCTTGGTCGCATCCGTGCCGCCTTCCACCGTGCTGTTCAAGGCAGTGAGCTCGGTCACCGGGTAGGCTATCGGCTGCTGATTGTGGAAGCCGCTGAATATCAGCAGGCCTGCATTGATGCCCTGGAAGATTTTTTCGTTTCGGAAGATTCCGGAGTTGTCGCGGCCACCGCTCGCGAGCGGCAGCCCGATCAGTGCCCGCTTCATATTTTCGAGACGATTCGCGCCGGTGCCGGCGACGGTCTGACCCATACTGCCGGATCGGTCGAGGATGAACAGCACCCGCGGCTTGTTGGTGGCGTTCGGCTCCGGAGTGGCCTCGCCGGCAATCAGCACCTCGGTATCGTCCGTCGTCGCCAGTGCCAGATTCGGCGCCGAGAGGGCGGCAACGGTGCCGACCATGGCGGCTACGGCCAGGTGGCGAAGTCGGTGGGTGCCGGTATTCGATGCGTCAGTGCGGGTCGTCTTCATTGCTGTCCTCGGTACGCTTTCAGCCGGGTGGCTCCGGTCCCTGCAACGGGCAGGCACGGGCCATGCCACATTGTTCCGTGAGCATAGGTATAGCAGCGGCCGTCCTGGCCGCCTATGCCGGGTCGACCGACGGCGGCGAGCCGCCGATGAGCGGACGCGCGCTGCGCCAATACTGTGAACTGGTTCGTATCGGCAGGTGACCGTGGCGGCGGGGCACCGGCCTTGGAGGAGGGCGCCCCGGCGAGGGTCCTTCGTGACGGCGTCGGAGGCCAGGGCGGCGCACGCCGGTAAACGGAGGCGTGAGGCCTGCCGTGTCCATACTTGGGTCGCTCCGGTGGCCGGGTTATACTTTGTACAAGCAGGAGGGCGACCATGATGCGGGAAGAGATTGGCAAGCTGCTCGAGGCAAAGGATATACACGCGACTCCGCAGCGGATGGAGATCGCGGCCCTGATGCTGTCCTGTCACCAGCATCTATCGGCCGATCAGGTGCTGGCACGGGTGAACCAGAACGGCGCGGCGGTCTCGAAGGCGACGGTCTACAACACCTTGGGGCTGTTCGCGGAGAAGGGTCTGCTCAGGCAGGTCATCGTCGACCCGACCAAGGTTTTCTACGACTCGAACGTGTCCACGCATCATCATTTTTACAACGTGGACAGTGGCACGCTGACCGATATCGATGCGACCGAATGCAGTGTCGCGAAGCTGCCAGAGTTGCCGCCGGGCACGGTGGCCGACGGGGTCGACGTTATCGTGCGGATCCGCAACGCGCACGCCGCTTAGCCGCGCGCCATTCCGGGCGCAAGCCCTCGGGCTGTATTCAGACTGCCGGCGTAGCTCAGTTGGTAGAGCAACGCATTCGTAATGCGTGGGTCGGGGGTTCGACTCCCTCCGCCGGCACCATATGCCCCATATGCCATCGCCGCGCCTCCGCGGGTATCCGGACACCGGCCGGGATGCCCGTGCGACCCGGAACCTGGCGTCGCCGCGCAATTCCGAGTACCTTCTGCTGACTCGAAAGCCGGCGACGGCCACGACGGGTTGCCGCCGCATTTCAGCGTTCCACAGCTCGTGACGAGGCACGATGGCCGGTGCAGGGCATGGAGTTACGGTTCGCATCGCCGGCGGATGGAGCACACCTCATGTGCCACGAGACGGGGCGCGGAGGCCGACACGCTCGGCCGGTCGGGGCTCGTGCGCGCCTGCCGGACCCCTACTGTATCGTCGAGCTGTTGAGATGCTCTTCCAGGACCAGCCGTTCGCGCTCGCTGATGTTCCTGTCCTCCAGGCGTGCACGCACGAAGTCCAGCGGCACCAGGCCGCGCTTGAGGAGCTTGCGCTTTTCCTCCGGCAGCACGGTATCGCGGAAAAAAATATCTCCGACCGGCATGAGCTTGGTGTCGACGATGATGCCGACCTCGTTGATGAGCGCGCGAAATCCGCTGTGCGTGTTGCTGAGGCGCGCCTCGGCGAAATCGATCTGCGCAATGCCCGAGGCGTAGATGGCGTGCATCTCCTTCTTGTAGCGCTCGATGACCAGCGGATTGACCGTCGTCTCGATGTGCTGTTCGATGCCCGCGAGCCGTCGTGGCAACAGGTATTGCATCATGTCGATGAGCGCGTACTGGTTCTTGATAGCCTCGTACAGCGCCAGGATGTCCTCGATGCTCAGCTTGACGTACACGTCCTCGACGAAGGCGGTGTTGCGCTCCTGCGCCAGTTCTTCGTAGCTGCGATAGCCCAGCGCGTCGATGACGTCCGGAAGTTTCGTGATCGCGGGGTGGAATCCAATCCCGCACAAGACCTGCGTTGACCGCATCCCCAATTTGTAGGCGACACGTCGTGTGCGCTGCTTGGGCGTGAGGCTGGAGCGGCCGGCGACGCCGTACAGGAGATTGATCAGGCGTTCGGGTGAGGCCGTCAGTATGTCGGTGATGGTCGCCATCGAGGAGGACGGGCCGCGGCTCTGTGTGATGGCGTGTCAGTTCTGGGAAGGCTGCTGTATAAGGCCCTGAATGGCGCCAAATTGTCTGATCCACGGGTTTGCCTTGCGCAAATCGGCCGGAAGCTGGCCGCGCGCAGCCTCTGCATCCGCCGGGCTGGCGAACACGCCGTAGATTGCGGAGTAACGGGTCTGACCATTCACGTTGGCACGGAAGTAGGCAACATCGCCGCTCAAGTGCTGGCGTTGCAACAAATCTAGCAGGGCGTCCTCGCGGCTGCTAGACATGATCTGCAAAGTGTAGTGGTCCCTGGGTTGCGCGGCGATCCAGTCCTCGCGCTGTATCCCGCCGGGTGCGCCGGGGGTCGGCGCAGGGGTGGCCGCCACGGGAGCGCCCGGCGCAGCGGCGCCGTCGGACTGCGGGGCTGCGGCGGGTGCCGCATCGGTCGGCGCCGCTGCGGTCGCGGCCGTAGCTGGCTGGGCGGCAGCCGCTGCGGCTGGCGCCGGCGGAGTCGTGCCGCCGCCTCCCTGCAGAGCGGCGAGTTTGCGACCCGCCATATCGAGGCCCTGGTCGGCGGCAAGCTTGTACCATTTCCGCGCCTCATCAAGGTTCTTCCCGACTCCCTGGCCGTTCTCGTACAGCACGCCGAGGTTGTACTGCGCTTGCGCCATACCCTGCTCGGCGGCCTTGCGAAACCATTGCGCGGCCTGTGCGAAATCGACCGGAACGCCCTTGCCGAAGGCGTGCATGACCGCGAGGCTGTACTGCGCAAAGATGTGATTCTGCGCTGCCGCCTTGCTGTACCACGCCAGCGCCTCCTTGTCGCTCGCCGGTACGCCGAGACCGCGTGAGTACATGTATCCGAGGTTGTACTGGGAGTCGGCCAGCCCGTTCTCGGCGGCCATTCGCCACCACTTGACGGCCTGCTCGTAATCCTGGGTGACGTCCTGCCCGCGGTAGTACTTCACGCCGAGGTCGTGCTGCACCGCCGGGATGCCCTGTTCGGCCGCCTTCTTGTACCAATCAATCGCCCTGGCGACGTCCTTCTCGACCCCGTAGCCGTAGTCGTACATGATGCCGAGCGTGACCTGCGCCTTGGCGTCACCGCTCTCGGCCAGGGGCTTGAGAATGGCGAAGGCACGGTCATATTCCTTCGCGAGGTAGGCGGCGCGCCCCTCCTCGAAGGAGCCGGACGCCACGTTGCCGGGTCGAAGCGCTGTGGGCTCCGCCGCCGGCAGGACAGCGGATGACCCCAGCCACAGGCAAAGCACTCCCAGTACGCAACGGGCCGACGTCATGCTGCCGTAAACCTCCTGTGGCGCGGTTTGAGTCTAACCAGGCACTATTGTAACGCTCCGTCGGGGGCTTTAGACGCCCCCGATCATCTCCTTGGCCAGCGCGTAGATCTGCGGGGCGTCGAAGACCTGATTGTTGGCCTCGAAGAGCTTGCCGATGCAGCGACGGTGCAGGTTGAGCTTCAGATTGCCCACACCGAGCGCGCCCCAGCAGAGCTTTCCGTTACGGTTCTCACCCTTGTCCTTGGCCTTGACGCCCTGGATGCCGAGCGGCGGGGTCGCGTTGGCGTCGGACAGGGCCACGATGGTGGAGTGATTCCTCCACATGTCCTCGCTCATCAGTTCGATGCCGGCGGCGCCGGTCGCGAGCACGATGTGCGTGCCCTCGAGGAGGTCTGCGGTGGAGGCCTTGTCTGCCGCGGCGGCGGCCGTCATGTTGACGCCGAAGGCCTTGTTCATCGCGTAACAGGCCGCCTGCGCGCGATCGACCTTGCGCGAGGTGAGGATCACTTCAGCACCCTCCTGCGCCATCATCACGCCCGCGCGCTGGCCGACCGGCCCGGTGCCCGCGAGTATGACCGCGCGCTTGCCCTTCAGCGGGACTTCCTTGCCGAGCAGGGCGACCATGGCGGCGGCCGTGGTGTTGCTGCCGTTGCTGTCGATCATGATGGAGACGCGGAAATCGCCGAAGAACTGGCGCTTCACCGCCTCGAAGAGCTCCTCGCCGCCCTGCATGTTGCTGCCGCTCACGAAGATGGCGGAGTTCTTCTTCTCGCCGCGGGTGAATATCGTTCCGGCTACCAGAGGCGTCACGTTTTCCGGGGTGACCCCACCGTATCCGTGCACGTGATCGGCGCCGCCGTCGTAGGCCACCACGGTATCGAAGACGCTCGGCATCGGGTCGGTATCGAGGTGGAACAGCAGCTTCTTGGCCATGTAAGTTTCTCCTCAGGCAGATTGATCGGATTTGGACGACTAATACCTCATGAACGCGAATTCGCGCGGCCGCGACGCGAGCGCTCGCGCGATGTGAGTTCGTTTCACACGGGGAACATGGCGGGCCTGCATAGCCCTGCCCGGGAAAACCGCCGCCTTAGGAACCCAGCAGGATGGGGCGACCGTGGAAGCGGCGTAACCTTAACGCATCGCCGTTTGGCCGACAACCGGGCCGGATCACGTGCGAAGATCGATTCCGGGGGCTGCAGACGGCGCCGCGACATATATAATGCGCGCCCTGTGCCGACCCGCCCGACCGCGCGGGCGGGAGACCAACCTGCTGGAGCATTCCGAGATGATAAAAGACGAACCCGTACAAGTATTCCTGGACGAACTGGCGAGCAAGGCCTCCACCCCGGGCGGCGGCAGTGCCGCGGCGATCATGGGCGCAATGGGCGCGGCGCTGGCCAGCATGGTGGGCAATTTCACCGTCGGCAAGAAGGGCTACGAGGCGGTGGAGCCGCAGATCAAGGACCTGCTCGCCAGGACCGAGGCTCTGCGCGCGAAACTCACCGACATGGTGCGTGCGGACGTCGAGGTGTTCGACCAGGTCATGGGTGCCTATGGCATGCCCAAGGACACCGATGAGCAGAAGGCCAAGCGCACCGACGCAATCCAGGCGGCGCTGAAGGCGGCGACGGACGTGCCGCTCGCCTGCGCGCGGGCCTGCGCCGAGGTCATCGATATCTGCAAGCCGGTGGCGGAGAAGGGGAACAAGAACGTCATCAGCGATGCGGGCGTGGCGGTGCTGGCAGCCTACGCCGCGCTGCGCAGCGCGGCGCTGAACGTGTATATCAACGTCCCCGGGATCAAGGACCGGCAGTTCACCGACAGCCGTACGGCCGAACTGGAAGGCATCCTGAAGGGCAGGGACGCCATGATGGAGGAGATCTACGGCATCGTGAAGAGCCGTCTGTAATTCCCATGGAGCCTGCCTCGCCGATGGCCGTCGCCGCGCGGCGGCACATCGGCGGGGGCGGTCGCCGGAGGCCGGCGCCGGGGTCAGGCGACGATGCGCATCGACAGGTCGATCGCATGCACGTGCTTGGTCAGCGACCCCACCGAGATGTAATCGACGCCGGTCTCGGCAATGGCCCGGACCGTCCCGCGGTCCACGCCGCCGGAGGCCTCGAGCCTGATGCGTCCGGCGTTCACGGTGACGGCCTCGTACATCATGTCGAGCGTGAAGTTATCCAGCAGCGCGCTGTCGCTGCCGGCCTCGATGGCCTCCTGCAGCTGATCGATGCTTTCGATCTCCACCTCCACCGGCTTGCCGGGATTCAGGCGGTGCGAGGCACGAACCGCCGCGGTGATCGAGCCGCATGCGGCGATGTGATTCTCCTTGATGAGAACCCCATCGTGCAGACCCATGCGATGGTTGGTCCCCCCGCCGCACCGTACCGCGTACTTCTGGGCGCAGCGCAGGCCCGGGATGGTCTTGCGCGTGTCAAGCAATTTCGCGTGCGTGCCGGCTATGAGTTCCACGTACTGCCTGACAACGGTTGCCGTGCCGGAGAGAGTCTGCAGGAAGTTCAGGGCCAGCCGCTCCCCGGTCAGCAGCGCGCGGGTCGGCCCCTCCAGCCGGCAGATCTCCTGGTCGGCCTGCAGCACATCACCGTCGCAGACATGCCATGCCACCGTGACGTGCTCGTTGACCTGACGGTAGACCTCGTCGAACCACGGCACGCCGCACAGCACGGCGGACTCGCGCGTAATGACCCGTGCCTGCGCCCAGGCATCGGCGGCGATGAGTTCGGCGGTGATATCGCCGCTTCCGACATCCTCGCGGAGGGCAGCCGAGACGTTCTGTTCGACACAGGCGAGCAGATCCATGGCGTGAGGCAGTTGCGTGTTCGGGAAGAATTCAGTGGAATGGCAAAATGGCAATGACGCTCTGCCGCCACTATACCAGCGAGCGCGGCCCTTGAAACTCGATCGCGATACCGGTTGGGTCGTCGGCGTGCGCCACGTGCCCTCGCCCAACCATGACGATCGCCCGGCGGGGACCAACGTGGATCTGCTCGTGATCCACGGCATCAGCCTTCCGCCCGGCCGTTTCGGCGGCGATTGCGTGGAGCGCTTTTTCACCAATGCGTTGTCGCCGGAGGAGCATCCGTTCTTCCGCGAGATCGCGTCCATGCACGTCTCGGCACACCTGTTTCTGCGCCGCGACGGGAAGCTCGTGCAGTTCGTATCCTTGTACCAGCGTGCTTGGCATGCAGGTGTGTCCTCCTTCCTGGGCCGCGGACGCTGCAATGACTACTCCATCGGCATCGAGCTGGAGGGCACGGACACGGTGGCATACACGGCGCAACAGTATCGGCGTCTGGCGACGGTGGGACGGCTGCTCATGCGGCACTTTCCGGGGATCACGGCCGATCGGATGGTCGGCCACAGCGACGTGGCGCCGGGCCGCAAGACCGATCCCGGCCCGGCCTTCGACTGGTGGCGTTTCAGAGCCGCCCTTTAACGGTTAGGATCGGCGCAGTACCGCAGCCCACAGGAGAGCCTCGGTAACGCCCGCCATGAAACTCATCATCATCGTCATTGCGTTCCTCGCGGAGCAGCATCTCGGTTCACTGGAGCGCTGGCGCGACTGGCGCTGGCTGCATTGGCTGTCGGACCGTCTTCATACCGTGTTCACGGAACGCGCATTTTGGGCCGGGCCGCTCGGCGTGATCGCCACGCTCGCGCCGCCGCTGCTCCTGGCCAAGGCAGTCTTCAATTACTCCCATGACCATATGTGGCTCATCTGGGTGCTGTTGCAGGTGGCGACCCTGCTCTATTCAATGGGCCCACACGACCTCATCAACCTCGTGGATCGATACGTGAAGGCATTGAAAGCCGGCGATACGGCGGACCTGAATGCCACGGCGGCGGAACTCACCGGGCAGGCGGAACTGACGGCGGAGCAGCGGCCGCAGGCGATGCTGGAGTCGATTTTCACGGGCGCCAGCCGGCGACTGTTCGCACTTTATTTCTGGTTCGCCGTCCTCGGTGGAGTGGGGGCGCTGCTGATGCGCGGCCTCCTGGAACTGCGGCCGGTTTCCACTTCACGCACGCTGGGCTTCTCGCATGCTGCCGACCGGTTGCACGCGCTGATGATGTGGTTCCCGACACGCCTGTTCGCCCTCGGCTTCGCGCTTGCGGGCAGCCTCACGCATACCTTCGATCGCTGGTCGATCGGACAGACCATGCATGCGGATGAGAACGACGCCCTCGTGAAGGCAGCGGGGCTCGGGGCCCTGCAGTTCGATCGGGCTGGTCAGGCACTGACCGTGGAAGAGGAACGCGAGTGGGTGGAGCAGGCGCGCGGGCTCGTCGGGCGCACTTTCCTGGTCTGGCTTACCGTCCTCGCCGTGATAACCCTGGCCGGCTGGATCGTCTGAGTTCGCCGCGCCGGCTCTTCACGCCGGCCGCAAACCGCCTGCAATGGCGCAATCGCTCCCCCGTGCGCCGCCCCGGGGCCATGCTCTCACTATGCTGCCGCGTGCACCGTTGAGGCGCGCCTGGCGGGCCCGGGCGGCACCGCCTTATCCGTCCATCGAATCGCTGCGGCCGTCTAGTCCGGGCCCGCGAGGAACTCGCTGACCGTCATCAGCCGCTGGCCGGCCGCGTCGCAGACCAGCACGGAATCCTGCACGTACCAGTCGCCCAGCACGATTCGACGCGCCGGCGCACCGCCGAGTTCGAAATCGTGTATGGCGGGGCGATGGGTGTGGCCATGGATGAGCAGATGCACGCCGTGTGCTCGCATGGTGGTCTCGACGCTCGCCTGCTCGACATCGATGATGTAATCGGCCTTGCGGCGCGAGGCGTGGCGACTGCGCCAGCGCGCGTAGCGGCCTATCGCCTTGCGCACCCACAATGGCCGGCTGAGGAATCGCTGTTGCCAGGGCAGCGCACGCACCTTCCGCCTGAAGGCCAGATAATCGGTGTCCTGGGTGCAGAGCAGGTCACCGTGCATCAGCAGCACGCGCGTCCCGTAGAGATCGGCGGCGTGCGGGTCGGCGAGCAGCATGCATCCGGTCTTCCCGACAAAGCCCTCTCCCATGAAGAAGTCGCGGTTGCCGTGCATGACGTACAGCGGTGTGCCGCGGCCGCTGAATTCCCGCATTGCCTCGAGGATCTCGGGATTCGGCGGCGTGTCGTCATCGTCGCCGACCCAGACCTCGAACAGGTCGCCAAGTATGTACAGGGCGTCGACCTGGCCGGCGGCCCGGTCCAGCAGGGTCTGGAACGTCTGCACCTTATCCGGCCGCTGGCCGCTCAGGTGCAGATCGGAAATGAAGATCGTTCTCATGGCAGTCGCCGGGATAATGCAGTTGCCGCGGAGCGCGTGGTCTCAAATCTCGACGACATCATTCAGTCTCGGCGCGATCGACTCGATCCTGTCCCTGCGTCGCATCGCGCTCTGCAGCGCCGATAGTGCCCGTTCCTCGCCGTGCACGAGGTGAAAGCGCGGCTTGCCTTTGAAATGTCGTGCCCAGCCGAGCAGCTGTGCCTGCCCGGCGTGAGCCGAGAATCCACCGAGGGTGTGAATCTGGGCCTTGACGGCAATCTCCTGCCCGAAGAGCCGGACCGACTCCGCGCCGTCGACGATGCGGCGGCCCAGCGTGCCCTGCGCCTGGAAGCCGACGAAGATGAGATGCGTCTGCCGGCGCCACAGGTTGTGTTTGAGATGGTGCCGGATGCGCCCGCCCTCGCACATGCCGCTGCCGGCGATGATGATCGCGCCGCTCCGGAAGCGGTTGATCGCCATCGAATCCTCCGGCGTGCGCGCCAGGCGCAGGAAATCCAGCGCCTGCTTGAAATGCCCGCTGCCGCCCAGTCTCGCGAGATCCCCGGGATCGAGCAGCGCACGGTGACGCTGGTAGAGCTGGGTGACATCGATGGCCATGGGGCTGTCCAGCACCACGAAGGACTGCTTCAGCTTTCCGTCACCATGCAGACGCGCCAGGTGAAACAGCACCTCCTGCGTGCGTCCGACGGCGAAGGCGGGGATGAGCACATTGCCGCCGTCGCGATGCGCGGCTTCCAGTGCCTCGGCGAACTCCGCAACCGTCTCGGCGTATGGCCGGTGATCGCGATCACCGTATGTGCCCTCCATCAGCACGACGTCGGCGCTCTCCATGGCACTGGGCGGCGGCATCAGGACCGATTCGGCGTTGCCGAGATCGCCCGAGAACACCACGCGGCGCGACTCACCCCGCTCGCCGATCTCCAGCTCGACGATGGCCGAACCGAGGATGTGCCCGGCATCGTGGAACCGCAGCGAGACGTCCGACGATACGACCGTCGCCTCGCCGTAGCCGACCTCCACACACTGCTTCAGAACGGTCTCGCAGTCCTCGGGCATGTATTGCGGTTCGAGCAGCGGTTTGCCCGCCCGCTCGCGCCAGCGATTCTCGGCCTGGATGTCCTTCAGGTGCAGGAAGACCGCGTCCAAGAGCAGGACGCGCAACAGGTCCGCGGTCGCCGGGGTGCAGTAGATCGGACCACCGAAACCCTTTCTGACGAGGCGGGGCAGGGCGCCCGAGTGATCCAGATGCGCGTGCGAGAGGATGACGGCGTGGATGTCCCCTGGCGCCGCCGGCAGTTCGTCGTGATTTTCCCGATCGGCTTCCTCCGCATCGCGTCCCTGGCGGGCGCCGCACTCGAGCAGCACGCGGCTGGCGCGGGTGCTGAGCAGGTAGCAGGAGCCGGTCACCTCCCGCGCTGCACCGAGGAACTGTATGGTCGCCACCCGTTTTTTTCCTTCGCCCGTTGACCCCGTCGCATCGTAAGGGTTGATCGACGTCGGTGCCACCCGGCCGGCGTCAGGTCGGCCGCGGGCCAGGCCTGCGGACCAATCGACGTAACGGGCCGGAGCACCGGCCCGACAGCCCGGGTGGCTGCTATAATTGCCCGACATTTTTTGGGGATGGCACCGGCGCCGTGCGCATCGACAACGCCAGACTGATACATTCCCCCCCGACCTGGGAGGCCCCGGCCGGTGCCCGTCTGCGGACACGTGCCGTGGTCGCGCTTCGTCAAGAGGCACCGGTCTTCGAAGAACCCAGGCACCGCGTTTACGAAGGTGTCATCAGCCGCGACCACGCTGCGCGGGGCGCCGTCATCGGTCAGTACGTGCGGATGGCGGCTGCCAGGGCCGACGGCCACGGCGCCGGCGACGCCACCGGGGACCTCGCGGGCGTCGGGGCCTTCCTCCGCCGCGACCTGATCGGGGCCATGCTGCTGTCCATGACCGGTGAGAACAGTGAGCGTGAGCGTGGCCGCTACGTCCGCGACGTCGTTTGAAGCTCGGACACACCCGGGTGCGTCGGTGAAACGAAAACCCCGCTGAGGCGGGGTTCGAGTTCTTCAGGGCTGCTGCAGCGCGGCCTCGTCGGCCTTGATGGGCTCGGACTTGCCGTCCGCTTCCTTCTTCGGCGTACCGTACCTGGTCGTGTATTCAGCGGCGAGCTTTTCGGCCTCCGCCAATTCCTCTGGCGACAGCTTGCCGTCGAGCGACGTCAATGCGGTCGGCGCCAGCTTGCTGCCCAGCTTGTCGGCCACCTTCAGCCAGGCATAGGCGTTCTCCAGGTCCTGCGGCACGCCCTGTCCGTCTCGATAGGCCATACCAAGGCGGTACTGAGCCGGCGCAATACCCTTTTCCGCGGCGGATCGATACCACTTGGCGGCCTGCTCGGCACTCTGATCCACGCCCTGGCCCTTCGCGTACATGTTGCCAAGGAAATATTGCGCCAGCCCGTCGTCGGCGCTCTCCGCGAGCGGGATAAGCTGTTGCGCCGCGGTGCTGTAATCACCGCGCATGTACGCGGCCACGCCGCTGTTGAAATCGGCCACAGCCACGGAACTCAGTGCGGCGGCGAATACGGCAAAGGCTACCAGTTTCTTCATGACTCCAGACTCCCAGATATGCTCTAGTTCGTTACGGCCAGCCGGTTGGTCAGAGCCTGACGACATGCTATTAATGCCCGGTAGCCGTCACGTCCCCTGCCTGTCAAGCATCGACCGGCTGCGCCGGCGCGGCCCCGGCGGGGCGCAAAGTGTAGCCGGTTTGCGGCGGCCGCGAAATTAGGCCCGGTTCGGTGACCGGAGTTCCATCCACGTAACCCCGATACGCCAGCATGCGAGAGACCTTCAGAGTACTCCGTGCCGTCCAGGCCGACGGCCGCACCACTGCGGTGGTCGAACAGGCGACGCTCGATGACCTCTCGCCGGGGGAGGTCGTCATCCGGGCCTGCTACTCGGACGTCAATTACAAGGACGCCCTCGCCGCCACCGGGCGCAATGGCATCATTCGCGAGTTCCCGCGCGTCCCCGGCATCGATGTCGCCGGCGTGGTCGAGTCCTCGACGGACCCGCGTTTTTGCGGCGGAGACCCGGTCCTGGTGACGGGTCACGAGTTCGGCACCGGCCACGACGGCGGCTTCGCCGAGTATGTTCGCGCACCCGCGGAATGGGTGGTGCGCCTGCCGGATGGTCTGAGGCTCTACGAGGCCATGGCGCTGGGAACGGCGGGATTCACCGTGGCCCTGTGCGTGAAACGGCTGGAGGAGAACGGTCAGCGGCCCGAACAGGGGCCGATCGCCGTGACCGGCGCCACCGGTGGGGTGGGGAGCATCGCCATCGATGTGCTCTCACGGCTCGGGTACTCGGTGACAGCGATTACCGGCAAGTCCGCCGACGGCGACTACCTGCGCATGTTGGGGGCCGCCGAGGTGCTGAATCGCCACTCGATCGCATATGGAACCCAGCCGCTGGATCGGCCCATATGGGCAGGCGCCATCGACAACGTGGGCGGCGAGTTGCTGGCGTGGCTGACGCGCACGGTAAAGCCCTGGGGAAACGTCTGCGCGGTCGGACTGGCCGGCGGCACCGGCCTGAACGCGACCGTGCTTCCATTCATACTCCGCGGTATCGCCCTGCTCGGGGTTACGGCATCCAACTGCGTTCCGGAGTGGCGCGAGGGCCTGTGGCGGCGTCTTGCGGCCGATCTGAAGCCGCGTCATCTCGCAGCGATGATAAAGCGTGAGGTGACTCTCGACGAGTTGCCTGCGGTGTTCGATGCCATGCTGGCCGGCACGCTGACCGGCCGCACCGTCGTCCGCATCGCCGAACCCTGAGCGGGCGCGCCGCAGGGGCCCTGGTGGAGCGCAGTGCTATACTGGCTTCCCGCTGTCATGCCGCGGTCCGCGTCGCCCTCGGAAACGCTGGCGGCGAGACTTGACACCAGGCTCGACCCGAAATCAGCTTTCAAGACATGGCTGCCCGTACGCTCTACGACAAACTGTGGGATGCGCACGTCGTGCGCCACTTCGACGACGGCTCGTCGCTCATCTACATCGATCGTCACCTGGTGCACGAGGTGACTTCGCCCCAGGCCTTCGAGGGCCTGCGACTGGCAGGGCGCAAGCCGTGGCGCACGGACGCCAATCTCGCGGTCTTCGATCACAACGTTCCGACCGATGATCAAAGCCACATCGAGGACCCGATCTCGCGGCAGCAGCTGGAGACGCTGGAGCAGAACGTCGTCGCCTGGCAGATTCCGAATTTCCGCATTCGCGATCCCCGCAACGGCATCGTGCACGTGGTCGGGCCGGAACAGGGCGCTTCGCTGCCAGGCATGACCATCGTGTGCGGCGACTCGCACACCTCGACCAATGGCGCGCTCGGCGCCCTGGCCTTCGGGATCGGAACCTCGGAGGTCGAGCACGCGCTGGCGACGCAGACGCTGGTGCTGCGCAAGGCGAAGAACATGCTGGTCAGCGTCCGTGGCATTCTGCCACAGGGCGTGACCGCCAAGGACATCATCCTCGCCATCATCGGCAGGATCGGGACCGCCGGCGGCACCGGATACACGATCGAGTACGCGGGAGAGACCATGCGGGCGTTGTCGATCGAGGAGCGCATGACCATGTGCAACATGGCCATCGAGGCCGGCGCGCGCGCCGGCCTCGTCGCCGTCGACGAGAAGACCATCGAGTACGTGTATGGGCGACCATATGCGCCGCAGGGCCCGATGTGGGAGAAGGCCGTCGAGGAATGGCGCGATCTGCATTCCGACGCCGATGCCAGATTCGACGCCGTGGTGGAGATCGACGCGGGATCGCTGAAGCCGCAGGTGACGTGGGGCACGTCCCCGGAGATGGTCACGGATGTGGACGCCTGCGTGCCGGACCCGGCCGCCGAGGCCGACCCGGTCAAGGCCGACGGCATGCGCCGGGCACTGGATTACATGGGCCTGGTGCCCGGCACCCCGATCACCGCAATCGCCATCGACAAGGTCTTCATCGGATCCTGCACCAATTCCCGCCTGAGCGATCTGCGAGCGGCTGCCGCAGTGGTGCGCGGGCGCAAGGTCGCGCCCGGCGTGAAGCAGGCGCTGGTCGTACCCGGTTCCGGGCTGGTCAAGCGACAGGCCGAGGTAGAGGGGTTGGACCGGGTCTTCCGGGACGCCGGCTTCGAATGGCGCGAGCCGGGCTGCTCCATGTGTCTGGGGATGAATCCGGATCGGCTTTCACCGGGCGAACGCTGCGCATCGACCTCGAACCGGAATTTCGAGGGGCGCCAGGGGCCGCGGGGCCGTACGCACCTCGTCAGCCCGGCCATGGCGGCAGCGGCGGCAATCGCGGGTCATTTCACCGACGTGCGCGATATGTCCTGACGGTGCGGGGCTCGCGTCATCGGCTGCGCATTGCGCGCCCTCGGCGCATCGGCTCACCAATTCATGGGAGGTGGGCAGTTCGAACGGATCACGGTCGCGGAGCAACGGCCGTCGCAGAGCCCACGCCGCGGCATGCGAGGCACTGTTATTCAGTTCGCAGTTGTCCCGCCTTTCGCGATCCATTGAGAAACTGGATTGCGCAGGCAGTCGCAGTGATGGCGGCTGCCTCTGGCTGACAGCAAACCGCATTGATAACTTCGGCGGCATGTCAATGCTGTTCTACCGTTCGCCGAGAGTACGCACCCGCCCATGAACAGGCCGCGTCGCCGCCAAATGGGCGCAGGGGCCGATGTCGGCACGCCGCCGGTCATGCACCTCGCCTCCGGCTGTCGCCTGGCGACCTACACCGTGCTGGACGTCGTCCACTACGATGGCTTTGTGACCTCATATCGCGCACACGACGTGCGCCACAGCGGCGATGTACTGTTACGGGAGTACTTTCCCGCAGCCTGTGCCGCCAGGAACGACAATGGGTCCATCGGGCCGTCGTCTGCGGACCGGGAGGCCGAGTACGCGCGGGGACTGGAGCGATTCCTGAAGCTCGCCAGCAGGCTTGCCGCAGTCCGGCATGCCAGTATCGCGGAAATTGCCGATGTGGTGGCGCTCAATGACACCGGCTACCTGGTGACCGTGGAGAGTGACACGGCAACCCTCGAGCAGCGTTACACGGACCGACAGCGTCTCCCGGTGGATGAAGTGCTCGTCCTGGCGCTCGAGCTGTTGGGCGGTCTGGAAATGCTTCACCTCGCCGGAATGGTGCATGGCGATATCGCGGAGGGCAGTGTCCGATTCAGGGGGGAAGTTCCACAGCTCGTTCACTCACCGGCCGCTCTGCTCGCCAACTTCCGGAGGATGACCCTGACAGTGCCGTCCATCGATCCGCGGCTCAGCGCGGGGACGGCTGATCCCGATCGCACGCAGGATCTGTATGCGTTCGGTCTGATGTTGCATCGCCTGGCGAAGGGCAAGTCGGCACGGCGTGAACCCGGGCCGGACGATCCACATGGCGCCCTGATGCGAGCGGTGCTGCGGGTGGTCGAGCGCGCGTTCTCAGGCCCTCGGGAGTTCCGGCCGCGCAGCGCCGGGGAATGGCGTGGGGAATTCGAGATGGTCCGCGAGCTCCCGGGGACTGAAGCGCGTTAGACCGGGATCGGCGGTAGCTTCCGGGGGCAGCCGCTATATCGGTGTTGGGGTCCGCCGCGGCGACGCGCGCAGTACATCTGTGTGTGACCGCTCGCATTCAGCGCAGGTAAATCTGGCGGGCGTAAATTCCTCATGGCAGCCTGAACCTTCGATCCTGGTGCCCGCGTCGGGATCTGCCCGATGCCGTGGGGCGATCGACCCCGCTGCGGCGCGTCCCGCGGCCAATGACCGGAGTTTTTATCGTGAGTCCCCGTGCCCTGCCTCCCGGTACCACGCTCGGCCCTTATCAGGTCGTGTCCCTCCTTGGGCAGGGGCCGTTCGGTCTGACGTATCAGGCCACAGACCCGGCATCCGGCGCGATGGTGGCCATCAAGGAATACCTGCCCGCCGCCTATGCACTCAGAAACCCGGATCACTCGGTGTCTCCGATCTCGGAATTGGAGGAGAGCGACTACGAGTTCGGCATGGAGCGCTTCCGCGCCGACGCCCGGGCGCTGCAGCACATTCAGCATCCAAGCCTCGCCGCGGTTCGCGATGTATTCGACGCCAATGGCACCGTGCACATGGTCATGTCCTACGAGGACGGTCCGTCGCTGGCGGAGGCCCTGAATCGCGAGCCGACGCTGACCGAGTGGGCACTGCTGAAGATCGCGGTCTCGTTGATCGATGCATGCAAGACGTTGCACGGCGCCGGACTCATTCACCGCGACGTCAAGGAGGCGCACGTCAAGTTGCGTCCGGACGGGACGCCGGTCCTGCTAGATTTCGGCGCCGCACGGGTCGGACTGCTGCGACGACGGCTTGCCATCGGAACCGGGAGCCCGGAGCTCGATCCGACGAAGCTCGACGGTTCGGCCGGTCCATGGACCGATATACACGCGCTGGCAGCCATGCTGTTCAGGGTCGCCAAGCGATTGGGCGCCACCTGTTCGCCGCGGGTGGTCGACGCCATGCGCCGGGGAATCTCGGTGCAGCCGGACGATGTCGCGCCGGTCACGGCGCAGTGGTCCGAACAGATCGACGCCCTGCTGCGGGAGGCGCCCGCCCCGGAACTGCCGGTGGGTCCCGTGCAGCCGGAAGAAACAAACGCTGGGCCGGCGGCAGCTGCGCCAGCGGAGGTTCGGGGAGCGTACCCCGCAACCGTGGATACGGAAACTGATTCTGTCGACGTCGAAGTCCACGTCGTGCAGAGCGCGGAAATGGCGCCACGCCGGGAGGACGAAGTGGCATCTGATCCGCCTGACCCGCCCGTACAGTCGCTGCAAGCGGTGTCTCTGGCACATGCCGAATCGGCTGAAGCTCTGTCGGGTCGCTCCGATGGCGCGAGTTCGTTTGACCGCAATGAAGCAGAGGCCTTGGGCGACATGGCTGAGAGCGACGTCCTGTCCGAACCGCCGCGCGCGGAGGTCGCGCTCGCAATCGTGGGGTCGCGACAGCCCGAGGGCGCGCCCCCGTCCGCCACCCCATCCCCGCAACAGATCGAAGGTGCGAGCAGCGCGTCGGCGTCGGACAGCCAGGACGCTCCTGGCGCGGTGTCCGTACGGCTTCCAGACCCGCGACCGCAGGCATGCACGAAGCCCATGACGCCCGCGGGGTCCGCCGAGTCGGAGGCTGCACTGGAACTGGATCGCCTGACGAGGTGGGTCGCGGCCGCCGCGATCGTAGCCATCGTTTTTGGCGTGGTGATGTGGAGGCTGGACTCGCGCACACCCGTGCCGTCGACCGCGGTGGTTCGGCCGTCGCCGCCCACCCCCCCGGTGGTCGACGTTCCCGCGCCGGTCGCCCGCACGGCGCCGGAGGCTGTGGCGGCCGCAACGCCTCTGCCGCCCAGTTTCGAGCAGCCCGATGTCCGCGGCACACCGTTGCCTGAGGTGCCGGCCCCACCGCCCGCCGTAGCGATCAGCCCGCCGCCGCCGGATGCCTCCATGAAGGCGGAGATCGAAGTCCTGTTGGCTGCGGCCGCCAGGGATGTGGCCGGGCTGCGACTGACCACCCCGCGCGGCAGCAACGCGGTGGAGAAATACGAGACGGTCCTCGCGCTCGATCCGGGCAACGATGCGGCGCGGCAGGGCCTGGGCGCCGTGAGCGACCGGTACGTGGATCTGGCGGGCACCGCGCTTGCCCGCGGACAGCTCGCCACCGCGCGCCGCTATCTGGAGCTTGCGCAGTCGATCGCCCCGGACAATGCCAGGGTTCAGACGCTCCGCCGGGAGCTGGAGGCGCGCCAGCAACAGTCGCCTCGCCGAAGCGCGGAGGAGACCGTCGCGGCGGAATGGCACAGCGGGCTCTACGACCGGGTGCAGGACTTCCTCGAGAGCAACCAGGCACGCCCGCCGCGACCACCCAGCCGAGCCGAACAGATCCCTGATCGCCTCGGCGGCCAGCGCTAGGCGTTTCGGCCCGGCGCGCCGCGCTTGCAGCGCGGCCCGGCATTCGGTAGAAAGGAACTCCCCGATTCACACGCGCCGTGTCCGCCCGCGACCCGGCGTTCGGACGCTGGAGCTTCCCGTGCAACCCATCAGGCAAATCGAGGGCATCGTCGCGCCCCTGGACCGACCGAACGTAGACACCGACCAGATCATTCCCAAGCAGTTCCTGAAGGCGATCGGGCGCACCGGATTTGGACCGTATCTGTTTGACGAGTGGCGCTACCTCGATCGCGGCGAGTGGGGGCAGGACTGCAGCAAGCGGCCGCTGAACGACGATTTCGTGCTGAATAAGCCGCGGTATCGTGGCGCGCGCATCCTGCTCGCGCGCGAGAATTTCGGTTGCGGCTCTTCGCGTGAGCACGCGCCGTGGGCGATGCTCGACTTCGGTATTCAGTGCGTCATCGCACCGAGTTTCGCCGACATCTTCTTCAGCAATTGCAGCAAGAACGGTCTCCTGGCCGTGACGCTTCCGGCAGCGCAGGTCGATACCCTGTTCAGGGAGGTTTTCGCGCAGCCGGGCTATGCACTGACGGTCGATCTCCCGGCGCAGACCGTCAGGACCGGCTCGGGTCTCGTGTGCACGTTCGAATTTCCGCCGAGCCTCAAGCACCGGCTGGTCGAGGGGCTCGATGAGATCGGTGTGACGCTGCAGTATGCCGAGGATATCCGTCGCTACGAGGCGCGCCGCGCCTCGGAGGCGCCATGGCTGTATCGGCAGACGCGCACATAGGTCGAGCCGGCAGGGATATCAATCCTCGAGGTAGGTCCTGCCGCTGAAACGTTCCTTCAGAAACTCGACGAAGCTGCGCACCTTGGCCGGCAGGTGGCGGCGGTTCAGATAGACCACGTGCACGCCGATGCTCGGCGTTTCGTAATCGGTGAGCACCGGCTCGAGTTCCCCATTACGCAATTCCCTGCCTACCATGTAGGCCGCCTGCAGGATGAGGCCGAGCCCCTGCTTGGCCGCCACGCGCGGCACGTCGGCGACGTTGGACTCGAGACTGCCGCTGACCGTCACTTCGATGAGCTCCTTGCCGGACCTGAAGGTCCAGACGTCCTGATGCATCGGGGAGGAACGCCAGCGCAGGCAATTGTGCTTGAGCAGATCGTTGGGATGCTGCGGTTTTCCGTGCTTGCGGAAGTAGGCCGGCGACCCGCAGACGAGCGTCGGCGCGTGCGAAAGGGTATGCGCGATGAGCCCGGAGTCCTTGAGGTCGCCGAGGCGGAACGCGATGTCCAGTCCCTCGGCCGCGAGGTCGAGCCAGTGATCGCTCAGCGTGAGCGAGGCATCGACCTCCGGATAAGCCATGAGGAAGTCGGCCACGGCCGGCGCGACGTGGAGCAGGCCGAACGATGGCGGCGCGGCGACGTTCAGCGTACCGCGCGGGACGGAGGTCGAGTTGGTGGCCTGCCGCTCGGCGTCGTCGAGGTCCTCCAGAATTTGCGCGCACCTCTCCAGGTAGGTCTCGCCGATATCGGTCAGACTGAGCGATCGCGTCGTTCGGTGCAGGAGGCGCACGCCGAGTTGGTCCTCGAGCTGCTTGAGCTGCTTGGTGACCATCGAACGCGAGATGCCGAGCTGGCTGGCCGCGTTGGTCAGGCTGCCGCTGCGCGCCACGCGGACGAAGGTGCGGATGCAATCGAACTTGTCCATGATAATCGCTTCTTCGAGGTAGTCGAACCGTTACCACGCCGTATGCGGTATCGATGCTGATTCCGGTCAGGATGCGGGGAAGGAATTGGTGCGCGGTACTGGGATCGAACCAGTGACCCCTGCCGTGTGAAGACAGTGCTCTCCCGCTGAGCTAACCGCGCACTGGGGAGGGAGATATTACGGTCGGGGCAGTTCCCGGTCAATCGCGATGCCGGGCTGATATACTGCCGCGCCTTAATTCGCCAACGATCCCCACATCCGCATGACAGTAAGAACCCGGTTCGCCCCAAGCCCGACGGGCTACCTGCACATCGGCGGCGCGCGCACGGCGCTGTTCTCCTGGCTGTACGCCCGCCGCTACCGCGGCACCTTCATCCTGCGTATCGAGGACACCGATATCGAGCGCTCCACGCAGGAGGCGGTGGACGCCATCCTCGAATCGATGGACTGGTTGGGCCTGGACTACGACGAGGGGCCCTACTACCAGACCAAGCGCTTCGATCGCTATCGTGAAGTCATCGGGCAGATGCTTGAGGCCGGCACGGCCTACCGTTGCTACTGTTCCAAGGAGAAGCTCGAGGCGATGCGCGCCGAGCAGATGGCGCGCAAGGAGAAGCCGCGGTACAGCGGCTGCTGCCGCGCCCGCACCGATCCTCCGCCTTCCGGCGTGCAACCGGTGGTCCGCTTCAGGAATCCGCTCGACGGAGAGGTTGTGGTGAACGACCAGATCCATGGCCGCGTGGTCTTTCAGAACAGCGAACTTGACGACCTCATCATCGCCCGCGGCGACGGCACGCCGACCTACAACTTCACCGTCGTTGTCGACGATATGGACATGGGCATCACGCACGTGATCCGCGGCGATGATCATCTCAACAATACGCCGCGGCAGATCAACATACTGCAGGCGCTGGGCGCCACACCGCCGCTGTACGCGCACGTACCGATGATTCTCGGGCCGGATGGCAAGAAGCTCTCCAAGCGCCACGGCACGGTGAGCGTCATGGAATGCGAGAAGGAGGGCATACTGCCGGAGGCGCTACTCAATTACCTGGTGCGCCTCGGCTGGTCGCACGGCGACCAGGAGGTGTTCTCCATCGAGGAGCTGACCGAGATCTTCGATGCTGCGCACGTGAACAAGTCGGCGGCGGCGGTGAATCCCGAGAAGCTGCTGTGGCTCAACCAGCACTACATCAAGACCCTCCCGGTCGCCGTCGTCGCACGTCGCCTCGAGGTCTACGTGCGCCGCATCGGACTGAATCCGGAGAACGGTCCGTCGCTGATCGAGGTCGTCGAGGCGCTGCGCGAGCGCGCGAAGACCCTGGTGGAGATGGCCGCGGCCTGCCGCTGCTTCTATGCGGATTTCGGGCACTACCACGAAGAGGCGGCGCGCACCCACCTGACCGCCGCCGTGCTGCCGGCGTTCGAGGCCCTGCAGTCGCGGCTGGCCAAGCTCGAGCCGTGGTCCGCAGCCGGCGTCCACGAGGCGGTGGCCGGCGTCGCGGATGTGCATGGACTCAAGCTCGGCAAGCTCGCCCAGCCATTACGGGTGGCCGTCACCGGCGGCACAGTGTCGCCCCCGATCGACGCCACCGTCGCACTCATTGGCCGCGAGCGCGTCCTGGGCCGCCTGGCCCGCGCGATCGAGACCATACGCAGGCTGCCGGCCTGAGGCGTCACGGACACCCCGCCGGTTCCGCCTAAGGGTTTGCATCGGAACGGTTTCCGCCTTGACAGGGGCGGCGCCGGCCCGTAAATTCGCGCTCCTGTTTCGGGGCCATAGCTCAGCTGGGAGAGCGCTTGCATGGCATGCAAGAGGTCGGCGGTTCGATCCCGCCTGGCTCCACCAATTTCCGCAAAGGCTGGCTCCCCAGCCTTTTGTTTTTGTGCAGTTCGGCCGCCACCACGTCCCCATCGTCTAGAGGCCTAGGACATCGCCCTTTCACGGCGGTAACCGGGGTTCGAATCCCCGTGGGGACGCCAAGTCCTGAAGACTCCCTCGCTCCGGGAAGTTCAGCGAGGGTCATACCGTATCGCGGTATGGTGAAACACCCTTTCGCGCCTGGCTCAGGAACTGCGCAGACCCTCGATGTAGGCGCCGACCACGACCTCCGCGACGCTGCCGATCGCGAACTCCCCGGGCTTGAGCAGCCAACTCGAGACCAGACCCTCCACCAGCGCATGCAGACCGATGGCAGCGTTGCGGGGTGTTACACCCTTCCTTAGCTGCCGCAGCGCCTTCGCGGCCCGAAGTCCACGCTCCATGGTTTCCATACACCGGCCGCGGCATTTCAGATAGGGTTCGCGGGCGACCTCCATGTCGTCCACCAGCTCGCATTTGTTGATCAGTATGTCGAACACGCGCTGGGTCTGCTTGTCGGTCGAGACGCGGCGCAGCATCTGCACCGTCGTGCGCTGCAGATCGCCAAGGGGGTCCGTGGACTCGGCGGCGGGCAGGGCGTTGGCGATCTCCTGCATGGGCAACGAGACGCGGTCCAGCATCGCCTCGATGAGATCCGCCTTGTTCCTGAAGTGCCAGTAAATCGCGCCGCGTGTGACGCCTGCGTGGGCGGCGATGTCCGAGAGGGTTGCGCGGGCGACCCCGAGTTCAAAAAAAACGACCTCGGCAGCATCGAGGATCTGGTTGCGCGTGGCTTCAGCTTCTATCTTAGTGCGTCGCACCATAAAATTGTTTACATACAGACGTGAACGTATGTAGAGTACCCGGAAACATCAACAACTCCAAACTTGGAAGGTCCCAATAATGGGTGCGAACGTGGCTATTGCTCGTCGTAGCGGCGCGAGGATCGGGTTGACGGCGCTGTTGCTGGGCGTCCTGGTCTCCGGCTGCAAGCCGCATGGCACGGCGCAGGCGCAGGGCGCGGAGGGTGGCGGCGCGCCGCAGATGCCGCCGCCGGCCGTCAGCGCCGCGGAGGTGGTGTCGAAGGAAGTCACCGAATGGGACGAATTCACCGGCCGCCTGGAGGCGGTGGACAGCGTCAACATCCAGCCGCGCGTTGCCGGTTATATCGAGAGCGTCAACTACAAGGAGGGCGCGGAGGTGAAGAAGGGCGACGTGCTCTTCGTCATCGATCAGCGTCCCTTCAAGGCCGAACTCGCGCGCGCGGACGCCGAGCTCGCGCGCGCCCGCGCGCAGGCGCAACTTGCCGATGCGCAGGCAGCCCGCGCGCGCCAGCTGCTCGCCACCAAAATGATCTCGCAGGAGGAAGCCGACGAGCGCTATGCCGCTCGGACGCAGGCGGCAGCGGACATCCGTGCTGCCGAGGCGAACGTCGACGTTGCCCGGCTCGACATGGAGTATACGGCCATACGATCCCCCATCGACGGACGTGCCGGCAGGGCTTTTGTGACGCCCGGCAACCTGGTAAGCGGTGGCGAGATGGTGCCGAACGCCACGCTGCTCACCACGGTGGTCTCGCTCGACCCGATGTATGTCTATTTCGACGCCGACGAGCAGACCTATCTGCGCTATGGCGACATGGCCCGCAGCGGCAAACGGCCGAGTTCGCGCGAGGTTGCGAACCCCGTGCAGATCGGGCTCGCCGACGAGGAGGGTTTTCCGCACGCGGGGCGCATGGATTTCGTCGACAACGTGGTGGATCCTGCGACGGGGACGATCCGCGCACGTGCGGTGCTGGACAACAAGGAACGGATATTCACGCCGGGACTGTTTGCGCGTGTCCGGCTGATAGGTAGCGGAAAGTTCCAGGCGATTCTGATCGACGACAAGGCGATACTCACCGATCAGGATCGAAAGTACGTCTACGTGCTCGGACCGAACAACGTGGCTGAGCGTCGTGACATCAAGCCCGGGCGCATCGTCGACGGACTGCGGATCGTCACGGCCGGCCTGAACGTCGGCGACAAGGTCATCATCCACGGCGTGCAGAAGGTGTTCTTCCCCGGCATGCCGGTGGCACCGCAGATGATCAAGATGGGCGATCCGCCGCCGCCGGCGGCGATGGACGGACCGCCGCCGGCCGTCGGGGGCGAAGGCGGCAAGGAACCCGCCGCGGCGCCGGCGGGCAAAGGCGAACCCGCGAGCGAGGGGGCGAACGCGGCGGGGCCCGGCGCATGAAGGACTTCTCGGCGTTTTTCGTAGACCGACCGATCTTTGCTGCGGTACTGTCCATCATCGTCTTTACCGCCGGCCTCATCGCGATACCGTTGTTGCCGATCAGCGAGTATCCCGACGTCGTCCCGCCGTCGGTGGCGGTGCGCGCCGTCTACCCGGGCGCCAATCCGAAGGTGATCGCCGAGACCGTCGCCACCCCGCTGGAAGAGGCCATCAACGGCGTGGAGCACATGATGTACATGAAGTCGGTGGCGGCTTCCGATGGCGTGCTCACGCTCACCGTCACCTTCAGGCCGGGCACCGATATCGATCTGGCGCAGGTGCAGGTCCAGAACCGGGTGAACCAGGCGCTGCCCCGCATGCCGGAGGATGTGCGCCGGATGGGTGTGACCACCGCCAAGCAATCGCCCAACCTGACGATGGTCGTGCACCTCCTCTCGCCGGACGAGCGCTACGACGCCTTGTATCTGCGCAACTTCGCGACGCTGCGGGTGAAGGACGAATTGGCGCGCATCTCTGGTGTCGGGCAGGCGGAGGTATTCGGCGGTGGCGACTATTCGATGCGGATCTGGCTGGATCCGGAAAAGGTCGCGGCACGGGGCATGACGGCCGGCGAGGTGGTCAATGCGATCCGCGAGCAGAACGTCCAGGTGTCCGCCGGCGCGATCGGCGCGCCGCCGCAGCCCCATCCATCCGATTTCACGCTGTCGATCAACGCCCAGGGACGGTTGGTCACCGAAGAGGAGTTCCGGAATATCGTGATCAAGACCGGCGCCGGCGGCGAGGTGACGCGCCTGCGCGACGTGGCGCGCATCGAGTTGGGCGCGTCCGACTACTCGTTGCGCTCGCTGCTGGACAACCAGCAGGCGGTGGCGATTGTGATCTTCCAGGCCCCTGGGTCCAACGCCATCCAGCTTTCCGATCAGGTGCGCGCGAAGATGACCGAGCTGGCGCGCTTCTTCCCGCAGGGCGTGGAGTGGAAGGTCGTCTACGACCCGACGGTGTTCGTGCGCAACTCGATCAAGGCCGTGGTGACGACCCTGATCGAGGCGGTGATGCTGGTCGTACTCGTCGTGATCCTTTTCCTGCAGACCTGGCGCGCCTCGATCATTCCGCTTCTCGCCGTGCCGGTGTCGATCATCGGCACGTTCGCGGTGCTGCTGGCTCTGGGCTTTTCAATCAACACGCTCACGCTTTTCGGTTTGGTGCTGGCGATCGGCATCGTCGTCGACGACGCGATCGTCGTCGTCGAGAACGTCGAGCGCAATATCCATAACGGTCTCTCCCCGCTGGCGGCCGCGCACCAGGCCATGCGCGAGGTCAGCGGGCCCATCATCGCCATCGCCCTGGTGTTGTGCGCCGTGTTCGTGCCGATAGCGTTCCTTTCCGGAGTGACCGGCCAGTTCTACCGTCAGTTCGCCGTGACGATCGCGATCTCGACGGTCATCTCGGCCATCAATTCGCTGACCCTGTCTCCGGCGCTGGCGGCGGCGTTGCTGAAGGCGCACGACGCCAGGCCGGATTGGCCCACGCGCGTGATCAACGTGCTGTTCGGCTGGGTATTCAAGCCCTTCAACTTCCTGTTCAACGGCGCGGCGCACCTCTACGCGCGTGCCGGCCGGCCGGCCCTGAGGTTCGCGCCGTTGATGCTGCTGTTGTACGTGGGACTCCTTATCGCCGCATTCAGGCTGTTTCAGACGGTGCCCGGCGGCTTCATTCCCACGCAGGACAAGCTGTACCTGATCGGCGGCGTGAAGCTGCCCGAGGGTTCCTCGCTCGATCGCACCGAGGCGGTGGTGCGCAAGATGACCGATCTCGCGTTGAGCACCGAGGGCATCGTCGACGCCGTGCAGTTTCCCGGGCTGAATGCTCTGCAGTTCACCAACACGCCAAACACCGGCACCATCTTCTTCAATCTCGAGGCCTTCGACAAGCGCGAGCGCACCGCGGGTGAGATAGTCGGCGAGCTGGCGATGAAGTTCGGCAAGATCCAGGAGGGTTTCGCGTTCGCGATCGCGCCGCCGGCCATCCTCGGCATCGGAACCGGCTCGGGGTTCTCGCTCTACATCGAGGATCGCAACGGCATGGGCTACGGCGAGCTGCAGAATGCCGTGTCGACGTTCTCCGGCGCACTGTCGCAGCTGCCGGGCATGAGTTTTCCCATCAGCTCGTATCAGGCCAATGTGCCGCAGCTGCAGGCGGAGGTCGATCGCACCAAGGCCAAGACCCAGGGTGTGGCGCTGACCGACGTCTTCGAGACGCTGCAGGTGTACCTGGGCTCGGTGTACGTCAACGACTTCAATCGGTTCGGCCGGACCTTCCAGGTCTTTGCTCAGGCCGACGCGCCGTTTCGCGATGACCCGGAGGACGTGACCGACCTGCGCACGCGCAATGCCGCCGGCGAGATGGTACCCATCGGCAGCGTCGTGCAGGTCGGGCGCACTTACGGGCCCGACCCGGTCATCCGGTACAATGGCTATCCGGCGGCGGACCTCATCGGCGAGGCCGATCCGCGGGTCATGTCCTCCGCGCAGGCGATGCAGACCATCGAGGCCATGGCGCCGCGGATCCTGCCCGCCGGTATGGACTTTGACTGGACCGACCTCAGCTATCAGCAGGCCAACGAGGGCAAGGCCAACCTCGTGGTACTTCCGCTGTGCGTACTGCTGGCGTTCCTGGTGCTGGCGGCGCTGTACGAGAGCTGGGCGTTGCCCCTGGCCGTGATCCTGATCGTGCCGATGTCGATGCTGTCGGCGCTGCTCGGCGTCGCCTGGGCGGGCGGCGACAACAACGTCTTCGTCCAGATCGGTCTGGTGGTGCTTATGGGCCTGGCCTGCAAGAACGCCATTCTGATCGTTGAGTTCGCGCGCGAGCTCGAGTTGCAGGGCATGGGCATCATCGAGGCCGCGATCGAGGCCTGCCGCCTGCGGCTGCGACCCATCGTCATGACCTCCGTGGCGTTCATCGCCGGTGTGGTGCCGCTGGTCCTCTCGCACGGCGCCGGTGCCGAGGTCCGCCGCGTGATGGGCATCACCGTGTTCTCGGGCATGATCGGGGTGACGGTGTTCGGCCTTCTGCTCACACCGGTGTTCTACGTCAAGATTCGGCAGTGGTTCTCCGGTCGTCACCGTGTGCCGCAGGTCGCGGGCGCCGCGCACGGGCACGCTGGACACTGATGCTGAAGGCGCAGCCGCTCGCCCGACACGTGCCGGCCGGAGCGCGCACCGCCGGCGAAGAGAAGCGATAGCCGTCACCTATTCGACGTCGCGGGCCGCCGTCTTCGGGGTTGGCGGGGCCCGGGGGCTGTGAGACGATCACCGGCTATGGCAAAGCGCATCGAAACCCTCCGCCGGCACCGCCACGCGACCGGCTTCACCCTCATCGAAGTCATGGTCGTCGTCGTTATCCTCGGCATCCTGGCGGCCATCGTCGTGCCGCGCATCATGAGCCGCCCTGACGAGGCCCGCGTCATCAAGGCGCAGCAGGACATCCGCGCCCTGGAGGCGGCCCTCAGCCTGTTCAGGCTCGACAATTTCGAGTATCCGACCACCGACCAGGGCCTGGAGGCGCTGGTGAGAAAACCGAACGATCTCGCACCCGGCGCGAAATGGAAGGAGGGAGGGTACCTGGACAGGCTGCCCAAGGATCCATGGGGTGCGGACTACCAGTACCTGCGTCCGGGCACGCATGGGGAGTACGACCTGTACTCACTGGGCGCCGATCGGGCCTCCGGCGGCGAGGGTATCAGCGCCGACATTGGTAACTGGGGCCTGGATGGCGGCCAGAAAACAGGCGGAAAGTAGACACCGGCGCTGAAAGCCGGCGGCGCGCGATCGCGATGAAGGCGAGCCTGCCACCCGCGACGCCGCGCCCACCGGGCGCTACCGCGCGCGCCGATCAGCGCTTCTCGGGCTTCACCCTCATCGAAGTCATGGTCGTTCTGACCATCATCGCCGTGCTGGCTGGAATGGTGGCGCTGCGCCTCGGCGATCGCGGCCGCGAGGTCCGGCACGAGCGCGAGTTTCGCCGCCTGCAGCAGGCGATCATGCTTGCCGCCGAGGAGGCGATCATACAGGGGCGCCCATATGGCTTGGCCGTCTCGGCGCGCGATTATCGCTTCTGCCGCCGCGAGCAGGGAAGCTGGAAGCCCATCGAGACGGATCGCGGACTCAGCCCGCATGATCTGCCTGAGAACCTGCTGTTGCAGATCGACTCGGAACTGCCGCGTTCGTCTTCCGCAGCTGGCGCTGGCGACGCCGAGGGGAGTTGTCCGATGATCCGGCTGTTCCCCAGTGGCGAGGCCGAACCCCTGCAACTCACGCTGAGAGACACCACCGGCGAGCGGCAGGTCACGCTTGCGCTCGCTGTTACCGGCAAGGTGGCGCAGCTTGCCGATCGCGCCGAGGAATCCAGGCAGTGAGGCGTGGAGGGCGGAATCGGCGGGCCCGGGGGTTCACCCTGCTGGAGGTGCTGGTCGCGCTTGCGGTCGTTGCGATCGCCCTCGGCGCGGCGCTCACCACCGCCTATCGCCAGGTGCACAACCTGGTCGAGCTGCGTGATCGCACCTACGCGCACTGGGTTGCGATGGATCTCGCAGCCGCCTGGCGCCTCGGCCTGCAGGACGATGCCGGCGGCGACACCAACGGCTCGCTGCAGATGGGCGGCAGGACATACTACTGGTCAATCAAGCGTGCGAGTTCCGCCGATGCCAACGTACTGCGCACGGAGGTGCAGGTGCGCATCGACGGCGGGGAGGGACCCGTCCTCGCAACCGAGACGGCGTACCGGCTCGTGCCGGCTGCCGCGAAGAACTCCTGAACCGTGCGCTCGCGCCACCGTCATCCCAATCGCGACGCCGGCTTCACCTTGCTGGAGCTGCTGGTGGCGATGCTGGTCTTCGCCGTGCTCTCGGTCATGACCTATGGCGGGCTGCGCAATGTCATGAACACCGACCGTCAGAGCGAGATCGCCTCCCGGCGGCTCGCCGATCTCGAGATGGCCTTCATGTTCATCGGCCGCGACCTGGCGCAGGCCGTCGACCGCACCGCGCGCGATTCGCTGGGCACGCCGATGCCTGCCTTCATGGGCGACTCCATGACCATGGCCTTCACCTGCTATGCGGGCGGAGACGGCGAGGTTGGTCGCGTGGAATATTTCCTGCGGGGCGGTTCGCTGCGGCGTGGGCGCTGGCCGGTTCTCGATGCCACGCAGCAGACGGAGCTTCAGCACTCCGAGCTGCTGGGCGCCGTTGCCGCGTTGCAGGTTCGCTATCTCGCCAGCCAATGGGCCGAGACCTGGCCGGCACCGAACGTGACCACTACCCTGCCGCGCGCGGTGGAGATAACCCTGAAACTTGAGGAGGGCACCGAGTTCCGGCGGCTGTTCGAGCTGCCCAACGTCGAGGAGCCGCCATCGTGATCAAACGCATCGGCCGGCGCGAAGCCCGCCGAGCCTCGAGCGAGGCCGGTGTCGCGCTCATCACCGCCCTGATCGTGGTGTTCCTCGCCACGGCCGCGGCGGTGGCGATGTCGGAGCGTCAACTGTTCGATCTGCGCCGTGCGGAGAATCTGCAGCGCCTCGATCAGGGCATGCTAGCGATCAAGGGGGCCGAGGCATGGGCCCAGGCGGCGCTGCGTGAGGATCTTGTTGCCCATGCGGGTTCGGCGCGCGCGGCACGGCCGTGGATCCTGCCTACCACCGAGATCCCGGGCGGCACGATCACCGCCGAGATCCGCGATGCCGGCGGTTGCTTCAACGTCAACAACCTGGTTGACGGCACCGAACCGAGCGCTGCCGGCCTGGAGCGGTTCCGCCGACTGCTGCTGGCGCTGTCGATCGACCCCAAGCTCGCCAATGCCGTGCTTGACTGGATCGATGCAGACTTGAACACTACCTTGCCGGGCGGCGCGGAGGATGACTACTACACGCGACTCGATCCGCCCTATCGGAGCCCCAACCGGCCGATCGCTTCGCTCGGGGAACTGCTGAAGGTCAACGGCATGGATACACGAACGCTCGAACGCCTGCGGCAGTACGCGTGCGCGCTGCCCGGGCACACCACGATCAACGTGAACGCGGCCAACACCCTGGTGCTGATGAGCCTGGACGAGGGCATCAGCAAATCCACCGCGGAATCGATCATCGCCATGCGCAACAGCCACCCGTTCGCGCAGGTGGCGGATTTCCTGAAGCGCCTGCTGACGGTCCAGGTCGAGTTGTCGCCCGACGACCTCGACGTCCAGAGCCAGTACTACGAGGTGCTCGGCCGGGCGAAGGTGGGCAGGGTCGAGGTGCGCGCCACCACCCTGATGGCGCGGTCGGATGCGGGCGTGCAGGTCGTTGCGCGCCGACTTGGCGACGAGGAGCTGGCGACGGGAGACGCGAATGAGTGAGGCGGTGCTGATCAGACCGGCGGGTATCCCGGACGTCTGGGAATACGCCCGCCTGGCCGTCGACGCGGCCAAGGGCGCCGCGCGCGGGTCGCTCGAGGAGATCGCGCGACTCTGCCGCGGCCAGCGCGTGGTGGCACTGATGCCGGGGACCTCCGTCACCCTGCACCAGGTGCAGGTGCCGGCCCGCAGCACGAGCGAGATCCGCATGGCAGTGCCGTTCGCGCTCGAGGAGCAACTGGCGGGCAAGGTCGAGGGCCTGCATTTCGCCATCGGCCCGAAGGGGGCCGATGGCATGGTGCCGGTGGCGGTAATGAACGGCGAGGCCCTGCGCGCGTTCCTCAAGCCGCTGCAGGACGCCGGCATCACGCCGGACGCAGTGCTGCCGGAGCCGCTCGCCCTGCCCTGGACGGACGGCACGCGCAGCGTGCTCATCGATCATGGCAATGCGATAGTCCGCACGGCGGTCACCGGCGGGTTCGCGATCGAGGCGGAGCTGCTGCCCTCCGTATTGCAGCGCTTCGGTGACGCGCAGGCGCCAGCCAGGCTCTGGTATGACGCCGAATCGGTGTCCGCCGCGGAGGTTGCGAGGATTGCGGCGGAAATGGGCAAGCCGGTGGAGCAGCAGGCTCTGCCGCCGGTGCTTGCCGCCGTGTTCGCGCAGGCGCTGCACAGTCAGCCGTGCAAGATCGATCTTCTGCAGGGCGAGTACCGCGCACAAAGGGGCGGTGGGCTGCTGCGTTTCCTGCCGGCGATCGTGGTGGCCCTGGCGGCACTGCTTGTCCACCTCGGCTGGTCGGGCTGGGATCTGTATGCGCTGAAGCGCGCCAATGCGGACCTGGATCGTCGCAGCGGGGAGCTGTTTCGCGAGGCCTTCCCGGAGGTCAAGCGGGTGGTGAACATGGATGCCCAGGCCGATCAGGCCCTCGCCGCCCTGCGCAGCGGCTCCGGCGCCGGCGACTTCCTCGACCTCTATGTGAACGCCGCCTCCGTGCTGCAATCGATACCCGGAGTGGAGGTCGGCAACATCACCTTCAGGGAAGGCCAGCTCAGCCTCGAGGTGCAGCCGGGTGATACGGCGACGGTCGGACAGATCGCCGAACGCATCGCGGCGGCCACCGGAGTGCCCACGACGGTGCAGGGCGAGACGCGTATCGTCATGAAAGGAAGTGCGCCATGAAGGATTGGTGGGAGAATCTGGCCGAGCGCGAGCGGCTGCTGCTGTCCATCGGCGTGCTGGTGATGGCGTCGTTGCTGGCTTACGTCCTCGTCGTCGAACCGCTGCAGAACGAGCTCAAGGCGGCGACGGCGGAGCGTGCAGCGAAGACCACCCTGTTCCAGGAGCTCCAGAAAGCCGCCGCGGAGGCCGACGCACTGCGAGCCCAGCAGGTCGTAGCGGGCTCCCTGCCGGACGGAGCCGTTGCGCAGAACGTCGTGCAGGAGAGTGCCGAGGCGGCCGGGTTGACGGAACGGATCGGGAATGTCGGCCCCGGGGATGCCGGCAGCGTCGAACTCAGCCTGGAACAGGCGCGGTTCGACACGGCATTGCTCTGGCTGGCGACGCTGCGACAGCAGTATGGGCTGCGTGTCGAGGCATTCAGCGCCACGCGCGGCTCGGAGCCCGGCAACGCCGACATCGACGTCACGCTCGGTGTACCGTGAACATGCGCGACCGGACGGCCGCGCCTTCCCCGGCGCGGGCAGGCTCACGCGGCACGCGGGATTTGCGCCCTGTTGCAGGCCGGCCGCGCGGCCATTCTGCATAGGGGTCTCGACCGGAGGTCTCCGTGTGGGAGCCAGCGTCGCTGTCGGACCATTGCCGAAGGTGACGCCCGACGTTGCGACATCATCGGCGCCGCAGCCTGGTCATACGAGCGTGTTGAGGTCGAAGATGGGCAGCAGGATGGCGACGACTATCAGGCAGACGATCACGCCCATCGTGAGTATCAACAGCGGTTCCAGCAGCGCCAGCAGCGTCTGCAGCGTGGTCTGCACGTTGCGCTCGTGCGTGCGCGCGGCGGTCTCCAGCATGGCCTCCAGATTACCGCTCGCCTCGCCGTTGGCGATCAGATGCGCGGTCAGCAGCGGGATGCGCCTGGTCTGGCGTATCGCCTGGTGCAGGGAGACGCCCTCGTGCACGTTGGTGGCGGCCGTCGCGATCGCCTCGCGCATCGGCACCATCACCAGCGCCTTGGAGGTGATGCGCAGCGCCTCGAGCATGGACACGCCGCTCTGCAACAGCACCGACAGCGTGCGCGCGAAACGCCCGGCATCGGCCTCGCGCAGGACCCGGCCGACTATCGGCAGTCCCATCAGGAACAGGTGCCAGCGCCTGCGCGGGGCGGGCCGCTTCACAATCTGCTTGAAGATGACGAAGGCGCTCACCAGGGCGAACAGGACGTAAAGCCCCCAGTTCTTGACGAAATCGGCTACTGCGATGAGACCCACCGTCAGTAACGGCAGCTTCTGATCCATGTTTTCGAAGATCTTCACCACCTCCGGCACGACGTAGGTGAGCAGGCCGGCGATGACGAGCACCGCGACGATTGTCAGGATCGCCGGATACAGCATGGCGAGCTGCAGCCTCTGCCGCATCTGCTGCTGATCCTCGATGTAATCGGCCAGGCGTTCGAGGATCATGCCGAGGCGTGGGGACTGCTCACCGGCGCTCACCGTTGCGGTGTACAGCTCGGGAAACACCCCGGGCATGGTGTGCATCGCGTGCGCCAGACTCTGACCTTCCAGCACGCGCGCGCGCACCTCCATCATCACGCGGCGAGTCGCCGCGTGCTCGGTCTGCTCCGAGGCGGCGTAGAGTGCATCGTCCAGGGGCAGCCCGGATCGGATCAGTGCCGACAGCAGCCGGGTGAGCATGGCCAGGTGATCGCCACGCAGGCGCGGCGAGAAGAGCTTGAACCCGGCCTTCTTGCCGGGGGCCTTGCGCTGCGAGAGCTCGGCGATCGTGAGCAGGGTGAGGCCCTGCTGGCGGATCTGCTGGCGCACCAGCCGGTCGCTGTCGCCCTCCAGCACGCCGCGTTGCCGGCGGCCGGCGGCGTCCAGCGCTACGAATTCATAGGCGGGCATCGGGCGTGGCGGGCATTCGTCGGGAGAAGGGCAACGCGGAATCGTTTCGGCCTGATCTCATGGCACGGCAACTCCTCGGGACGGCCGCGTCAACTGTCGCGGATCACGCGCAGGACTTCCTCCGGCGAGGTGATGCCGGCGAGCACCTTGTCGCGGCCGCAGTCGCGCAGGCTGCGGGTGCGGACGCGGGCGCGTCCTTCCAGCGCGTGTTCCGTTTCGCCATCATGGATCATGCGGCGGAACTCGTCGTCGACGACCACCAGCTCGTAGATACTGGTGCGGCCGCGGTAGCCGGTCTGGTTGCACAGCGAGCAGCCCCTGGCCTGGAACAGTTTCGGCGCGGCCAGATGCGGGATCGTGAGCGCATTGAGCTCGCTCACCGGCCCGCGCCACGGCTCGCGGCACTGGGTGCACAGCACCCGCACCAGCCGCTGCGCCAGCACGCCGATGAGGCTGGAGGCGATCAGGAAGGGCTCGATGCCCATGTCGCGCAGACGCGTGACGGCGCCGATCGCGGAATTGGTATGCAGGGTCGAGAGCACGAGGTGGCCGGTGAGGCTCGCCTGCACCGCGATCTCGGCGGTCTCGAGATCGCGGATCTCGCCGACCATCACCACGTCGGGGTCCTGGCGCAGGATGGCGCGCAGCCCGCGCGCGAAGGTGAGATCGACCTTGGTGTTCACCTGCGACTGGGCAATGCCGTCGAGGTAGTACTCGATGGGGTCCTCCACCGTCATCACGTTGCGGCTGGCGTCGTTCAGGCGCGAGAGCGCGGCGTACAGCGTCGTGGTCTTGCCGGATCCGGTGGGACCGGTGACCAGCAGGATGCCATGCGGGCGGCGGATGAGTTCGTCGATCATCGCACAGGTCTGCTCGTCCATGCCGATCTCTTCCAGCCGGAGCCGGCCCTCCTGCTTGTCGAGCAGGCGCATGACCACGCGCTCGCCATGGCCGCAGGGCAGGGTGGAGACGCGGACGTCCACGGGGCGATTGGCGATGCGCACGGAGATACGGCCGTCCTGCGGCAGCCGCTTCTCGGCGATGTCGAGCTTGGCCATGATCTTGATGCGCGAGACGACGAGGGGGGCGATGAGCCGCGGTGGCTCCAGCACCTTGCGCATCACGCCGTCGACGCGGAAGCGTACGGCGAGCCGGCCCTCGAACGGCTCGATGTGGATGTCCGAGGCGTTCTCGCGGATCGCCTCGGACAGCATGGCATTGATGAGGCGTATGATCGGCGCCTCGTCGGCATTCTCCAGCAGGTCGGTCGGTTCGGAGAGCTGTTGCGCGGCGGTCGACAGGTCCAGCTCCTCGCCGATGTTGGCTACCATCTGCTGGGTCTGGGTCGACTGTTCCTCGAAGCTCTGCTGCAGCATCTGGTCGAACTTCCCGGTGTCCACCTCCAATACCGTGAAGGGGCGACCGAGCAGGCGCCGCAGCTCGAGCAGGGCCTGCGCGGAGGTGTCAGCCTTGCAGGTCACCTGCGGTACCGCCGCATCGCCGTCGGACACCAGCACGCCGTGCCGCTTGGCGAAGGCGAAGGGCAGTCGCGTGAATTCCTGGGTGTGCGGAGCGTCGGTGGTCATGCGGCTGCAGTACGGGTGTGGCTCCAGGCCTGAGAATAACGGCAGGGACGGGCTGTTGTCAGCAGACTGGCGTCGCATGTTTGCGGGAGCGCATCGCGAGGGCGATGCGTCCGGCCGGAGACGGCCGGTGCCCCGACCCGTGCAGGGCCGGGCGCCGGGGTTCAATCCCGGCGGGAGGACAGGAAGCCGGGAACGCGCGGCGCCTCGTGTATCGGCTCGGGTTCCTTCGGCGCGCCGGCGGGCCCGGTCGATCCGGCGGCCGGGAAGGCGGCGGAGGTGGCGACGCGGTTCGAGTCGCGGATTTCAGCCGGGGTGGTCTGCGGTGCGGTCGCCGGCGCGGGAGCCGGTTCCGTGACCGCGAACGTGTGCGCGGGGTCCGCGGCAGGGGCCGCTGTCGCCGCGGGCGCGTCGGTGGCGGACAGCGGCGGCGCCGACAAATGCAGCTCCTGGCCCTGTCCGCCCGGCGGCGGTGTGGCTGCGCCCGGCGGTGTGTTCAGGTACTGCCCCCTCTGCAGGCTCTCCACCGGCGGCGGCATCTCGCCGTCCCTGAGTTGAGGCATGGCATACGGCGGCAGCTTCGGGGCCTGTACCTCTGGCAGCAACTGAACGTGATTGAATGGCTCTACCAGCTGCTTGTCGCGGATGAGGCTGTACTTGCCCATCGTGAGATTGTTGGCCGTCAGATTGTCGCGAACGATGGTCGGCTGCAGGAACACCATGAGGTTGGTCTTGGTCACGTCGCTGCGGCGATTGCGGAAGGCGTTGCCAATGACCGGGATGTCGCCCAGCAGCGGCACCTTCTGGGTCGACTGACGCACGTCGTCCTGGATCAGGCCGCCGATGACGATCATCTGGCCGTCCTCGACGAGCACGTTCGTCTTGATAGCGCGCTTGTTGGTGATGATGTCCACGCCGGAGGTGTCGGGCGAGATGCTCGAGACCTCCTGCTCCAGGGTCAGCTTCACCGTATCGCCCTCGTTGATCTGCGGCTTGACCTTGAGCAGCACGCCGATGTCCTTGCGCTCGACCGTCTGGAACGGATTGGTGACGCCCTCGCCGGCGCCGGTAGTGGTGAACTGGCCGGTGATGAATGGCACGTTCTGACCGACCGTGATCTCCGCCTCCTCGTTGTCCATGGTGACCAGCGAGGGGGTAGCCAGCACGTTGGTGGCGCTGTCGGCGGCGAGCGCACGCACCAGCGCACGCACCGTGGCACCCTCCAGGAAGCCCAGCGACAGGCCGGTGCCCAGGGTGAAGGTCGGAGGTGTGATTGACTGTATGTTGCCGGCGGACGTGCCCGGGAAGATGATGCCGCCGAGGAAGCCTTCATCCGGATTGTTGGTGCGCCATTGAACTCCGAGCTCCGCGGCCTTGCCGGCGCTGACCTCGGCGATGACCCCCTCCACGTGCACCTGCGCACGGCGGATATCCAGCGACTGGATGATGCTGCGCATCTCCCGTATGCGCTCCGGGGACCCCTGCAGGATGAGGGCGTTGGTCGCTTCGTCGGCGTAGATCTGCACCTCCGGGCCGCCGCCCGCGGGGGCGGCGGTGGCCGCACCCTGGGCCGCAGCGGCCGCCGCATCCTGCGGCGACCGCGCGTCGAGCTTCTTGCCGACCTCCTTCAGCGTGTCGAGGAGATCCTTCGCGACGGCGTTGCGCAGGTAGATGACCTCGACGTTGCTCTGCACGTTGATCGGCGTGTCCAGATGCGAGATGAGCGTGCGCAGTTGCAGGCGCGTCTCCCGATCGCCGCCGATGATGAGGCTGTTGGTGCGCTCGTCGGCGACCACCCCGATCGGCACCGCGCCCGTGGTGGGGTCCGGCGTCTGCGGGCGGGTGGCGTTGAGGATCTTGGCAACCTCGCCGGCACTCGCCTGGTTCAGCCGTATCACCTCGACATCGCGTTCCACCTTGCGGTCGATGCGCGAGATGATCTGTGCAAGCCGGGCGACGTTCGCTCTTGCGTCGGAGATGACGATCGCGTTGCTGGCGTTGTGGGCTGCGATGTGCGCCTCGGGCGGCAGCAGCGGCTGCAGCACCGGCACGAGCTCAGCGGCGGTGACGTGCTTCAATTCGATGACGCGGGTGACCGGCTCCTCGCCGAGGAAGCTGCCGCCGGGCCCGCTGTCGCCGCCCTGGGTCTTGGCGACCACGTCGGGGATGATCTTCACCACGTCTCCGGAGTCCACCGCGGTGAAGCCGTGCACCTTCAGAATCGAAATGAAGACCTCGTAGAGGGTCTTCGGGTCCGTGGGCATGGCCGAGATGACGGTGACCTTGCCCTGAACGCGCGGATCGATGACGAAATTGCGGCCGGTGAGCTCGGCCATGGATTCGATGAAGGCGCGGATGTCCGCGTCCTTGAGATTCAGGGTCATCGGGTCGCTGTCAGCGCTGAACGCGGGCGATGTGGAACCGATGGCGACGCAGAGCGCCACGGCCAGCGCCCCCAGGCGCCAACGAGACAGCAGGGGCTTCACGGCCGCCGCGGTGGCGGCTGGTCCCAGTCCTTCGTCGCTTCTCACCCTCACGTCCAACCTCTCCGACGGATGCCAAACTGACCCGGGATAACGCCTTTGAGGGTTAGGCTAGCACAAAAATTCAATAAGTTATAGTTATAGTTTAATGTAAATATGAAGGAAAGCTCGACAACCGTGCAGATAGCCGCAAGATATGGGGCAATGAAAACCGTCCGGACCCCAGATACGGCGTTTCGAGGGGTCAGGAGCGGCTGTTGGCGGGACACCATCCCGCTGCCACGGCATCGTTGGTGGCGTGCCCCTGGCTCCTTGCGCGGTCAGCGGGAGACGTTGTGCGGCGGTGGGCCGGGGCTGAGTCCTTCACGAAAATACCTCGCCACGGGCAGCGGTGAGCCGACCCCCGGCAGCGGCAGGCAGTGCTCCGGCGCTCGTCGCGGTCGGAGCAGGCCCCGAGATTTCTACTGCACGGGCTCGTCGGGCGGTAACGGGGCCTGCGGCGCGGGCGGTTCGGCCTGCGCAGACGGTGCTTCGGGCGCACCCGTTTCCGGCGCCGGTGCAGACGCCTCCTCGGGCGGCTGCTCGCCGGACCCGGATGTCTCCAGCGGAATTTCGGGTACCGGCTGCTCGGCAGGCGGGGTGATGATGGCAGTCGGCAGGGGCACTTCCGGCGCCACGGCCTCGGGTGCGCCGGTGGTGACCTCCGGCAGCGGCAGGGATTCGAGCTTCTCACCGCGGCGGATGATCACCTTGCGGGTCTCCACGCCGGCGAGCACGGCACCCTCGGCGATGGTCTCACCCACGGCGTAGGTCTTCTCCGCCCCCGTCTCGTCGGCAATGATGGCGCGCCCCGACTCCTTCGTCGGGCCGGCCACCACGCCGTGGAGTCTCACGTTGAGCGGTGTCTGCTCGACCACCATCGGCATGGCCGTCTCCGCGGGGGTTGTCGGCGCACCAAAAGGATGCCAGGCCGAGAGCACGCCGAGATCGGCCGGCGGCCTGGTCGTGGCGGGGATCGCCGCCGGCGCCACCGGCTGGCCGCCCGGCTCGGCGCGCCCCGCGAGCAGGCCACGGGCGTGCCAGGCGACGGTCAGGCCCAGCAGTACGACGGCGCATACCGTCGCGAGGCTGGCGACGGGATCGCGCTTGCCGGCCGGGCCGTTGATGTTCCTTCCCGCGGAACGCATGCGATGAGTTTACCGTCCGGGCGCAGCGGTGTCGCCGTGCCCCGGTGCACAATCGTGCGGAAACCCGTATCCGGGGCATTACCTTTGGGATGCGGCGCGCTGCCCGGTGCGGTTGCGACATCCGATGCTCATGCCGCTCGTGTCCGCCCGTATGCGAGTCCACAGCCGGAGCGATGCTTTTCAACGCGAACTCCATCCGATTTAATGCCGGCAGCATGAATACAATGAAAGCCCCGGACAACCGGCACCGGGAGGGCTTGTTGAGCGGGCTCGACGTCCTCGGGATCCGCAACTTCCGCCTGTTCCTGAGCGCGCGTCTGCTCGCCAATCTCGCCGTCCAGATGCAGAGCGTCGCGGTGGGCTGGCAGGTCTACACCCTCACCGGCGACGTGCTGGACCTCGGCCTGGTCGGCCTCGCGCAGTTCCTGCCCTTCGTCGTTCTGGTGCTGATCGCCGGGCAGATGGCCGATCGCCACGACCGCCGCTTGATCCTCGCGCTCTGTTTCGGCGCAGAACTGGTGTGCGCGCTGCTGCTGCTGGCGTACAGCGTGACGGGCCCGACCAATGTCTGGCCGGTGTTCGCCATCCTGGCCTTTTTCGGCGCCGCACGCGCCTTTGCGATGCCCACCGGCCAGGCAATGGTGATCAACCTGGTGCCGGCGGAGAAGTTCGGCCACGCCGTGGCGATCAGTTCCTCGATGTTTCACCTTGCTGTGATCGCCGGTCCGGTACTCGGCGGCCTGCTGTATCTCGCCGGGCCTTCGGTCGTGTATTCGCTCGTCGCCTGCCTGTTCGTCGTGAGCGTGCTGTTCACGCTTTCCATACGCCTGGAGCGGCGTCCGGCCAGTGCGCACGAGCCGGTGTCGTGGCGCGGGCTCTCCGAGGGTCTGCGCTTCGTCTGGTCGCGCCCGGAGGTGCTCGGCGCCATCACCCTCGATCTGTTCGCGGTGCTGTTCGGCGGTGCGACCGCGATGCTGCCGGCCTACGCGCGCGACGTGCTGCACATCGGTCCCGTCGGGCTCGGCGCCTTGCGCATGGCGCCGGCGATCGGAGCGGCGCTCACCTCCCTGGCACTGGCACTGCGGCCCATCGGCTGCAACGTCGGCCGCTGGATGTTCGGAGGCGTCGCGGTGTACGGGGTCATGACCATCGTTTTCGGCCTGTCGACCCATGCCGTGCTTTCGTTCGCGGCTCTCTCGGTGATGGGCGCGGGCGACATGGTGAGCGTCTACATCCGGCACATCCTCGTGCAGCTGGCCACGCCGGATGCGATCAGGGGGCGGGTCAGCGCCGTGAATGCGGTCTTTATCGGTGCCTCGAACGAGCTGGGCGAGTTCGAATCCGGTGTTACGGCGCGATGGTTCGGACTGGTGCCATCGGTAATTCTTGGTGGCATTGCAACATTGCTGGTGACCGGTGCGGCGATGCGGGCGTTTCCATCCCTGCGGCGGATGGGCACCTTCCCCGCGGCCGCGCACGGGCAGGCCCATCGCTGATCGGCTATTTCCCGAACCCGGCCGAGCCCTGGCCTTCTCGAGCGGCGATGAACTCTCGCACTGCCTTCGGGGCACGGTACGAAATGTGCCTGCGCTAGAATGAAACCTGGCCGCGCGAACGGCTGACAGAGGCGGGCCGTGGCGCGCGCGACTAGACTTCATTGGTGGCTCGTTACAACGGGGGTGCAGCGAACATGACGCCGACAGCGCCGGCCGAGATACCGGATGTCGATCCGCAGGAGACGCGCGAGTGGCTGGAATCGCTGCAGGCGGTGATCGAGCGTGAGGGGGTCGAGCGCGCCCACTACCTGCTCGAGCGGTTGATCGACAGCGCGCGGCGTTCCGGGGCGTATCTGCCATATTCGGCGAACACCGCGTACATAAACACCATCCCGCTGCAGCGCGAGGAGCGCATGCCGGGCGACCCGGCCATCGAATGGCGGCTGCGCTCGCTGGTGCGCTGGAACGCGCTGGCCATGGTGGTGAAGGCCAACCGCGCCTCTAGCGAGCTCGGCGGACACATTGCCAGCTTTGCCTCCTCGGCGACGCTGTATGAGGTCGGCTTCAACCACTTCTTTCGAGCGCCCACGGCCGATCACGGCGGCGATCTGCTGTTCATACAGGGCCACTCCGCGCCGGGCATCTACGCACGCGCTTTTCTCTACGGCAGACTCGCGGAGGAGCAGTTGCACAACTTCCGCCGCGAGGTTGACGGCAAGGGCCTGTCCTCGTACCCGCACCCGTGGCTGATGCCGGATTTCTGGCAGTTCTCCACCGTTTCCATGGGCCTCGGGCCGCTGATGGCGATATACCAGGCGCGCTTCATGCGCTATCTCGAGCACCGCGAGCTCGCGAGCACCGCCGATCGCAAGGTCTGGTGCTTCTGTGGCGACGGCGAGATGGACGAGCCGGAATCGATGGGGGCCATCGGGCTCGCCGGACGCGAGCGGCTCGACAATCTCATCTTCGTCATCAACTGCAACCTGCAGCGGCTCGACGGGCCGGTGCGCGGCAACGGCAAGATCATCCAGGAGCTGGAGGCCGCGTTCCGCGGCGCGGGCTGGAACGTCATCAAGGTGATCTGGGGCTCATACTGGGACCCGCTGCTCGCGCGCGATCACAAGGGGCTGTTGCAGAAGCGCATGGAGGAGTGCGTCGACGGCGAGTACCAGGCCTTCAAGGCCAATGACGGCGCCTACGTGCGCAAGCACTTCTTCGGCAAGTACCCGGAGCTCGAGGCCATGGTCGCGAACATGTCCGACGAGGACATCTGGCGGCTGAACCGCGGTGGCCACGATCCGCACAAGGTGTACGCGGCCTATGCGGCCGCGGTAAAGCACACCGGCCAGCCCACGGTCATCCTCGCCAAGACCGTGAAAGGCTACGGCATGGGCGAGGCGGGCGAGGGCCAGAACATCACCCACCAGCAGAAGAAGATGGGCGAGGAGGCGCTGCGACACATCCGCAACCGGTTTTCCATACCCATCCCGGAGGAAAAGATAGCCGAGGCGCCGTTCTACCGGCCGCCGGAGGACAGCCCCGAGATCCGCTACCTGAAAGAGCGCCGCGAGGCGCTCGGCGGGTTCCTGCTCGCGCCGCGTGTCGCTCCGCCGCTGCCGGTGCCGCCGTTCGGCGCCTTCGAACCGCTGCTGAAGGGCTCCGAGGGCCGCGAGATCTCCACCACGATGGCGTTCGTGCGGCTGCTCGGGATACTGGTGAAGGACAAGGCCATCGGCAGGCATATCGTGCCCATCGTGCCCGATGAGGCGCGCACCTTCGGCATGGAGGGCATGTTCCGGCAGCTCGGCATCTACTCCTCGATCGGGCAGCTCTACGAGCCGGTCGATCGCGACGAGGTGATGTACTACCGCGAGGACAGGCGCGGTCAGATCCTGGAGGAGGGCATCTGCGAGGCCGGTGCCTTCTCGTCCTGGATCGCGGCCGGCTCGGCGCATCGCGACCACGGGATCTCGATGATCCCCTTCTACATCTATTACTCGATGTTCGGCTTCCAGCGCGTCGGCGATCTCGCCTGGGCGGCGGGCGACATGAGGTGCAGGGGATTTCTGCTCGGCGGCACCGCCGGTCGCACGACGCTGGCCGGCGAAGGTCTGCAGCATCAGGACGGGCACAGTCACATCCTCGCATCGACGATCCCGAACTGTGTCGCCTACGACCCGGCTTACGCCTATGAGCTGGCGGTGATCGTGCACGCGGGACTGGAACGCATGTACGTCCGGCAGGAAAAGGTCTTCTACTACATCACGGTGATGAACGAGAAATACGAGCAGCCGCCCATGCCGGCCGGCGTGGAGGAGGGTATCCGGCGCGGGATGTACCGCCTGCGGGAAGGCGGCGAGTCGG